>NZ_JBIAVB010000004.1:0-531239 GCF_042893675.1 Streptomyces sp. NPDC001594 | reverse complement strand
CGTCGAGAGGTCGTTGCCGAAGGACGCCGTCTCCGAGGTGAAACGGTCACCCGTCAGCTGCATACCGTCACCCGAGTCACCCGCGAAACGGATGACCACCCGGTCGACACGGCGGATCTCCTTGCCGGCTCCATCGGTCCGAGGCGCCCCGCGCTGCTCACCGATGGCCCCACCGGCCCCGTCGGCCTGCTCGGCCGGGCTACTGACCTGGCTGGTCACTGAACTGGACCTCCTTCGAGGCGCGGGCGTTCACTCCCAAGGTCAACCCTACGTCCGCGACGTCATCCGTCCCTGGGTCGCCCGCATTCTGGACCGCCCCTCGCGGGGCGGTCTGTCCGACAGACGTCGTGCTCTACTCGAAATATTCCAAATCACCTGGCCGTTGTGCGGCGGCGCCGCGTGACCCGACTGACAGACTCTCAGTCGATCAAGACCTGAGGTAGGTAAGAACGGCCAGTACGCGCCGGTGATCCCCATCACTCGGGGACAGGCCCAGCTTCATGAAGATATTGCTGACGTGCTTCTCCACGGCTCCGTCACTCACCACGAGCTGCTTGGCCACAGCGGAATTCGTCCGTCCCTCCGCCATCAGCCCCAGTACCTCGCGCTCGCGCGGGGTCAGGCCGGCCAGCACGTCCTGCTTGCGGCTGCGGCCCAGCAGCTGCGCCACGACCTCCGGGTCCAGGGCCGTTCCGCCCCGGGCCACCCGGACGACGGCGTCGAGGAACTCCCGGACGTCGGCCACCCGGTCCTTGAGCAGATACCCCACCCCGGTGCTGGAACCGGCCAGGAGTTCGGTGGCGTACTGCTCCTCCACGTACTGCGACAGGACGAGCACCCCGATCCCCGGGTGGTCGCGGCGCAGCTGCACGGCGGCCCGTACTCCTTCGTCGGTGTGCGTCGGCGGCATCCGTACGTCCGCCACCACCACGTCCGGCAGCGCTCCCTCGGCCGCCAGCTCCGCGACCGTCTTGACCAGGGCTTCCGCGTCCCCGACGCCGGCCACGACGTCATGCCCCCGGTCGGTCAGCAGCCGGGTCAGGCCCTCACGGAGCAGCACTGAGTCCTCGGCGATGACGACCCGCACCCTGTTTTCCACGTTGTGAAACTCCCGCCACTTCGCATACCTACTCGGCATGCCAAGCATCCCAGCCGAACCTTCGGTTCCGGTCCGGCCGGGATCAAGGACGGGCGACGCGGCCCCGGGCGTCTAATCCCGCCAGGGGAGCTCAGCGGTCACCACCGTGCCCCGGCCTTCCGCCGAGTCCACGACCAGCACGCCGTCCATCGCGTCCAGCCGCTCCGCGAGCCCGGCCGGCAGCGCGGTCCCCCCGGAGGCGGCGTCTCCGCCGTGGCCGTCGTCCGAGACCCGGATCATCAGCCGCCGCCCGGAGCGCCACACGTCCACGCCGGCGCTCCGCGCTCCCGCGTGCCCGCCGGCGTTGCGCAGCAGCTCGGACACGGTGAAGTACGCGACCCCCTCCACCGCCGGCGCGGGCCGGGCCGGCAGGTCCACCTCCACCCGCACCGGGACCGCGCACCGCGCCGCCACCGCCGACAGCGCCGCGTCCAGCCCGCGGTCGGTCAGCACGGCGGGGTGGATCCCGCGCGCCAGGTCCCGCAGCTCCTGTAGGGCGATCTTCACTTCCCCGTGCGCCTCGTCCACCATGCGGGCGGCGGTCCGCGGGTCCTCGGCCAGCTTCTCCTTCGCCAGCCCGAGGTCCATGGCCAGCGCCGCGAGGCGGGCCTGCGCCCCGTCGTGCAGCTCCCGCTCGATCCGCCGCAGGTCGGCGGCGGCCGTGTCGACGACCACCCCGCGGTCGGTCTCCAGCTCGCTGACCCGGTCGTCGAGCCGGGACCGGCCCAGCAGGCCGGTGACCAGCACCCGGTCGACGGTCACCAGGCCGCGCACGACCCAGGGGGTGGCCAGCGTGAACGCGAGGCCGAGCAGGCCCGCGGCGGCGATGGTCAGCGGCGAATCCAGATAGAAGGTGTAGTCGCCGTTCTGGAACAGCTGGAGCCCCGGCTGGTCGGTGAAGGCCGGGAAGACCCAGAACCACAGCGGGTACAGCAGCATGCTCCACCCGTAGCCCCAGAGCGTGAGCGCGAGGCAGAAGGAGAACACCGCCCAGGGGAAGTGGATCACCGAGTACAGCACGTGCCGCCAGGCGCTGCCGCTCTTGAGCACCGCCCCCACCGCCGCGGGCGCCCCGGGCTTCCCCGCCCGCACCGGCGCCGGCTCGCGCACCGGCACCCGCAGCAGCCCCCGCACCCGGGCCCGCTCCACGATCCCGAACCCCCGGCACATGGCGAGCACCCCGGCCAGCACGGGAACCCCGACGAAGGTCACGAGCAGCCCGGCCCCGGCGGCCAGCCCGGCGATCGTGAGCCCGAAGTACAGCGTGCTCAGCGGAAGCCCGACGACCAGATACAGCAGCTCCCGCCAGGTCCGCCCCACCACGGGCGCCACCACCACGTCCCGAAGCCTCGCCATACTCCCGACCACCCTTCATCCGTCCACCAACCCCTCCACCCTCCGCCGCGCCCCACCCCGGAAACCATCCGGCAGGTGGGCCTCTCACCAGGGGGGTTAACCCCACCCAACGGAGAAGGGGCGGGGCGGGGCCACGGCTCCCCCCGCACCCCACCCCGCCCCCCAGGTCGACGCCCCCCGGCAGCCCCCTCAGCCGCGCCCGCGCCACGGCAGCTCCGCCACCACCACCGTCCCCGCCCCCGGGGCGGACTCCACCACGAACCCCCCGTCCACGGCCCGCACCCGCTCCGCGAGCCCCGCCAGCCCGCTCCCCCCGGACATCCGCGCCCCACCCCTGCCGTCATCCGCGACGCGAATCCGCAGCCGCGCCCCCTCCCGCCACACCTCGACCGCCGCACCCCGCGCCGCCGCGTGCTTGCTCACGTTCTGCAGCAGCTCCGACACCACGAAGTACGCGATCCCCTCGATCGCCTCCGCCGGCCGCTCCTCCAGCCGCACCGACACCTTCACCGGCACCAGGCACCGCGCCGCCACCGCCGACAGCGCCGCGTCCAGCCCCCGGTCCGTCAGCACCGCCGGATGGATCCCCCGCGCCAGGTCCCGCAGCTCCTGCAGGGCGAGCTTGACCTCCCCGTGCGCCTCGTCGACCATCGCCGCCGCGCCCTCGGGGTCCTCCAGCAGCTTCTCCTTCGCCAGGCCCAGCCCCATCGCCAGCGCCACCAGCCGCGCCTGCGCCCCGTCGTGCAGGTCCCGTTCGATCCGCCGCAGGTCGGCCGCCGCCGTGTCCACGACCACCCCGCGCCCCGACTCCAGCTCGGCGATCCGCCGCTCCAGCTCGTCGGAGGGCGACAGCAGACCCCGTACCATCAGCCGGTCGAGGTTCGCGAGCAGCCGCACGACATACGGCAGCACCGGCCACAGCACGAACAGCCCCACCAGGGCGATACTGAAGGTCAGCACCCCCCACGGCAGCCGGACCAGCTCGAACAGCACGGTCCGCCACGCCACCGGGTCCTTGATCCCCGCCCACAGCCAGGGGAAGAACCCGCCGGATCGGCGCGGCCCCGGCAGCGCGCTCGGCTCGTCGACCCGCACACCCAGCAGGGCCCGCGCCCGTCCGCGTTCGAGCACCCCGAGCACCCGGGCCAGGGACAGGCCGACCACCAGCACCGGCAGCCCGACCACCGTCACGGCCAGCCCGCCGGCCGTCGCAAGCATGACAACCGTGTAAACGAATCCGACCAACGCCACCGGCAGATTGGTCAGCAGGTAGGCGATCTCCTTCCACGTGACCCCGTCAAAAGCGGGCCGGACGGGAGGGAGGGCGGCGTCATGATCGTTCGCGGTCATGCGGCCAGCCTGCCAATTCCACCCCGGCAATGCCATGGGGTGGCCAGGCGGGAGTAAACGGGGGGTAACCCCACCCTGTGCGGACCAGGGCCTAGACTCCCGTCCGTACCAGATCATCGAGAACGTCGACAGTGGCCGAGGAGCGAGGAACGGACGTGCCCGAACCAACGGTATCGACCGGGGCCGTGACCGCCGCGGACTACTTCCACAGCTATGCGGTCGTCGGCCTGCTCGCCGTCCTCGGCGTGCTCTTCGTCGCCGTGGCCTTCGGCGCCGGCCGCCTGCTGCGGCCCGTGGTCCCGACCCCCGAGAAGCTGCTGACGTACGAGTGCGGCGTGGACCCCGTGGGGGAGGGCTGGGCGCACACCCAGGTCCGCTACTACGTCTACGCGTTCCTCTACGTCATCTTCGCCGTCGACTCGATCTTCCTCTTCCCGTGGGCGACGGTGTTCGCCGCCGCCGGCTACGGCGCCACGACCCTGGTGGAGATGTTCGTCTTCCTGGGATTCCTGGCCGTCGGCCTGCTCTACGCGTACAAGAAGGGCGTCCTCGAATGGACGTGACACCGGCAGCCGTGACACCGGAGCCCGTATCCCTCCCGGAACCCAGGCGACTGGGGGTCCTCTCCAGGCTGGCTCCCGAGCCGATGAAGGTGGTCCTGAACTGGGGCCGCCGCTACAGCCTGTGGGTCTTCAACTTCGGGCTCGCCTGCTGCGCGATCGAGTTCATCGCCGCGTCCATGGCGCGGCACGACTTCATCCGCCTGGGGGTCATCCCCTTCGCGCCGGGCCCGCGCCAGGCCGACCTGATGATCGTCTCGGGCACGGTGACGGACAAGATGGCCCCGGCCGTCAAGCGGCTCTACGAGCAGATGCCCGAACCGAAGTACGTCATCTCCTTCGGCGCCTGCTCCAACTGCGGCGGCCCCTACTGGGACTCGTACTCGGTCACCAAGGGCGTCGACCAGATCATCCCCGTCGACGTCTACGTGCCCGGCTGCCCGCCGCGCCCCGAGGCGCTGCTCCAGGGCATCCTCAAGCTCCAGGAGAAGATCGCCCGGGAGTCGCTGGCCGAGCGGTATGCGGACGGGCCGTCGGTCGCGCAGCTCACCAGCGGCCTGGTCACGCCCCCGCCCGCCCCGGGGGCCGGCGCGTGAACCTCTACGACTCCCTCCCCGACGCGGCGCCGACCGTCTTCGGCGCCGAGGCCGTGGCCTCCGTCGCGTACGACGTCCTCACCGTCGACGTCCCGGCCGGCTCCTGGATCGCCTCGCTGGAGATCGCCCGCGACAAGCTGGGCTGCACCTACTTCGACTGGCTGAGCGCGGTCGACGAGCCGGGCACCGGATTCCGGATCTGCGCGCACGTCGTCGCCCTGGAAGGCGGCCGCGTCCGCCGCCTCCTGCTCCGCACGACCGTCCCGCACGCCTCCCCGGTCCTGGCCTCGGCGGTCGCGGTCTACGCGGGCGCGGCCTGGCACGAGCGCGAGACGTACGAGATGTTCGGCGTGACCTTCACCGATCACCCGCACCTCGTCCACCTCCTGCTCCCCGAGAACTTCGAGGGCCACCCGCTGCGCAAGGACTTCGTCCTGGCGGCCCGGGTCGCCAAGGCGTGGCCCGGCGCCAAGGAGCCGGGCGAGGCACACGACCCGGACGCGCCCAAGCGCCGCCAGATGCTCCCGCCGGGCGTCCCGGACCCGAACGAGTGGGGCCCCCTCAAGGGCCAGCTCCCCCCGGCCCCGACCCGCCCGGCCCGCACCCCCCGCGCCGCGCGCGAGGGCGCCCCGGCGCGGCGCGTCCGCCCCGTGGAAGGCGAGGCGGCGGAGGCCGCCCCGGCACCCCCGGAGCCCGGCACCACCCGCCCGCCCCGCCGCACCCGCTCGGTAACGGCCGGCTCGGCAAGCCAGACGCCCCCACCGCCCGACGCGACCACCCCCTCGACCCCAGCCGCCCCCACCAGCCAGGCCACCCCAGCAGAACCCGACACCGCCACCCCGGCCACCCCCGGCACCCCGGCCGAGCCCGGCGCCCCGCGCCCGGCCCGCCGCACCCGCTCGGCGGCCGACGGCTCGGCGAGCCAGGCGGCCCCGGCCGACGCCCCCGCCGGCCAACCGGCCGAGCCCGGCGCCCCGCGCCCGGCCCGCCGCACCCGCTCGGCGGCCGACGGCTCGGCGAGCCAGGCGGCCCCGGCCGACACCCCCGCCGGCCAACCGGCCGAGCCCGGCGCGCCGAGCCCGGCCCGCCGCACCCGCTCGGCGGCGGACGGCTCGGCGAGCCAGGCCGTCCCGCCCGCGGAGACCGGGCCGGACCCGGCGGACTCGGAGCCGGCGGCCCCGCGCCCCGCGCGCCGCAGCCGGTCCGCCGCCGACGGGTCCGCCGGTCAGGCCCCGGAGCCGGAGGCCCCCCGGCGCCCGGCCCCACGCAGCGCGGACGCGCCCTGGCACAACCCGAAGCCGGCCTTCGACGAGCCCGCGGCCACGCCCGAGCCCGAGCCCGAGCGGCGGTCCGGAGCCGGCCCCGGCCCCGACACCGACACCGATCCCGACCACGACACCACCGGAGGCGACGCGTGAACGACGTCCTCGACGTCGCCCTGCGACTGATCGTCGTCTTCGCCGTCTTCCTCGTGCTCCCGCTCGTCATCGGGCAGACCGAGCACAAGGTGATGGCGCACATGCAGGGCCGCCTCGGCCCCATGTACGCCGGCGGCTTCCACGGCTGGGCCCAGCTCGTCGCCGACGGCGTGAAGTTCGCGCAGAAGGAGGACATCGTCCCGGCCAACGCCGACCGGCGGATCTTCCAGCTCGCCCCCGCCGTCGCGCTGCTGCCCTACCTCCTCGTCCTCATCGCCATCCCCATCGGCCCCAGCGAGAGCGCCGTCGGGCAGGTCATCGACGCCGGCCTCTTCTACGCCCTCGCCGTCATGGGCATCGGCGTCCTCGGCAGCCTGATGGGCGGCTGGGCCTCCGCCAACAAGTTCTCCCTCCTCGGAGGCCTCCGCACCGCCGCCCAGCTGCTCGCCTACGAGCTGCCGATGCTGCTCGCCGCCGCCTCGGTGGCGATGGCCGCCGGAACGGTGTCCCTGCCCGGCATCGTGAACGCCTTCGAGTGGTGGTGGCTGCCCTGGCAGATCATCGGCGCGCTCGTCTTCTTCACCGCCGGCCTCGCCGAGCTCCAGCGGCCCCCGTTCGACATGCCCGTCGCCGACTCCGAGATCATCTTCGGCGCGTACACCGAGTACACCGGTCTGCGCTTCGCGCTGTTCCTGCTCGCCGAGTACGCCGGCATCGTCGTCCTGTGCGCCCTGACCACCGTCCTCTTCCTCGGCGGCTGGCACGGCCCCCTCGGCGCCGACGGCCTCGGCTGGGTCTGGACCCTCCTCAAGACCGCGATCCTGGCCTTCGTCGTCATCTGGCTCCGCGTGAGCTACCCGCGCCTGCGCGAGGACCAGCTCCAGAAGCTCGCCTGGACCGTACTCATCCCCCTCGCGCTCGCCCAGATCGCGCTCACCGGCATCGTGAAGGTGGCGATCCAGTAATGCCCCCGATCCCCGGATCCGGCCTCGCCAAGGGCCTGGCCGTCACCCTGCGCACGATGACCAAGCGCGCGCACACCGCCCAGTACCCCGAGGTACAGCCCGAGCTCCCGCCCCGCAGCCGCGGGGTCATCGGCCTGTTCGAGGAGAACTGCACGGTCTGCATGCTGTGCGCCCGCGAGTGCCCCGACTGGTGCATCTACATCGACTCCCACAAGGAGACGGTGCCCGCCGCCACCCCCGGCGGCCGCGAGCGCAGCCGCAACGTCCTCGACCGCTTCGCCATCGACTTCTCCCTCTGCATGTACTGCGGCATCTGCATCGAGGTCTGCCCCTTCGACGCCCTCTTCTGGTCGCCGGAGTTCGAGTACGCGGAGACCGACATCCACGAGCTCACCCACGAGCGCGACAAGCTGCGCGAGTGGATGTGGACGGTCCCGGCCCCGCCCGCGCTGGACCCCGGCGCCGAGGAGCCGAAGGAGATCGCCGCCGCCCGCAAGGCCGCCGAGAAGGCCGAGGCGGCAGCCGCCGCGGCCGCCGCCCCGCCCGCCGACGGCACCCCCGACACCCCGGCGGGAGGCACCGCCTGATGTACGCCGCCCACCTCACCGCGGCCGCGGCCAAGGCAGCGACCGCCGTCGCGGCGGCCGTGCCCGGCGGCCCCGCGCCCACGCCCGGCCCCGGCTTCCTCTCGCCGACCGGCGTCGAGATCGCCTTCGTCCTCGTCGGCCTCGCCACCCTCGGCGCGGCGCTCGTCACGGTCACCACCAAGCAGCTCGTGCACGCCGCCCTCTGGCTGGTCGTCGCGCTCGGCGGGATCGCCGTCGAGTACCTGCTGCTGACCGCCGAGTTCATCGCCTGGGTCCAGGTCCTGATCTACCTCGGCTCCGTGGTCGTCCTCCTCCTCTTCGGACTGATGCTCACCAAGGCCCCCATCGGCCGCTCCCCGGACGCCGACTCCGGCAACCGGTGGGTCGCCCTCGGCGTCGCCGGAGCCGCCGGCGCCGCACTCGTCTGGGTGGTCGCCGACGCCTTCCGCACCACCTGGATCGACCTCGACGGCCCCGCCCAGGGCTCCACCAAGGTCACCGGCGAGATCCTCTTCCAGCACTGGGTGCTGCCCTTCGAGGCCCTCTCCGTCCTCCTCCTCGCCGCCCTGATCGGCGCGATCGTGCTCTCCCGCCGCTCGACCCCGGCCGAAGAGGCCGCCGACGCGGCCGACGCCGCCGCCCGCAGCGGTGCTGGCCGCTCGACCCCGGCCGAAGAGGCCGCCGACGCGGCGGACGCCGCCGCCCGCAGCGGTGCTGTGAACGAGAAGGGGCAGAGCTGATGCACCTCGCCTACCCCGCCGTCCTCGCGGCCCTCCTCTTCGCCACCGGCCTCTACGGCGTCCTCGCCCGCCGCAACGCCATCCTGGTCCTGATGTCCGTCGAGCTGATGCTCAACGCCGTCAACCTCAACCTGGTGGCCTTCGACGTCTGGCTGCGCGACACCCTGCACGCCGGCCAGGCCCTCACCCTCTTCACCATCGCCATCGCCGCCGCCGAGATCGGCATCGGCCTCGCGATCGTGCTGATGGTGTACCGCAACCGGGGCACCTCGGACGTCGACAAGCTGCGCGACACCGCCGAGCGCCACGAGCCCGGCCACCCCGACGACCCGACCGCCCCCACCGCCCGGCCGGAGGTCGCCGCGTGAGCACCACGACCCTCGCGGTCCTCGTCCCCCTCCTCCCCTTCCTGGGAGCGGTGGCAGGACTCCTCCTCGGCCGGGCCGCGCCCGGCTTCGTCAGGCCGCTCGCCGTCCTGCCGCCCCTGGCCTCGGCCGTCCTCGCCGTACTCGTCGCCGTCCGCCACGGAGGCGGCAAGGCGATCGACACGGCGACCGAGCTGACCCCGACCGGCTCGGTGCCCATCGAGCTCTCGCTCCACCTCGACGGCTTCGCGGTCCTGGTCGCCGTCCTGGTGGCAGTGGTCGCCACCTGCGTACAGCTGTACTCGACCGCGTACCTCCGCGAGGACCCGCGCTACCCGTCGTACGCCGCTCTGGTCTCACTGTTCACCTCCGCCATGCTGCTCGTCGTCTACTCCGGCGACCTGATGGTGCTGCTGGTCGGCTGGGAGATCATGGGCATCTGCTCGTACTTCCTGGTCGGCCACTACTGGGAGACCGAGGCGGCCCGCTCCGCCTCCCTCAAGGCCTTCCTCGTCACCAAGCTCGGCGACGTCCCCTTCCTCATCGGACTGTTCGCGCTCGCCGCCGACGCCGGCTCCTTCCGGATCACCAAGATCCTCGGCGCCGTCGCCGCGGGCGGGCTCGACCACCCGACGCTCATCGCGCTGCTCCTGCTCGCCGGCGTGGCGGGCAAGTCCGCGCAGTTCCCGCTGCACACCTGGCTCCCCGACGCCATGGCGGGCCCCACCCCGGTCTCCGCGCTCATCCACGCGGCGACGATGGTCGCCGCCGGCGTCTACTTCATCGCCCGCCTCCTCCCCGTCTTCACCGCCTCCCGCGCCGCCCTGGTGGTCATGGCTGCCATGGCCGCGATCACGATGGTCGGCTCGGCGCTCGCCGCCCTGGCCCAGGACGACATCAAGCGCGTCCTCGCCTACTCCACGGTCGGCCAGCTCGGCTACATGACCGGCGCCCTGGCCGTCGGCGACCGCGGGGCCGCCGTCTTCCACCTCCTGTCCCACGGCGCCTTCAAGGCGCTGCTCTTCCTCGGCGCCGGCGTGATCATCCACGCCGCCGGCACGAACTCCCTCGCCGCCATGTCCCGCATGGGCGGCCTGGCCAAGCGCATCCCCGACGCCTTCTGGACGATCACGATCGCGCTGCTCGCGCTCGCCGCCGTCCCGCCCTTCGCCGGCTTCTTCTCCAAGGAAGCCGTCCTCGTCGCCGCCGAGCACGCCGCCGGCGGACACTCCGCCCTGGCCCCCGGCGCGGCCGGCTGGGTCGTGCTCGTCGCCGGGGTGCTGACCGCCCTGCTCACCGCCGCCTACGCCACCCGGCTGTGGCTGATGGCCTTCCGGGGCCGGGGCGCGGCCGCCCCCGACCACGGCAAGGAGCCCGTCGCCATGACCGGCGTGCTGTGGCTGCTCGCGGTCCCCTCGATCGCCTTCGGCCTCGCTGCCGGCCCCCTCGCCGACTGGTTCGACGGCAAGGAACTCACCCCGACCGTGACCACCTCGGTCCTCGGCACCGGCGCCGCGCTCATCGGCGTGATCCTGACCTACGCCCTGTGGCAGCGCGCCACGGCCAGGGCCGCCGCCGGCATCCGCAACGGAGGAGCCGTCCCGGCGTCCGTCGCCGCGGCCGAGTCCGCCGCCGAGACCCCCGAGGTGGCCGAGGTGACCCACGAGCACCCCGCCGTACCGGCCGCCCCCGCACCCGACCCCGGCCGGGCCCTCCTCGGCCCCCTGCACCGGCACGCCGCCGACGGCTTCCACCTCGACGCCGTCTACGACCGGCTCTTCGTCCGCCCCGTCCGCGCGGGCGCGAGCCTGGTGCGCTTCCTCGACCGCGAGGTCGTCGACACCTACGTCCGTGGCGCGGGCGCCGGACCCCGGTTGCTCGGCAGCCTGGTGCGCCGGGCCCAGACCGGCAACGTGCAGAGCTACCTGAGCGCCCTGCTCGCCGGCGCCGTGGTCCTGGCGATCGCCACCGCCGTCCTCGCCAACCTCAACGCCGGATCG
This sequence comes from Streptomyces sp. NPDC001594, assembly GCF_042893675.1. Classification (NCBI taxonomy): domain Bacteria; kingdom Bacillati; phylum Actinomycetota; class Actinomycetes; order Kitasatosporales; family Streptomycetaceae; genus Streptomyces; species Streptomyces sp. NPDC001594. Next base: position 520,164 of record NZ_JBIAVB010000004.1, on the reverse strand, counting down.
TGAGCCGAGAGTCAGCCGTGATCGATATCAGCCCGTCCGTGATGCAGTTCCTTCTGGCGTTCATCGTGGCCGCACCGCTCCTCGGCGCCGTCGCGGCCCTCCTCCCGGCCCCGCCCGGGCTCAAGGGCAGGAGCCCCGAACAGGCCGTGCTCCGCCACGGCGTCACCGTCACCGGTGTCATCCTCGCCGCGGCCGTCGCCCTCACCCTGGGCTTCGACCACGACGCCCCGTCCCGCTTCCAGGCGACGACGGACATCAGCTGGATCCAGGCGCTGAACATCCGGATCCACCTCGGCGTCGACGGCATCTCGCTCCCCCTCCTCCTGATGACCGCGCTGCTGTTCTTCCTCTGCGCGCTCTACAGCTACTTCAAGCTCCCCGAGGGCCCCTCCCCGAAGGCCTTCGTGGCACTGCTGCTCGTCCTCGAGTCCGGCACCCTCGCGACCTTCGCCGTCCTCGACCTGATGCTGTTCTTCCTCGCCTTCGAGATGGTCCTCATCCCGATGTACTTCCTCATCGCCCGCTGGGGCGGCGCTCAGCGGCAGGCCGCCGCCTGGAAGTTCATCCTCTACACCCTCCTCGGATCCGTGGTCATGCTCCTCGGACTGCTGCTGATCGGACTGAACAGCGGCACTTTCGACATGGTGGCACTCGCCTCTGACAACGGCCGCGGACTGACCCACACCACCCAGATCCTGGCCGTCCTCGCCATCGGCACCGGCCTCGCCGTGAAGACCCCGATGTGGCCGCTGCACAGCTGGCTGCCCGACGCCCACACCGCGGCGCCCACCGTCGGCTCCGTACTCCTCGCCGGCGTCCTGCTGAAGATGGGCACGTACGGCTTCGTCCGGATCCTGCTCCCCGTCACCCCCGACGGCATGCACACCTTCGCCCCCTACCTCGGCGCCCTCGCCGCCGTCGGCATCGTCTACGGGTCCCTCGCCTGCCTCTCCCTCGCCCGCAAGGGCAACAAGGGCGACCTCAAGCGCCTCATCGCGTACTCCTCCGTCGGCCACATGGGCTTCGTCCTGCTCGGCATCGCGACGATGACCCCCACCGGCGTCAACGGCGCGCTGTTCGCGAACATCGCCCACGGCCTGATCACCGGCCTCCTCTTCTTCCTGGTCGGCGCCCTCAAGGACCGCTACGGCACCGCCGACATCGACACCCTCGCCGGAGCCACCGGCGCCGCCCTCTACGGCCGCGCCCCCCGCCTCGGCGCGCTCCTGGCGTTCGCCGCCGTCGCCTCCCTCGGCCTGCCCGGCCTGGCCGGGTTCTGGGGCGAGATGCTGGCCCTGTTCGGCGCCTTCGACCCGGCCGCGGGCCTGTCGCGCCCCGCCTTCCTCACCTACATGGCCGTCGGCGCGTTCGGGACCCTGCTCACCGCCGCCTACCTGCTGGTCGTCGTGCGGCGCGTCTGCATGGGCGACCCGAAGGCCGGCCCCGAGCTCACCCTCGCGGACGTGCACCGCTACGAGTTCGCCGCATGGACCCCCCTGGTCGCCCTCACCGTCCTCGCCGGCCTGTGGCCCGCCACCCTCCTCGGCCTGACCGACCCGGCCGTACAGAAGCTCCTCGCAGGAGGCAACGCATGACGGCCCTGACGGCCCTGGCCGCCGACACCCCCAGCCTGGTCCAGTCCGTCGACTGGCTCGCGATCACCCCCGTGGTCGTCCCCGCCGCCGTCGCCCTGCTCGTCCTGGTCGCCGACCTCTTCCTGCCCGAGGCCCGCAAGCCCGTCCTCGGCTGGATCTCCGTCGCCGGCCTGGCCGCCGCGACCGCCGCCCTGCTGCCGCTGCGCGCCGGCGACCGCACCACCTTCTGCCTCACCGCCGACCCCGGCGCGTGCAGCTACACCGCCGACCACTTCGCGCTCGTCATCCAGTTCCTCGTGCTGGCCGGCGCCCTGGTCACCGCCCTGCTGTCGGTCACCGTCGTCCGCGAGGGCCGCATCCCGGCCGGCGAGTACTGGTTCCTGCTGCTCTCCTCCGCCGCCGGCGCCGCCCTGCTGCCCGCCTCCCGCGACCTCGCCACCCTGATCGTCGCCCTGGAGGTCGCCTCGCTGCCCGCCTTCGCCCTCGTCGGCATGCGCCGCGGCGACCGGCTGTCCTCCGAGGCCGCCCTCAAGTTCTTCCTCTCCTCGGTCACCGCCACCGCCGTCTCCCTGATGGGCGTCAGCCTCGTCTACGCCGTCACCGGCACCCTGCACCTGACACGGGTCGCCGACCGGCTGGAGGACGTCCCCGGCCAGCTCGACACCCTCGCCATGGCGGGCGTCGCCCTCACCCTCGTCGGCTTCGCCTTCAAGACCGCGGCCGTCCCCTTCCACTTCTGGGTCCCCGACACCTACGTGGGCGCCCCGCTGCCCGTCGCCGGCTACCTGTCGGTGATCGGGAAGGCCGTCGGCTTCACCGGCCTGATCCTCGTCACGGTGATCGCCTTCCCCGCCTACTCCGACGTCTGGGGCCCCGCCCTGGCCGTGCTCGCCGCGCTCACCATGACCCTCGGCAACGCCGCCGCCCTGCGCCAGTCCACGGACCGCGCGCACGGCGCCGTGCGCCTCCTCGCCTGGTCCTCCGTCGGCCAGGCCGGCTACCTCCTGGTCCCGATCGCCGCGGCCGCCTACTCGGACCGCGACCAGATCGGCTCCACCGTCGCCTACGCCCTCATGTACGCCGCCGTGAACCTCGGCGCCTTCGCCGTCGCCGCGCTGGTCGCCCGGACCAGGCCGCTCAACCGGATCGAGGACTACCGCGGCCTGTACGCCGAGCGTCCCGCCGCCGCCCTGTCGCTGGCCTTCTTCCTGCTCTGCCTGGCCGGCCTGCCGCCGGGCATCATCGGCCTCTTCGCCAAGGTCACCGTCTTCCGGTCCGCCGTCGACGCGGGCCTGGGCTGGCTCGCCGTGGTCATGGCCGTCAACGTCGTCGTCGCCCTGTACTACTACCTGCGCTGGACCGCCCTGCTCTTCCGCACCCCGCAGACCGAGGGGGAGGCCCCGGCGGCCCGTACGAAGGCCCCCTGGCCCCTCACGGCGGCCATCGCCCTCACCGCCGTGACCGCCCTGGTCCTGTCCGGCGCCCCGCAGCTGGTCCTGCGGTTCGCCGCGGGCACCCTCTTCCCGCTGTAGCCCGCCCGCCGCGCCCGCCCCGCGGGCCCTCACCCGTACGGACCAACGCCCACCGCCGTCCCCGGCCCGTGCCACCGGGGCGGCGGTGGGCGGACGCGCGCCGGGAACCAGACGCCGCCACCTCGCGTTGACCACAAAGGGAGGGTCCACTGGACCGAAGACCCTCAGATCCACGACGGGGCTCCCCTGACGCACCACTTGGAGGGCGTACCGTGCACCGCCGGCACAACGGGCTGAAGACCGCCGTACTCCTCGGCGGGATGTCCGCACTCATCATCGTCATCGGCAGCTTCTTCGGGCGGGGCGGCCTGATCGTCGCTGTCCTGGTGGCCCTGGGGACGAACGCGTACGCGTACTGGAACAGCGACAAGCTGGCGCTACGCGCGATGCGCGCCCGCCCCGTCAGCGAGTTCGAGGCCCCCGAGCTCTACCGCATGGTCCGCGAGCTCTCCACGTCCGCGCGCCAGCCCATGCCCCGCCTCTACATCTCGCCGACCGAGGCCCCCAACGCCTTCGCCACCGGCCGCAATCCGCGCAACGCCGCCGTCTGCTGCACCGAGGGCATCCTGCGCATCCTCGACGAGCGAGAGCTGCGCGGGGTCATCGGGCACGAGCTGAGCCACGTCTACAACCGGGACATCCTGATCTCCTCGGTCGCCGGAGCCCTGGCCTCCGTGATCATGTTCCTGGTGAACTTCGCCTGGCTGATCCCGGTCGGCCGCTCCAACGACGACGAGGGCCCCGGCATCTTCGGCATGCTGCTGATCATGCTCCTCGGCCCGCTCGCGGCGTCGGTGATCCAGCTCGCCATCAGCCGCTCGCGCGAATACGAGGCGGACGCCTCCGGAGCCCAGCTCACCGGCGACCCCCTCGCACTGGCCGGAGCCCTGCGCAAGCTCGACGCCGGCACCAAACAGCTTCCGCTGCCCCCGGAGCCCCGGCTGGAGACGGCGAGCCACATGATGATCGCCAACCCCTTCCGCCCGGGCCAGGGACTCTCCAAGCTGTTCTCGACGCACCCCCCGATGGCCGAGCGCATCGCCCGGCTCGAACAGATGGCAGGCCGCAGCCAGTGAAAACCATCCTGAACGTCATATGGCTCGTGCTCAGCGGGATCTGGCTGTTCCTCGGCTACTGCCTGGCCGGCCTGATCCTCTGCGTCACGGTCATCGGCATCCCCTTCGGCATAGCGGCCTTCCGCATCGCCGTCTACGCCCTGTGGCCCTTCGGCTACACCACGGTCGAGCGCCGCGACGCGGGCGCCCCGTCCTGCGTGGGCAACGTCCTGTGGCTGGTCCTGGCCGGCTGGTGGCTGGCCCTGAGCCACATCGCCACCGGCATCGCCCTCTGCGTCACGATCATCGGCATCCCCTTCGGCATCGCCAACTTCAAGATGGTCCCCCTCTCCCTCCTCCCCCTGGGCCGCGAGATCGTCCCCACCGACGCCCCCTTCGCCTCCCGGTGACGGCGGGCGCCCGCTTCGCCCTCCGGGGCGAGGACGAGGACCACGAGGAGGAGCAGCTGTGGGCCCTGTGCGAGGAGGCTGAGAACCTCTTCGCCGACCCGCCGGAGCCGCCGCGGCGCCGCTACGAGCTGCTGGGCTGCGCCTGGGAGGGGGAGCTGCCGGCGGCGCTGGGCTTCCTGGTCCTCAAGCCGCTCGACGAGCACGGCACCCCGCTGTGGGAGTGGTACCTGGAGGACGCCCGCGTCCTGTCCGCCCGGCCGTCCGCCCGTGACCTGTCGCGGCTGGACGTGACCATCGAGGCCGTACGCTCCGAGCAGCAGCCGCGGTACCCGCAGCGGGTCGCCCTGTCGGTGGGCTTCAGCCTCTCGGACGTCGACGACAGGCTGCTGGGCCACTTCCGGGACCTCGCCGAGGTGCTGCCCGTGGCGGAGCCGGAGCCCCACCCCGTACGCCTCCTCAAATGCTCCCTGCACGGGCCGCTGCGGGACGTGGTGGAGGGCCGGCGCAAGCGACGGCTCGCCTACCGGCACCTCGACGCGCTGGACACCGCGGGCGAGGTCCTCTCCGTCGTGGGACACCCGGACATCGTCGACTGGGAGCCCTCCCCGCGCGGGCCGGGCCTCTACGACCTGACCGTGCACATGGACCCGCAGCCCCCGGTCGTCGCCGGGATCTGGCCGCTGTGGCGCGAGGGCCGCCCGGCCGTCCCCAACCTGTGGGCGGGCTTCGACGCCTCCGGCCGGGCCCGCTGGCTGGACCCCGCCCTCCACCACCGCACGGGCCCGGACCGCCCGGCCGGCGCCACCTACCACCTCGACGGCCGGCACGTCACCGACTACGAGGGCTTCTTCTGCGCCCTCGGCGAGGCCGTCAACGGCCCCGGCGGATACTTCGGCCGCTGCCTCAACGGCGTCTCGGACGCCCTGGGCGGCGGATTCGGGGCGACCTCGCCGTTCACCCTCGTCTGGCACGACCACGAGACGGCCCGCCGCTGCCTCGGCGTCCAGCCGCTGACCTTCGGCCCGGCGCCCTTCTCCGAACTGCTCGCCTTCTTCGAGGAGAAGCACGTCGAGGTCGTCCTCGCCTGAGTTATCCACAGGGCGGGACGGCTGTCAGTGCTCTGCCTCACCATGAACACATGAACGAGACCGAGCAGTTGCTGGAGCAAGTCACCGACCGCGTACGCCACTCCGTGCGCGAGCACGGAAAGCCCCTTCCCGTCCCCCTGGCGGAGGGGGAGACCGACCGGGCGGAGCACGTACTGGGATTCGCCCTGCCGCCCCTGCTGGCCGCGCTCTACACGCGCGTCGGCGACGGCGGATTCGGGCCCGAATACGGGCTGCTGCCGCTCCGTCAGGCCGTAGCGGAGTACGAGGGGGGCCGCGGCTCCGACTGGGGCTGGCCGGAGGGCGTCCTGCCGATAGCCGACCTCGGCTGCGCCATGTACGCGTGCGTGGACTGCCGCTCGGACACCGCCCGGATGCTCCTCTTCGAGCCCAATCCCGGTGATCCCGACCTCGCCTGGTACCACCACTCCCCGAGCCTGGCGGGCTGGCTCCGCGACTGGCTCGACGGCACCGGCTGGTTCCGCGAGGAGTGGGACGAGGACCAGGGGGACCTGGACCTCTGGGCGGAGTTCAACTCCCGCTGCCGGAGCTGAGCCCGCGCCGGATTCCATAAGCCAGCGCGCCCAGGGCCAGTACCGCCGCGCCCGTGGCCGCCGAAGCGGCCGGCAGGGCGCAGGCCAGCAGGACACAGCCGGACAGCCCCGCCGCTGCCACGGCACGACCCTTGACATCTGAACCGAGAGTCCATGCGGAGGCGTTCGCGATCGCGTAGTAGGCCAGCACTCCGAAGGAGGAGAAGCCGATCGCGCCCCGCAGATCGGCGGTGGCCGCGAGCACCGCCACCACCGCGCCCACGGCCAGTTCCGCGTGGTGCGGCACCTGATGCCGGGGATGCACGGCGGCCAGCGCGCGCGGCAGATGGCCGTCGCGGGCCATCGCCAGCGTGGTCCGCGACACCCCGAGCACGAGGGCCAGCAGAGAGCCCAGCGCGGCCAGCGCCGCGCCCACCCGGACGACCGGCACCAGTCCAGGCCGGCCGGCCGCGCGCACCGCGTCGGCCAGCGGGGCGGACGACCCCGCCAGCCCGTCGGCACCGAGCACCGACAGGGCCGCCACCGCCACGGCGGTGTACACCAGCAGGGCGATCCCCAGCGCGAGCGGCACCGCGCGCGGGATGGTGCGCTCCGGATCACGCACCTCCTCGCCCAGCGTCGTGATCCGGGCATAGCCCGCGAAGGCGAAGAACAGCAGGCCCGCGCCCTGCAACAACCCGGAGCCGCCGCCCCACCCGCCGCCGGCCACCCGGCCCGCCCCCGCCGCGCCGGAGGTCAGGCAGGCCACGACGACCGCGGCCAGCACCGCCAGCACGACCGCCACGATCAGCCGGGCGATCCGGGCGGACTTCTGCACCCCGCCGTAGCCCGCGGCGGTCAGCGCCACCACCGCCGCCACGGCCACCTCGTGCTCCCGCCCGGGCCACACGTACGCCCCGACGGTCAGCGCCATCGCCGCGCAAGAGGCCGTCTTGCCGACGACGAAACCCCATCCGGCCAGGTACCCCCAGAAGGGGCCGAGCCGCTCGCGCCCGTACACGTACGTGCCGCCCGAGGAGGGGTAGCGGGCGGCGAGCCGCGCCGAGGAGTGCGCGTTGCAGTAGGCCACGACGGCCGCCACCGCCAGAGCGGCCAGGAGCCCGCCCCCCGCCGCGCGGGCCGCCGGGGCGAGGGCGGCGAAGATCCCGGCGCCGACCATCGCGCCGAGCCCCACCACTACGGCGTCCGACACCCCCAGGGTGCGCTTCAGCTGGTTGTCCACGCGCGGAGGGTAGCCGGGCTAGATGACGCCCTCGCGTCCGGGAAGCGGTGCCCGCTTGCGCTCCCAGCCCTCCAGCGCCGTCAGACAGGCGTGGTCCAGGTGGCGCAGCCCGCTCAGGTCGAGCCGCACCGGCGCCCCGTGCGGCAGGGCCTCCAAGGAGTCCAGCAACTTCGGCAGCCGCAGGAAGCTGGCGTTCCCCACGACCCGCACGCACAGCTCCTCACCCTCCCAGACCTCCTCGACGTGCACGTGGGAGGTCTCCCAGGCGGCCTTGGCCACCGCCAGGCCCAGCCCGACCAGCACCCCCTCGAAGAGACTGGTGGCCAGGATCGAGACGGCCGTCACCACCAGCACCACCGCCTCGCCCCGGTGCGTCCGCCACAGCGCGGCCACCGCCCGCGCCGGCAGCAGTTTCCAGCCCGCGTGCAGCAGCACCCCGGCGAGCGCCGCGAGCGGCACCACCTCCAGCAGCTGCGGCAGCGCCACGGCGAACAGCAGCAGCCAGCCCCCGTGCAGGATCCGGGACGCCCGGGTACGCGCCCCGGCCTCCACGTTGGCCGAACTGCGCACGATGACGGCGGTCATCGGCAGCGCCCCCAGCAGCCCGCACACCGCGTTGCCGAAGCCCTGCGCGACCAGCTCGCGGTCGTAGTCGGTGCGCGGCCCCTCGTGCATCCGGTCCACGGCGGCGGCACTGAAGAGGGTCTCGGCGGAGGCGATCAGCGCGAGCGCCACCACCGTCCCGACGGCCCCCACGGAGCCCAGCACCCCGAAGTCCGCCCATCCCGGCGGCGACACGGCCTCCAGCACCCCCGTCACCCGGACGGTCTCGACGGGCAGCCGCAGCAGCGCGGCCGCGGCGGTGGCGGCCGCGACCCCGACGAGCGCACCCGGCACCACCCGCAGCCGCGCCGGCACCCGCCGCCACAGCACCAGGACGGCGATGGTCCCCGCCCCCAGCGCCACGGCGGCCCAGTCGGCCCGCGCCCCCAGCTCGTGCATCCCGCCCAGCTTGGCCAGGGTCTGTCCGGGGGCCCGCACCCCGCCGAGGGCGTAGAGCTGCCCGGCGATCAGCACGAGCCCGATCCCGGCGAGCATCCCGTGCACCACGGCCAGCGAGATCGCCCGGAACCACCGCCCGAACCGCAGTGCGCCCAGGCCCAGCTGGACCAGGCCCGCGGCCAGTACGAGGACCCCCAGCGCGGGCAGGCCGTAGCTGCCCACGGCCTCGTAGACGAGGACGGTCAGCCCGGCGGCGGGCCCGCTGACCTGGAGCTCGCTGCCCCGGAACCAGCCGGTGACCAGCCCGCCCACGACCCCGGTGACGATCCCCAGCTCGGCGGGGACGCCGGAGGCGACGGCTACGCCGACGCAGAGCGGGAGAGCCACCAGCGCGACGACGACGGACGCCCCGAGGTCCGCTCGGAAACTGCCGGCCCCAGGCATGCGGGAACCCCCTCGTGAGGACGGTGACGGATGTCACCCAGCCTGTGGGGCGCGCCCGTCGGCGCCCAGTCACCACAGGGGGGCCGGACGGGAGCGCGCGCCGCTCACGCCGGGCACACGCCCCGGGCGCCGACACGGCGAAGGGCACAACGCGGGCGCCCGCCGGGAGCCCCCGGCGATCCGCCCCCGTTGTGCCCCACGGGGTCCGATCAGCGACGTACGCGCAGGTCAGCGGTAGTTCACGAACTGGATGGCGAAGTCCAGGTCCTTGCCCTTGAGGAGGGCCTGCACGGCCTGGAGGTCGTCGCGGCTCTTGGAGCTGACGCGCAGTTCCTCGCCCTGAACCTGGGCCTTGACGCCCTTGGGGCCCTCGTCCCGGATGATCTTCGCGATCTTCTTGGCGTTCTCCTGGGAGATGCCCTCCTGGATCGTCGCGAAGATCTTGTACTCCTTGCCGGACAGCTGCGGCTCGCCGGCGTCCAGCGCCTTCAGCGAGATCCCGCGCTTGACCAGCTTGGTCTGGAACGCGTCGAGGATGGCCTTGACCCGCTCCTCGCCGTTCGCCTCCATCAGGATCTTCTCGCCGGACCAGGAGATCGAGGCGCCGGTGCCCTTGAAGTCGTAGCGCTGCGAGATTTCCTTGGCGGCCTGGTTGAGGGCGTTGTCGACCTCCTGCCGCTCGACCTTCGAGACGATGTCGAAACTGGAGTCGGCCATGTGCTGTGGCTCCTTGAAGTCGGCTGCGGTATGCCCCGGAGGGCCGCGGCCGGACATCCCCGGACCGCTCCGCAAAGCCTAGCCACCGCACCCGGCGGAAGTGCTGATCAATCCGGTGGCGAAGCACCCCCGCACATCAGGTATCGTTTACGTCGTTGCCAGGGAACGACGCCGCGAGGCGGAGGGATCCAGGCGACATCCCATGGCGGTGTGCCCGAGTGGCCAATGGGAGCGGACTGTAAATCCGTCGGCTTAGCCTACCCAGGTTCGAATCCTGGCGCCGCCACGCGAGTGGAACCCCCGTTCATCTGCGGAAGCGCAGTGGACGGGGGTTTCTTCGTAGTGCCGCGGCCGGTCTACGGCGCGGTGACCGTCAGGTGGTAGGTCGTGTCGAGCCAGAAGCCGTTCGTGGCGGCCGCGTCGATCTCCAGGACGAACTGGCCCGGCGGCAGCGGGTCGAGTGCGCACCACAGGCCCCAGGCGACCTGCGGTATCCCCAGGACGGGGAAGGGCTTCGAGACGAACTCCCGCAGCGGCAGCGGGGAGCCGTTCAGTGCCGCCGAGGCCCGCGTCGGCTCCAGCCGCGACGGCTTCGTCAGGAACGGCACCGCCGCGCGCCTGGTGTTCAGCACCGGGAAGAAGACCGGACGGCCCGTCGGGACGCGGCACCGGCGCACCACCCGGCCGCCGTGGGTGCCCGCCAGGAACCACAGGTCCTCGGGCTGCCGCCGGCCGGCGTAGGCGCCCGTCGTGTCCGCCACCGGGCTCTCGCCCTCCGGCGCGGACAGCGCCCACTTCCACCACCTGGCCGCGAGCCGGCCGCCCTCCGCCGCGCCGAGCCGCCAGTTCCCGTCGCCCATGCCGTGTCCCGGTCCCCCCGCGGCCGCCCCCTGCGGCCGGATTCCGGGTGACCCTATCGGCCCCCACCGCGCACCGAACCGGGCGGCCGGTCGTTCTCGCGGCGTGGGACGCACCAGGAGGAGGCGGCCGAGCGCGGCGCCCGTGCCGAACGGATCCGGCAGGCCTACCAGGAGCAGTTCGGGCGCGGGCCGGTCGGTCGCGCCGACACCGCGCTGGAAGCCGACCTCCAGCCTTGACCCGAAGGGGATGTGACGGCCCGTCGTGCCCTACGGCGGCTCAGTTGCCCGCCACGTCCTTCACCGCGACCGCGGCCGGCGTCGAGCCCGACAGCAGCTCCAGCGTCAGGCCGGCCGTCGCCGGGGTCTCGACCAGTTCCGCGAGCACCGCCGCCACGTCGTCCCGCGTGACGCTGCCCGGCCCGGTGCGCGCCTCCAGCCGGACCAGCCCCGTGCCGGGGTCGTCGGTGAGGACGCCCGGGCGGAGGATCGTCCACTCCAGGCCGAGCCGGGTCCGCAGGTGGTCGTCGGCCTCGCCCTTGGCCCGCAGGTAGGCGTCGAAGACCTCGTCCCCCTCGTGCCGGGCGTCCGCGCCCATCGAGGAGACCATCAGGAAGCGGCGCACCCGGGCCCGTTCGGCGGCGTCGGCGAACAGCACCGCCGCCCCCCGGTCCACGGTCTCCTTGCGCGCCGCACCGCTGCCCGGACCGGCTCCGGCGGCGAACACCGCGACGTCCGCGCCCTGGAGGATCCCCGCCACGTGCTCCACGGAGGCCGACTCCAGGTCGCACAGCACCGGTTCCGCGCCGGCCGCGCGCAGATCGGCGCCCTGCTCCGGGTCCCGGACGATCCCGGCGACCTCGTACCCGCGCGCGGCGAGCAGGCGCTCCAGCCGCAGCGCGATCCGACCGTGTCCACCCGCGATGACGATGCGCATGTCCCGACCGTACGACGACCCGGGCGACCCCGCCCGCGAACGCCCGGCCGGCCCTCAGGGGCCGGGCTCCATCCGGCCCTGCCGGGGCAGGTCCAGGGCCACCGCGACCGCCGAGTCGCAGTACTCCCGTACGGCACTCGTCCGGGCTACCACCCGCCCCCGGTGGATCACGATCCGGCTGTACGCCAGCGACAGCACCCCGGCGATCCGCTCCCCGCGCACGGCGAGCAGCTCCGCCGGGAAGCCGGCCTCCACCCGGACCTCCGGCAGGGCCATCGCCTCGCGGGCGGCGGCGCTGACCGCGTCGTAGGCCTCGGCGGCGCGCAGCCCGCCCTGGGAGGCCAGCAGGTAGGCGGCTTCGAGGGGGTCGCCCCGGCCGACCGGGTTCCCCGCGTCCCGCAGCGCCCCGCTCCCGGCGGCGACCCGGACCCCGGCGGCGCGCAGCAGGCGTACGGGGGCGGTGCGCAGGCCGCGGCGCTCCAGGGCGGCGCAGTCGCCCTGCGGGAGGCAGGTGACCCGGACGCCGGCCGCCGCGAGCTGGTCGGCGGCGCGCGAGGCGGCGTCCAGCGGCAGCCGGGACAGCCCGCCGCAGGGGCCGATGGTCACCCCGGGCCGCAGTCCGCCGGCCATCGCCGCGAGCCGGCCGAGGCGGCCGGGGTCGTCCCCGTCCGTGTGCAGGTCCACGGGGCAGCCGTGCTCGGCGGCCAGCTCCAGGACCGCCTCGACGAAGCCCGTCGGGTCGGGGTCCAGGTCGGGACAGCCGCCGATCACCGAGGCGCCCATCTTCACGGCGTCGCGCAGCATCGCCAGCCCGTCGGCCCCGGCCACCCCGGTCAGCAGCCGGGGCACCGCCACCGCGGTCAGGTCGGTGAGCCCGCGCAGGGAGCGGCGGGCCTGGAGCGCGGCCTCCATCGGCCCCAGCCCGTGCACGTCGCCGATCCGGATGTGGGACCGCACGGCGGTGGCCCCGTGCCCGAGCTGGAGCAGCGCCGCCTCGGTGGCCCGGCGCTGCACCTCGTCGCGGCTGTACGACACGGGCCCCTCGCCGTCGGCGGTCAGGGCGGTGTCCCCGTGCGCGTGCGGCTCGGCCGGGGCGGGCAGCAGCAGGTAGCCGCGCAGGTCGACCCGGGCCAGGGCGGGGGCCGGGAGGCTGCCCCCGGTCCCGACGGCCTGGATGCGGCCGCCGCTGAGCCGGACGTCGACCGTGCGCCCGTCGGTGAGCCGGGCGCCCGTGAGCAGGAGCCCCGTGGCCTCGGGGGCGGAGCCGCCGGCGGGCGCGCGGCCCGAGGTGCGGGCGGGCCCGTCGGCGGGCGTGCGGCCCGGCCCGGCGGCCGCGCTCCGGCCCGGCCCCCCGGACGCCCGGGACGGCCCTCCCGCGCCGCCCTTGGGCGGGCCGCCCGCAGAACCCTTGGGCGGGCCTCCGCCCGGGTTGCCGGATGGGTTGCGGGGTGAGGGGGACGGCTGCTGCGGCTGGCTGTCGGACATCGCGCTCCTGCGGCGGCTCGGGCGGTTCCTGAGCCGTGGCCGCAGCCCGCGGCCCAAGATCACGCAGCGTGCTCAGAGCCTAGGGTGCGGGGCTCCCGGGTTCGCGGAGGAGCGCAATAGTCGTACCGGTGTGGTGCCCACGCGCCTCGTGACCCCCGGACACGCCCCCCTGCGGGGCCGACGCCGCGTGAGCGGCGGTGCGGCTGTGACCCCGGACACAAAAGGGCCCGTTTGTGCCGGGAGAGCGCCCCGCGGGCGATCGGGAAAGAGGCGCGCGGGCGGTCCGAGCCCAGTCCCCCCAAAGGATTTGGGCGATCGGCGCGCAACCGTGTAATGTCTTCCTCGCTCGCCCCAATAGCTCAGTCGGTAGAGCGTCTCCATGGTAAGGAGAAGGTCTGCGGTTCGATTCCGCATTGGGGCTCTGGTGAGAGAGGTTCCCCGCCCTCGGGCGGGGAACGGATCTCATCAAAGCGGCGTAGCTCAGTCGGTAGAGCAAGCGGCTCATAATCGCTGTGTCACCGGTTCAAGTCCGGTCGCCGCTACCACACCCAGTAGCCGATTGCGGGGTCGGTCTCCCGATCGGCTACTCTTTTATGCGTTCATCCGTCCCATAGTCCGTCAAGGAGCACTCACGTGGCTGCCACCGACGTCCGCCCGAAGATCACGCTGGCCTGCGTGGAGTGCAAGGAGCGGAACTACATCACCAAGAAGAACCGGCGTAACAACCCGGACCGCATGGAGATGAAGAAGCACTGCCCGCGCTGCAACTCGCACACCGCGCACCGCGAGACCCGCTAGTCACTGGCGAAGTCTCCGCACAGGCACCTTCACGAGGTCGTCCCCTTCTGGGGGGCGGCCTCGTGTCGTTTCCGCACCGGTTCCTTGATCCGGAGCCCCTTCCACAGGAGGTAGTGAGCCATGGCACTCGACCAGGCCTTCGTGGGGCGGACCTACCCGCCCACCGAACCGTATGAGGTCGGCCGGGAGAAGATCCGCGAATTCGCGGTCGCGGTGGGTGACGAGAATCCCGTCTACACCGACCCCGAGGCGGCCAAGGCATTCGGTCACCAGGACGTGATCGCCCCGCCGACTTTCGTGTTCGCCATCACCTTCGCCGCCGCGGGCCAGGTCGTCGAGGACCCGCAGCTGGGCCTGGACTACAGCCGCGTCGTGCACGGCGACCAGAAGTTCGCGTACGTGCGCCCCGTGCGCGCGGGCGACCGGCTCACCGTGACCTCCACCATCGAGGCCGTGAAGACGATGGCCGGCAACGACATCATCGACATCCGCGGCGAAGTCCACGACGAGTCCGGTGAGCACGTGGTGACCGCGTGGACCAAGCTCGTGTCCCGCGCCCCCGAGGAGGCCTGAGATGACCGCGCAGATCCACTACGCCGACGTCGAGGTCGGCACCGAGCTCCCGGCGGCGTCCTTCCCCGTGACCCGGGCCACGCTCGTCCGCTACGCCGGCGCCTCCGGTGACTTCAACCCGATCCACTGGAACGAGAAGTTCGCCAAGGAGGTCGGGCTGCCGGACGTCATCGCGCACGGCATGTTCACCATGGCCGAGGCGGTCCGCGTCGTGACCGACTGGGTCGGCGACCCGGGCGCGGTCGTGGAGTACGGCGTCCGCTTCACCAAGCCGGTCGTCGTCCCGAACGACGACGAGGGCGCGCTGATCGAGGTCACCGCCAAGGTCGCGCAGAAGCTGGACGACAACCGCGTCCGGGTCGACCTGACGGCGATGAGCGCCGGCCAGAAGGTCCTGGGCATGTCCCGTGCGGTGGTCCGGCTGGCCTGACCGGCCGCCTGGCGACGGGCAGGGGCGCGGGGCGACCACCCCGCGCCCCCTCCGCCCGTTCCTTCGGACCCACCCCCTTGACCAAGTTAGTGATTGAGTACTAACTTTCTCTGCATGGCAAGGATGAGTGCGGACGAGCGGCGCGAGAGCGTCATCCGCGCCGCGATCCAGGAGTTCGCGCGCGGCGGCTATCACGGGACCTCCACCGAGGCGATCGCCAAGCGCGTCGGGGTCTCGCAGCCGTACCTCTTCCGCCTGTTCCCGGGCAAGAAGGCCATCTTCCTGGCCGCCGCCGGGCGGTGCCTGGAGAGCACCCGCAAGGTCTTCGCCGACGCCGCCGAGGGGCTGCACGGCGAGGAGGCCCGCGCCGCCATGGGCGAGGCCTACGTCCGGCTGATCGCCGAGGACCCGGCGATGCTCCAGATGCAGCTCCAGATGTACGTCACGGTGGCCGCCGCCGAGGCCGCCGGGGACCGCGAGCTCGGTGAGCTCGTACGGGCCGGCTGGCTGGAGCTGTGGGACACCGTCGGGATCCCGCTCGGCGATGTCCAGGAGACCACCGCCTTCATGGCGCAGGGGATGCTCATCAACACCCTGTCCGCCATGGGGTTCCCGTCCGGCCACCGGATCTGGGGCGGCTTCCCGGGCGCCGTCGACAAGGCGGCCGGTTCGGTGCGCGGCCCGGCGGGCGGCCGCGCGGTGTGAGGAGCGGGGCCGGACGTGGCCCCGTATCCGTCTGCCCATGAAAGTTAGTCAGCAATAACTAACAAACTCTCGCAGGGGGAAGCATGACCCAGCAGAAACTCGGGCCGTCCGCGGTCTGGGCCCTCGTCCTCACCGGCGCCGCCGGCTTCATGGCCGCCCTCGACAACCTCGTCGTCACCACCGCCCTCCCCGCCATCCGCGCCGACCTCGGCGGGAAGCTGGAGGACCTGGAATGGACGGTGAACGCCTACACGCTCACCTTCGCCGTCCTGCTGCTGTTCGGCTCCGCCCTCGGCGACCGCTTCGGCCGCCGCCGGCTGTTCACCGCCGGCCTCGCCCTCTTCAGCGGCGCCTCCGCCGCCGCGGCCCTCTCGCCCGGCATAGGCCAGCTCATCGCCGCCCGCGCCGTCCAGGGCGCCGGCGCGGCGGTCATGATGCCGCTCAGCCTCACCCTGCTCACCGCCGCCGTCCCGGCCGCCCGCCGGGGCATGGCCCTCGGGATCTACGGAGCCGTCACCGGCCTGGCCGTCGCCAGCGGCCCCCTCATCGGAGGCAGCCTCACCGAGCACGTCTCCTGGCAGTGGATCTTCTGGCTGAACGTGCCCGTGGGCCTGGCCCTGATCCCGCTCGCCCGGCTGCGCCTGGCCGAGTCCACCGCCCCGGACGCCCGCCTCGACGTCCCCGGCACCCTCCTGGTCAGCGGCGGCCTCTTCGGCATCGTCTACGGCCTGGTCAACGCCAACGCCCACGGCTGGACCAGCGCCCCCGTCCTCACCGGCCTCATCGCGGGCAGCGCCCTCGTCGGCGGCTTCGTCCACCACGGCTTCCGCAACGCCAACCCCATCCTGCCCATGCGCCTCTTCCGCCACCGGGGCTTCTTCGGGATCAACCTCGCCAGCCTGCTGATGTACCTCGGCATGTTCGGGTCGATCTTCCTGCTCAGCCAGTTCCTCCAGGGCGTCGCCGGCTACTCGCCCACCGAGGCCGGCCTGCGCATGCTCCCCTGGACCGGCATGGGGATCGTCGTCGCCCCGCTCGCCGGGACGCTCGCCGACCGGATCGGCGGCCGCCCCGTCGTCGTCGCCGGACTGGCCCTCCAGTCCCTCGGCCTCGCCTGGTTCGCCCTCGTCCTGACCCCCGGCGTCTCCTACACCGCCCAACTGCCGGCCCTCGTCCTCAGCGGGATCGGGATGTCCCTGTACTTCGCCCCGGCGAGCCACGTGCTGATGTCCACCGTGGCCCCCGCCGACCAGGGCAAGGCCTCAGGCACCAACAACGCCCTGCGGGAGGTCGGCGGCGCCCTCGGAGTGGCCGTCCTCGCCTCCGTCTTCTCCGCCCGCGGCGGCTACGAGACCCCGCGGGCCTTCACCGACGGCACCGTCCCCGCCCTGTGGATCGGCGCCGCCGCCGTCGCCCTGGCCGCCGCCCTGGCCCTGCTCCTGCCCCGCGGAACCAAGCGGCCGTCCCCGGCCCCGGCCGCCGCCACCCCGTCCGCCCGCACGCCCGAGGTGACCGCCGCCAGCTGAATCCCAGCCCGCAATGTACTACCCAAACTCCCGCACGGCCCATTACGATGCGTACGACTCAAGAGGCGCTGGCGCCCCTTACTCCCTGCGCGGCCCGATCTGGATCCGAAACCGAAGGAGCCCAGCCATGCCCGACATCCCCTGGACCACGCCCACCCCGCCGGCCCCCGACGCCGAGGTCTACGTCATGGCCTCCCGCTTCGAAACCGCCACCCTCGCGGGCGCCTTCAAGTTCTTCCTCAAGGCCCCCGGGATCGTCGCCCAGGTCCGCAAGGCCCCCGGCGCCCACGGCGCCGCCCTCCGGGCCCGCGTCTTCCGCCGCACCTTCCTCACCCTCTCCGCCTGGGAGGACCGGGACGCCCTCTACCGCTTCGCCCGCAGCGAGCCCCACCGCTCCAGCTCCCGCGCCGCCAGCGCCTACATGAAGGAATCCGCCTTCACCTACTGGACCGTTCCCGCCGCCGAACTCCCCCTCGCCTGGGACGAGGCCGAGCGGCGCCTGGACGAGCGGAAGCCGAGCCACTGAGTGCCCCGCCGGGATGCGAGGGGGACGGACCGTACTCTTGTCCACGTGCAGGAACTCCACGACGCCCCCCTCGCCCCCTTGACCACCTTCCGCCTCGGCGGCCCCGCGGCCCGCCTGGTCACCGCGACCAGCGACGCCGAGGTGGTCGAAACCGTCCGCGCCGCGGACGCGAGCGGCACCCCGCTCCTGGTCATCGGCGGCGGCAGCAACCTCGTCATCGGCGACGAGGGCTTCGACGGCACCGCCCTGCGCATCGCCACCACCGGCTTCACCCTCGACGGCACCACCCTGGAGCTCGCCGCCGGCGAGAACTGGAGCGACGCCGTCGCCCGCACCGTCGAGGCCGGCCTCGCGGGCATCGAATGCCTCGCCGGGATCCCCGGCTCCGCCGGCGCCACCCCGATCCAGAACGTCGGGGCGTACGGCCAGGAGGTCTGCGACACCATCACCGAGGTCGTCGCCTACGACCGCACCACCGGCGAGACGGTCACCCTCACCGCCGCCGAGTGCGCCTTCCGCTACCGCAACAGCCTCTTCAAGGACCAGCCCGACCGCTACGTCGTGCTGCGCGTGCGCTTCGCGCTGGAGGACGCGGGCGGCCTCTCCGCGCCGATCAAGTACCCCGAGACGGCCCGCGCCCTCGGCGTCGAGGCCGGCGACCGCGTCCCCGCCGCCACCGCCCGCGAGACCGTCCTGCGGCTGCGTGCCGGCAAGGGCATGGTCCTCGACCCCGCCGACCACGACACCTGGTCCGCCGGCTCCTTCTTCCACAACCCGATCCTCACCGACGAGGCCTACGCCGCCTTCCTCGTCCGCGCCCAGGACCGCCTCGGCCCCGACACCGCCCCGCCCGCCTACCCGGCCGGCGAGGGCCGTACGAAGACCAGCGCGGCCTGGCTGATCGACAAGGCCGGCTTCACCAAGGGCTACGGCACCGGCCCCGCCCGCATCTCCACCAAGCACACCCTCGCCCTCACCAACCGCGGCGGGGCCACCACCGAGGACCTGCTCGCCCTGGCCCGCGAGGTCGTCGCCGGGGTCCACGAGGCCTTCGGCGTCACCCTCGTCAACGAGCCGGTGACGGTCGGCGTCCGCCTCTGAGATGAACTGCCCCCTGCACGGGGCCGGCACGGACCCCACGCGCCTCGTGGGACGCCAGATCAGCCGGGTCGTCGCCTCCTGGCACATCTGCGAGGGCGAGCGCTCCGAGGCCCCGCTCGACGTGTGGCTGATCGACAGCGCCGGCGAGTCCACCCGGATCACCACCGGCTCCGACTGGTGCCTCATCGTCGAGTCCGCCGCGCCCCACCCGCCGTACGACCTGGGGGAGTGGGGCCGCGTCGAGGTCGGCGAGGACCTCGGCGAGCACCCGTTCCTGCGCCACCTCGGCCAGACCGTCGAGTCCGTCGCCGAGTTCGCCCTGCCCGAGCAGGGCCGCACCCACCTGGAGATCGGCTTCCCCGACGGCCGCCGGGTACGGGCCGACTGTCACGAAGGGGACCTGCGGCTCACCCGTTGAGCCAGTGCTCGATCCCGTCCAGCAGCTTCGCCTTGACCTCCTCCGGCGCCGCCGAACCCCGCACCGACTGGCGGGCCAGCTCGGCCAGCTCCGCGTCCGTGAAGGCGTGGTGGCGCCGCGCGATCTCGTACTGGGCCGCGAGCCGCGAACCGAAGAGGAGCGGGTCGTCCGCGCCCAGGGCCATCGGCACCCCGGCCTCGAACAGCGTGCGCAGCGGGACGTCCTCGGGCCGCTCGTAGACGCCGAGCGCGACATTGGACGCGGGGCAGACCTCGCAGGTGATCTGCCGGTCCGCGAGCCGCTGCAACAGCCGGGGGTCCTCGGCGGCCCGGACGCCGTGCCCGACGCGGGAGGCGTGCAGGTCGTCGAGGCAGTCGCGGACCGAGGCCGGGCCGGTCAGCTCGCCGCCGTGCGGGGCCGCCAGCAGACCGCCCTCCCGGGCGATGGCGAAGGCCCGGTCGAAGTCGCGGGCCATGCCGCGGCGCTCGTCGTTGGAGAGGCCGAAGCCGACGATCCCCCGGTCGGCGTACCGGACGGCGAGGCGGGCGAGCGTACGGGCGTCCAGCGGGTGCTTCATCCGGTTCGCGGCGATCAGCACCCGCATGCCCAGGCCGGTCTCCCGCGAGGCCGCGTCGACGGCGTCGAGGATGATCTCCACGGCCGGGATCATGCCGCCCAGCAGCGGGGCGTAGGAGGTGGGATCCACCTGGATCTCCAGCCAGCCGCTGCCGTCCCGGACGTCCTCCTCGGCGGCCTCGCGGACCAGCCGCTGGATGTCCTCGGGCTCCCTCAGGCAGGACCGGGCGGCGTCGTAGAGCCGCTGGAAGCGGAACCAGCCGCGTTCGTCGGTGGCCCGCAGTTTGGGCGGTTCCCCGGCGGTCAGGGCGTCCGGCAGCCGGACGCCGTACTTGTCGGCCAGCTCCAGCAGGGTCGACGGGCGCATCGAGCCGGTGAAGTGCAGGTGCAGATGGGCCTTCGGCAGAAGCGTGAGATCGCGTACGTGCTCCATCTGGTGATCCTGCCGCATCGGTCACCCGATTGGCAGCGCATTACCTGAACGGGACATTGCCCGAACACGAATATGACCTCCGGACGCGCCGGAGCGGCGCCGCCCGCGTGGGGGTGACGCCGCTCCGGAGGGGTGACGCCTACGCCTTGGCCTCGGCCAGGAGGTTCTGGATCCGGGTCACGCCCTCGACCAGGTCCTCGTCGCCCAGGGCGTAGGAGAGGCGCAGGTAGCCGGGGGTGCCGAAGGCCTCACCGGGGACGACCGCGACCTCGGCCTCGTCCAGGATCAGCGCGGCGAGCTCGACCGAGGTCTGCGGGCGCTTGCCGCGGATCTCCTTGCCGAGCAGCTCCTTGACCGACGGGTACGCGTAGAAGGCGCCCTCGGGGGTCGGGCAGAGGACGCCGTCGATCTCGTTGAGCATCTTGACCATCGTCTGGCGGCGGCGGTCGAAGGCCTTGCGCATCTCGGCCACGGCCTCCAGGTCGCCCGAGACGGCGGCCAGCGCGGCGACCTGGGCCACGTTGGAGACGTTGGAGGTGGCGTGCGACTGCAGGTTCGTCGCCGCCTTGATGACGTCCTGGGGGGCGATGACCCAGCCCACGCGCCAGCCCGTCATGGCGTACGTCTTGGCCACGCCGTTGACGATGATGCACTTGTCGCGCAGCGCCGGGACCAGCACGGGCAGCGAGGTGAACTTCGCGTCGCCGTAGACCAGGTGCTCGTAGATCTCGTCGGTCAGCACCCACAGGCCGTGCTCGGCGGCCCACTCGCCGATCGCCTTCGCGTCGGCCTCGCTGTAGACCGCGCCCGTCGGGTTGGACGGGGAGACGAACAGGACGACCTTGGTGCGCTCGGTGCGCGCCGCCTCCAGCTGCTCGACGGAGACCCGGTAGCCGGTGGTCTCGTCGGCGACGACCTCGACGGGGACGCCGCCGGCCAGCCGGATCGACTCCGGGTAGGTGGTCCAGTAGGGCGCCGGGACGATGACCTCGTCGCCCGGGTCGAGGATCGCCGCGAAGGCCTCGTAGATGGCCTGCTTGCCGCCGTTGGTCACCAGGACCTGCGACGCGTCCACCTCGTAGCCGGAGTCGCGCAGCGTCTTGGCGGCGATGGCCTTCTTGAGCTCGGGCAGGCCGCCGGCCGGCGTGTAGCGGTGGAACTTCGGGTCGCGGCAGGCCGCGACCGCCGCCTCGACGATGTAGTCCGGGGTGGGGAAGTCGGGCTCGCCCGCGCCGAAGCCGATCACCGGGCGCCCGGCGGCCTTGAGGGCCTTGGCCTTGGCGTCGACGGCGAGGGTCGCGGACTCGGAGATGGCGCCGATACGGGCGGACACCCGGCGCTCGGAGGAAGGCGTTGCAGAGGTCATGCGGCCAATCGTCCCAGACGCTCCGGAGGCCCCGCACAACGTTTCAGTCACCGGACGGAGCAGGTCCGGATGTTCTCTGTTCGACGTCAGGCCCAGGACCACGTATGCTCTGCTGCTGTTGGTCCTCACCAAACGCCCCGGGGCGTGAGCACTCCGTGCACTCGTCCGGATGCGGTAGGTTGGGGAACGCAAAGGGTCGTAGCTCAATTGGTAGAGCACTGGTCTCCAAAACCAGCGGTTGGGGGTTCGAGTCCCTCCGGCCCTGCTCCACACTCCTTCTCGGATGTGTGCGCAGGTACGTATTTCGATGCAACGCCGTGCGGCGCAACCGGGCGCGGCTACGGCCACGACCCGGATTCAGGTGAGAGACGTGACGGACGCCCTGGGCTCCATCGACATGCCTGATGCCGACAGCGACACTCGCGAGAAGAAGGCCCGCAAGGGCGGCAAGCGCGGGAAGAAGGGCCCCCTGGGCCGCCTCGCGCTTTTCTACCGTCAGATCGTCGCGGAACTCCGCAAGGTCGTCTGGCCCACGCGCAACCAGCTCACGACGTACACCACCGTGGTGATTGTCTTCGTCGTCATCATGATCGGTCTGGTGACCGTGATTGACTATGGGTTCCAGGAAGCCATCAAGTTCGTCTTCGGCTGATCCCCGCGGAGGGCGGCGCCTTGATGGGTGCCGCCCGTTTTCGCATGTTCCACCACCTTTTGTATCCAGGAAGAAGCAGCCACCGTGTCTGACCCGAACCTGAACGCGAGCCACGACTCCGTCGAGTCCGTCGAGGACGAGCTCGACATCGTCGAGGCGGCAGACGCTGTGGACCCCGACGAGGCCGAGCTCGCCGACGCCGAGGCCGGCATCGCCGCCGAGGAAGCCGCCCTGCACGTCGAGGACGACCAGGACTCCGAGGCCGAGGCCGACGAGGACGTTGACGCCGACGCCGACGCCGACGAGGACGTCGAAGCCGCCGAGGACGCCGAGGACGAGGGCGACGTCGAGGACGCCGCCGAGGCCGAGGACGCGGAGGAGGCCGAGGAGGCCGCTCCCGCCGAGCCCGTCGACCCGATCCAGGCCCTCCGCGACGAGCTGCGCCTGCTCCCGGGCGAGTGGTACGTCATCCACACCTACGCGGGCTACGAGAAGCGCGTGAAGGCGAACCTGGAGCAGCGTGCCGTCTCGCTGAACGTCGAGGAGTTCATCTACCAGGCCGAGGTGCCCGAGGAAGAGATCGTCCAGATCAAGAACGGCGAGCGCAAGAACGTCCGGCAGAACAAGCTGCCCGGCTACGTGCTCGTCCGCATGGACCTGACGAACGAGTCCTGGGGCGTCGTCCGCAACACCCCCGGTGTCACCGGCTTCGTGGGCAACGCGTACGACCCGTACCCGCTGACCCTGGACGAGATCGTCAAGATGCTCGCCCCGGAGGCGCAGGAGAAGGCCGCCAAGCAGGCCGCCGAGGACGCCGGTCTGCCGGCCCCCGCCGTCAAGCGCACCATCGAGGTCCTGGACTTCGAGGTCGGCGACTCGGTCACCGTCACCGACGGCCCGTTCGCCACGCTGCAGGCGACGATCAACGAGATCAACCCGGACTCGAAGAAGGTCAAGGGCCTCGTCGAGATCTTCGGCCGCGAGACCCCGGTCGAGCTGAGCTTCGACCAGATCCAGAAGAACTGATCCAGATCTTCTGAGCGACGCTTCCGAAGCAGGTCAGACCAGCCCGAAAAGGCGGTCTGACCTGCTCGGTTTTTAGCCCCGCACCGATACCCGTTATCGTGGTGCGGTATGCCTCCATCCGGATGACCGGAAGGCGGCTGGAAAACTCTCACTAGGACCCGGAGAGAGCAATGCCTCCCAAGAAGAAGAAGGTCACGGGGCTTATCAAGCTCCAGATCAAGGCCGGCGCGGCCAACCCGGCTCCGCCGGTCGGCCCCGCGCTCGGTCAGCACGGCGTCAACATCATGGAGTTCTGCAAGGCCTACAACGCCGCGACCGAGTCGCAGCGTGGCATGGTCGTGCCGGTGGAGATCACGGTCTACGAGGACCGCTCCTTCACCTTCGTGACGAAGACCCCGCCGGCCGCGCGCCTCATCCTGAAGCACGCGGGCATCGAGAAGGGCTCCGGCGAGCCGCACAAGACCAAGGTCGCGAAGCTCACGCGTGACCAGGTCCGCGAGATCGCCACGATCAAGATGCCCGACCTCAACGCGAACGACCTGGACGCCGCCGAGAAGATCATCGCCGGCACCGCCCGTTCGATGGGTGTCACGGTCGAGGGCTGATTCCGCCCCTCGCAGTTCCCCAGTGGTAGGGCCAAGCGCTGGTCCGTACCACGACTCCATGCCTGAAGCACTTACACAGGAGCAGAAGTGAAGCGCAGCAAGACTCTCCGCGCTGCGGACGCCAAGGTCGACCGGGAGAAGCTCTACGCTCCCCTCGAGGCCGTCCGTCTCGCCAAGGAGACCAGCACCACCAAGTTCGACGCCACCGTCGAGGTTGCCTTCCGCCTGGGTGTCGACCCGCGCAAGGCCGACCAGATGGTCCGCGGCACCGTGAACCTCCCGCACGGCACCGGTAAGACCGCCCGGGTCCTGGTCTTCGCGACCGGTGACCGTGCTGCGGCCGCGGAAGCCGCCGGCGCCGACATCGTCGGCGACGACGAGCTGATCAACGAGATCGCCAAGGGCAACCGCCTGAACGAGTTCGACGCCGTCGTGGCGACCCCGGACCTCATGGGCAAGGTCGGCCGCCTCGGCCGCGTGCTCGGTCCGCGTGGTCTCATGCCGAACCCGAAGACCGGCACCGTCACCATGGACGTCGCCAAGGCCGTCACCGAGATCAAGGGTGGCAAGATCGAGTTCCGCGTCGACAAGCACTCGAACCTGCACTTCATCATCGGCAAGGTCTCCTTCTCCGATGAGCAGCTGGTCGAGAACTACGGCGCCGCGCTGGACGAGATCATCCGTCTGAAGCCGTCCGCCGCCAAGGGCCGCTACATCAAGAAGGCCGCCCTGAGCACCACGATGGGCCCCGGCATCCAGCTGGACTCCAACCGCACCCGGAACCTCCTCGTCGAGGAAGACCCGGCCGCGGTCTGATCGGGCTGATCGGGCTGAGCCCGACGGCTCACCTGAGTGGCTGAACCGGCCCCCCGCCTCCCGCAAGGGAAGCGGGGGGCCGGTTTCTTTTGTCCCGCGCCCGAAATCCCGTGCGACTTTCCCGTCTCTTTACCGTATGGTCGGACGGTTGATCGATTCACACCAGGGGTGGGGACTCCATGCTCGTGCACCGCAAGAAGACCGCCATGGCCGCTCTGGCCGCCGTACTGCTCGTGGGCGGCGCCACGACCGCCTGTGAGGGCGGCAAGAAGGACGACGGGGGCAAGGCCGCGGGCGCCACGCCCTCCGCCGCCGCCTCGCCGGCCGGCAAGCCGGCCCAGGGCGCCGCGGACGCCACGCCGGCGGCGTACCTGGAGAAGGTGAAGAAGAAGTCCGAGGACATCACCTCTCTCCACTACACCATGACCGGCACCGCCGAGGGCCAGCCGGTCAACATGGACGCGTCCATGCGCCTCAAGCCGTCCGTGGCCATGTCCATGAAGATCAGCGCACCGGGCCAGGAGTCGGCGGAGATCCGCCTCCTCGACGGGACCATGTACATGGGCTCCGAGGGCCAGTGGCTGAAGTTCGACATGAAGAGCGCGGACCCGCAGGCCGCCAAGCAGCTGGACGGCCTCGGCGCCGACAGCTCCGGCGAGAACCCGGGCGACCGCGCCGGCGACCTGATGGGCGCCAAGGACCTCAAGACCCTCGGCGAGGAGAACATCGACGGCGTGAAGACCAGGCACGTCGCCGGCACGGTCACCGTCGAGCAGATGAAGGCCTCCCTCGCCACCCTCAGCCCGGACGCCAAGGCGCGCCAGGAGAAGTCCGTCCAGAAGCTGGAGGGCGAGGGCATCAAGGCCATGAACATCGACATGTGGATCGACGAGAACGACCACACCAAGCAGGTCCGCACCCGCGCCGAGGCGACCAAGGGCCCGATGGACATGACGATCAAGTTCCTCGACTACAACAAGCCGGTCGACATCAGCGCCCCGCCGGCCGACCAGGTCATGGACCTCGCCCAGGCGGGCAAGGGCGGCTCCGGCCAGGGCTGAGCCCTTCGCACCACCAGAACCACCCATGGGGGAGAACGAATGAACACGGCCGCGCTGACCCGCGCCGGTATCGCCGCGGCGGGGGCCGCACTGCTCGTGGGCGGACTCACCGCCTGCGGGGGAGACAAGTCCGACGGGGGGACGAAGGCCAAGGCCGAGACGCCCGCGGACGCGGTGAAGGCCTCGTACAGGAAGACGGCGGCCGCCAGGTTCGCCGCGTACGAGATGACCATCACCCCGGACAAGGGCAAGGCCGACCAGCTCTCGGGCTCGAAGGGCTGGTACCCGTCCGGCACCACCATCGACGCCAAGGGCGCCGACGGCAACCAGGTCATGATCGGCGACGTGGTCTACACGCACTCGGACAAGCCGGTCGGCGGCAAGGCCTGGATGAAGATGGACCTGGGCAAGGGCGGCAAGAGCCGTGCCCGGTTCAACGACGACCCGGCCGAGTACCTGGCGGTACTGCTCGGACAGCAGAAGGTGACGCTGGTCGGTACCGAGCAGGTCGACGGCGGGGAGGCCCGGCACTTCAAGGGCAGCCTCACCAACGCCGAGCTGCTCGCGGCCGACGAGTCCACGAAGGTCATGGAGACCGCGAACCGGCAGTACCTCCACGAGGCGCTGAAGGACACCCTCTCCCTCGACGTGGACCTGTGGATCGGCAAGGACGGCTACCCCGTCCGCGTCGAGTCCGTGCAGGGCACCAAGGACGGGAAGACGAAGGTCTCCGCGAAGTTCTCCGGCTACGGCACGACCGCGCCGGTCGTCGCACCGCCCGCCGATCAGGTCGCCGACTTCGACGACGTGATGAAGGGCGTCGACGACCAGCTCAAGGACACCGACGCGAAGCTGAAGGACACCGACGAGAAGCTCAAGCAGGCCGACAAGACCCTCAAGGACGCGGGGCTGGGCGGGCTGGGCGGCTCCTGAGCCGTCGGCCTCCGGACCGGTTGGGGGGTCGGTTCGGGGGCGATTTGCTCCGGGTCGCATCCTTCGCGTACGCTTCCACAGAAGCCAAAGACCGCTGGTCGTTGCTGTGCCCGACGAGGGTGCGGTGGCCGAAGGATCCGCTACTGCGGACGACCCGCGCAGGTGACTGTGGAATCGTTCCTGGATTTTCATCCGGTTGAGC
This sequence comes from Streptomyces sp. NPDC001594, assembly GCF_042893675.1. Classification (NCBI taxonomy): domain Bacteria; kingdom Bacillati; phylum Actinomycetota; class Actinomycetes; order Kitasatosporales; family Streptomycetaceae; genus Streptomyces; species Streptomyces sp. NPDC001594. The sequence goes on along the minus strand of NZ_JBIAVB010000004.1, from coordinate 493,501 downwards.
TACGCCCTGGCGCCTGCGCCGGGGCGTTTTGTATGTCAGCCCCTTCTGAGCGGTCCTCATCACCCGGAAGGAGGCCGACGCTCTATGGCAAGGCCCGACAAGGCTGCCGACGTAGCCGAGCTTGAGGACAAGTTCCGCAGCTCGAACGCCGTTGTGCTGACCGAGTACCGGGGTCTCACCGTGAAGCAGCTCAAGACGCTGCGTCGTTCGCTCGGTGAGAACGCCCAGTACGCCGTGGTGAAGAACACGCTGACCAAGATCGCGGCGAACAACGCCGGGATCACCTCGCTCGACGACCAGTTCACTGGTCCGACGGGTGCCGCCTTCATCACCGGTGACCCGGTGGAGTCGGCCAAGGGTCTTCGTGACTTCGCCAAGGAAAACCCGAACCTGATCATCAAGGGCGGTGTCCTTGATGGCAAGGCGCTGTCCGCCGATGACATCAAGAAGCTTGCGGACCTCGAGTCCCGCGAGGTTCTGCTCAGCAAGCTGGCCGGCGCGTTCAAGGGCAAGCAGTCCCAGGCTGCCTCGCTCTTCCAGGCGCTGCCGTCGAAGTTCGTCCGCACCGCGGAAGCGCTTCGCGTCAAGCTCGCCGAGCAGGGCGGTGCCGAGTAATTCGGCTCGCGCACTGATCTACGCCGCCTAGTGCGTGGGTCGTAGCGGGCCGTTACGCCCGCCTCTCTATACATCCGGCACCTGCCGAATTAGTGGAAGGATCGCCCATCATGGCGAAGCTCTCTCAGGAAGACCTCCTCGCCCAGTTCGAGGAGATGACCCTCATCGAGCTCTCCGAGTTCGTGAAGGCCTTCGAGGAGAAGTTCGACGTCACCGCCGCCGCGGCCGTCGCCGTTGCCGCCCCGGGTGCCCCGGGTGCCGCTGCCCCCGAGGTCGAGGAGAAGGACGAGTTCGACGTCATCCTCACCGGCGCCGGCGACAAGAAGATCCAGGTCATCAAGGTCGTGCGCGAGCTGACCTCCCTGGGTCTGAAGGAGGCCAAGGACCTCGTCGACGGCACCCCGAAGCCGGTCCTCGAGAAGGCCAACAAGGAAGCCGCTGACAAGGCCGCTGAGGCCCTCAAGGCCGCTGGCGCCTCGGTCGAGGTCAAGTAACACCTCTGAGGCCGTCTGACGGCCTCAACCAAGGGCGATCACCCGTAAGGGTGGTCGCCCTTTGGCGTATGCGCAGTGCCTGACTTGCCCTGGTCTCGTTGGGGAGTAGGGTGATCTTCGTTGCCCCGACGCAGGGTCCGGAGATGATCCGCTCGGAGCACGGGGCCTTGACGAACGGCCAGCGGCGCGCAATTCTCAGTCCCGTCGTGAGGTCGCCCGGCTCGATCCGGGATCCGAGGCATGGATCGACTACGAAGAGGGCAGTACTGATACGCGCTCTGTGTACGGGCGCTGCGGCATCGGCCGCGGTGTTGGTTGGACGCGGTGTTGATTTGAGGACGTGGGGAAGGGCCTGTTGCCGGTTTCCGGAAACCTGGTCTGGACATCAGTGAGCCGAGTGGCTACACTGACCCTTTGCGCTGCCTGTTAGCTGTCCCCTGCCCGTCGCCAGGGGCATGCCCACGCTCGAGCACACCGGATTGATACGCCCCGACCTGGTCTTTTAGTCCAGCTGGGGAGGCTCTGTCTTCTGTGTCGGCTGGGACCGGTACGCGCGTAGTGAGTCCGAGCCCTCGGAAGGACCCCCTCTTGGCCGCCTCGCGCAACGCCTCGACCAATACGAACACCGGTGCCAGCACCGCCCCGCTGCGCATCTCCTTTGCAAAGATCAAGGAGCCCCTCGAGGTTCCGAACCTCCTGGCGCTGCAGACCGAGAGCTTTGACTGGCTGCTCGGCAACGCCGCCTGGAAGTCCCGCGTCGAGTCGGCGCTTGAGAGTGGACAGGACGTTCCCACCAAGTCCGGTCTGGAAGAGATCTTCGAGGAGATCTCGCCGATCGAGGACTTCTCCGGGTCGATGTCGCTGACGTTCCGCGACCACCGGTTCGAGCCGGCGAAGAACTCCGTCGACGAGTGCAAGGAGCGCGACTTCACGTACGCGGCGCCGCTCTTCGTCACGGCCGAGTTCACGAACAACGAGACCGGTGAGATCAAGTCTCAGACGGTCTTCATGGGCGACTTCCCGCTCATGACCAACAAGGGCACCTTCGTCATCAACGGCACCGAGCGCGTCGTCGTGTCGCAGCTCGTCCGTTCCCCTGGTGTCTACTTCGACTCCTCCATCGACAAGACGTCCGACAAGGACATCTTCTCCGCCAAGATCATCCCGTCCCGGGGTGCCTGGCTGGAGATGGAGGTCGACAAGCGCGACATGGTCGGCGTCCGCATCGACCGCAAGCGCAAGCAGTCCGTCACCGTCCTCCTCAAGGCCCTCGGCTGGACCACCGAGCAGATCCTCGAGGAGTTCGGCGAGTACGAGTCCATGCGCGCCACCCTGGAGAAGGACCACACCCAGGGCCAGGACGACGCGCTGCTCGACATCTACCGCAAGCTGCGCCCGGGCGAGCCGCCGACCCGCGAGGCCGCTCAGACGCTGCTCGAGAACCTCTACTTCAACCCGAAGCGCTACGACCTCGCGAAGGTCGGCCGCTACAAGGTGAACAAGAAGCTCGGCGCCGACGAGCCGCTCGACGCCGGTGTGCTCACCACCGACGACATCATCGCCACGATCAAGTACCTCGTGAAGCTCCACGCGGGCGAGACCGAGACCGTCGGCGAGTCCGGCCGGGAGATCGTCGTCGAGACCGACGACATCGACCACTTCGGCAACCGTCGTATCCGCAACGTCGGCGAGCTCATCCAGAACCAGGTCCGTACGGGTCTCGCCCGTATGGAGCGCGTCGTGCGCGAGCGCATGACCACCCAGGACGTCGAGGCGATCACGCCGCAGACCCTGATCAACATCCGGCCGGTCGTCGCCTCCATCAAGGAGTTCTTCGGCACCAGCCAGCTGTCGCAGTTCATGGACCAGAACAACCCGCTGTCGGGCCTGACGCACAAGCGTCGTCTCAACGCCCTCGGCCCGGGTGGTCTGTCCCGTGAGCGGGCCGGCTTCGAGGTCCGTGACGTCCACCCGTCGCACTACGGCCGCATGTGCCCGATCGAGACGCCCGAAGGCCCGAACATCGGTCTGATCGGCTCGCTGGCCTCCTACGGCCGCATCAACCCGTTCGGCTTCATCGAGACCCCGTACCGCAAGGTCGTCGAGGGTGTCGTCACCGACGAGGTCGACTACCTGACCGCCGACGAGGAAGACCGCTTCGTCATCGCCCAGGCCAACGCCGGCCTGTCCGAGGACATGCGCTTCACCGAGAACCGCGTGCTGGTCCGCCGTCGTGGCGGCGAGATCGACTACATCGCCGGCGACGACGTCGACTACATGGACGTCTCCCCGCGCCAGATGGTGTCCGTCGCGACCGCGATGATCCCCTTCCTGGAGCACGACGACGCCAACCGTGCCCTCATGGGCGCGAACATGATGCGCCAGGCCGTTCCGCTCATCAAGGCGGAGGCCCCGCTCGTCGGCACCGGCATGGAGTACCGCTGTGCGGTCGACGCCGGCGACTCGATCAAGGCGGAGAAGGACGGTGTCGTCCAGGAGGTCTCGGCCGACTACATCACCGTCGCCAACGACGACGGCACGTACACCACGTACCGCGTCGCCAAGTTCTCCCGCTCGAACCAGGGCACCTCGGTCAACCAGAAGGTCATCGTCAACGAGGGTGACCGCATCATCGAGGCCCAGGTCCTCGCCGACGGTCCCGCGACCGAAGAGGGCGAAATGGCCCTCGGCAAGAACCTGCTCGTCGCGTTCATGCCCTGGGAAGGCCACAACTACGAGGACGCGATCATCCTGTCGCAGCGCCTCGTGCAGGACGACGTCCTCTCCTCGATCCACATCGAGGAGCACGAGGTCGACGCCCGTGACACCAAGCTGGGCCCCGAGGAGATCACCCGGGACATCCCGAACGTCTCCGAGGAGGTCCTCGCCGACCTCGACGAGCGCGGCATCATCCGCATCGGTGCGGACGTCGTCGCCGGCGACATCCTCGTCGGCAAGGTCACGCCCAAGGGTGAGACCGAGCTGACCCCCGAGGAGCGCCTGCTCCGCGCGATCTTCGGTGAGAAGGCCCGCGAGGTGCGTGACACCTCGCTCAAGGTCCCTCACGGTGAGATCGGCAAGGTCATCGGTGTCCGCGTCTTCGACCGCGAGGAGGGCGACGAGCTTCCTCCGGGCGTGAACCAGCTGGTCCGCGTCTACGTCGCCCAGAAGCGCAAGATCACCGACGGTGACAAGCTCGCCGGCCGCCACGGCAACAAGGGTGTCATCTCCAAGATCCTTCCGATCGAGGACATGCCCTTCCTTGAGGACGGCACGCCGGTCGACATCATCCTGAACCCGCTGGGTGTCCCGTCCCGAATGAACCCGGGACAGGTCCTGGAGATCCACCTCGGCTGGCTCGCCAGCCGCGGCTGGGACGTCTCCGGCCTCGCGGACGAGTGGGCGCAGCGCCTCCAGGCGATCGGCGCCGACCAGGTCGCCCCCGGCACCAACGTCGCCACCCCCGTCTTCGACGGTGCGCGTGAGGACGAGCTGGCCGGCCTGCTCCAGCACACCATCCCGAACCGCGACGGCGAGCGCATGGTGCTCCCGACCGGTAAGGCGCGCCTGTTCGACGGCCGCTCCGGCGAGCCGTTCCCGGACCCGATCTCGGTCGGGTACATGTACATCCTCAAGCTGCACCACCTGGTCGACGACAAGCTCCACGCCCGTTCGACCGGTCCGTACTCGATGATCACGCAGCAGCCGCTGGGTGGTAAGGCGCAGTTCGGTGGTCAGCGCTTCGGTGAGATGGAGGTGTGGGCGCTTGAGGCATACGGCGCCGCGTACGCGCTCCAGGAACTCCTGACGATCAAGTCCGACGACGTGACCGGCCGCGTGAAGGTCTACGAGGCCATCGTCAAGGGCGAGAACATCCCTGAGCCGGGCATTCCCGAGTCCTTCAAGGTGCTCATCAAGGAAATGCAGTCGCTCTGCCTCAACGTGGAGGTGCTGTCCTCGGACGGCATGTCCATCGAGATGCGCGACACCGACGAGGACGTCTTCCGCGCGGCGGAGGAGCTCGGTATCGACCTGTCCCGGCGCGAGCCGAGCAGCGTCGAAGAGGTCTGACGGGCCTGGCCGGGGGATCCACCGTGATCCCCCGGCCGTCCCCGGGACCGTTCAGACCATGATTGAGACTCGACCCCGAAAGAGGGATTGACGCACAGTGCTCGACGTCAACTTCTTCGACGAGCTGCGGATCGGCCTTGCCACCGCGGACGACATCCGAACCTGGTCGCACGGCGAGGTCAAGAAGCCGGAGACCATCAACTACCGCACCCTCAAGCCCGAGAAGGACGGACTCTTCTGCGAGAAGATCTTCGGTCCTACCCGGGACTGGGAGTGCTACTGCGGCAAGTACAAGCGTGTCCGCTTCAAGGGCATCATCTGTGAACGCTGTGGCGTCGAGGTCACGCGCGCCAAGGTGCGCCGTGAGCGCATGGGCCACATCGAGCTTGCCGCTCCCGTCACCCACATCTGGTACTTCAAGGGCGTCCCGTCGCGCCTGGGCTACCTGCTGGACCTCGCGCCGAAGGACCTCGAGAAGGTCATCTACTTTGCCGCGTACATGATCACGTTCGTCGACGACGAGCGCCGTCAGCGCGACCTGCCGTCGCTGGAGGCCCACGTCTCCGTCGAGCGCCAGCAGATCGAGAACCGCCGCGACGCCGACCTCGAAGGCCGCGCCAAGAAGCTCGAGAGCGACCTGGCCGAGCTGGAGGCCGAGGGCGCCAAGGCCGACGTGCGCCGCAAGGTGCGCGAGGGCGCCGAGCGCGAGATGAAGCAGCTGCGCGACCGTGCGCAGCGCGAGATCGACCGTCTGGACGAGGTCTGGTCCCGCTTCAAGAACCTCAAGGTCCAGGACCTGGAGGGCGACGAGCTCCTCTACCGCGAGCTGCGTGACCGCTTCGGCACGTACTTCGACGGCTCGATGGGTGCCGCGGCGCTGCAGAAGCGCCTGGAGTCCTTCGACCTGGAGGAGGAGGCCGAGCGCCTCCGCGAGATCATCCGCACCGGCAAGGGCCAGAAGAAGACCCGTGCGCTCAAGCGCCTCAAGGTCGTCTCGGCGTTCCTGCAGACCAGCAACAGCCCCAAGGGCATGGTCCTGGACTGCGTCCCGGTCATCCCGCCGGACCTGCGTCCGATGGTGCAGCTGGACGGTGGCCGCTTCGCGACCTCCGACCTGAACGACCTGTACCGCCGCGTCATCAACCGCAACAACCGCCTGAAGCGCCTTCTCGACCTCGGTGCCCCCGAGATCATCGTGAACAACGAGAAGCGCATGCTCCAGGAGGCCGTGGACGCGCTCTTCGACAACGGTCGTCGCGGCCGCCCGGTGACGGGTCCCGGCAACCGCCCGCTGAAGTCCCTCAGCGACATGCTGAAGGGCAAGCAGGGTCGATTCCGTCAGAACCTTCTCGGCAAGCGTGTGGACTACTCCGCGCGTTCCGTGATCGTCGTCGGTCCGCAGCTGAAGCTGCACCAGTGCGGTCTGCCCAAGGCCATGGCGCTGGAGCTCTTCAAGCCGTTCGTGATGAAGCGCCTGGTCGACCTGAACCACGCGCAGAACATCAAGTCGGCGAAGCGCATGGTCGAGCGCGGCCGCACGGTCGTGTACGACGTGCTCGAAGAGGTCATCGCCGAGCACCCGGTCCTGCTGAACCGTGCGCCCACGCTGCACCGCCTCGGCATCCAGGCCTTCGAGCCCCAGCTGGTCGAAGGCAAGGCCATCCAGATCCACCCGCTCGTCTGCACCGCGTTCAACGCGGACTTCGACGGTGACCAGATGGCCGTCCACCTGCCGCTCTCCGCGGAGGCGCAGGCCGAGGCCCGCATCCTGATGCTGTCCTCGAACAACATCCTCAAGCCGGCCGACGGCCGTCCGGTCACGATGCCGACGCAGGACATGGTCCTGGGTCTGTTCTTCCTGACCACCGACGGTGAGCTCCGTGACGTCAAGGGCGAGGGCCGCGCGTTCGGCTCGACCGCCGAGGCGATCATGGCGTTCGACGCCGGCGAGCTCGCGCTGCAGTCGTCCGTCGACATCCGCTTCCCGGTGGGCACCATCCCGCCGCGCGGCTGGGTGCCGCCGGTCGCCGAAGAGGGCGAGCAGGAGTTCCAGCCGGGCGACAGCTTCCGTCTGAAGACGACCCTGGGCCGTGCGCTCTTCAACGAGCTGCTGCCCGAGGACTACCCGTTCGTCGACTACTCGGTGGGCAAGAAGCAGCTCTCCGAGATCGTCAACGACCTGGCGGAGCGCTACCCCAAGGTCATCGTGGCGGCGACGCTCGACAACCTGAAGGCGGCCGGCTTCCACTGGGCGACCCGTTCGGGCGTCACCGTGGCCATCTCCGACGTCGTCGTGCCCGAGGCCAAGAAGGCCATCGTCGCGGGCTACGAGGCGATGGACGAGAAGGTCCAGAAGCAGTACGAGCGCGGTCTGATCACCAAGGACGAGCGCACGCAGGAGCTCATCGCGATCTGGACCAAGGCGACCAACGAGGTTGCCGAGGCGATGAACGCGAACTTCCCCAAGACCAACCCCATCTTCATGATGGTTGACTCGGGTGCCCGAGGAAACATGATGCAGATGCGACAGATCGCCGGTATGCGTGGTCTGGTGTCGAACGCGAAGAACGAGACCATCCCGCGTCCGATCAAGGCGTCCTTCCGTGAGGGCCTCACCGTTCTGGAGTACTTCATCTCCACGCACGGTGCCCGTAAGGGTCTGGCGGACACCGCCCTGCGTACCGCCGACTCGGGTTACCTCACCCGTCGTCTGGTGGACGTCTCGCAGGACGTCATCATCCGCGAGGAGGACTGCGGTACCGAGCGCGGCCTCAAGCTCAAGATCGGTACGAAGGACGAGACCGGTGTCCTCCGCAAGGCGGACGACGTCGAGACCTCGGTGTACGCCCGCATGCTGGCCGAGGACGTCGTCATCGACGGCAAGGTCATCGCGCCGGCGAACGTGGACCTCGGTGACGTGCTCATCGACGCCCTCATCGCGAACGGCGTCGAGGAGGTCAAGACCCGCTCGGTCCTGACCTGTGAGTCCGCCGTCGGCACCTGTGCCTTCTGCTACGGCCGCTCGCTGGCCACCGGCAAGCTGGTCGACATCGGTGAGGCGGTCGGCATCATCGCCGCCCAGTCCATCGGTGAGCCCGGTACCCAGCTGACGATGCGTACCTTCCACACCGGTGGTGTGGCCGGTGACGACATCACGCAGGGTCTGCCGCGTGTCGTCGAGCTCTTCGAGGCCCGTACCCCGAAGGGTGTCGCCCCGATCTCCGAGGCCGCCGGCCGCGTGCGGATCGAGGAGACCGAGAAGACGAAGAAGATCGTCATCACGCCCGACGACGGCAGCGAGGAGACGGCGTTCCCGATCTCCAAGCGCGCCAAGGTCATCGTGCACGAGGGCGACCACGTCGAGGTGGGCCAGAAGCTCACCATGGGTGCCACCAACCCGCACGACGTGCTGCGCATCCTCGGCCAGCGCGCCGTCCAGGTCCACCTGGTCGGCGAAGTCCAGAAGGTCTACAACTCGCAGGGCGTGTCGATCCACGACAAGCACATCGAGATCATCATCCGGCAGATGCTGCGCCGCGTGACGATCATCGAGTCCGGCGACGCGGAGCTCCTCCCGGGCGAGCTCGTCGAGCGCTCCCGCTTCGAGACCGAGAACCGTCGTGTGGTCACCGAGGGCGGTCACCCCGCCTCCGGCCGTCCGCAGCTGATGGGTATCACCAAGGCCTCGCTGGCGACGGAGTCCTGGCTGTCGGCCGCCTCCTTCCAGGAGACGACCCGAGTCCTGACGGACGCGGCGATCAACGCCAAGTCCGACAGCCTCATCGGCCTCAAGGAGAACGTCATCATCGGTAAGCTCATCCCGGCCGGTACGGGTCTGTCCCGCTACCGCAACATTCGGGTGGAGCCGACCGAGGAAGCCAAGGCCGCGATGTACTCGGCCGTCGGCTACGACGACATCGACTACTCCCCCTTCGGCACCGGCTCCGGCCAGGCTGTCCCGCTGGAGGACTACGACTACGGCCCCTACAACGGCTGACGAAGTCAGTCGTCATAGGACGCAGCACGGCTGAGTCGCAGACACGCAGTAACCGCAGGGCGGTCACCCGAGAGGGTGACCGCCCTGCGGCGTTCCCCAGCCCTGGAGCCGCATGTGGCGCTGGAGGTGGTGGATGCGGGTGCGGGGAGAGCAGGAGCCGGTAGGCGACCCGGCCGGGCAGCGCGTACCACCATCCCAGCAGCCTGGCCCAGGAGGGGCCCGCCGTGTGGTGCCCGAGCTCGTGGGCGAGGACCGCCGCCAGCTCCGGCGGCGAGCCACAGCCCGAGGGGTATCGCGTACGGGATGCCACGGAAGCGGCGGGATTGGCGTCCGGGCGACGGGTCTCGGCGGCGGTCAGGCGCGTTCGCGGCGGCGGCGGACGTAGGCGGCCGTGGTGACCGAGGTCAGGGTCAGGAGGGCCAGGGTGGCGGCTGCGAGGCCTGGGGGGAGGCCCTTGGGGGTGTAGGTGCAGGAGAGGTGGCGGGGGGTGTCCGGGGTGAGGGGGATGGCCAGGAGGCCGTGGAAGGGCTGCGTGGGGGCCGAGCACTGCCAGCCGGGGATGTCCGTCATCGCGAAGACGGCCGTGCCGGTGGCGGTGGGCGGGAGGGTGGCTTCGATGGTGTGGCCGCCCACCTGGACCGCGGTGGCGCCGGTGGTGGTGAGGTCGTGGACGCGGGTGGTCAGGGCCGTGCGGTTCAGGCAGCCGATCGGGTTCGGGCCGGCCGTGGCGTTCTCGGTGCGGGTGTCGGCCGTCGCCGTGACCGTGCCGGACGCGGGGACCGGGCCCAGGGGGAGGACCCCGGTCATGCGGTCCTCCAGGGGGAGGGAGCGGCCGCCGGTGCGGAGGGTGCCGTAGAGGGCGGGGGAGTACCAGTAGGCCTCGGTGCCCGGGGTGCAGGTGGCCGTGTACGTCTGGGAGGTGGGAGTGCCGGTGCGGGTGGCCGGGGGTACCTCGTAGACCGTGGCGCCCAGGACCGTCTCCTGGCGGGCGTAGACGCTGGCCGGGGGGTTGGGGGAGGTGTACGGCGCGGGGCGGACCGTGACCAGGGGCGGGGCGGGCTGTTTCGTGGCCGTCCAGGTGCCGGGAGCCGTGCCCGGGCGGACGCGGGCGCCGATGGAGAAGATCGCGTCGAGGACCGGGTTGTCGGCGCCGAAGAAGGTGCGGCCGTCGTTCTTGTAGCCGTATCCCAGGGGCTCCAGGGCCTGGTAGGTGGCCTCCGGGAGGTAGCTGCTGTAGTACTGCGGGCCCTCGGCCCGGAGGGCCAGGGCGTCGTTGTACGAGGTCTGCGGCGCGCCCGAATCCGTCCGGTAGGCGGGCCAGCCGTCCACCTTCCGTACCGCTTCGTAGTGGTTCGTGATCGAGCGGCTGGAGGTCGCGGCCGGCGCCGCCCAGCGTTCGCGGGAGCGGCGGGCGTCCGCGTTCGCCGCGGCGACCGTGGACTCGGCGAAGACCACCCCGATCATGAGCAGTGCGGCGAGCGGGATCAGCGCGCGCCGCCGCTCGCCCAGCGAGAGCAGGATCAGGGCCAGCAGGGAGACCGCGCCGCCGCCCAGGACCGCCGGCCAGGTCCAGCCGCCGAAGTCGTTCGTGTGGCGCAGGACGAAGGTGGCGACGACGAGCAGGCCGGCCGCCAGGCTCAGGTGGAGGGGGCGGGGGCGGTTGGCCAGGGCCAGCCAGGCCAGGACCACGACCATGCCGCTGAACACGAAGGTCTCGCGGTACGGGTTGCCGTTCGGGACGGCCAGCCCGTGCCACACGTACTGGGTGGGCGGGAACTGGAACGAGACCAGGACGAGCAGGGTCGCCGCCGCCCAGACCAGGCGGGTGCGTGCGGCGATGCGGGTGTTGAGGAGGAAGCTTCCTGCCAGGATCAGGCCCAGCGAGGCCACGTACAGGCGCGGCCGGCCGCCCCACAGGTGGGTGGCCGGGAGCATGCCGGCCAGGAAGACGTCGACGCGCACCGGGTCGAAGGCCGCGGCCTTCGTGGGCTGCGAGGCGCCGCTGGAGAGGAAGGACGGCAGGAGGAGCGGGAGGGTGAGGAGGATGCCCGTCGCGGCGGCGGTGGCCGCGCGCCACAGCGCCCGCACCCGCTCTGCGCCCGTCATGTCGCGGGTGAGCAGGCGGATGGCCAGCAGGACGCAGGCGGCCATCGTGGCCATCATCGCCGTGTAGAAGTTGCCGTACCAGGCGAGGGCGACGAGCAGGGCGGCGCCCGGCCAGCGACGGCCCTCCAGGCACCACTCGACGGCGATGCCGAGGAGGGGGAGCGCCACCAGGCCCCAGAGCCACATCGGGATGTACGAGGCGTCGCTCAGCGCCCACCCGCACAGGCCGTAGCAGGCGCCGAGGACCCCCCGCTGCCACCACGGGCCGGCCTGGAGCCTGCCGAGGTAGACGGTCATCAGGGCGGCGGCCGCGCCCATCGTCACCGGGGTGATCAGGAAGACGGCCAGGTCGACGTGGGCGCGCGGGACGAGGACGGCCAGCCACGAGAACGGGTTGCCGAGGTAGGTGTAGTAGTCGGACAGGAACTGCTGTCCGAAGCCGCCGCGCCAGCTGAACAGGAGGTCGCCGGCGGCCTGCCCGTGCACGAGGTCCCACAGGGCGCGGTGGAAGGGCACGTACTGGTTGGCCTGGTCGTTGACGGCCCGGCCGGTGTTGCCGAAGGGGAAGCTGCCGCGGGCCGCCCAGGCCGCGCAGAAGGCGGCCGAGGTGAGGACGAAGGCCAGCAGGGGCCCGTAGAGGCGGGGGAGGGCGGCGCGCCGCCGGGGCACGGGGCCGGGGGGCGGGGATGCGGCCGTCGTCGGCTCCGAGGTGACCGTCCCCAATGTCCTGCTCCTGGCGCTCGTATCGTTTTGAACTGACTCGCTGGGATTCGCTGGCAGTGTAGTTCGCCCGCACTACCACGCCGGTGTGACCTCCGCACGGCCGCCCCGGCTCGGGAGGGTCACACCCAAGGGGCGCCTGAGCTGCGCGGCCGTGTGGGCCGTGGCGGTGCGGCCCATGTTTTGACCGGAGTGGATGCGGTGGGTACGCTCAGACCTTGTGCCTGGGGTGTGCCTGGGCTCCCGTGCGTGTCCATCAACCGCACGCGAGCCGTATCGGCCACCGCGATCCATGCGTTTCCGTGCTTGCGCGGAGGTCCGCCGGATCCGACACACCCGACCGCGTGGGTCGGCAAATGTTCCAGGTTAGCTTCACTACACGGCACACAGAAACCGGAGAAGTAGTGCCTACGATCCAGCAGCTGGTCCGTAAGGGCCGGCAGGACAAGGTCGAGAAGACAAAGACCCCCGCGCTCGAGGCTTCGCCCCAGCGTCGCGGCGTCTGCACGCGTGTGTTCACGACCACCCCGAAGAAGCCGAACTCGGCGCTGCGTAAGGTCGCGCGTGTGCGTCTGACCTCTGGCATCGAGGTCACCGCTTACATTCCGGGTGAGGGACACAACCTGCAGGAGCACTCGATCGTGCTCGTGCGTGGTGGCCGTGTGAAGGACCTGCCGGGTGTTCGTTACAAGATCATCCGCGGTGCGCTTGACACCCAGGCTGTCAAGAACCGCAAGCAGGCCCGCAGCCGCTACGGCGCCAAGAAGGAGAAGTAAGAATGCCTCGTAAGGGCCCCGCCCCGAAGCGCCCGGTCATCATCGACCCGGTCTACGCCTCTCCTCTGGTGACCTCGCTCATCAACAAGATCCTCCTGAACGGCAAGCGCTCCACCGCCGAGCGCATCGTCTACGGCGCCATGGAAGGCCTCCGCGAGAAGACCGGCAACGACCCGGTCATCACGCTGAAGCGCGCGCTGGAGAACGTCAAGCCGTCCCTCGAGGTCAAGTCCCGCCGTGTCGGTGGCGCGACCTACCAGGTTCCCGTCGAGGTCAAGCCGGGTCGCCAGTCGACCCTGGCCCTCCGCTGGCTCGTGGGTTACTCCCGCGCCCGCCGCGAGAAGACCATGACCGAGCGCCTGATGAACGAGCTGCTCGACGCCTCCAACGGTCTTGGCGCTGCTGTCAAGAAGCGCGAGGACACGCACAAGATGGCCGAGTCCAACAAGGCCTTCGCGCACTACCGCTGGTAGTCCCAACCCACATCGAGACCGAGAGAAGACTGAGCCGATATGGCTACCACTTCGCTTGACCTGGCCAAGGTGCGCAACATCGGCATCATGGCCCACATCGACGCGGGCAAGACGACCACCACCGAGCGCATCCTGTTCTACACCGGTGTGTCGTACAAGATCGGTGAAGTCCACGACGGCGCTGCCACGATGGACTGGATGGAGCAGGAGCAGGAGCGCGGCATCACGATCACGTCTGCCGCGACGACCTGCCACTGGCCGCTCGAGGACGTCGACCACACCATCAACATCATCGACACCCCGGGTCACGTGGACTTCACCGTCGAGGTGGAGCGTTCGCTCCGCGTCCTCGACGGCGCCGTCACCGTGTTCGACGGTGTCGCCGGTGTGGAGCCGCAGTCCGAGACCGTTTGGCGTCAGGCGGACCGCTACGGCGTCCCGCGCATCTGCTTCGTCAACAAGCTCGACCGTACGGGCGCCGAGTTCATGCGCTGCGTCGACATGATCAAGGACCGCCTCGGCGCGGTTCCGATCGTCATGCAGCTGCCGATCGGCTCCGAGGCGGACTTCAAGGGCGTCGTCGACCTCGTCCGCATGAAGGCCCTCGTGTGGTCCGCCGAGGCCACCAAGGGTGAGATGTACGACGTCGTCGACATCCCGGACACCCACACCGAGCTGGCCGAGGAGTGGCGCGCCACCCTCGTCGAGCAGGTCGCCGAGAACGACGAAGAGATGATGGAGCTCTTCCTCGAGGGCACCGAGCCCACCGAGGAGCAGCTGCACGCGGCCGTGCGCCGCATCATCCTCGGCTCCGGCAAGGGCAAGGGCGAGCCCACGATCACCGCGGTGTTCTGCGGTACGGCGTTCAAGAACAAGGGCGTCCAGCCCCTGCTCGACGCCGTCGTGCGCTACCTCCCGTCGCCGCTCGACATCGAGGCCATCGAGGGCCACGACGTCAAGGACGCCGAGGTCGTCGTGAAGCGCAAGCCGTCGGACGAGGAGCCCCTCGCCGCGCTCGCGTTCAAGATCATGAGCGACCCGCACCTCGGCAAGCTCACCTTCGTCCGGGTTTACTCGGGCCGCCTGGAGGCCGGCACCGCGGTGCTGAACTCCGTCAAGGGCAAGAAGGAGCGCATCGGCAAGATCTACCGCATGCACGCGAACAAGCGTGAGGAGATCGACGCGGTGGGCGCCGGCGACATCGTCGCCGTCATGGGCCTGAAGCAGACCACCACCGGTGAGACGCTGTGTGACGACAAGGCGCCCGTGATCCTGGAGTCCATGGACTTCCCGGCTCCGGTCATCCAGGTCGCCATCGAGCCCGCCTCCAAGGGCGACCAGGAGAAGCTGGGTGTCGCCATCCAGCGTCTCGCGGAAGAGGACCCGTCCTTCCACGTCCACTCGGACGAGGAGACCGGCCAGACCATCCTCGGCGGTATGGGCGAGCTGCACCTCGAGGTGCTGGTCGACCGTATGAAGCGCGAGTTCAAGGTCGTCGCCAACGTCGGCAAGCCGCAGGTCGCGTACCGCGAGACGATCCGCAAGGCCGTCGAGCGTCACGACTACACCCACAAGAAGCAGACCGGTGGTACCGGTCAGTTCGCCAAGGTGCAGATCGCGATCGAGCCGATCACGGACGCCGATGGTCCGGCGTACGAGTTCGTGAACAAGGTCACCGGTGGCCGCGTGCCGAAGGAGTACATCCCTTCGGTCGACGCCGGTGCGCAGGAGGCCATGCAGTTCGGCATCCTGGCCGGCTACGAGATGACGGGCGTCCGCGTCACGCTTCTCGACGGTGGCTACCACGAGGTCGACTCCTCCGAGCTCGCCTTCAAGATCGCCGGTTCGCAGGCCTTCAAGGAGGCCGCGCGCAAGGCTTCTCCCGTGCTCCTCGAGCCGATGATGGCCGTCGAGGTCACCACGCCGGAGGAGTCCATGGGCGACGTCATCGGTGACATCAACTCCCGCCGTGGCCAGATCCAGGCCATGGAGGACCGTCACGGAGCCAAGATCGTCAAGGGCCTCGTGCCGCTTTCGGAGATGTTCGGCTACGTCGGAGACCTCCGCAGCAAGACCTCGGGTCGCGCCAGCTACTCGATGCAGTTCGACTCCTACGCCGAGGTTCCCCGGAACGTCGCTGAGGAGATCATCGCGAAGGCCAAGGGCGAGTAACTCTTCCGAGTACACGCTTTAGGCTTGCCACCGGAGCCCCAGGGGCAACAGGAGCAACCCTCCCGTTGCCCCGGGGGAACCGGCTATCCAGCAAAGATCACCTGGCGCCGACGATCATCAAGGCGTACAGAACCACTCTCAGGAGGACCCCCGTGGCGAAGGCGAAGTTCGAGCGGACTAAGCCGCACGTCAACATCGGCACCATCGGTCACATTGACCACGGTAAGACGACCCTCACGGCCGCCATTACCAAGGTGCTGCACGACAAGTACCCGGACCTGAACGCGGCCTCGGCGTTCGACCAGATCGACAAGGCTCCTGAGGAGCGCCAGCGCGGTATCACCATCTCCATCGCGCACGTCGAGTACCAGACCGAGGCGCGTCACTACGCCCACGTCGACTGCCCGGGTCACGCGGACTACATCAAGAACATGATCACCGGTGCCGCGCAGATGGACGGCGCCATCCTCGTGGTCGCCGCCACCGACGGCCCGATGCCGCAGACCAAGGAGCACGTGCTCCTGGCCCGCCAGGTCGGCGTTCCGTACATCGTCGTCGCCCTGAACAAGGCCGACATGGTGGACGACGAGGAGATCCTGGAGCTCGTCGAGCTCGAGGTCCGTGAGCTGCTCTCCGAGTACGACTTCCCGGGCGACGACCTGCCGGTCGTCCAGGTCTCCGCGCTGAAGGCGCTCGAGGGTGACAAGGAGTGGGGTGACAAGCTCCTCGGCCTGATGGACGCCGTGGACGAGGCCATCCCGACCCCGCCGCGTGACACCGACAAGCCGTTCCTGATGCCCGTCGAGGACGTCTTCACGATCACCGGTCGTGGCACCGTCGTCACCGGCCGCATCGAGCGTGGTGTCCTGAAGGTCAACGAGACCGTTGACATCATCGGCATCAAGCAGGAGAAGACCACCACCACGGTCACCGGCATCGAGATGTTCCGCAAGCTGCTCGACGAGGGCCAGGCCGGCGAGAACGTCGGTCTGCTCCTCCGTGGCATCAAGCGCGAGGACGTCGAGCGCGGCCAGGTCATCATCAAGCCCGGTTCGGTCACGCCGCACACCGAGTTCGAGGCCGCCGCGTACATCCTGTCGAAGGACGAGGGTGGCCGTCACACCCCGTTCTTCAACAACTACCGCCCGCAGTTCTACTTCCGTACCACGGACGTGACCGGCGTCGTTACCCTCCCCGAGGGCACCGAGATGGTCATGCCGGGCGACAACACCGACATGTCCGTCCAGCTGATCCAGCCGGTCGCCATGGAGGAGGGCCTGAAGTTCGCCATCCGTGAGGGTGGTCGTACGGTCGGCGCCGGCCAGGTCACCAAGATCACGAAGTAATTCGTGTTCTGACCTGGTAGCTCGCGCGAGCGGGCACCATGTTCGACGCAAGGGCCCCTTTCCCACCGTTCTGCGGTGGGGGAGGGGCCCTTCGTCACGTCAAGGACTTTCAGGGGTGGGAAGCATGGACCGGGAGATATCCGACGAGGAGTGGGCGCGCTTCGGCGAGGAGGTCGCGCGGGAGAGCGCGGACGCGCCGAAGGAGCCGTCGGCGCGGGCGCGGATGGTTACCGAGCGGCTGCGGCGCGAGGAGGAGGAACGGGCGCGGGCCGGGCGCCGCCGGTTCGGCCGGGCGCCGAAGCCGGGGGCGGGGGATCCGCCCGGCTGGCGTACCGGGCCCGCCTGGCAGGAGATGCAGGGCCGCGGGCGCGCGAAGCGCCGGCTCAAGGCCGCGGCGGCGATCGTGGTCATCGCGGGGCTCGCGCTGGTCGCCCTGCGGCCGGAGCTGGTCATCGACAAGCTGACGGGCGAGGCCGGCGGCCGCCAGGCGGCCGCGCCTCCGGACCGCCCGACCCTCAAGGATCCTTTCCGGGGCTCGCCGGCCGCGCAGTGGGCGGAGGGCGCGGCCGCGATCGAGGTGCCGGCCGCGACCGCCGTCGGCGGGCTGGGCCAGGAACAGGTCGGGCAGGCCCTGGAGAAGGCGAAGCGGTTCCTGGTGGCGGCCAACCTGGATCCCGCCGTGCTGCGCGGGGAGCGTCCGAAGGCGGCCCTGGAGCTGCTGGACCCCCGCCAGCCCGAGGTCCCGCAGCGCGTGGAGCGCTCCCTCGCCCAGCCCGGCGCGGAGAACCCGCCGGTCACCCTCTTCACCCGGTTCGACCCCGCCGAGGTCCAGCCGGTCGGTGACGTGGTCAAGGTGCGCGGCAGCATGCGGGTGGAGGCGGGGGAGCCGGGGGAGGCCCTGGTGGTGACCGACTACACCTTCGTCCACCCCATGACGAAGGGCGACGGGAGCGTGCAGCGGACCATCGTGCGCCGCCAGGTCACCTTCGCGCTCCTCGACCCGGCGCGCTGGGACACCACCGAGGGCCGACTCCAGCTGCGCAGGTACGACTCGGAGTGGTCGAACGTCCGGTGCGAGGCGACCGGAGGCTTCCTGCACCCGGACTTCCCGCAGGTGGTTTCGGGCGGAACGAAGGCATCCGGGGAGCTCACTGATCCGTACGACCGAACCGGCCCGGTGCATTCCGAGGGGTGCAGGACCGCATCCCGGTCCTGACCTGGGATCCCCGTCGCGCGCCGCGGTTTGACGTGATCGCTCGGCGGGGTATTCTCTTCGGCCCGATTGGCCAGGTACGTGTCTCGTATGGCAGACTACTCAAGTTGCTCGGCTGTGTGCCGATGCTGCGCGCCTCCCGCCGGGAGGACCGGAAGCGAGTCCCACGGTACTCGTCGTCCTTAATCTGCCTCTCGGGGCAGCAATGAGGGCGGACGTACGGGAATCTTCTGGGAAGTGTCAGCACGGTCCGCACCAGGCACTCGGTGGGTGTTTCTCCCCCGATGCGCGGCCCAGGGCCGCACCCCCTTTGATGAGGGAGTTCCCGTATGGGGATTTTCTCGGAGGGAGTGCGACACGCCCGACCGCGTGGGTCGGAGGAGAGGCAGCGGAACCCCGTTCCGCAGCCGACCGGGAGCCAGAGCGTTTCCACACGAGACAGGACTACGGAGTAGCCATGGCGGGACAGAAGATCCGCATCCGGCTCAAGGCCTACGACCACGAGGTCATCGACTCCTCGGCGAAGAAGATCGTCGAGACGGTGACCCGCACTGGTGCGTCGGTCGCGGGCCCGGTGCCGCTGCCCACTGAGAAGAACGTGTACTGCGTCATCAAGTCGCCGCACAAGTACAAGGACTCGCGCGAGCACTTCGAGATGCGCACGCACAAGCGCCTGATCGACATCCTCGACCCGACGCCCAAGACCGTTGACTCGCTGATGCGCCTGGACCTTCCGGCCGGCGTTGACATCGAGATCAAGCTCTGAGAGGCGTCGAGAAGATGGCTAAGCAGATCAAGGGCGTCCTGGGCGAGAAGCTCGGCATGACCCAGGTCTGGGACGAGAACAACCGTGTCGTCCCGGTGACCGTCGTCAAGGCCGGGCCCTGTGTCGTTACCCAGGTCCGTACCAACGACACCGACGGCTACGAGTCGGTCCAGATCGCCTTCGGCGAGATCGACCCGCGCAAGGTGAACAAGCCCCTCAAGGGCCACTTCGCCAAGGCCGATGTGACCCCGCGCCGCCACCTGGTGGAGCTCCGTACCTCCGACGCCAGCGAGTACACGCTCGGCCAGGAGATCACGGCTGCCGTGTTCGAGTCCGGCGTCAAGGTTGACGTCACGGGCAACAGCAAGGGCAAGGGCTTCGCCGGTGTCATGAAGCGCCACAACTTCCGGGGCCTCGGCGCCGGTCACGGTGTGCAGCGCAAGCACCGCTCCCCCGGTTCGATCGGTGGCTGTGCCACCCCTGGGCGTGTCTTCAAGGGCATGCGCATGGCCGGTCGCATGGGTAACGAGCGCGTCACCACCCAGAACCTGACCATCCACGCGGTTGACGCGGAGAAGGGTCTGCTCCTCATCAAGGGCGCGGTCCCCGGTCCGAACGGCGGCCTCGTCCTGGTCCGTACCGCGGCCAAGGGGGCTTGAGGTAATGAGCACCATTGACATCCTTTCGCCGGCAGGCGACAAGGCCGGTACCGTCGAGCTCCCCGCGGAGATCTTCGACGCGAAGACCAGCGTTCCGCTGATCCACCAGGTCGTCGTCGCCCAGCTGGCCGCTGCCCGCCAGGGCACGCACAAGACCAAGACCCGTGGCGAAGTCCGTGGTGGTGGCAAGAAGCCGTACCGCCAGAAGGGCACCGGCCGCGCCCGTCAGGGTTCGACCCGCGCTCCGCAGTTCGCCGGCGGTGGCGTCGTCCACGGCCCGCAGCCGCGTGACTACTCGCAGCGCACCCCGAAGAAGATGAAGGCCGCCGCCCTCCGCGGTGCCCTCTCGGACCGTGCGCGTCACTCCCGCATCCACGTCGTCACCGGCGTGGTCGAGGGTGCCGCCTCCACCAAGGCCGCGAAGACGCTGTTCGGCAAGATCTCGGAGCGCAAGAACCTGCTCCTGGTCGCCGAGCGCTCTGACGAGCTGGCGTGGCTGTCCGCCCGCAACCTGCCCCAGGTTCACATCCTGGAGCCGGGCCAGCTGAACACGTACGACGTGATCGTCTCTGACGACGTGGTCTTCACCCAGGCCGCGCTCGAGTCCTTCGTGTCTGGCCCCAAGGCCGATGAGACCGAAGGGAACGAGGCCTGATGTCTGAGGCGACCGTTACCAGCAAGACCTTCTCCGACCCGCGCGACCTGCTGATCAAGCCGGTCGTCTCGGAGAAGAGCTACGCGCTGCTGGACGAGAACAAGTACACGTTCATCGTCGCGCCCGGCGCCAACAAGACCCAGATCAAGCAGGCCGTCGAGGCGGTCTTCTCGGTCAAGGTCACCGGGGTCAACACGATCAACCGTCAGGGTAAGCGCAAGCGCACCAAGACCGGTTTCGGCAAGCGCGCCAACACCAAGCGCGCCATCGTGACCCTTGCCGAGGGCAACCGTATCGACATCTTCGGCGGCCAGGCCTCCTAACGGAGGTCTAGTCGTCCGGAATCGGACGAGGACTGAGAAATGGGTATCCGCAAGTACAAGCCGACGACCCCGGGCCGTCGTGGCTCCAGCGTCGCCGACTTTGTCGAGATCACGCGGTCCACGCCGGAGAAGTCGCTGGTCCGCCCCCTGCACAGCAAGGGCGGCCGTAACAACACCGGTCGTGTGACCGTTCGCCACCAGGGCGGTGGCCACAAGCGCGCCTACCGCGTGATCGACTTCCGTCGTCACGACAAGGACGGCGTGCCGGCCAAGGTCGCGCACATCGAGTACGACCCCAACCGCACCGCGCGCATCGCGCTGCTGCACTACGCCGACGGCGAGAAGCGCTACATCATCGCGCCGCGCGGCCTGCAGCAGGGTGACCGGATTGAGAACGGCCCCACGGCCGACATCAAGCCGGGCAACAACCTCGCGCTCCGCAACATCCCGGTCGGTACCACGATCCACGCGATCGAGCTCCGCCCCGGTGGCGGCGCCAAGTTCGCGCGTTCGGCTGGTGCCTCCGTGCAGCTGCTCGCGAAGGAGGGCGTGATGGCCCACCTCCGCATGCCGTCCGGTGAGATCCGTCTCGTCGACGCGCGCTGCCGCGCCACGGTCGGCGAGGTCGGCAACGCCGAGCAGTCGAACATCAACTGGGGCAAGGCCGGCCGCATGCGCTGGAAGGGCGTTCGCCCGACCGTCCGCGGTGTCGCGATGAACCCGGTTGACCACCCGCACGGTGGTGGTGAGGGCAAGACCAGCGGTGGTCGCCACCCGGTCTCCCCGTGGGGTCAGAAGGAGGGTCGTACTCGCTCGCCGAAGAAGGCTTCGAGCAAGTACATCGTCCGCCGCCGCAAGACGAACAAGAAGCGCTAGGAGCGGGTTTAGATGCCGCGCAGTCTCAAGAAGGGGCCCTTCGTCGACGACCACCTCGTAAAGAAGGTGGACGCCCAGAACGAAGCCGGCACCAAGAACGTCATCAAGACCTGGTCCCGTCGCTCGATGATCATCCCCAGCATGCTGGGTCACACGATCGCGGTGCACAACGGCAAGACCCACGTCCCGGTGTTCGTCACCGAGTCGATGGTCGGCCACAAGCTCGGCGAGTTCTCGCCGACTCGCACCTTCCGCGGCCACGTCAAGGACGACCGGAAGTCGAAGCGCCGCTAACGCGGGGTGGTTACGACTATGACTAACACCGAAGGGACAACCATGGAAGCCAGGGCCCAGGCGCGGTACATCCGCGTCACGCCCATGAAGGCCCGCCGCGTGGTGGACCTCATCCGTGGCATGGATGCCACGGAGGCTCAGGCGGTCCTGCGTTTCGCCCCGCAGGCCGCGAGCGTGCCGGTTGGCAAGGTGCTGGACAGCGCCATTGCCAACGCCGCACACAACTACAACCACCCGGACGCCTCCACGCTGGTCATCAGCGAGGCGTACGTGGACGAGGGCCCGACCCTGAAGCGGTTCCGTCCGCGTGCGCAGGGCCGTGCCTACCGGATCCGCAAGCGGACCAGCCACATCACCGTGGTCGTCAGCAGCAAGGAAGGTTCCCGGTAATGGGCCAGAAGGTAAACCCGCACGGGTTCCGGCTCGGCATCACCACCGACTTCAAGTCGCGTTGGTACGCCGACAAGCTGTACAAGGACTACGTCAAGGAAGACGTCGCCATCCGTCGGATGATGACGTCCGGCATGGAGCGCGCCGGCATCTCGAAGGTTGAGATCGAGCGCACCCGTGACCGCGTGCGTGTGGACATCCACACCGCTCGTCCCGGCATCGTCATCGGCCGCCGTGGCGCCGAGGCCGACCGCATCCGCGGTGACCTCGAGAAGCTCACGGGCAAGCAGGTCCAGCTGAACATCCTCGAGGTCAAGAACCCCGAGCTCGACGCTCAGCTGGTTGCTCAGGCCGTCGCCGAGCAGCTCTCCTCCCGCGTCTCCTTCCGTCGTGCCATGCGCAAGAGCATGCAGGGCACCATGAAGGCCGGCGCCAAGGGCATCAAGATCCAGTGTGGCGGCCGTCTCGGCGGCGCCGAGATGTCCCGCTCCGAGTTCTACCGCGAGGGTCGTGTGCCGCTGCACACGCTGCGCGCGAACGTGGACTACGGCTTCTTCGAGGCCAAGACCACCTTCGGCCGTATCGGTGTGAAGGTCTGGATCTACAAGGGCGACGTCAAGAACATCGCCGAGGTTCGCGCCGAGAACGCCGCGGCCCGTGCGGGTAACCGCCCGGCCCGTGGTGCCGGCGCTGGCGACCGTCCCGCCGGCCGTGGTGGCCGTGGTGGCGAGCGCGGCGGCCGTGGTGGCCGCAAGCCGCAGCAGGCTGCTGGTGCCGAGGCCCCCAAGGCCGACGCCCCCGCCGCCGCTCCGGCCGAGAGCACCGGAACGGAGGCCTGACCGACATGCTGATCCCTCGTAGGGTCAAGCACCGCAAGCAGCACCACCCGAAGCGCAGCGGTATGGCCAAGGGCGGTACTGAGGTCTCGTTCGGCGAGTACGGCATCCAGGCGCTCACCCCCGCCTACGTGACGAACCGCCAGATCGAGGCGGCTCGTATCGCGATGACCCGCCACATCAAGCGTGGCGGCAAGGTCTGGATCAACATCTACCCGGACCGTCCGCTGACGAAGAAGCCCGCCGAGACCCGCATGGGTTCCGGTAAGGGTTCCCCGGAGTGGTGGATCGCGAACGTGCACCCGGGCCGGGTCATGTTCGAGCTGTCCTACCCGAACGAAAAGATTGCGCGTGAGGCTCTCACTCGTGCGGCCCACAAGCTGCCGATGAAGTGCCGCATCGTCAAGCGCGAGGCAGGTGAGTCGTGATGGCGACGGGAACCAAGGCGTCCGAGCTCCGCGAGCTCGGCAACGAGGAGCTCGTTGCCAAGCTGCGCGAGGCCAAGGAGGAGCTCTTCAAGCTCCGTTTCCAGGCGGCCACCGGTCAGCTGGAGAACAACGGCCGGCTCAAGTCCGTCCGTAAGGACATCGCTCGCATCTACACCCTGATGCACGAGCGTGAGCTCGGTATCGAGACGGTGGAGAACGCCTGATGAGCGAGAACAACGTGACTGAGAAGACCGAGCGCGGCTTCCGCAAGACCCGTGAGGGTCTCGTCGTCAGCGACAAGATGGACAAGACCGTCGTCGTCGCCGTCGAGGACCGCGTCAAGCACGCGCTGTACGGCAAGGTCATCCGCCGTACGAACAAGCTCAAGGCTCACGACGAGCAGAACGCTGCCGGCGTCGGCGACCGCGTCCTCATCATGGAGACGCGTCCGCTGTCGGCGAGCAAGCGCTGGCGCATCGTCGAGATCCTCGAGAAGGCCAAGTAATTAGTCCGAGGGGTCTTCCCTCGGATTCGTTCCGCCAGGCTCGGCCGGGGCTCCTTCAGGGAGCCCCGGCCGGGAACCGGCAGACAAACAGGAGATAGACGTGATCCAGCAGGAGTCGCGACTGCGTGTCGCCGACAACACTGGTGCCAAGGAGATCCTTTGCATCCGTGTTCTCGGTGGCTCCGGTCGCCGCTACGCGGGCATCGGTGACGTCATCGTCGCCACCGTCAAGGACGCGATCCCCGGCGGCAACGTGAAGAAGGGTGACGTCGTCAAGGCCGTCATCGTTCGCACCGTCAAGGAGCGCCGCCGCCAGGACGGCTCGTACATCCGCTTCGACGAGAACGCCGCCGTCATTCTGAAGAACGACGGCGACCCTCGCGGCACCCGTATCTTCGGCCCCGTCGGCCGTGAGCTGCGCGAGAAGAAGTTCATGAAGATCATCTCGCTCGCGCCGGAGGTGCTGTAAGCATGAAGATCAAGAAGGGCGACCTGGTCCAGGTCATCACCGGTAAGGACAAGGGCAAGCAGGGCAAGGTCATCGCGGCCTTCCCGACCGAGTCCCGCGTCCTGGTCGAGGGTGTCAACCGGGTCAAGAAGCACACCAAGGCTGGGCAGAACCAGGCCGGCGGCATCGTGATCACCGAGGCCCCCGTCCACGTGTCCAACGTCCAGCTGGTCGTGGAGAAGGACGGCAAGAAGGTCGTCACCCGCGTCGGTTTCCGCTTCGACGACGAGGGCAACAAGATCCGCGTTGCCAAGCGCACGGGTGAGGACATCTGATGGCTACCACTCCGCGTCTGAAGACGAAGTACCGCGAGGAGATCGCGGGCAAGATGCGTGAAGAGTTCTCCTACGAGAACGTCATGCAGATTCCCGGCCTCGTCAAGATCGTCGTGAACATGGGTGTCGGCGACGCCGCCCGTGACTCGAAGCTGATCGACGGCGCCATCCGCGACCTGACGACGATCACCGGTCAGAAGCCGGCCGTCACGAAGGCCCGCAAGTCCATCGCGCAGTTCAAGCTGCGTGAGGGTCAGCCGATCGGCTGCCACGTCACCCTCCGTGGTGACCGCATGTGGGAGTTCCTGGACCGTACGCTGTCGCTCGCGCTGCCGCGTATCCGTGACTTCCGTGGTCTGTCGCCGAAGCAGTTCGACGGCCGTGGCAACTACACCTTCGGTCTCACCGAGCAGGTCATGTTCCACGAGATCGACCAGGACAAGATCGACCGTACCCGGGGTATGGACATCACCGTGGTCACCACGGCGACCAACGACGCTGAGGGCCGCGCGCTCCTCCGTCACCTCGGCTTCCCCTTCAAGGAGGCGTAAGCGAGATGGCGAAGAAGGCTCTCATCGCGAAGGCTGCCCGCAAGCCCAAGTTCGGTGTGCGTGCGTACACCCGCTGCCAGCGCTGCGGTCGTCCCCACTCCGTGTACCGCAAGTTCGGCCTCTGCCGCGTGTGCCTCCGTGAGATGGCTCACCGTGGCGAGCTGCCGGGCGTGACCAAGAGCTCCTGGTAAACCCCTTTCACCTTTGGGTGTTGAGGTTTTCCAGACGCTCTCGGTAAGCATCAGGTCGGCGGACCGCCCTGCCCGCATGCCGTAGGCTTGTGGGGTTGGGCGTCCGCCGCCCTATCGACTTACTACGCCGTAGGTCCCCGTGCCGCACCCGTCCCGCCACCGAGTGGGGAGAGGGATGGCACATACAGGAAACCCCGGCGAGAGAGGCCGAAGGCCACTTTCATGACCATGACTGACCCGATCGCAGACATGCTCACGCGTCTGCGTAACGCTAACTCGGCGTACCACGACACCGTCGTGATGCCGCACAGCAAGATCAAGTCGCACATCGCGGAGATCCTCAAGCAGGAGGGTTTCATCACCGGCTGGAAGGTCGAGGACGCCGAGGTCGGCAAGAACCTCGTCCTCGAGCTGAAGTTCGGGCCGAACCGTGAGCGCTCCATCGCGGGCATCAAGCGGATCTCGAAGCCCGGTCTGCGCGTGTACGCGAAGTCCACCAACCTGCCGAAGGTCCTCGGCGGCCTGGGCGTGGCGATCATCTCCACGTCGCACGGTCTCCTGACCGGTCAGCAGGCAGGCAAGAAGGGCGTAGGTGGGGAAGTCCTCGCCTACGTCTGGTAGTCGGGAACGGAGGAAAAGCAATGTCGCGAATCGGCAAGCTCCCCATCCAGGTTCCCGCCGGTGTGGACGTCACCATCGACGGCCAGACGGTCGCGGTGAAGGGCCCCAAGGGTTCCCTCACGCACACCGTCAAGGCGCCGATCGAGATCGTCAAGGGTGAGGACGGCGTTCTGAACGTCACCCGCCCGAACGACGAGCGTCAGAACAAGGCCCTGCACGGCCTGTCCCGCACGCTGGTGGCGAACATGATCACCGGCGTGACCGCGGGGTACGCCAAGGCTCTCGAGATCAGCGGTGTCGGTTACCGTGTGGCCGCGAAGGGCTCCGACCTGGAGTTCCAGCTCGGCTACAGCCACCCCATCCTGGTCGAGGCGCCCGAGGGCATCTCGTTCAAGGTCGAGTCCCCGACCAAGTTCTCGGTCGAGGGCATCGACAAGCAGAAGGTCGGCGAGGTCGCCGCCAACATCCGCAAGCTGCGGAAGCCCGACCCGTACAAGGCCAAGGGTGTCAAGTACGCCGGCGAGGTCATCCGCCGCAAGGTCGGAAAGGCTGGTAAGTAGCCATGGCATACGGTGTGAAGATCGCCAAGGGCGACGCGTACAAGCGCGCTGCCAAGGCTCGCCGCCACATCCGCATCCGCAAGAACGTCTCGGGTACGGCGGAGCGTCCGCGCCTCGTCGTGACGCGTTCGAACCGCAACATCGTTGCTCAGGTCATCGACGACCTCCAGGGCCACACCCTGGCGTCCGCGTCGACCCTGGACGCTTCGATCCGCGGTGGCGAAGGCGACAAGAGCGCCCAGGCCCAGGCCGTCGGCGCGCTCGTGGCCGAGCGTGCGAAGGCTGCCGGCGTCGAGACCGTCGTCTTTGACCGCGGTGGCAACCGATACGCCGGGCGCATTGCCGCTCTGGCTGACGCCGCCCGCGAAGCCGGGCTGAAGTTCTAAGCCCCGGTTCCGGGACTCACGGACGTAACAGAGAGAGGTAATCCAATGGCTGGACCCCAGCGCCGCGGAAGCGGTGCCGGTGGCGGCGAGCGGCGGGACCGGAAGGGTCGCGACGGTGGCGCTGCCGCCGAGAAGACCGCTTACGTTGAGCGCGTTGTCGCGATCAACCGCGTCGCCAAGGTTGTCAAGGGTGGTCGTCGCTTCAGCTTCACCGCGCTCGTCGTGGTGGGTGACGGTGACGGCACCGTAGGTGTCGGTTACGGCAAGGCCAAGGAAGTTCCCGCGGCCATCGCCAAGGGCGTCGAGGAAGCCAAGAAGAACTTCTTCAAGGTTCCCCGCATCCAGGGCACCATCCCGCACCCGATCCAGGGCGAGAAGGCGGCCGGCGTTGTCCTGCTGAAGCCTGCTTCCCCCGGTACCGGTGTTATCGCCGGTGGCCCGGTGCGCGCCGTTCTGGAGTGCGCCGGCGTTCACGACATCCTGTCGAAGTCGCTCGGCTCCGACAACGCGATCAACATCGTGCACGCGACCGTGGCGGCCCTCCAGGGCCTGCAGCGTCCCGAGGAGATCGCGGCTCGCCGTGGTCTGCCCCTCGAGGACGTCGCTCCCGCGGCTCTGCTCCGTGCGCGCGCTGGGGCGGGTGTCTGATGGCCCGCCTCAAGATCACGCAGACGAAGTCGTACATCGGCAGCAAGCAGAACCACCGCGACACGCTGCGTTCGCTCGGGCTCAAGCGCCTGAACGACGTCGTCGTCAAGGAGGACCGCCCCGAGTTCCGCGGAATGGTGCACACCGTCCGCCACCTCGTGACGGTTGAGGAGGTTGACTAATCATGGCTGAGAACAGCCCGCTGAAGGCCCACAACCTCCGTCCCGCCCCCGGTGCCAAGACCGCGAAGACCCGTGTCGGTCGTGGTGAGGCGTCGAAGGGTAAGACGGCTGGTCGTGGTACGAAGGGTACGAAGGCCCGCTACCAGGTGCCGACGCGCTTCGAGGGTGGGCAGATGCCCCTCCACATGCGTCTGCCGAAGCTCAAGGGCTTCAAGAACCCGTTCCGCACCGAGTTCCAGGTCGTCAACCTGGACAAGCTCGGCGCCCTCTACCCCGAGGGTGGAGAGGTCACGGTGGCCGACCTGGTCGCCAAGGGCGCGGTTCGCAAGAACAGCCTCGTCAAGGTCCTGGGCCAGGGCGAGATCTCCGTGGCGCTGACGGTTTCGGTTGACGCCGTCTCCGCCTCCGCCAAGGAGAAGATTGCCGCCGCCGGCGGTTCCGTGACCGAGCTCGTCTAAGACGAACTCTGTGACAAATAGCTAAAACCCGACCGGGGATGCCTCACATATGGGGCATCCCCGGTTGGTCGTTCCACGGGGGGCGTAGTCGCCGGTAAGGTGGCCTGCACCTTTGCTTGTCCGTAATCGTCGATCCTCAGACCGTCACCTCTGACGCAGTAGCGCGGGGGTCGCAGGAGGCACCGTGCTCACCGCGTTCGCCCGGGCGTTCAAGACGCCCGACCTGCGCAAGAAGCTGCTCTTCACGCTCGGCATCATCGTGCTGTATCGGCTCGGGTCCCACATCCCGGTACCCGGCGTGAGCTACAAGAACGTTCAGATCTGTGTGGACCAGATGGGGAGCAGCAACAGCCTCTTCGGTCTGGTCAACATGTTCAGCGGCGGCGCGCTGCTGCAGATCACGATCTTCGCGCTCGGCATCATGCCGTACATCACCGCGAGCATCATCCTGCAGCTGCTGACCGTGGTCATTCCGAAGCTGGAGAACCTCAAGAAAGAGGGACAGGCCGGCACCTCGAAGATCACGCAGTACACCCGCTATCTGACGGTCGCGCTCGCGATCCTCCAGGGCACCGGCCTCGTCGCCACCGCGCGTACCGGCGCCCTGTTCGGCAGCTGCCCCGTCGCTCGCGAGATCGTCCCGGACCGCTCGATCTTCACCACCATCACGATGGTGATCACCATGACCGCCGGTACCTGCATCGTCATGTGGCTCGGTGAGCTCATCACGGACCGCGGCATCGGCAACGGCATGTCGATCCTGATGTTCATCTCGATCGCGGCCGGCTTCGTCTCCGCCCTGTGGACGATCAAGCTCCAGGGCAAGATCGCTGGTGGCTGGGTCGAGTTCGCGGTCGTCATCCTCGTCGGCCTGGCGATGGTGGCCCTGGTGGTCTTCGTCGAGCAGGCCCAGCGCAGGATCCCCGTGCAGTACGCGAAGCGCATGATCGGTCGCCGTGCCTACGGCGGCACGTCCACCTACATCCCGCTCAAGGTGAACCAGGCCGGTGTCATCCCGGTCATCTTCGCCTCGTCGCTGCTGTACATCCCGGCCCTGATCGTGCAGTTCAGCGGCTCGACCGCGAGCTGGGCGACCTGGATCCAGAAGCACTTCGTCAAGGGCGACCACCCGTACTACATCGCCGCCTACTTCCTCCTGATCGTCTTCTTCGCGTTCTTCTACGTGGCGATCTCGTTCAACCCCGAGGAAGTTGCCGACAACATGAAGAAGTATGGTGGGTTCATCCCGGGCATCCGCGCCGGCCGGCCCACGGCTGAGTACCTGAGCTACGTACTCAACCGGATCACCTGGCCGGGCTCGCTGTACCTGGGTCTCATCGCTCTAGTGCCGACAATGGCGTTGGCCGGCTTCGGAGCGAACCAGAACTTCCCGTTCGGCGGGACGAGCATCCTGATCATCGTGGGTGTGGGTCTGGAAACCGTGAAGCAGATCGAGAGCCAGCTCCAGCAGCGCAACTACGAAGGGTTCCTCCGCTGATGCGAATCGTCCTCGTCGGACCCCCCGGGGCGGGCAAGGGAACGCAGGCCGCGTTCCTCGCCAAGAACCTGTCGATCCCGCACATCTCCACGGGCGACCTCTTCCGCGCCAACATCAGCCAGGGCACCGAGCTGGGCGTGCGGGCGAAGGCGTTCATGGACGCCGGCGAGCTCGTCCCGGACGAGATCACCATCGGCATGGCCAAGGACCGCATGGAGCAGCCGGACGCCGCGGGCGGCTTCCTGCTCGACGGCTTCCCGCGCAACGTGGCCCAGGCCGAGGCCCTGGACGAGATGCTGACCGGTGCCGGCATGAAGCTGGACGCCGTCCTCGACCTGGAGGTCGAGGAGGACGAGGTCGTCAAGCGCATCGCCGGCCGGCGCATCTGCCGCCAGGACTCCGCGCACGTGTTCCACGTGATCTACGCGGCTCCGAAGGTCGAGGGCGTCTGCGACCAGTGCGGCGGCGAGCTGTACCAGCGCGGCGACGACTCCGAGGACACGGTCCGCAACCGGCTGGAGGTCTACCACACGCAGACCGAGCCGATCATCGACTACTACAAGGCCCAGGGTCTGCTGGTGACCATCTCCGCCCTCGGCGAGGTGCACGAGATCACCAAGCGGGCGATGGACGCCCTGAAGAAGTAGTCACTCCTGTACGTGACCGACAGTACGGCCGCGATGTCCTCCGGGCATCGCGGCCGTACTGTTGGGAAGACCCCGTTTTATCGAAGGTGGAAGGCCGTTTCATGGTTCAGCTGAAGACCCCCGAGCAGATCGCGAAGATGCGCGAGGCAGGGCTGGTCGTCGCCGCGATCCACGCGGCGACCCGTGAGGCGGCCGTGCCGGGCGCCACGACGCGCGACCTCGACATGGTGGCCCGCAAGGTCATCGCGGACGCCGGGGCGAAGTCGAACTTCCTCGGGTACGGCGGCTTCCCCGCGACCATCTGCACCTCGGTGAACGAGGTCGTCGTCCACGGCATCCCGGACGACAAGACGGTCCTCAAGGACGGCGACATCATCTCCATCGACGCCGGTGCCATCGTGGACGGCTGGCACGGGGACGCCGCCTACACGGCCTTCGTGGGCACCGGTCACGCTCCGGAGCTGGTCGAGTTGTCGCGGGTGACCGAGGAGTCCATGTGGGCCGGTATCGCGGCCATGAAGGCGGGCAACCGCCTCGTGGACATCTCGAAGGCGATCGAGGGCTACATCAAGCGCCAGCCCCGCCCGTCCACCGGTGAACACAGCCTCGGCAAGTTCGGGATCATCGAGGACTACGGCGGCCACGGCATCGGCACCGAGATGCACATGGACCCCCACCTGCTGAACTACGTCTCGCGCAAGCGGGGCAAGGGCGTCAAGCTGGTCCCGGGTCTGTGCCTGGCGATCGAGCCGATGGTGTCCCTGGGCACCGCCCAGACGGAGGTACTCGCCGACGACTGGACGGTCATCACCACGGACGGCACCTGGTCCTCGCACTGGGAGCACTCGGTCGCCCTCACCGAGGCCGGTCCGATCGTCCTGACCAGCCCGGACTGCGGCAAGGCAAAGCTCGCGGAATACGGCGTGACGACCGCGCCGGACCCCCTCGGGTAGCCGCCGGTTAATGATCTAGACTCTGGGGCAAACTTTCCGGATTCGTCTTTCTGGGTGCCCTGACGTAGACTGACTCGTCGGCTTACGTGCATTCGCATGTCCGTGAGCCGATCAAGGTAGCCGATTCGAAAGGCGAAGCGTGGCCAAGAAGCAAGGTGCCATCGAGATCGAGGGCACCGTGATCGAGTCCCTCCCGAACGCCATGTTCAAGGTGGAACTCCAGAACGGTCACAAAGTCCTCGCGCACATCAGCGGCAAGATGCGTATGCACTACATCCGCATCCTTCCCGATGACCGGGTCGTTGTGGAGCTGTCTCCCTACGACCTGACGCGTGGCCGGATCGTCTACCGATACAAGTAGATCTTGCCCCCGCACCCCGCTCCGGCGCGGGTGGTGGCACTGACCCGGAGAACCTCACCCACATGAAGGTCAAGCCGAGCGTCAAGAAGATCTGCGACAAGTGCAAGGTGATCCGCCGTCACGGCCGGGTCATGGTCATCTGCGACAACCTGCGCCACAAGCAGCGCCAGGGCTGACGCACGCCGACCGACCTGCCTTCCGCAGTTCTTCGCGCGACGTAACAAAACGTACATAAGCAGAACCCGCCCAGCCCTCAGGGGCCGGCGGCACCTCCGGCGGGGGCCGGGGACCCGGACGTACCACCACCCACTCGGGTGGTCGGCGGTCGGGAGCGGTTCTGTTGCAGACCCCCGAACACACAGGAGCCATTGAATGGCACGCGTTTCCGGTGTTGACATCCCGCGCGAAAAGCGCGTGGAGATCGCACTCACCTACGTCTTCGGTATCGGGCGCACCCGGTCCAAGGAGATCCTCGCCTCCACCGGCGTGAACCCGAACACCCGCGTTCGTGACCTGGCCGAAGAGGACCTCGTCAAGATCCGCGAGTACGTGGACGCCAACCTCCGTACCGAGGGTGACCTCCGCCGCGAGATCCAGGGCGACATCCGCCGCAAGATCGAGATCCAGTGCTACCAGGGCATCCGCCACCGTCGCGGTCTGCCCGTCCACGGTCAGCGCACCAGCACGAACGCGCGTACCCGCAAGGGCCCCCGTCGCGCGATCGCCGGTAAGAAGAAGCCGGGCAAGAAGTAGTCCTGTTCAGCGGTCTTGCGCTGTAGGACCGACCACCTCCCGTAGGAGTAAGAGATGCCCCCCAAGGGTCGTCAGGGCGCTGCCAAGAAGGTGCGCCGCAAGGAAAAGAAGAACGTCGCTCACGGGCACGCCCACATCAAGAGCACGTTCAACAACACCATCGTTTCGATCACGGACCCGTCCGGCAACGTGATCTCCTGGGCCTCCGCCGGCCACGTCGGCTTCAAGGGCTCGCGCAAGTCCACCCCCTTCGCCGCGCAGATGGCCGCCGAGTCGGCCGCCCGCCGCGCGCAGGAGCACGGCATGCGCAAGGTCGACGTCTTCGTCAAGGGTCCCGGCTCCGGCCGTGAGACCGCGATCCGCTCCCTCCAGGCCACCGGCCTCGAGGTGGGTTCGATCCAGGACGTCACCCCCACCCCGCACAACGGCTGCCGCCCGCCGAAGCGCCGCCGCGTCTGACGCAGCGGACGCACCTGTGCG
The DNA here is from genome assembly GCF_042893675.1 of Streptomyces sp. NPDC001594. Lineage (NCBI taxonomy): Bacteria > Bacillati > Actinomycetota > Actinomycetes > Kitasatosporales > Streptomycetaceae > Streptomyces > Streptomyces sp. NPDC001594. Next base: position 460,714 of record NZ_JBIAVB010000004.1, on the reverse strand, counting down.
TCTTTGAGTGTCCGGGCGGTACGTACCCCCTCGGGGGGACGTACCGCCCGTACCCTTGTAAGTCCGCGGCCCCCGGGCCGCACCTGTCGGGCGTCAAATAGTGGGCGTCCACGACTGAAGGAACACAGACATGCTTATCGCTCAGCGTCCTTCGCTGACCGAAGAGGTCGTCGACGAGTACCGCTCGCGGTTCGTGATCGAGCCGCTGGAGCCGGGCTTCGGCTACACCCTCGGCAACTCCCTGCGCCGTACCCTCCTGTCCTCCATCCCGGGTGCCGCTGTCACCAGCATCCGCGTGGACGGCGTCCTGCACGAGTTCACCACCGTGCCGGGCGTCAAGGAAGACGTCACGGACATCATCCTCAACATCAAGCAGCTGGTCGTCTCCTCGGAGCACGACGAGCCGGTCGTGATGTACCTGCGCAAGCAGGGTCCCGGCCTGGTCACCGCTGCCGACATCGCGCCCCCGGCCGGTGTCGAGGTGCACAACCCGGACCTGGTCCTCGCCACGCTCAACGGCAAGGGCAAGCTGGAGATGGAGCTGACCGTCGAGCGCGGTCGCGGCTACGTCTCCGCCGTCCAGAACAAGCAGGTGGGCCAGGAGATCGGCCGTATCCCGATCGACTCCATCTACTCGCCGGTTCTGAAGGTCACCTACAAGGTCGAGGCGACCCGAGTCGAGCAGCGCACCGACTTCGACAAGCTCATCGTCGACGTCGAGACCAAGCAGGCCATGCGCCCGCGTGACGCCATGGCGTCCGCCGGCAAGACCCTGGTCGAGCTGTTCGGTCTGGCGCGCGAGCTCAACATCGACGCCGAGGGCATCGACATGGGCCCGTCCCCCACGGACGCCGCCCTGGCCGCCGACCTGGCGCTGCCGATCGAGGAGCTCGAGCTCACGGTCCGCTCGTACAACTGCCTCAAGCGCGAGGGCATCCACTCCGTGGGTGAGCTCGTGGCCCGCTCCGAGGCCGACCTGCTCGACATCCGCAACTTCGGTGCGAAGTCGATCGACGAGGTCAAGGCGAAGCTCGCCGGCATGGGCCTGGCCCTCAAGGACAGCCCGCCCGGATTCGACCCGACCGCCGCCGCCGACGCCTTCGGCGCCGACGACGACGCGGACGCCGGTTTCGTCGAGACCGAGCAGTACTGAGAAGAGACTTTCCCGGGGCAGCCGCCCCGGGGGAACTGACACCGGTACCTGACACGGCCGGTGCAGATATGAAGGAGTAACACCATGCCGCGTCCCGCAAAGGGTGCCCGTCTGGGCGGCTCCGCCGCGCACGAGAAGCACCTTCTCGCGAACCTCGCGAAGGCGCTCTTCGAGCACGGCCGCATCACCACCACCGAGGCCAAGGCCCGCCGCCTGCGTCCCTACGCCGAGCGTCTGGTCACCAAGGCCAAGAAGGGCGACATCCACAACCGTCGCCTGGTGCTGCAGACGATCACGGACAAGAGCATCGTGCACACGCTGTTCACCGAGATCGCCCCGCGCTACGAGAACCGCCCCGGTGGTTACACGCGCATCACCAAGATCGGCAACCGTCGTGGCGACAACGCCCCGATGGCCGTGATCGAGCTGGTCGAGGCCCTCACGGTCGCCCAGCAGGCCACTGGTGAGGCCGAGGCCGCCACCAAGCGCGCCGCCAAGGACGCCGAGGCCGTGGCCGAGGCTCCCGCCGCCGAGGAGACCAAGGAGGCCTGATCCCGCTCCGGGATCGAGCTTGCTTGATCGGCTCTGAACGGGCCCGCCCCTTCCCGGGGCGGGCCCGTTCTGCATTTCCGCGCGTCTGAGAGGATCTGTCACGTGAGTGACGAGGTGGAGCCCGGGCACGTCCGGGTACGGCTGGACCTGAGCTACGACGGCAAGGAGTTCTCCGGCTGGGCGAAGCAGCGCACGCTGCGGACCGTCCAGGGCGAGCTGGAGAGCGCCCTGCGGACGGTGATGCGGCTCAAGGAGCCGGTCGAGCTGACCGTCGCCGGCCGCACCGACGCGGGCGTGCACGCCCGCGGGCAGGTCGCGCAGTTCGACATCGCGCAGGAGGTCTGGGCCGAGCACGGCGGCCTGCTCCTGCGCCGCCTCGCCGGCCGGCTCCCGCACGACATCCGGGTGTGGAAGGTCGCCGAGGCCCCCCAGGGGTTCAACGCCCGGTTCTCCGCCATCTGGCGCCGCTACGCCTACCGGGTCGGCGACCACCAGGGCGGCGTCGACCCGCTGCGCCGCGGGCACGTGCTGTGGCACCAGTGGCCGCTGGACGTGGACGCGATGAACGAGGCCTCCCGCGCCCTGCTCGGCGAGCACGACTTCGCCGCCTACTGCAAGAAGCGCGAGGGCGCCACGACCATCCGCACCCTCCAGGAGCTCAGCTGGGTGCGGGACGAGGACGGGATCGTCACCGCGACCGTCCGCGCCGACGCCTTCTGCCACAACATGGTCCGCTCCCTGGTCGGCGCCCTGCTGCACGTCGGCGACGGCCACCGGCCCGTCGAGTGGCCCGGGCAGGTCCTGGCCGCGGCCGTCCGGGACTCCTCCGTGCACGTGGTCAAGCCGCACGGGCTGACCCTGGAGGAGGTCGGCTACCCGGCGGACGACCTGCTGGCCACCCGCAGCAAGGAGGCCCGGAACATGCGCACCCTTCCCGGCAAGGGCTGCTGCTAGGCGTCCCCCGCGTACGGGGTTTGGGTCCGGCCCTGCCGGACCTGGACAATGCCCGGCATGGGACATCTCGAAGCCAGCCATCTGGAGTACTACCTGCCCGACGGACGGGTGCTGCTCCCCGACGTCTCCTTCCGCGTGGGGGAGGGGGCGGTGGTGGCCCTCGTGGGGGCCAACGGCGCCGGCAAGACCACTCTGCTGAAGCTGATCTCCGGTGAGCTCCAGCCGCACGGCGGCGGGGTCACGATCAGCGGCGGCCTCGGCGTGATGTCCCAGTTCGTGGGCTCGGTGCGCGACGAGTCGACCGTGCGGGACCTGCTGGTCTCGGTGTCCCAGCCGCGGATCCGGGAGGCGGCGAAGGCCGTGGACCGGGCCGAGGAGCTGATCCTCACCGTGGACGACGAGGCCGCGCAGATGGCCTACGCCCAGGCGCTCAGCGACTGGGCGGACGTCCAGGGCTACGAGGCGGAGACGCTCTGGGACGTCTGCACCATGGCCGCGCTGGCCATCCCCTACGACCAGGCCCAGTTCCGGCAGGTGCGCACGCTCTCCGGCGGCGAGCAGAAGCGGCTGGTGCTGGAGGCGCTGCTGCGCGGGCCGGACGAGGTGCTGCTGCTGGACGAGCCGGACAACTACCTCGACGTCCCGGGCAAGCGGTGGCTGGAGGAGCAGCTGCGGGCCACCCGCAAGACGGTCCTGTTCGTCTCCCACGACCGGGAGCTGCTCACCCAGGCCGCCGAGAAGATCATCAGCCTGGAGGCGGGCCCGACGGGCTCGGACGTCTGGGTGCACGGCGCGGGCTTCGGCACGTACCACGGGGCCCGCAAGGAGCGCTTCGCCCGCTTCGAGGAGCTCAAGCGGCGCTGGGACGAGGAGCACGCCCGGCTGAAGGCCCTGGTCCTGCGGCTGCGCAACCAGGCGGCGAGCAGCCCGGACATGGCTTCGCGCTACCACGCGATGCAGACCCGCTTCAAGAAGTTCGAGGAGGCCGGGCCGCCGCCGGAGCCGCCGCGGGAGCAGGACATCACGATGCGGCTCAAGGGCGGCCGGACGGGCGTGCGCGCGCTGACGGTGGAGAACCTGGAGCTGACCGGCCTGATGAAGCCGTTCTCGCTGGAGGTCTTCTACGGGGAGCGGGTCGCGGTCCTCGGCTCGAACGGCTCCGGCAAGTCCCACTTCCTGCGGCTGCTGGCGGGGGAGGACGTCAAGCACACGGGTGACTGGAAGCTGGGCGCACGGGTGGTTCCCGGCCATTTCGCGCAGACCCACGCCCACCCGGAGCTCTTCGGCCGCACGCTCGTCGACATCCTGTGGACGGAGGCGGCCAAGCCGCTGGGCCAGGCCATGGGGGCGCTGCGCCGCTACGAGCTGGAGCGGCAGGCGGAGCAGCCGTTCGAGCGGCTGTCGGGCGGCCAGCAGGCGCGGTTCCAGATCCTGCTCCTGGAGCTGGCCGGGACCACGGCGCTGCTGCTGGACGAGCCCACCGACAACCTGGACCTGGAGTCGGCGGAGGCCCTGCAGGACGGTCTGGAGTCGTACGAGGGCACGGTGCTGTGCGTGACGCACGACCGCTGGTTCGCGCGCACATTTGACCGTTACTTGGTCTTCGGTTCAGACGGTGTTGTCCGGGAGACTCAGGAGCCCGTCTGGGACGAACGTAGGGTCGACCGGAAGCGCTAGGGGGCGGACCTCCTCCGCGCGGGTCGAGGGGGAGGCGTGGTGGGGCTGAGGCCTAGCATCTGGCTCATGCGCATCTGGCTGACGCGGAGTGACCGGCCGGTCACCGGGGACCGGGTGGTCGCCTGGCTGCTCACGGCGGCGCCGCGGCCCTGGCGGGTCGTGGCGCTGGCGGTGCTGCTGGCCGTCTCGGTCTCGACGAGCCTGCGGGCGAACTGGGGCTCGGACAACGCGTTCGTGGTCAAGGCGGCGGACGCGCTGCTGGAGGGGGTCTCCCCGTACGAGGACCGGCGCTTCCTGTACCCGCCGAGCGCGGTGCTGATGGCGGTGCCGGAGGCGCTGCTGCCCACGGGGGTGCTGCGCTGGCTGCTGCCGGCGGGGATCTCGGGGCTGGTCGGCGTCGGCTGGTGGGCGGCTCTGCGGCTGTTCTCCGTTCCGCCGGGCTCGCGGTTCGCGGTCGGCGGGCTGGGGCTGCTGGGGCTGCTGTACAAGCCGTACCTGAACCTGGTGCTGATCGGGAACTGGACGGCGGTCTCCGCGGCGGCCCTGCCGGTGGCGCTGCTGCTGGCGCACCGCAGGTCCTGGGTGGCCGCGGGGCTGGTGGTGGGGGTGGCGATCGCCTGCAAGCCGATGCTGGTGCCGGCCGGGCTGGTCTTCGTGCTGGCCCGGCGGTGGCGGGGGCTGGCGGTGGCGGCGGCGGTGCCGGTGGTGCTGTCGCTTGCGGGGGCGCTGCTGATGCCGAGCCCGACGCTGTTCTTCACCAAGACGCTGCCCTTCCTGTTCCAGGGGCAGGACGGGTACGCGCTGCCGTGGGACGCCTCGCCGATCGCGGTGCTGCCGCGGCTGGGGGTGCCGCAGCCGGTGGCGGTGGCGGTGGCCTTCGCGGGGGCGGGCGCCGGGCTGTGGGGGGCCTGGCGGAGGTGGCGGCGGCCGGACGCGGACGAGCCCGACGGGGGTGAGCTGCGGCTGGCGGAGACGGCCTGCATGGTGATGCTCGCCGCATTCCTGGTGTCCCGTCCATCCTTCGACCACTACCTCCTGGTGGTGCTGCCGCTGCTGCTGGCCTCGGGGGTGCGGCCGGGCTCGATGCCCCGCTCGCCCTGGTTCTGGCTGGCCCTGACGCCGCAGCTGGCGCTGGTGCCGTGGCCCTCTGAGCTGGCCCACAAGCGGCGCGCGTTCAAGGACGCGGCGACCCTGTGCGGGCTCGCCTTTCTGCTGGGGCGTCGTGCACTGCGTTCCCGTCGGGTTATTCTTGGGCCAGTAACAACTGCGGGGTCCCCACCCAGGACCGAACCGGAGTGCGCCGCGACGCCAGCAGCATCGGCATCGCGGACCGCGTTTTGACCCGTATGGGTCTGAATGGGTATCCTGCTGGTTTGTTATGCGTATGGGCTTTCTCATTCTCACGTGAAAGGGCCTTACGCCGGTCCACCGGACCGATGACCAGCGGTTTTCACTCGGGTGCGTCCCCGATGTGAACGAGGGCTGTCGTGATCGTCCGTGGTGACCCTGTCAGGACCCTTCCCGCGGGGCTTGTGCCCTATGGGATGACCCACCACTGAAGAAGCGAAGGCATACGCGTGCGTACGTTCAGCCCCAAGCCCGGCGACATCTCGCGCCAGTGGCTCGTCATCGACGCCCAGGACGTTGTCCTCGGCCGTCTGGCGACCCAGGCCGCCGCCCTCCTGCGCGGCAAGCACAAGCCGACTTACGCCCCCCACATGGACATGGGCGACTTCGTCATCATCATCAACGCCGACAAGGTTCACCTGTCCGGCAACAAGGCCTCGCAGAAGATGGCCTACCGCCACTCCGGCTTCCCGGGCGGTCTGCGCTCCGTGCGTTACGACGACCTGCTGGCGAACAACCCGGAGAAGGCCGTCGAGAAGGCCGTCAAGGGCATGCTCCCCAAGAACTCCCTGGGCCGTCAGATGCTCTCGAAGCTGAAGGTCTACTCGGGCGACCAGCACCCCCACGCTGCCCAGCAGCCGGTGCCGTTCGAGATCACCCAGGTCGCGCAGTAGTTCCGGCCACCCCTTACACACAGAGAATTCTGAGGAGCATCGTGGCCGAGACCACCGCCGAGACCCCCGTCGACGAGTTCGAGGGCGTCGAGGAGTACACCACCGAGTCGGACGTCGCCGTCGAGGGCGACTACACCTCCGAGTCCCTTGCCGGTCGCTTCGGCGACCCCCAGCCGGCCGCCGGCCTGGGCCGTCGCAAGAACGCCATCGCCCGCGTCCGGATCGTTCCGGGCACCGGCAAGTGGAAGATCAACGGTCGCACCCTTGAGGACTACTTCCCCAACAAGGTGCACCAGCAGGAAGTCAACGAGCCCTTCAAGCTCCTCGAGCTCGACGGCCGTTACGACGTCATCGCCCGCATCTCGGGTGGCGGCGTCTCCGGTCAGGCCGGCGCCCTGCGCCTCGGCGTGGCCCGCGCGCTGAACGAGGCGGACGTGGACAACAACCGCCCGGCGCTCAAGAAGGCCGGCTTCCTCTCCCGCGACGACCGTGCGGTCGAGCGCAAGAAGGCCGGTCTCAAGAAGGCCCGCAAGGCTCCGCAGTACAGCAAGCGTTAATCTGCGCCTGCTGTTCAGCAACGAAACCGCCCCGGCAGCACTCTCCGTGCTGCCGGGGCGGTTCGTTTACCGCCAAAAGCGGCAAACATCTGTCACTAGCGGTTACCTAGCGAAGCGTGAACTCGGGAGGACAACAGTGGGACGACTCTTCGGGACGGACGGTGTACGAGGCGTCGCCAACGCGGATCTGACGGCTGAGCTCGCGCTCGGCCTCTCCGTGGCGGCCGCGCACGTACTGGCCGAGGCGGGTACCTTCGCGGGCCACCGCCCCACGGCCGTGGTCGGCCGTGACCCCCGCGCCTCGGGCGAGTTCCTGGAGGCCGCGGTCGTCGCGGGCCTCGCCAGCGCCGGCGTGGACGTCCTGCGCGTCGGTGTGCTGCCCACCCCGGCGGTGGCGTATCTCACCGGTGCGCTGGGCGCCGACCTCGGCGTGATGCTCTCCGCGAGCCACAACGCCATGCCCGACAACGGCATCAAGTTCTTCGCGCGCGGCGGCCACAAGCTCGCCGACGACCTCGAGGACAAGATCGAGGCCGTCTACGAGGAGCACCGCACCGGCGCCCCCTGGGTCCGGCCCACCGGATCCGGCGTCGGCCGGGTCTCGGACTACGCCGAGGGCTTCGACAAGTACGTCGCCCACCTGATCGGCGTCCTGCCCAACCGCCTCGACGGCTTGAAGATCGTCCTGGACGAGGCCCACGGCGCGGCCGCCCGCGTCTCCCCGGAGGCCTTCACCCGGGCGGGCGCCGAGATCGTCACCATCGGCGCCGAGCCCGACGGCCTGAACATCAACGACGGCTGCGGCTCCACCCACCTCGGCCTGCTCAAGAGCGCCGTGGTCGAGCACGGCGCGGCCCTGGGCATCGCCCACGACGGGGACGCCGACCGCTGCCTCGCGGTGGACGCCGACGGCAACGAGATCGACGGCGACCAGATCCTCGCCGTGCTCGCCCTCGCCATGCGCGAGGCCGGGCAGCTGCGCGAGAACACCGTCGTCGCCACCGTCATGTCGAACCTGGGCTTCAAGCTGGCCATGGAGGCCGAGGGCGTCCAGCTCGTGCAGACCGCCGTCGGCGACCGGTACGTCCTGGAGTCGATGAAGGAGCACGGCTACGCGCTGGGCGGCGAGCAGTCCGGGCACGTGATCATCCTCGACCACGCGACCACCGGCGACGGCACCCTCACCGGCCTCATGCTGGCCGCCCGGGTCGCCGCCACCGGCCGCTCCCTGGCCGAGCTCGCCGGGGTCATGACCCGGCTGCCGCAGGTTCTGATCAACGTCAAGGACGTCGACAGGTCCCGCGTCTCCACCTCCGCCGAGCTGGCGGCCGCCGTCACCGAGGCGGAGCGCGAACTCGGTTCCACCGGACGGGTGCTGCTGCGCCCCTCGGGCACCGAGCCGCTCGTCCGGGTGATGGTGGAGGCCGCCGACATCGAGCAGGCCCGCGCGGTCGCCGGGCGGCTCGCCGACGCGGTGAAGTCGACGCTGGGCTAGGACACCGCGCTCAGGCCGCCGCGGCCGTCCCGGGGGAGTCCCGGGACGGCCGCGGCGGCGCATCCGAGGGCGTGCGTCAGAGCTTGCGCAGGCTGAGCTTGGTGACCTTGTGGTCGGGGCCCTTGCGGACGACGAGGGTGGCGCGGCCGCGCGTGGGGGCCACGTTCTCCAGCAGGTTGGGCTTGTTGATGGTCCGCCACATCGTCTGCGCGTACTCCAGGGCCTCCTCCTCCGAGACCTGGGTGTACTTGCGGAAGTAGGAGAACGGGTTCTGGAACGCGGTCTCGCGCAGCTTCCGGAAGCGGTTGAGGTACCAGCGCTCGATGTCCTCGGGGCGGGCGTCCACGTACACGCTGAAGTCGAAGTAGTCGGCGAGGCCGACCCGGGTGCGGCCGTCCTTGCCGGGGAGGGCCGGCTGGAGGACGTTCAGGCCCTCGACGATCAGGATGTCCGGGCGGCGCACGACGAGCCGCTCGTCGGGGACGATGTCGTAGATCAGGTGCGAGTAGACCGGCGCGGTGACCTCGTCCTTGCCGGCCTTGATGTCGGCGACGAACTTGGTGAGCGCGCGGCGGTCGTAGGACTCGGGGAAGCCCTTGCGGGAGGTCAGGCCGCGGCGCTGGAGCTCCTTCATCGGGTACAGGAACCCGTCCGTGGTGACCCGCTCGACGCGCGGGTGCTCGGGCCAGCGGGCCAGCAGGGCCTGGAGCAGACGGGCCACGGTGGACTTGCCGACGGCGACCGAGCCGGCCACCCCTATGACGAACGGGGTCCCCTGCTGGGCGCCGTGGCCGTTGCCGCCGGCGTCGCCGAGGAAGGTGTTCAGGGTGCCGCGCAGGTTGCTGGTGGCGCCGACGTACAGGTTGAGCAGGCGCGAGAGCGGCAGGTAGACGTCCCGTACCTCGTCGAGGTCGATGACGTCGCCGAGGCCGCGCAGCCGCTCCACCTCCTCCGCCGTCAGGGGCAGCGGGGTGCGCTCGCGCAGGGCGCTCCACTCGGCCCGCGTGAGGTCGACGTAGGGCGAGGGCTCGGGCACCCGGCGGGAACCGGAACGCTCCGTTGCGTGGTCCGGCGTACAGCGCGTCGGCGATGTGATCACACCGCCCATTGTCGGGGCTCGGGGCCCCTCGTGGGTGGTGGGGTCGGTCACGTGGTGGTGCCGGGTGCGGGAACGCCCAGGTGGCGGGGGAGGGCCCGACCGGGTCTCGATCGGAAGCCCGTCCTGTCTCGTGCCGATCACGATTTCCCGGTGTGACCAGGAAGATCCTGCGGATGTGCCATTAACACCGGTCACGTGATCGAGCAAGTCGTACATTGTTCGTCACCGCGACGTTGACCGGCGTCCCGCGGTGTTCGTGTTCATGGGGGAGAGCTTTCACGTGGGTACCACGTCCGTCCGTCGCGGCGTCCTGGCCGCGGCCGCCGTTTCCTTGTGCCTGATGGCCACCGCCTGCGACTCCGGGAGCTCCGGTGCGGGCCCCGCCGGGGGAGGCGGCGTACGCACCGAGGCCGCGCCGGGGGGAGCGGCGAAGCCGGCGGCGGCGCTGACCCGGATGCTGGTCGCCCCGGCCGACCTGCCGGAGTACACGGTGGAGGAGGAGTTCCGGAAGGCCGATCCGGAGCGGAAGGCCGAGACCGACAAGGCGGTCTGCGAACCGCTCGTCCGGGCGCAGGCGAACATGCCGGTCGGCGCGGTGGGGGGCACCGCGGCCGTCGCGGTCCTGGGGAAGGTCGCGCCGCCCGCGGCCGACGCCAGTGAGGACGAGAAGCTCGACGCGCTGCGCCAGAGCGCGGGGCGGACGGGGACCACCGTGTTCCTGGACTCCTACGCGGGCAAGGGCGCCGAAGAGGCCTTCGCGGCGGTCAAGAAGGCCGTGACGGCCTGTGCGGGCGGCTACACGGCCTTCGGCGGCCCCAAGAGCGTCAAGGTCGAGCAGGTGCTGCCCGTCACCCAGGACCCGGCCGGGGACGAGTCGCTGGCCTGCCGGCTGGTGCTGGGCATGGGGGACGGTCGGAAGATCAACATGCAGTTCGTGTTCGTCCGCAAGGGCGACGTGCTGGCCACCTTCGAGGTGCTGAGCGTGCTCGGTGACGCCCCGCAGCCGCCCAAGGCGGTCGTCGAGGCGCAGTCCAGGAAGCTCGGATGAGACCCGGACGCGTGCGGCGCGCGGCCGCCGCGGCCGTGTCGGGGCTGGCGCTCGCCCTGCTGGCCACCGGATGCGGGGCCGGCCGGCCCACCGTGATCGTGGTGGAGGCGGACGTGCCGGCCGCCGAGCTGCCGGTGTCGGACCCGGTCTCCGGGCCCGCCCGCAAGGGGCGCCAGGCCCTTCCCCCGCGGCAGGGCAGGCCCCAGGCGGCCCCGGAGCACCTGCTGGTCGCGCAGGGGGACCTCCTGGACCACAAGGTCACCCCGGAGGCGCACGACAGCGCCCCGGCGAGCGTGGACCGGCCCGAGTGCCGGGACCTGGCCCGTGCCGTCTCCGGGTTCCTTCCGGCGGGGCGGACCGGCTGGGCCCGGGCCTCGGTGGTCGCGGTGGCCTCGGCGCTGCCGGACGACGCGTCGGAGGGGCAGAAGCGGGCGGCCGCGCTGGACGCCGCCAGCTCGACGGTGACGGTGGTGACCGTCGGCTCGTACGCCGGGGACGCCGCGCACGGGCACTTCGCCGAGGTGCAGGCGGCGGGGCGGGCCTGCGAGGGCGGGTACGCGGCGACCGTGAACGGGGAGGTCTTCACCGTGACCCGGGTCGTCCCGCACGCCGCGTACGGCGGTGACGAGGCCCTGGCCTACACCGTCGAGGCGGAGCGTGACGGGGAGCCGTACCAGACCGAGCTGATGGTGGTCCGCAAGGGCGCTACGCTCGTCAACTTCCACGCCAGCCGGCTGTCCGGCGAGGCGCAGTTGGCGGCCCCCGCGATCGAGGCGCAGGTCAGGAAGCTGGGCTGACGCTCCGACAGGGCCGAGGGCGGTTTTCGTCCTGTTCGGGTACCCGACAGACGCCCGCCTCAGGCGTACCCTGCGCCCTATGTGCGGAATTGTGGGATACGTGGGAGCGCAGTCGGCGCTCGATGTGGTCATCGCCGGACTGAAGCGGCTGGAGTACCGCGGCTACGACTCGGCCGGGGTCGCCGTCCTCGCCGACGGCAAGCTCGTCAGCGCCAAGAAGGCCGGGAAACTCGTCAACCTGGAGAAGGAACTGGTCGCGCAGCCGCTTCCGGCGGGTTCCACGGGCCTGGGGCACACCCGGTGGGCGACCCACGGCGGGCCGACCGACGTCAACGCCCATCCGCACCTGGACAACTCCGGCCGGGTGGCGGTCGTCCACAACGGGATCATCGAGAACTTCGCCGAGCTCCGCGCCGAACTGGCCGAGCGCGGGCACCGGCTGGAGTCCGAGACGGACACCGAGGTCGTCGCGCACCTGCTGGCCGAGCACTTCGAGGCGGTCCGGGACGCCGGGGGCGCGGCGGGGCTGGCGGAGGCCATGAGGCGGGTGTGCCGGCGGCTGGAGGGCGCCTTCACCCTGGTCGCGGTGCACGCCGACGAGCCCGAGGTGGTGGTCGGGGCGCGCCGGAACTCCCCGCTGGTGGTGGGCGTTGGGGAAGGTGAGAACTTCCTCGCCTCGGACGTGGCCGCGTTCATCGCCCACACCCGGGCCGCGATCGAGCTGGGGCAGGACCAGGTCGTCGAGCTCCGCCGCGACGGGGTCTCGGTGACCGGCTTCGACGGTGCGCCCGCGTCCGTGCGGGCCTACCACGTGGACTGGGACGCCTCGGCGGCCGAGAAGGGGGGTTATGACTACTTCATGCTCAAGGAGATCGCCGAGCAGCCGAAAGCGGTCGCCGACACCCTCCTGGGCAGGATCGACGCGAGCGGCCTGCTGACCCTCGACGAGGTGCGCATCCCCGCCTCGGTGCTCCGCGAGGTCGACAAGGTCGTGATCGTCGCGTGCGGTACGGCGTACCACGCGGGCATGATCGCGAAGCTGGCCATCGAGCACTGGACCCGCATCCCGTGCGAGACCGAGCTGGCCAGCGAGTTCCGCTACCGCGACCCGATCCTGGACCAGCGGACGCTGGTGATCGCGATCTCGCAGTCCGGCGAGACGATGGACACCCTGATGGCGCTGCGCCACGCCCGTGAGCAGGGCGCCCGGGTGCTGGCGATCTGCAACACGAACGGGTCGACGATCCCGCGCGAGTCGGACGCCGTGCTGTACACGCACGCCGGGCCGGAGGTGGCCGTCGCCTCGACCAAGGCGTTCCTGACGCAGCTGGTGGCCTGCTACCTCGTCGCCCTGTACCTCGGCCAGGTGCGCGGCACGAAGTGGGGCGACGAGATCGAGGCGGTGATCCGGGAGCTGTCGGACATCGCCGCGGCGGTGGACCGGGTGCTGGAGACGATGGAGCCGGTCCGGGCCCTGGCGCGCTCGCTCGCCGACAAGGACACGGTGCTGTTCCTCGGCCGGCACGTGGGGTATCCGGTGGCGCTGGAGGGCGCGCTCAAGCTCAAGGAGCTGGCGTACATGCACGCCGAGGGCTTCGCGGCGGGCGAGCTCAAGCACGGGCCGATCGCGCTGATCGAGGAGGACCTGCCGGTGGTGGTGGTCGTCCCGTCGCCGCGCGGCCGCTCCGTCCTGCACGACAAGATCGTCTCCAACATCCAGGAGATCCGGGCGCGCGGGGCGCGGACCATCGTCATCGCCGAGGAGGGCGACGACGCGGTCGTGCCGTACGCCGACCACCTGATCCGCATCCCCGCCACCCCCACGCTGCTCCAGCCGCTGGTGGCGACGGTCCCGCTGCAGGTGTTCGCGTGCGAGCTGGCGACCGCGCGCGGCAACGAGGTGGACCAGCCGCGTAATCTCGCGAAGTCCGTCACTGTGGAGTAGTAGGGGTTGTTGCCGTGATTGTCGGTGTGGGGATTGACGTGGCCGAGATCGCCCGGTTCGGCGCGGCGCTGGAGCGGACGCCGCAGATGGCCGAGCGCCTCTTCCTGCACACCGAGTTGACGCTGCCGAGCGGCGAGCGGCGCGGAGTCGCCTCGCTCGCCGCCCGGTTCGCGGCCAAGGAGGCCCTGGCCAAGGCGCTGGGCGCGCCCGGCGGCCTGCTGTGGACCGACGCCGAGGTGTACGTCGAGGACACCGGTCAGCCGCGGCTGCGGGTGTCCGGCACCGTCGAGGCGCGGGCGCGGGCGCTCGGGGTGAAGTCCTGGCACATCTCGCTGAGCCACGACGCCGGGATCGCGTCGGCGGTGGTGATCGCCGAGGGCTGAGCCCCCCGGTGTGCGGCACGCTGGGGGCATGCGTACTGCTTACAGCGTGGAGACCGTGCGGGCCGCCGAGCGCGAGCTGATGGCCCGTCTGCCGGAGGGTGCCCTGATGGCGCGGGCCGCGGCCGGACTGGCCGCCGTGTGCGCGCGGCTGCTGGCCGGGGGCCGGGGCCGGGTCTACGGGGCCCGGGTGGTGCTGCTGGTCGGGCCCGGGGACAACGGGGGCGACGCCCTGTACGCGGGCGCCCGGCTGGCGCGGCGCGGGGCCGGGGTGACGGCCGTGCCGATGGACCCCGAACGGATGCACCCGGGCGGGCTGGCCGCGCTGCGGGCCGCCGGGGGGCGGGTCGGGGCCGCGGTGCCGCAGCGGGCCGACCTGGTCGTGGACGGGCTGCTCGGGATCGGCGGCCGGGGCGGGCTGCGTCCGGCCGCGGCGGAGCTGGTGGAGCGGATCCCGGCCGGGGTGCCGGTGGTCGCGGTGGACCTGCCGAGCGGAGTGGACGCCGACACCGGGGAGGTGTCCGGCCCGGCGGTGACGGCCGATGTGACGGTGACCTTCGGGGCGTACAAGCCGGGGCTGCTGACCGACCCGGGGGCCTCGCGGGTGGGGGCGTTGCGGCTGGTGGACATCGGGCTGGACTTCGCGGACGCGGCCGTCGCGATGGAGGCGCCGCAACACGCCGACGTGGCCCGGCTGCTGCCGGTGCCGACGGCGTCGAGCGACAAGTACCGGCGGGGCGTGGTCGGGGTCGTCGCCGGATCGGAGCAGTACCCGGGAGCGGCGCTGCTCGCCGTGGCGGGGGCGCTGCGGGGCGGCGCGGGCGCGGTGCGGTACGTGGGTCCGGCGGCGGAGGCGGTGCTGGCGCGGTTCCCCGAGGTGCTGGTCGGGCGGGGCCGGGTGCAGTCCTGGGTGGTCGGGCCGGGGCTGGGGGCGGGGCGTGCCGAGGAGGTCGGGCGGGCCCTGGCCGACCTGGACGTGCCGGTGCTGGTCGACGCGGACGGGCTGCGCGGGCTGGACCCCGCGGCGGTGCGGGCGCGGCGGGCCGCGACCCTGCTGACCCCGCACGCGGGGGAGGCGGCGGCGCTGCTGGGGGTGGCCCGGGAGGCGGTGGAGGCGGGCCGGCTGGGCGCCGTACGGGAGTTGGCGGGGCGGTACGGGGCGGCGGTGCTGCTGAAGGGGTCCACGACGCTGGTCGCCGCGGCGGGGGGCGGGGCCGTGCGGGTGAACCCGACGGGAACGCCGTGGCTGGCCACCGCCGGGAGCGGGGACGTGCTGTCGGGGCTGGCGGGGGCGCTGCTCGCCGGGGGGCTCGGCGGGGTGGACGCGGGCTCGGCGGCGGCCTACCTGCACGGGCTCGCGGGGCGGTTCGCCGCCGGCGGGGCGCCGGTGGTGGCGCAGGAGGTGGCCGAGG
This sequence comes from Streptomyces sp. NPDC001594, assembly GCF_042893675.1. Lineage (NCBI taxonomy): Bacteria > Bacillati > Actinomycetota > Actinomycetes > Kitasatosporales > Streptomycetaceae > Streptomyces > Streptomyces sp. NPDC001594. The sequence goes on along the minus strand of NZ_JBIAVB010000004.1, from coordinate 445,624 downwards.
CGCTGCCGGAGGCGTGGCGAAGCGTCTCGGCGTAACCCGGGTGGGCCCGCGCCTGGGACCCCGCGCCTTACGGGACGGTGGGGCCAAAGGGGGCGAACCGTGCCGGATCACCGGCGCGTACGGGTTCTGAGAGACTGTGGGCGATGAACGAGACACCGATGCGCGTGTACGCCGAGATCGATCTTGATGCCGTGCGGGCCAACGTGCGTGCCCTGCGGGCGCGGGCGCCCCGGGCCGAACTGATGGCCGTCGTCAAGTCGAACGCCTATGGGCACGGGGCCTTGCCGTGTGCCCGGGCCGCCCAGGAGGCCGGGGCCACCTGGCTCGGCACCGCCACCCCCGAGGAGGCGCTGGAGCTGCGCGCCGCCGGGATCCAGGGGCGGATCATGTGCTGGCTGTGGACCCCCGGCGGGCCCTGGCGGGAGGCCGTCGAGGCCGACATCGACGTGTCCGTCAGCGGGATGTGGGCCCTGGAGGAGGTCCGCGCGGCCGCCCGCGCGGCCGGCCGCACCGCCCGGATCCAGCTCAAGGCCGACACCGGCCTCGGCCGCAACGGCTGCCAGCCCGCCGACTGGGCCGAACTCGTCGGCGCGGCCGTCGCCGCGCAGGCCGAGGGCACCGTCCAGGTCACCGGCGTCTGGTCGCACTTCGCATGCGCCGACGAGCCCGGCCACCCCTCCATCCGGCTCCAGCTCGACGCCTTCCGCGACATGCTGGCCTACGCCGAGAAGGAGGGCGTCGACCCCGAGGTCCGGCACATCGCCAACTCGCCCGCGACCCTCACCCTCCCCGAGACCCACTTCGACCTCGTCCGCACCGGCCTGGCCGTCTACGGCGTCTCGCCCTCCCCCGAGCTCGGCACCCCCGCCGAACTGGGCCTGCGGCCCGCGATGACCCTCCGGGCCTCGCTCGCGCTGGTCAAGACCGTCCCCGCCGGGCACGGCGTGAGTTACGGACACCACTACGTCACCGAGTCCGAGACGCACCTCGCGCTCGTCCCCGCCGGCTACGCCGACGGCCTCCCGCGCAACGCCTCGGGCCGCGGGCCCGTGCTCGTCGCCGGGAAGGTCCGCCGGGCCGCCGGGCGGATCGCCATGGACCAGTTCGTCGTCGACCTGGGCGAGGACCTCGCCGAGGCGGGTGACGAGGTCGTCATCCTCGGCGACGCGGAGCGCGGCGAGCCGACCGCCGAGGACTGGGCTCAAGCGGCGCATACGATCGCGTATGAGATCGTCACCCGTATCGGAGGTCGGGTGCCCCGGGTCTACCTCGGCGGCTGAGGCTGAGTGAGGACGGCGACGTCGTGAGCGGGAACGGGTCGTGAGCGAGAACTGGCGCAAGGCCGGCTGGGCCGGCGCCGCCATCGGTGTGATGGCGGCGGGCGCCGCGGCCGGTGTCGCCGTCGAACGGATCACCGTGGGCCGGGGCATCCGCCGCAAGGCCCGCCTCGCGCTGGACGCCGCCGGGGACTACGGCTCCCTGCGCGGCACCGAGGGCACCTGCCGCGCCGAGGACGGCACCGAGCTCTACTACGAGGTCGACGAGGTGGAGGCGGCGCCCACCGGTTCCGGCAGGCGCAGGCCGCGCCGCAAGGCCGCGGCCCCGGCCACCGTGGTGTTCTGCCACGGCTACTGCCTCAGCCAGGACTCCTGGCACTTCCAGCGCGCCGCCCTGCGCGGGACCGTCCGAGCCGTCTACTGGGACCAGCGCAGCCACGGCCGCAGCGCCCGCGGCCTGGCCCAGGCCGACGGCGAGCCCGTCACCATCGACCAGCTCGGCCGCGACCTCAAGGCCGTCATCGACGCCGCCGCGCCCGACGGCCCGCTCGTCCTCGTCGGCCACTCCATGGGCGGCATGACCGTCATGGCCCTCGCCGAGCAGTTCCCGGAGCTGGTGCGCGAGCGCGTGCTCGGCGCGGCCCTGGTCGGCACCTCCAGCGGACGGCTCGACGAGGTCACGTACGGGCTGCCGGCCCTCGGCCAGGGCGCGGTGCGCCGCCTGCTGCCGGGGGTGCTCAAGGCCCTCGGCTCCCAGGTGGAGCTCGTGGAGAAGGGCCGCCGGGCCACCGCCGACCTCTTCGCCGGGATGATCAAGCTCTACTCGTTCGGCTCCCGCGACGTCGACCCGGCCGTCGCGCGCTTCGCCGAGCGGCTGATCGAGGCCACCCCGATCGACGTGGTGGCCGAGTTCTACCCGGCCTTCCAGATCCACGACAAGAGCACCGCCCTCCAGCGGTTCGCCGACGTTCCGGTCACCGTCGTCGCCGGGGACCGGGACATGATCATCCCGCCCGGGCACAGCGTGGCGATCAAGGAGGAGCTGCCGGCCGCCGAACTGGTGGTCCTGGAGGAGACCGGCCACCTGATGATGCTGGAGCGCCCCGAGATCGTGACGGGGCTGCTCACCGGCCTGCTGGAGCGCGCCGGAGCCGTCCCCGCAGCGACTAACGTTGGGGCGCATGGAAGACGTACAGCGGGAAGCGCCGCGCAGCCCGGCCGCTGAGGCCCTGGCCGAGGCCGCCGCCGAAACCCTGATCACCGTCGACTCGCCCGCCTCCATGCAGGAGCTGGGCCGCAGGATCGCCGCCCTGCTGCGCCCCGGCGACCTGGTCCTGCTGACCGGTGAGCTCGGCGCGGGCAAGACCACCCTGACCCGGGGGCTGGGGGAGGGGCTGGGCGTGCGCGGGGCCGTGACCTCGCCGACCTTCGTGATCGCCCGGGTGCACCCGTCCCTGGGCGACGGGCCGCCGCTGGTGCACGTGGACGCGTACCGGCTGGGCGGCGGGCTGGACGAGATGGAGGACCTGGACCTCGACGTCTCGCTGCCCGAGTCCGTGGTCGTCGTGGAGTGGGGCGACGGCAAGGTGGAGGAGCTGTCCGACGACCGGCTGCACGTGGTGATCGGGCGGGCGGTCGGCCACGAGGAGGTCCTGGACGACGTGCGCGAGGTGGCGCTGCGCGGCGTCGGCGCGCGCTGGGCCGAGGCCGGTTCGGAGCTGGCGCGGCTCTCCCGGGCGTAGCCGTACCGACAACTCGTCGGGAAAACGTTGCGCTGCCGCGGGCTCGCGTGATGACATGGTACCGAGCGCTGGTTAGGTCTACCTAAGTGCGGCGTCCCGGGGTCTCAGGAGGCAGCCATGTCGGCAGCAGGAGCAGAGCGAGCGCCCGTCGTGTCCATGCGGGCCCTGCTCGCGGCGGGCATGGCCGCCACCGCCGTGTCCACACCGCCCGCCCGCTCCGAACCGGACCCCAGGGACCCCTCCGAGGGCGCGGCGGACACGGAACAGGCCGCCTCCGCGGAACCGGAAGCGGCCTGAGAAGCTTGCGATCACCCGTACGCGGGACCCGCGTGCGGGTGAAAAATGTGCCCGGAACGCCACTCGGGCCTACTGGACGACGACGACCTTCGAGTTGTACAGCGCGAAGGCCCACATGGCGTCCCCGTCCGCACGCGACATCCGGATGCCGCCCGTCTTCTTCCCGGCGTCCGGCTGCGGCAGCGCGCCGTCCACCCGGGCGCTGAAGCCGATCCCGATGCCCTCGGCGCTGCTCGCGAACCGCACCACGTGCTCGATCGGCACCCCGTCCGAGCCGGTGACGGTGCCCGCCCGGGAGTTGACGAGGTAGCTGCCGGGCGCCGGGTGCACCGTGCTCGGCACCACCGTGAAGCTCTTCGGCTCCTTGCCGTCCTCCGTGACCAGCCACACCCGCTTCTGCGACACCGAGTACACCACCCGCTGCCCGGTGCCCGAATCGGCCGGCAGCGTCGCCGGCTTCGGCGCGCCCTGCGCCGGAGCCTGGTTCTGCGGGGCCGCCGGAGCCTGCGCGGCGGGCTTCGCGGGGTGCGCGGGAGCGGTCGCGTGGGCCTGGTAGCCGAGGAAGCCGATCGCCGCGATCGCCACGGCGGTGAGCCCGGCCACGATTCCCGAGCTGCTGCTTGCCACCTTGCTCCTACCTCTCCGCGCCCGCGCGTACTGGTGCGTGCCCTGTCGCCGCGCCGCCGCCGCACCGTAGCCGCTGCGCCGCCGCGTCGTACTCCCGGTCGAAAGGTAGCAGCCGGGCCCCGCCGCGACCGGCCGCAAGGCCCGGCCGCCCGGGAGTCGTAGGCTGTTCGCGTGCTCTTGCTCGCCGTAGATACCGCCACGCCCGCCGTCACCGTCGCCCTGCACGACGGGGAGTCCGTCCTGGCCTCGTCCCACCAGGTCGACGCCCGCCGCCACGGGGAGCTCCTGCTGCCCTCCGTGGACCGGGTCCTCGCCGAGGCCGGGGTGAAGCTCGAAGCCCTCACCGGCATCGTCGTCGGCGTCGGCCCCGGCCCCTACACCGGTCTGCGCGTCGGCCTCGTCACCGCCTCCACCTTCGCCTCCGTCCTCGGCATCCCCGTGCACGGCCTGTGCACCCTCGACGGGCTCGCCTACGCCGCGGGCGCCGCCGGGATCGAGGGCCCCTTCACCGTCGCCACCGACGCGCGGCGCAAGGAGGTCTACTGGGCGCGCTACGAGGACCCCCGAACCCGGGTCGGCGAGCCCGCCGTGGACCGCCCGGCCGACATCGCCGAGCAGGTCGCCGGCCTCCCCGCGGTCGGCCAGGGCGCCCGGCTCTACCCCGAGGTCTTCACCGACCCGCGCGACCCCGAGCACCAGTCGGCCGCGGCCCTCGCCGCCCTGGCCGCCGAACGCCTCGCGGCCGGCACCCCGTTCGAGAACGCCGACGGCGTCCCGCCGGCCCCGCTCTACCTGCGCCGCCCCGACGCCCAGGTGCCGAAGAACTACAAGGTGGTCACCCCGCAGTGACGGCCCCGAGCGCAGTGCTCCGCGAGATGCGCTGGTGGGACATCGCACCGGTGCTGGAACTGGAGCACGAACTCTTCCCCGAGGACGCCTGGTCCGCCGGGATGTTCTGGTCCGAGCTCGCCCACGCCCGCGGCCCGCGCGCCAGCCGCCGCTACGTCGTCGCGGAGGACCCGGAGAGCGGCCGCCTGGTCGGGTACGCGGGGCTCGCGGCCTCCGGCGACCTGGGCGACGTACAGACCATCGCGGCGGCCAAGGACCAGTGGGGCACCGGACTCGGCGCCCGGCTGCTCACCGAGCTGCTGCGCGCCGCGACCGCCTTCGAGTGCGCGGAGGTGCTGCTGGAGGTACGGGTCGACAACACCCGCGCCCAGCGGCTCTACGAGCGCTTCGGCTTCGAGCCGATCGGCTTCCGGCGCGGCTACTACCAGCCGGGCAACGTCGACGCGCTGGTGATGCGCCTGACCGACCCGGCCCGCACGCCGGCTCCGACAGCCCCGGCCGACCCGGCCGATCCCACCCCCGAGACCCCCGAACACCCTGAGAGCAGTGAGACCCATGGCTGACGAACCGCTCGTCCTCGGCATCGAGACCTCCTGCGACGAGACCGGCGTCGGCATCGTCCGCGGCACCACCCTGCTGGCCGACGCGGTCGCCTCCAGCGTCGACGAGCACGCCCGCTTCGGCGGCGTCGTGCCCGAGGTCGCCTCCCGGGCCCACCTCGAAGCGATGGTCCCGACCATCGAGCGCGCCCTGAAGGAAGCCGGCGTCACCGCCCGCGACCTCGACGGCATCGCCGTCACCGCCGGCCCCGGCCTCGCGGGCGCCCTGCTGGTCGGCGTCTCGGCGGCGAAGGCCTACGCGTACGCGCTCGGCAAGCCGCTGTACGGGGTCAACCACCTCGCCTCCCACATCTGCGTCGACCAGCTGGAACACGGCCCGCTGCCCGAGCCGACCATGGCCCTGCTGGTCTCCGGCGGCCACTCCTCGCTGCTGCTCGCCCCGGACATCACCAGCGACGTGCGCCCGCTCGGCGCGACCATCGACGACGCGGCCGGCGAGGCCTTCGACAAGATCGCCCGCGTGCTCCAGCTGGGCTTCCCCGGCGGGCCGGTCATCGACCGGCTGGCCAAGGAGGGCGACCCCACGGCCATCCACTTCCCGCGCGGGCTGACCGGGTCGCGCGACCCGGCGTACGACTTCTCCTTCTCCGGCCTCAAGACGGCGGTGGCCCGCTGGATCGAGGCGAAGCGGAAGGCGGGCGAGGAGGTGCCGGTGCGCGACGTGGCGGCCTCGTTCCAGGAGGCCGTGGTGGACGTCCTGACGCGCAAGGCGATCCGCGCGTGCAAGGACGAGGGCGTGGACCACCTGATGATCGGCGGCGGCGTGGCGGCCAACTCCCGGCTGCGCTCGCTGGCGCAGGAGCGGTGCGACGACGCGGGGATCATCCTGCGCGTACCGCGGCCCAAGCTGTGCACCGACAACGGCGCGATGGTCGCGGCCCTGGGCGCGGAGATGGTCAAGCGGAACCGTCCCGCCTCGGACTGGGACCTGTCGGCGGACTCCTCCCTCCCGGTGACGGACCCGCACGTCCCGGGCACGTCGCACGACCACTCCCACGGCGGCCACTCCCACGACCACGTGCACGAGCTCAGCAAGGACAACCTCTACTCGTGAACACCGTCGTCGCGCTGATGTGGGAGGCCCGGGCCGTCGAGGGCCGGGGCAACGAGCTGCTGGAGTGGGCCCGTGCCCAGGTCCTGGCCCGGGAGCCGCTCCGCCGCGAGGTGCTGCGCGCCTCGCAGGACCGGGTGCTCGTGATCGCCTGGTGGGAGGCGCCCGAGGGCCGTGCGGCGGCGGAGCTCCCGGAGCTTCCGGAGCCCGCGGCGGACCTGATCACCCGGCCCGTGCACCGCTGGCGGTTCGAATCCGTCGAGGTCACGCAGGTCGCGCCGGGCGGCTGAGCGCGGGTCGAGGAGCGCTGCGGTGAAGCTCCACGGGCCGCCGCTAGGGTCATGCGCATGTCTAGCCGCCGTGACCTGCCGCCCCCGCCGCCGCCCGCGCACCTGCGCGAGTGGCTGGACGAGCGCGTCGTACGGGCCGACCGCGCGCGCTTCCTCGCGGACCTGAGCCGCCGCAGCCTGGGCCTGGGGCGGCTGGCGCTGCTGTGGGTGCTGGCGGCGGTCTTCGCGGTGGGCTGGACCTTCGTGAGCATGGCCGTGATGACCTTCGAGTCCGGCGCGGGGCCGGAGCGCCTCTTCGGGGCGGTCTTCGCCGTGATGGGGCTCGCGGTGCTGGTCCCGGCCGGCTGGTGCTTCGTGCGGGGCGCCCGCCAGGAGCGCCGGGTGCACCAGCTGCTGTGCGCCTGGGCCGTCGCGGACCGCGGTCCCGGGGCGGACGCGGGGCTGCGCGCGCCGGTCCGGAGCGCGGTGTGGCTGCTGGCCTCGCTGGCCCTGGGCGCCCTCGGCCTCTGGACGGCCGTCGCGGCCGCCTCGGGCGCGCGTCCGGGAACGGACACGGTCGGGGAGGTCGCGTACTTCATGGGCCTCGGCCTGATCCTGTGGGTCACCGCCCTCCTGGGCCTGGCCAAGGCCGCCACCCACTACAGCTGGTCCCTCCGAGCCCGCCCGACCCCCCACCCGAAGCGCGGCCGGACGGGCGCCCCCGCGGCGGTCCACTCCCGCCCGGCGAACTCCAGCCTCGCCGGCGTTTGAGGCGCTGGGGGTACCTCCAGCGGTAGCTGGGGGAGGCCCGGGGCGGAGCCCCGGAAGCCGCCCGGCCGGGGCCACTACGCCGCGGGGCCCCCGATGAGCATCGCCGGCGCGCCCGCGACCCTGGTGAGGAACACCGTCGCGGAGTTCGGCCCCGACGGCTTCACCTTCCTGCGGAGCTCCTCCGGCTCGATCGCCGACCCCCGCTTCTTCACCGTCAGCACCCCCACCTCCCGCTCCCGCAGCAGCGCCTTCAGCTTCTTCAGCCCGAACGGCAGCACGTCCGTGATCTCGTAGGCCGTCGCGTACGGCGTGGCCCGCAGCTCGTCGGCCGTGATGTACGCGATCGTCGGGTCGATCAGCCGCCCGTCCAGCGCCTGCGCCACCTCCGCGACCAGGTGCGCCCGGATCACCGCCCCGTCCGGCTCGTACAGCCAGCGCCCCACCGGCCCCGCCTCGGGATCCGGCAGCGGATCGGCCGTGCGCAGTCCGACCGGCCCCGGCAGCAGGGTGGCCCGTACCGTGCCGGGGGCGGTGCCGAACCACAGCACGGCCTCCTTGACGTCCCCGTGGTCCGAGATCCACTCCGCCTCGGCCTCCGCCGGCACCGCCTCGTGCGGGATGCCGGGCGCGATCTTGATCGCCGCGTACTTCGCCGCCCGCGCCGCCTCCACGGCCCACGACAGCGGCGGTGAGTAGGACTCGGGGTCGAAGATCCGCCCGCGCCCGCCGCGCCGCGCCGGGTCGATGAAGACGGCCTCGTACGAGGAGACGTCGACCGTCGTCACGTCCGCCTCCCGGACCTCGATCAGGTCCGCCAGCCCCAGCGCCTCCGCGTTGGCCCGTGCGACCGCCACCGTCAGCGGGTCGAGGTCCACCGCCAGCACCCGGATCCCGCGCCGCGCCAGCGCCAGCGCGTCCCCGCCGATCCCGCAGCACAGGTCCGCGACGCTCCGTACGCCCAGCTCGGCGAGGCGCCCGGCCCGGTACGAGGCCACCGACGCGCGGGTGGCCATCTCCCCGCCGCCGGGGGTGAAGAACATCCGGAACGCGTCCTCGGCCCCGAACTTCGCCACCGCCCGCTGCCTCAGCCGGGCCTGCCCCAGCGCGGCCGACACCAGTCCGGCGGGGTGCTCGCGGCGCAGCCGGGTGGCCACGGCCAGCTCCTGGGCCGGGTCGTAGTCGCGGAGCGAGTCGAGGAGGGCGCGTCCCTCGGGGGTGAGGAGCGCGGCGAAGTCTTCGGGAGTCACGGCTCCATTGTCGGCCAGTCGGTGGAAGGGGGGACCTCGGCCGTGGTGTCGACCGGGGAGCCGCGCCGCGCGGTGCAAGGATCCGCGCTATGCAGCTTGTACGACAAAAGGGAAATCCCTCGCAGTTTGGTCACCGGTCCGCGGCACGCCCGCGCGCCCGGTACGGGGTGGCCGCGGCAGCGCTGCTGGTCGCCGCCCTGGGTACGGGGTGCGGCGCCGCCGACCCGGGGACGCCCGTCAAGGGCAAGCCGGGCCACGCCGCCGACGCCGGCTCGGGCGCGGCCGGCGCCCTCGCCAACTCCGCCGAGCAGCAGAAGGCCGCCCAGCAGGCACGCGTCGCCATGGCGAAGAAGTGGGGCCTGGCCAAGACCCCGCTCGCGGCCCCGCCCGGGCCCAAGACGAAGCCCGAGATCACCGCGCGGGAGGGCTTCGAGGTCGAGGGCCAGGACGAGCTGCCCCCGGTCTTCACCACCGTCCCGACCGAGGACAAGGTCGTCTTCCTGACCGTCGACGACGGGGCCGAGAAGGACCCCGAGTTCATCCGGATGATGCAGGAGCTGAAGATCCCGTACACGGCGTTCCTCAGCGACTACCTCGTGCGGGACAACTACGGGTACTTCAAGCAGATGCAGGACGCGGGCGTCACCCTGGACAACCACACCCTCAACCACCGTTACCTGCCCGGCCTCAACTACGAGCAGCAGCGCGAGGAGATCTGCGGGCAGCAGGACACCATCCAGAAGCAGTTCGGCAAGCGGCCCCAGCTGTTCCGCCCGCCCTACGGGAACTACAACCAGGACACGCTGCGCGCGGCGAAGTCCTGTGGCATCAAGGCGGTCCCCCTGTGGAACGCGGAGGCCTTCCCGAACCGGATGGACTACCGTGAATGGGACAGGGACCTGCACCCCGGCGACATCATCCTCACGCACTTCCGGGGTCGCGAGGACTGGAAGGGCACCATGCCTGACATGATCCGTCATGTCATGAAGACCGTCACGGACAAGGGGTACGCCGTGGCCCGCCTGGAGGACTACCTGTGAAGTACGCGCGCCGGCTGGTAGCCGGGACGCTGACGGCCGGCGCGCTCGCGCTGTCCCTGTCGGGATGCGGGAACAGCGTGGATCCCATCGAGAGACTGGGCCGCAAGGCCGGGCAGTCGGGGAGCCCGTCGGCGTCCCCGTCCGCCCGGCCCTCCGCGGCCCCCTCCGCCCAGGCGGGCACCCCGGGGGACGAGGCGTACCGCAAGTGGGGGCTGACCGCCCCGCTGCAGTACGCCCCGAAGCCCGCGCAGAAGCCCCAACTCCCCAAGCCGGGGGGCCCGGGCAAGCCGGTGGTGGTGGACCGAATACCCGTCGCGCCGAACGACAAGGTCGTCTTCCTGACCTTCGACGACGGCGCGGAGAAGGACCCCGAGTTCCTGAAGATGGCGGCCGACCTGAAGCTGCCGATCAGCATGTTCCTCACGGACAACGTGGCGTCGTCGGACTACGGCTACTTCGAGAAGCTCCGCGACAACGGCTCGAACAGCACGGTGAACAACCACACGCTGACGCACCCCAACATGCGCACGCTGGCGTTCGCGGCGCAGAAGAAGGAGATATGCGGTCAGCAGGAGCGCCTGGAGAAGCGCTTCGGCAAGCGGCCCGTCCTGTTCCGCCCGCCCTTCGGCAACTACAACGACGACACCCTGAAGGCCGCCTCGGAGTGCGGCATCAACACGGTCGTGCTGTGGCGGGCGTCGATGCAGATAAACGACTTCCAGTACGCCGAGGGTTCGGCCTTCAAACCCGGCGACATCGTCCTGGCCCACTTCCGAGGCCCGTCGGAACTCAAGGGCGCGACGGAAATCCACATGGTGACGAAGATGCTCCAGCACATACAGGAACAGGGCTACAAGATCGCCCGGCTGGAGGACTACCTGTAGGGGGGCGGGGTCGGGGGAGGGCGGGGTTCCGGCGGGGCGGTCAGCGAGGGCTGAGGAGGCAGAACTCGTTGCCTTCCGGGTCCGCCAGGATGGTCCAGGAGATGGCGGACTGGTCGATACCGGGGTCGGTGGCTCCCAGGGCGCGCAGCCGGGCCGCCTCCGCTGCCGGGTCGTCACCGGAGTAGGGGGCGACGTCGAGGTGGACGCGGTTCCACACCGTCTTGGTGTCCGGGGTGCGGATGAACTCCAGGTAGGGACCGACGCCTTGGGCGGACCGCAGGGTCGCCTGGTCGTCGGTGACCTGGTGCAGCTTCCAGTCCATCGCCTCGCCCCAGAACCGGGCCATCTCGCGCGGGTCGGTGCAGTCGACCACCACTGCGGCGATCGGCCCGGTGTCGCGGTAGATCTCGCGGGGCTCCAGGACGCAGAACTCGTTGCCCTCCGGATCGGCCATGACCGTCCAGGGGACATCGCCCTGGCCCACGTCGGCGAGGGTGGCACCGAGGTCCTTCAGGCGGCCGACCAACTCCGCCTGATGGGCGGCCGAAGTGGTGGCCAGATCAAGGTGCACCCGGTTCTTGACCGTCTTGGGCTCCGGCCGCGCGATGATGTCGATGCACACGGCCACGGGGTCGGGGTAGGCGAACCCCACCGGTTCGAGGTTGGTCACGCCGGGCCCCTCGCTCTCGACCCCCCACCCGAGCACCTCAGCCCAGAACCGCCCCAGCGCGGTGTCGTCCTGGGCCTTCATGTTGATCTGCACAAGTCGCGTTGCCATGCGGCAGATCCTACGAGCCGTTTCCGACGCGAGCCGAGAGATATTCCGCGAGCCCGGATGCCGCTCTGTTCGTCATTCGGTGCAGGTATCAGCCCAAGGCGGGCGGCAGACGCCGAAATCTGGGCAGCGCGTAGCGATCTGTCGCGCCTGGCGGCCCCGGATGACCATTCCGTCGGCCTTTGGTGCAGGGATCAGCCCCAGACGGCCGCCGGACGCCGAGAAAAGAGGAGGGCGTAGCGATTGGTCGCGCCCCCCGGCCCCGGATGACGAATCCGTCGTCCTTCGGCGACAGCAGCGAGCCCAGACGGGCGGCGGACGCTGAGATGACAGGAGCGCGTAGCGATCTGTCGCGGAGGGCGGCTCCGGAGGACATCGCTGAGTCCGCCGCATGTCCATTTCCGGACCGTCCCGCCCCGGAAGGACAGTGGGACTGATGGGAAAGCCCCAACCCCTCCCTGAGACCGCCCCGCCGGAACCCCGCCCTCCCCAGCCCCCACCCCCTCAGACCGTCGCCGCCACCGTCGGGGTGATGGTCGTTTCCGCCGGGCCCCGGGCGTCCGCCTCCCTCTGGCGTTCCGCGCTGTCGCTGATGCGCAGCAGGAGGGCGATCATGATCCAGTTGGCCAGCAGGGACGAGCCGCCCTTCGCCAGGAAGGGCAGGGCCTTGCCGGTCAGGGGGATCAGACCCGTGACGCCGCCCGCGACCACGAAGACCTGGAGCGCCAGCGCCGACGCGAGGCCGATCGCCAGCAGCTTGCCGAACGGGTCGCGCGCGGCCAGCGCCATCCGCAGGCCCCGCTGCACCAGGAGGGCGTACAGCAGCAGGACGGCCATGACCCCCGCCAGGCCGAGCTCCTCGCCCACCGTCGTCAGGATGAAGTCGCTGCGCCCCGCGAACTTGATCAGCTCGGGGTGGCCCATCCCCAGGCCGGTGCCCGAGACCCCGCCCGTGCCGAAGCTGAACAGGGCCTGCGCCGACTGGTCGGAGGTGACGCCGGGGGGCCGGTTCTCCCAGTAGTAGGAGAGCGGGTTGAGCCACGCCGCCACGCGCGCCTTGACGTGCGGCTCGGTCGAGCCGACGACGAAGGCGCCGCCCGCCGCCAGGACCAGGCCGCACGCGATCCAACTGGTGCGCTCGGTGGCGACGTACAGCATCACCACGAAGACGCCGAAGAAGATCAGCGACGTGCCCAGGTCGCGCTCGAAGACCAGCACCAGCAGCGAGATGATCCACACCGTGATGATCGGCCCGAGCTGCCGCATCGGCGGCAGCCGCATGCCCAGGAACTTCCGGCCCGTCAGGGCCAGCGAGTCGCGGTGGATGACCAGGTACCCCGCGAAGAAGATCGCGATCATGATCTTGACGAACTCACCCGGCTGGAGCGAGAACCCGAACAGGATGATCCACCGCTTCGCGCCGTACGTGTCCGCGCCGAAGAACGCCGGCGCGATCAGCAGCACCAGCGCGACGGCCATCGTGATGTAGATGAACCGCTGGAGCAGCCGGTGGTCCCGCAGCAGCGCCACCACCAGCAGGCAGGCGGCGACGCCGACCACCGTCCACATCAGCTGGCCGGGCGCGTTCGCGTCCGAGCCGTAGCGCTCGATGTACCCCTGGTCGAGCCGGTGGATCAGGACCAGCCCCAGCCCGGTCAGCAGCATGGCGAGCGGGAAGATCAGCGGGTCCGCGTACGCCGCGAACCGGCGGATGCCCAGGTGTCCCACCAGCGAGAGCAGCGACATGCTGATCACGAAGCTGGCCAGGTGCTGCGGCAGCTCGCCGTTCATGGCCAGGCCCGCGCTCACGTGCCCGAAGACGGCGATGGCGACGACGAACACCAGCAGGAGTGCTTCGGTCCGGCGGCGGGCGCCCGCCACCGTCAGGGGCCTCAGTCCACGCACGGGACGCCGCCACCGTCGATGCTGTCCGGCTCCGGCCGTGACGGCTCCTGCCGTGACGGCGGCGGAGGGGCAGACGGGGATGAGGGGAGGGCGGAAGGAGACGCGGCGCCCGGTGCACTCGGGGTCGCAGCGGCGGTCCGGGGACCGATCTGCTCGGCAATGAGGCGCTTTATCTTCATATCATCTACGACGTTGATGTCCTCCCCATGGTTCCTTGCGAAGCCCTCGACGGGGAGTGTCGAAAATTGCACTCCGCCGAATTCAGCTTCTGCGCCTGAGGGCCCGGCGGCTCAGCGCCTGCCCGACGGGATCCGCAGTTCCAGCAGCGCGCCCCCGCCCGGCGCGGCCAGGGCGCGGACGTCGCCCCCGTGGGCCCGGGCGATCTCGCGGGCGATCGCCAGGCCCAGGCCGGTGCCGCCGCTGGCCCGGCCCCGGTCCGCGTCGAGGCGTACGAAGCGCTCGAAGACTCGGGCCCGGTCCGCCTCCGGGATCCCCGGACCGTCGTCGGCCACCTCCAGCACCGCCCACCCGTCCCGCGCGGCGGCCCGCACCAGGACCCGGCCCCGCGCGTACCTCAGGGCGTTGTCCACCAGGTTGCCCAGGGCCCGCTCCAGCCGCGCCGCGTCCCCGTACGCCGGGACCGGTGCCGGGGCCTCCACCCGCAGCGGCACCCGGGGCGCGGGCCGGCGCGCCGCGTCCTCCGCCGCGAGCAGGGCCAGGTCCACCGGCTCGGGGCGCGGCGCGGGCCCCCCGTCGAGGCGGGCCAGGAGCAGCAGGTCGGCGGCGATCCGCTGGAGCCGTCCGGTGTCGGCCAGCGCGGCCTCCACCGAGGCCCGGTCGGGCCGCTCCATGGCCAGGGCCACCTCCAGCCGGGAGCGGACGGCGGCCAGCGGGTTGCGCAGCTCGTGCGAGGCGTCGGCGGTGAACTGCCGCTGCCGGGCGTCGGAGCGCTCCAGCCGGTCGAGGGTGTCGTTGACGGTCCGCGCCAGCTGGGCGATCTCGTCGGCGCCGCCGGGGTCGGGGACGCGGCGGTCGAGCTCGCTCGCGGTGACCGCGGCCAGCCCGGAGCGGATGGCGGTGACGGGGCGCAGCGCGTGCCCGGTGGCCCACCAGGCCACGGCCGCCGCGAAGGCGATCATCGGTGGCGCCCCGGCGAGCAGGGCGACGGCGACGGCGCGGGTGGCGGCGTCCACGTCCCCGAGCACGGTCATGGCGTACACGGTGCGCGGGGCGGCCGGGTCGTGCGCCCCGGGCGGGCCGGGGGCGTCGACGGCGACGACCACGCGCCGCTGGCCGCCGGGGTGCGCGGGGGCCAGCACGGCGGACCGGGAGTCCTGGCCGGGGCCGGGGCGCAGTCCGTCGAGGCGGGGGATGTCGCGGGGATCCCCGCCGGCGGCGGTGCTCGCGACGGTGCGGCCCTGGGCGTCGCGTACGAGGACCAGGTCGACCCCGCCCTCCGGCGCGGGCAGCCGGCCGCCGGGCGGGAGGGTGCGGGTGTCGGCCTGCGCGGCGACCTTGCGGGCGGCGAGCTCGGTGCGGCCGGTGGTGTCGTCGAGGAGGTTGCCGCGCATGAGGGTGTAGAGCCAGAGCCCGCCGGCGGCTAGCACGGCGGCCATGGCGAGCGCGGCGGCGAGTGCGGTCCGGGCGCGCAGGCTGCTGACCAATGCGGGCCTCCCTCAGCCGCCGTCGGGGGCCAGGCGGTAGCCGGTGCCGTGGACGGTGCGGATGGAGCGGCGGCCGAAGGGGGCGTCGATCTTCTTGCGCAGGGAGGAGACGTAGACCTCGACGATGTTGGGGTCGATGCCGTGCGGGGAGTCCCAGACCTCGTCGAGGATGTCCTGCTTGGCGACGGCCCGGCCGGGGCGTTCCATCAGGCAGGCGAGCACGCCGAGCTCGCGGGCGGTGAGTTCGATGTCGCGCGTGCCGCGGCGGCAGCGGCGGTCGTGCGGGTCGAGGACCAGGTCACCGGCGCGGAGCACGGCGGGCGCCGGGCCGGGGCCGGCGGCGCGGCGGGCGAGGGCGCGCAGGCGGGCGCCGAGGACGACGAAGGAGAACGGCTTGGTGAGGTAGTCGTCGGCCCCGGCGTCGAGCCCCTCGGCCTCGTCGTACTCGCCGTCCTTGGCGGTGAGGATCAGGACGGGGGTGGGGTCGTCGTGGGCGCGCATCCGGGCGCAGATCTCGGCGCCGCCGGGGCCGGGGAGCATGAGGTCCAGCAGCACGACGTCGTAGGGGCCGCCGGTGAGGGCCAGCTCCAGCCCGCGGTGCCCGTCGTGGGCGACCTCGACGCGGTGGCCTTCGGCGGACAGGCCCTGCCGGAGGGACTCGGCCAGGTTCTCTTCGTCTTCGACGACCAGGATGCGCACGCGCCAAGCCTCACATACCGGGCGCCGTCCCCCCGCGGGGCTGGATGTGGCGGGGCCGGGTGCGGCAGGGCCGGTTTGGGCCAAACGGGGCCACCCGCGGCCGGAATACGCGGATCCAGCAGAGCGTGTTGGCACTCCGCTTGACCGAGTGCTAATCGCCGGAATAGTGTCACACCTGGCACTCGCCACCGGTGAGTGCCAACACAGCGACAGGCAGGTCCGGCACCCGCGACGACGGATCGACCTGGTCGCCACCTCAGACAGTTAACCCCGGATCTCCGAAGGGGGAGGTCGGATCGTGACGACCGCCAGCTCCAAGGTTGCCATCAAGCCGCTTGAGGACCGCATCGTGGTCCAGCCGCTCGACGCCGAGCAGACCACGGCCTCCGGCCTGGTCATCCCGGACACCGCGAAGGAGAAGCCCCAGGAGGGCGTCGTCCTCGCGGTCGGCCCGGGCCGCTTCGAGGACGGCCAGCGTCTCCCGCTGGACGTCTCCGTCGGCGACATCGTGCTGTACAGCAAGTACGGCGGCACCGAAGTGAAGTACAGCGGCGAGGAGTACCTCGTCCTCTCGGCCCGCGACGTGCTCGCGATCGTCGAGAAGTAATCACTTCTCACGCATTGCTTTGAACTGCGCCCCTGGTCACCCCGCTGATTGCCGGGCGGCGAGGGGCGCGGTTCGTTAAACCCGAGTTTTCGAGAGGGCTGAACCGCTCCCATGGCGAAGATCCTGAAGTTCGACGAGGACGCCCGTCGCGCCCTCGAGCGCGGCGTCAACAAGCTTGCCGACACGGTGAAGGTGACGATCGGCCCCAAGGGCCGCAACGTCGTCATCGACAAGAAGTTCGGCGCCCCCACCATCACCAACGACGGTGTCACCATCGCCCGCGAGGTCGAGCTGGACGACCCGTACGAGAACCTCGGCGCGCAGCTGGTGAAGGAGGTGGCGACCAAGACCAACGACATCGCGGGTGACGGCACCACCACCGCGACCGTGCTCGCCCAGGCGCTCGTCCGCGAGGGTCTGCGCAACGTCGCCGCCGGCGCTTCCCCGGCCGCCCTGAAGAAGGGCATCGACGCCGCGGTCAAGGCCGTGTCCGAGGAGCTCCTCGCGACCGCCCGCCCGATCGAGGACAAGTCCGACATCGCCGCCGTGGCCGCGCTCTCCGCGCAGGACTCGCAGGTCGGCGAGCTCATCGCCGAGGCGATGGACAAGGTCGGCAAGGACGGTGTCATCACCGTCGAGGAGTCCAACGCCTTCGGCCTGGAGCTGGAGTTCACCGAGGGCATGGCCTTCGACAAGGGCTACCTCTCCCCGTACATGGTCACCGACCAGGAGCGTATGGAGGCCGTCCTCGACGACCCGTACATCCTGATCAACCAGGGCAAGATCTCCTCCATCCAGGACCTCCTGCCGCTGCTGGAGAAGGTCATCCAGGCGGGTGGCTCCAAGCCGCTGCTGATCATCGCCGAGGACGTCGAGGGCGAGGCGCTCTCCACCCTCGTCGTCAACAAGATCCGCGGCACCTTCAACGCGGTCGCCGTCAAGGCCCCGGGCTTCGGCGACCGTCGCAAGGCGATGCTCCAGGACATGGCCACCCTCACCGGTGCCACCGTCATCGCCGAGGAGGTCGGCCTCAAGCTCGACCAGGCCGGTCTGGACGTCCTCGGTTCCGCGCGCCGCGTGACCATCTCCAAGGACGACACGACCATCGTCGACGGTGGCGGCAACGCCGCTGACGTCGCGGGCCGCGTCAACCAGATCAAGGCCGAGATCGAGTCCACGGACTCCGACTGGGACCGCGAGAAGCTGCAGGAGCGCCTGGCGAAGCTCGCCGGCGGCGTCTGCGTCATCAAGGTCGGCGCCGCCACCGAGGTGGAGCTCAAGGAGAAGAAGCACCGTCTCGAGGACGCCATCTCCGCGACCCGCGCCGCGGTCGAGGAGGGCATCGTCTCCGGCGGTGGCTCCGCGCTCGTCCACGCCGTCAAGGTCCTCGAGGGCAACCTCGGCCTGACCGGTGACGAGGGCACGGGTGTGGCGGTCGTCCGCCGCGCCGCCGTCGAGCCGCTGCGCTGGATCGCCGAGAACGCCGGCCTCGAGGGCTACGTCATCACCTCGAAGGTGGCGGAGCTGGAGAAGGGCAACGGCTTCAACGCCGCCACCGGCGAGTACGGCGACCTGGTCAAGGCCGGCGTCATCGACCCGGTCAAGGTCACCCGCTCCGCGCTGGAGAACGCCGCTTCCATCGCCTCCCTGCTGCTCACGACCGAGACCCTGGTCGTCGAGAAGCCGGCCGAGGAAGAGGCCGACGCCGGTCACGGCCACGGTCACGGCCACAGCCACTGAGGTCAGCGCCCCTGGGCGCGAGCTGAACGAGAAGGCCCTGGTCACCGCTGCGACGCGGTGGTGACCAGGGCCTCTTGTGTGTCCGCCGGCCCGCTACTCGGGCATCATGCCCATCTGCCGCATCAGGCTCGGGGCGTCGTAGTACCACCAGCCCTCGGCGATCCGGCCGTCGGCGATCCGGAAGGTCGTACATCCCGACATCGTGACTTCCTTGCCGGTCGGGGCGACCCCCATGAACGTTCCCTTCTGGTTGCCCTTCCAGTTCCAGAGGGTCGTGACGCAGTCGCCTTCGGCGATCTGCCGGGTCTGGTCGAAGGAGAAGTCGAACGCTTCCCTCCACGTGCTGATGGTCTGCCGCATGCCGTCGCGGCCGTCGCTCTGGCCCTCGCTCTCCATGATGTCGTGGTCCTTGTAGTCCGCCGCCAGGCACTCGTCCAGGACGGCGAAGTCGCCCTTGAGGATGCACTCCTCGAACATCCGGTTCACGACGAGCTTGTTGAGGTACTCGTCGCGCACCACGTCGAGGTTCATGAACTTCGGCATTCCCTCGCAGAGCGCGACCATCTCCTGGAACATCCGGTCGGTCTCGGGGAGGTGAGAGTTCCTCATGGCCTCCTCGTACGAGGGGAATTCGACGAGGTCCACGTAGTGGGTCTGGGAGTCGCGGTCCCGGCCGATCATGGTGTGGGTGACCGTGCGCTTCCCGCTGGTCTGTTCCGCGTAGCGGTCGATGAGGGCGTTCATCTCGTCGAACCGCCTGGTCTCGTAATCGATTACCTGTACGAACGTCATCGCGTCGCCTCCCGGGGTGGATGGGACACGTCCAGTTTAGGGAGATTTCACCCGTTTGCGGGGGCCTGTGCGGGGGATCTACTGCGGCCCGTACTTGCGCCCCGTCCGGGAGGACACCCCGCCCAGCAGTCCGCGCGGGGTCAGCTTCACCACGCCCATCAGCGCCTTGTACCGCGGGTCGGGGATCGAGACCGTCTTCCCGCGCGCCAGGTCGGCCAGCGCGGCGGCCACCAGCTTGTCGGCGTCGAGCCACATCCAGCCCGGGATGTTGTCGGTGCCCATGCCGGCCCGCTGGTGGAACTCGGTCCGCACGAAGCCCGGGCACAGCGCCATCATCCGCACCCCCGACCCCGCCAGGTCGCGGGCCGCGCCCTGGGTGAACTGCACGACCCAGGCCTTGCTCGCCCCGTAGGTGCCGCGCGGGACGAAGGCGGCCACCGAGGCCACGTTGACGACCCCGCCGCGGCCGCGCGAGCGCATCGACTCCGTCGCCGCCGAGGTCAGCCGCAGCACCGCCTCGATGTGCACCTTCAGCATGGCCAGCTCGTCGGCCATGGAGACCTCCAGGTAGCGGCCCTTGTTGCCGAAGCCGGCGTTGTTGACCAGCAGGTCCACCGGGTGCGTCCGGTCCCGGAGCCGGGTCTCGACCGCCGCGATGCCCTCCTCCGTGGCCAGGTCGGCGGACAGCACCTCGGCCTCGATGCCGTGCCGGTCGTGCAGCTCGGTGGCCTGCTCGGCCAGCCGCTTCGTGTCCCGGGCCACCAGTACGAGGTTGTGGCCCTGGGCGGCGAGCCGCCGGGCGAAGGCGGCGCCGATGCCCGCCGTGGATCCAGTGATCAACGCAGTCGTCATGTGCGCAAAATAGCCGCCCGGGCCGCGCGCCCCCACCCCCGTGGGGCCTTTCCCAAAGGTTCGGCCGAAGATTGCGGCCGGAGCAAAAGGCGGGCTTATGCTCGAAGGGTGATTGAGGCACGCCACCTGCGGATCCTGCGCGCTGTCGCCGGGACCGGTTCCTTCTCCGCCGCCGCCCGCGAACTGGGCTGCACCCAGCCCGCCGTCTCCCAGCAGATGAAGGCCCTGGAACAGTCGGCCGGCACCCCGCTGCTGGTCCGTACGGGCCGCGAGATGCGGCTGACCCAGGCGGGGGAGGCCCTCGTGCGGCACGCCGCCGGGATCCTGGCCGGGCTGACCGCCGCCGAGGAGGAGGTCGCGGCCATCGCCGGGCTGCGCGCCGGGCGGGTCCGACTGGTCTCCTTCCCCAGCGGCAGCTCCACGCTGGTGCCGACCGCGCTCGCGGCGATGCGCGCCGAGCACCCGGGCACCCGGATCTCCCTGGTGGAGGCGGAGCCGCCGCGTTCGGTGGAGATGCTGCGCGAGGGGGACTGCGACCTGGCGCTGGCCTTCCGCTACGGCGGGGCCGCGGCCGTGGCCGAGTGGGAGGACCTCGTGGTCACCCCGCTGCTGACCGACCGGCTCGTCGGGCTGGTGCCCGAGGGGCACCGGCTGGCCGGGGCCGGCCGGGTGGGCATGGCCGAGCTGGCGGACGAGCCCTGGATCGCGGGCTGCCCGCGCTGCCGACGCCATCTGGTGGAGGTGTGCGAGGGCGCGGGCTTCACCCCGCGCATCGACTTCGCCACCGACGACTACCCGGCCGTGGTCGGGCTGGTCGGCGCGGGGCTGGGCGTGGCGGTGCTGCCGGAGCTGGCGGTGGAGTCGGTGCGGGCCAAGGGCGTGAGCGCCCTGGTGGTGGAGCCGGCGGTGGAGCGGGAGGTCGTGGCGCTGACGCTGCCCGACCTGGCCCGTGTGCCGGCGGTGGCGGCGACCCTGGGGGAGCTGGTGCGGGCCGCCGCCCGCTGACGGTCAGTGCGGGGTGATCGGGCCGATCGTGCTGGACGCGGGGATCAGGCGGTGCCGCGCGCGGCCCATCAGTTCCTCGCGTTCGTCCTCGGTGAGGCCGCCCCACACCCCGTAGGGCTCGCGGACGGCGAGTGCGTGCGCGGCGCATTCCGAGCGCACCGGGCAGCGCATGCAGACCTCTTTAGCCGAGGCCTCGCGCGCACTCCTGGCCGCGCCCCGCTCGCCCTCCGGGTGGAAGAAGAGGGAGCTGTCGACCCCTCGGCAGGCCGCGAGCAGCTGCCAGTCCCAGAGGTCGGCGTTCGGTCCGGGGAGGCGGGAGAAATCTGCCATGGGTAGTCCTCTTGGTGCCGGTACTGAGGCGGATACGGTCCATGTCTCCACACCTACTGTCGTAGTAGATGTAAATATGACTCATTGGGAATCTAGCCTCAGACACATGCCAAACGGAAGGAAAGCCGCCAAATAGGGCATAGCTCCAGATGGAGGACGCGCCGAGGGCGCCTCCAGCACCGTGATCGCTTCCTCACGTAGAGTGCCGAAGGTGTTCGTCCGACCCGTAACTCTTTCGAGTGACCGTCGTTGAGAGAGCGAGTGCGGTTGAAACGAGAAGTTCCCGGACAGGTGTCCGAGGGCATCGACCGCACAGGTGACGATACGTACCAGCCTGGAGGCTCAAGGTGACGCGCATCAGCAGCTGCGGAGGGCGGTCATGACTTCCGTCCTCGTCTGCGACGACTCCCCGCTTGCCCGAGAGGCGCTCCGTCGCGCGGTTGCCACCGTGCCCGGCGTCGAGCGTGTGACGACGGCCGCCAACGGTGAGGAAGTCCTCCGCCGCTGGGGTGCCGACCGTTCCGACCTGATCCTGATGGACGTGCGGATGCCCGGCCTCGGAGGTGTCGAGACCGTCCGCCGGCTCCTGTCCGCCGACCCGGGCGCCCGCATCATCATGCTGACGGTCGCCGAGGACCTGGACGGCGTGGCCCTCGCGGTCGCCGCCGGCGCCCGCGGTTACCTGCACAAGGACGCCTCGCGCGCCGAACTGCGGGCCACGGTCACCCAGGCGCTCGCCGACCCGACCTGGCGGCTGGCCCCGCGCCGGCTGCGCTCGGCGGAGATGGGCGCCGCGCCCACTCTCACCGCGCGCGAGATCCAGGTCCTGGAGGGCATGAGCCACGGCCGGTCCAACGCGGAGATCGGGCGCGAGCTCTTCCTCTCCGAGGACACGGTCAAGACGCACGCCCGCAGGCTCTTCAAGAAGCTCGGCGCCTCGGACCGGGCGCACGCCGTGGCGCTCGGCTTCCGCTGGGGTCTCGTCCGCTGACCGCGGGAGCGGTGTCCGGCTGACCGGAGCGGTCCCGTCCGCCGACGGCGGGCGGGGCGGCAGGCCCTCCGGGGGAGACGGGGCAGGAAAGTCCCGTCCCGACCGGTGTCCCGCCGGGGATTGACGGGGCACAATCCAGGGGACGTGTCGCTTCGGGCGCGATGCCGCATCCTTGATGGTGTGCCGCATTCTTGGAGAGGTCGAGTCCTCGGGGACGACGATTCGGGCCGAGCGGAGGGGAGGGCGCAGAAGATGGGTTCCGGCGCACCCGCTCATAACGCTTCGATGCACAACACGGACCGCGATGCCACGAACGCCACGGCGCCAAGGCACCATGGATCGATGCGCGACGACGAGGCCCTGGGGTCATCCCCGGCCACAGGCCCCACCGGCGCCGCCAAAGGCGGCAACGCCGGGGCCGTCAGCGCGCTCGTACGCCGCGCGGTCGACGGCGACGAACAGGCCACGCACGACCTGCTGGCCTTCGTGCACCCCCTCGCCATCCGCTACTGCCGCACCCGGCTGTCGCGGCTCCCGGGTGACGCCCGCCACTTCGTCGAGGACCTGGCGCAGGAGGTGTGCGTCGCCGTCCTGATGGCGCTGCCCCGCTACCGGGACACCGGGCGGCCCTTCGAGGCGTTCGTCTTCGCCATCGCCGCGCACAAGGTCGCCGACCTCCAGCGGGCCGCCATGCGGCACCCGGGCAGCACCGCCGTCCCGTCCGACGAGATGCCGGAGCGGCCCGACGACTCGCTCGGGCCGGAGGAGCGGGCGCTGCTCAGCAGTGACGCCGCCTGGGCCAAGAAGCTGCTGGCCAACCTGCCGGAGAACCAGCGCGAGCTGCTCGTGCTGCGCGTGGCCGTCGGGTTGACCGCCGAGGAGACCGGCCAGATGCTCGGGATGTCCCCGGGCGCGGTGCGGGTGGCGCAGCACCGGGCGCTGAGTCGGCTGCGCGCGCTCGCGGAGCAGTGAGACGGGCGTTTTCTCGGGATTTCCGTCGTAGGAAGCTACGAAACTCCTGGTTGACCTTGGTCGTGGAATGAGACGCCTCGGGATCCCGTTAGCATGGACATCCGCGCTGAGCAAGACCATTGGGAAGGTGTCATGACCGACAGCGGTTCGACTGGAGTGCCCGACAAATTCGCCGCGCTCGGACTGACCTACGACGACGTGCTGCTGCTGCCGGGCGCGTCGGACATGGCTCCGGACGAGATCGACACTTCCTCCCTCATCTCGCGCAACGTCCGCGTGAACGTTCCGCTGCTGTCCGCGGCCATGGACAAGGTCACCGAGGCCCGCATGGCCATCGCCATGGCCCGCCAGGGCGGCGTCGGCGTCCTGCACCGCAACCTCTCCATCGCCGACCAGGCCAACCAGGTCGACCTGGTCAAGCGCTCCGAGTCCGGCATGGTCACGGACCCGATCACGGTCCACCCGGACGCGACGCTGCGCGAGGCCGACGAGCTGTGCGCGAAGTTCCGCATCTCCGGCGTCCCGGTCACCGACCCGGCCGGCAAGCTGCTCGGCATCGTCACCAACCGCGACATGGCCTTCGAGTCGGACCGCAGCCGCCAGGTGCGCGAGGTCATGACCCCGATGCCGCTGGTCACGGGCAAGGTCGGCATCTCCGGCGTGGACGCCATGGAGCTGCTGCGCCGCCACAAGATCGAGAAGCTTCCGCTGGTCGACGAGGCGGGCGTCCTCAAGGGCCTCATCACGGTCAAGGACTTCGTCAAGGCCGAGAAGTACCCGAACGCCGCCAAGGACAAGGACGGCCGCCTGCTGGTCGGCGCCGCCGTCGGCGTCGCCGGCGACGCGTACGAGCGCGCCCAGGCCCTGATCGAGGCGGGCGCCGACTTCATCGTCGTCGACACCGCCCACGGCCACTCCCGCCTGGTCGGCGACATGGTCGCCAAGATCAAGTCGAACTCCGGCGTCGACGTCATCGGCGGCAACGTCGCCACCCGCGACGGCGCCCAGGCGCTGATCGACGCCGGCTGCGACGGCATCAAGGTCGGCGTCGGTCCCGGCTCCATCTGCACCACCCGCGTCGTCGCCGGCATCGGCGTCCCGCAGGTCACCGCGATCTACGAGGCCTCGCTGGCCGCCAAGGCCGCGGGCGTCCCGGTCATCGGCGACGGCGGCCTCCAGTACTCCGGCGACATCGCCAAGGCCCTGGTCGCGGGCGCCGACACGGTGATGCTGGGCTCGCTGCTCGCGGGCTGCGAGGAGTCCCCGGGCGAGCTGCTGTTCATCAACGGCAAGCAGTTCAAGTCCTACCGCGGCATGGGCTCGCTCGGCGCGATGCAGTCCCGCGGAGACCAGCGCTCCTTCTCCAAGGACCGCTACTTCCAGGAGGGCGTCGGCGGCGACGACAAGCTGATCCCCGAGGGCATCGAGGGCCAGGTCCCCTACCGCGGCCCGCTCTCCGCGGTGGTCCACCAGCTGGTCGGCGGCCTGCGCCAGTCGATGTTCTACGTCGGCGGCCGCACGGTCCCGGAGCTCCAGGACCGCGGCCGGTTCGTCCGGATCACCTCGGCGGGCCTCAAGGAGAGCCACCCGCACGACATCCAGATGACGGTCGAGGCACCGAACTACAGCCGCAAGGGCTGAACACGACGACCGCCCGGAGGGGCGGGCCCACCCGGGCCCGCCCCTCCGGCGCGTCCGCGCACGGCCCGTGCGTGCGTCCGTACAGCGGTCACCGGAACGCGGGTCCCCGGGGTTCGGGGATACTGGACGGGCAGACCCAGAGGAAAGGCCACCACACGTGACTGAGATCGAGATCGGGCGCGGCAAGCGCGGCCGCCGGGCGTACGCCTTTGACGACATCGCCATCGTCCCCAGCCGGCGTACGCGGGACCCGAAGGAGGTCTCGATCGCCTGGCAGATCGACGCGTACCGCTTCGAGCTCCCCTTCCTGGCCGCCCCCATGGACTCCGTGGTCTCCCCGCAGACCGCCATCCGCATCGGCGAGCTCGGCGGCCTCGGCGTGCTGAACCTCGAGGGCCTGTGGACCCGCTACGAGGACCCGCAGCCGCTGCTCGACGAGATCGCGGAGCTGGACGAGGAGGCCGCCACCCGCCGCCTCCAGGAGATCTACGCCGCCCCGATCCAGGCGGACCTGATCCGGCAGCGCATCAAGGAGGTCCGCGACTCCGGTGTCGTCACCGCCGCCGCGCTCTCCCCGCAGCGCACCGCCGAGTTCTCCAAGGCCGTCGTGGACGCGGGCGTGGACATCTTCGTGATCCGCGGCACCACCGTCTCGGCCGAGCACGTCTCGGGCGCCGCGGAGCCGCTGAACCTCAAGCAGTTCATCTACGAGCTCGACGTCCCGGTCATCGTCGGCGGCTGCGCCACCTACACGGCGGCCCTGCACCTGATGCGCACGGGCGCGGCGGGCGTCCTCGTGGGCTTCGGCGGCGGCGCCGCGCACACCACGCGCAACGTGCTGGGCATCCAGGTCCCGATGGCCACGGCCGTCGCGGACGTGGCCGCGGCGCGCCGCGACTACATGGACGAGTCCGGCGGCCGCTACGTGCACGTCATCGCCGACGGCGGCGTGGGCTGGTCCGGCGACCTGCCCAAGGCCATCGCCTGCGGCGCGGACGCCGTGATGATGGGCTCCCCGCTGGCCCGCGCCACCGACGCGCCCGGCAAGGGCCACCACTGGGGCATGGAGGCCGTCCACGAGGACGTGCCGCGCGGCAAGAAGGTCAACCTCGGCACGGTCGGCACGACCGAGGAGATCCTCACCGGCCCGTCGCACACCCCGGACGGCTCGATGAACCTCTTCGGCGCCCTGCGCCGCTCGATGGCCACGACCGGCTACAGCGAGCTCAAGGAGTTCCAGCGGGTCGAGGTCACGGTCGCGGACTCCCAGCACCGCCGCTGACCCGTCTGTCCGTACGTACGCCGGAGGGCCGGCACCCCGCAGCGGGGTGCCGGCCCTCCGGCGTGTGCGCGCGGGGTCAGTCGTTGGCCTTCTTGGCCGCCCCGACGGCGACGAGCACGCTGATGCCGATGAAGACGAAGGACATGAAGTCCAGACTCTCCTTGACGATGTCGTTCACGCCGCTGATGCCGATGGCGTCGATCACGTCGGTCAGGCCGGTCTTGTTGATCTTCGCCAGGGCGAGCGCGAAGCAGAACATCTTTCCGAGGTAGATGCTGCCGAGCGACACCAGCCCCGCGATCGCGGGCATGGCCGGGCTCCGGCCGCCGATCTTCCCGGCGGCGAAGCCGACGAGGAGGCCGATGCCGATCGCGCCGAAGGAGCGCTCCCGGTCCAGGGCGTACATGATGCCGCCGTACGCCGCCGCGGCGACCAGCCCCGCGACGACCGCCGCGACGGCACCCAGGGCGACGTTGCCCTTGCGCGCCGGCGCCGGGGCGGGGGCCGGGGTGTACGACGTGGGCGCGGGCGGCTGGAAGTTCTGGCTCATGCGGGAAATCCCCCCCAGGGATTCGGGCGCACGTGTGTCCTGGGGACATAAGTGCGGGATAAGTGACGCCGCAGGCTAGCAGGGGAGTGCGACATTCCCGGAGGGGATTTCGTTCGACTGATCGAACCGGAACCAGGCCGTGACCTGCGGTGGGGTCCCTCAGAGGCGGTGGGCCGCGCCGACGGGGCTGGCGCCGCGGGTGTCGAGGAGCAGCTGGGCCTTCACCGCCAGGCCCTGCAGGTCGTACGTGCGGTGGTGCTGGAGCAGGATCGTCAGGTCGGCGTTGGCGGCGGCCTCGTACAGGGAGTCGGCGCGCGGGACGGGCTGGTCGCGGACCCGCCAGCCCCCGATGTACGGGTCGTGGTAGCTGATCAGGGCGCCCAGGTCGAGGAGGCGGCTGGCGATCTCGCCGGCGGGTGAGCCCTCCTGGTCGGCGAGGTCGGGCTTGTAGGTGACGCCCAGCAGGAGGACGCGGGCGCCGCGGGCGGATTTTCCGTGCTCGTTCAGCAGGGTGGCGCAGCGCTGGATGACGTATTGCGGCATCCGGCCGTTGATCTCCTGCGCGAGGCCGACCATGCGCAGGGGGTGGCCGGGGGTGCGGGTGGTGTGGGGGAGGTAGTTCGGGTCGAGGGGGACGCTGTGGCCGCCGACCCCGGGGCCGGGGCGGAAGGCCTGGAACCCGTACGGCTTGGTCTCGGCGCACCGGACGACGTCCCACAGGTCGACGCCGAGGTCGTGGCAGAGGACCGCCATCTCGTTCATGAGGGCGATGTTCACGTGCCGGTAGTTGGTCTCCAGCAGCTGCACGGTCTCGGCTTCGCGCAGGCCGCGGGCCCGGACGACCTTCTCGGTGAGGCGGGCGTAGAAGGCGTGCGCGGACTCGGTGCAGGCGGGGGTGAGGCCGCCGATGACCTTGGGGGTGTTGGCGATGGTGTGGGTGCGGTTGCCGGGGTCGAGGCGGCTGGGGGAGTAGGCCAGGTGGAAGTCGCGTCCGGCGCGCAGGCCGGAGCCCTCTTCGAGGATGGGCCGCAGGTAGTCCTCGGTGACCCCGGGGTGGGCGGCGGACTCCAGGATCACGGTGGTGTGCGGGCGCAGCCGGGCGGCGAGGGTGCGGCCGGCCGCGCCGACGGCGCCGAGGTCGAGCGCGCGGTCCGCGCCGAGCTGGGTGGGGGCGCAGATGACGGCCGTGCGGACGCGGCCGAGTTCGGCGGGGTTGGTGGTGACGCGGAAGCCGGCCGCCGACATCCGGCGGATCTCGGCGGCGGTGAGGGAGCTGTCCGTGGCGGGGCCGCTGTCGTAGCCGACGGTCTCGATTCCGGCGGCGACGGCCGCCTGGGCGAGGGGGAGGCCGAGGTGGCCGAGTCCGATGACGGCGAGATCTGCGGGCATGGGGGGCCGTCCCTTCCCTTCCCTGGCATGCATGAGGGGGCGGTGCGCGCAAGTCCTGTGGACGAATGGAGCTGGCGCAATGTCAGACTAGGCGTATATATGACAGATATGTCGCATTCTGGAGGCGTGGTCATCCCTGTGTTGTCCACAGCCGGTGGCTGATGTCGGTGCGGCCGGTCAGAATCGGAAAACGGGGAATGTGAGCGGGATCACCCGCAACGAGCGGGTTCGCCCGCACCAACGGGAGGCAGCCGTGAGGACAGCGACACTGGGGCCCGCGCAGCGCGCGGAGGCCCTCGCCGGGATGGCCGAGCGGGAACTGGACGTGCTGGTCGTCGGCGCGGGCGTGGTCGGCGCGGGCACCGCGCTCGACGCGGTGACCAGAGGCCTGTCGACCGGGCTGGTCGAGGCGCGCGACTGGGCGTCGGGGACGTCGAGCCGGTCCAGCAAGCTCATCCACGGCGGTCTGCGCTATCTGGAGATGCTCGACTTCGCCCTCGTCCGCGAGGCGCTCAAGGAGCGCGGGCTGCTGCTGGAGCGGCTCGCCCCGCACCTGGTGAAGCCGGTGCCGTTCCTGTACCCGCTCCAGCACAAGGTGTGGGAGCGGTTCTACGCGGGCTCGGGCGTCGCCCTGTACGACGCGATGTCGGTCTCCAGCGGGCACGGCCGCGGTCTGCCCACGCACCGGCACCTGTCGCGCAAGCGGGCGCTGCGGATCGCACCGGCACTGCGCAAGGACGCCCTGGTGGGGGCCCTGCAGTACTACGACGCCCAGATGGACGACGCCCGCTACGTGACCACGCTGGTGCGGACGGCCGCCGCGTACGGGGCGCACTGCGCCAACGGGGCGAGGGTCGTCGGCTTCCTGCGCGAGGGCGAACGGGTGGTCGGGGCCCGGGTGCGGGACGTGGAGGGCGGCGGGGAGTACGAGATCCGCGCCAAGCAGGTGGTGAACGCGACCGGGGTGTGGACGGACGACACCCAGGCGCTGATCGGGGAGCGCGGACAGTTCCACGTCCGGGCGTCCAAGGGCATCCACCTCGTCGTCCCCAAGGACCGGATCCACTCGAACACCGGGCTGATCCTGCGGACCGAGAAGTCGGTGCTGTTCGTGATCCCCTGGGGCCGGCACTGGATCGTGGGCACCACGGACACGGACTGGGACCTGGACAAGGCGCATCCGGCGGCGTCGAGCGCCGACATCGACTACCTGCTGGAGCACGTGAACTCGGTGCTGGCGGTGCCGCTGACCCGGGACGACGTGCAGGGCGTCTACGCCGGCCTGCGGCCGCTGCTGGCGGGGGAGTCCGACGCGACGAGCAAGCTCTCGCGCGAGCACACCGTGGCCCATCCGGTGCCGGGGCTGGTGGTGGTGGCCGGCGGCAAGTACACGACCTACCGGGTCATGGCCAAGGACGCCGTGGACGAGGCGGTGCACGGGCTGGACCAGCGGGTCGCCCAGTGCGTCACGGAGGACGTGCCGCTGGTGGGCGCCGAGGGGTACCGCGCCCTGTGGAACGGCCGGGCCCGCATCGCCGCGCGGACCGGCCTGCACGCGGTGCGGGTGGAGCACCTGCTGAACCGGTACGGGTCGCTGACGGAGGAACTGCTCGAACTGATCGCGGCCGACCCGGCGCTGGGGGAGCCGGTGACCGGGGCGGAGGACTACCTCCGGGCGGAGATCGTCTACGCCGCTTCGCACGAGGGCGCCCGGCATCTGGACGACGTGCTGACCCGGCGGACCCGGATCTCCATCGAGACCTTCGACCGGGGGACCCGGTCGGCGCGCGAATGCGCGGAACTGGTGGCTCCGGTGCTGGGCTGGGACAAGCGGCAGATCGAGAACGAAGTGGAGCACTACGAGAAGAGGGTCCAGGCGGAGCGTGAATCGCAGCGTCAGCCGGACGACCAGACGGCCGACGCGGCCCGGCTGGGGGCGCCCGACATCGTGCCGCTGTAGCTCCGCGATCCGGACGGGGGAACCGCTGGACCCGGGGCTCCCGTCCGATGCGGAGTGAGCAACAATGAGGTTTCTGCCGGGGTGGGTTACCTTGCCCCCGGTGGCTGCCGGGGGCAGCCGGGGCAGGCTGCACGATCGCAGAGGGGACGCATGTCGAAGCCGGAGCACACTGAGTCGCCTGCCGAGGCGCCTGGGGCGAAGCGTGAGGGTGACGGTGCCTCCGGGGGCGGTGGTGCGGTGAAGTCGGCCGCCCAGTCCGGATCTGACGCCGCGCAGGGCGGCGCCGACCGGGCGGAGTCCGGCGGTTCCGCGGCGGAGCCCGCCGCCGCGTCCGTGCCCCGGCCGAGGTCCGAGAAGGGCCGGGCCGAGGAGACCGAGGCCCCGGAGACCGCTGCGGAGAAGGCTTCTGACACCCCGGCGGACGACCCGAAGCCGGCTTCAGGGACCGCACCCGAGAAGACGAAGCCGGCCGCGGCCCCGGTCGACGAAGAGCCCGACCGCGCCGGGACCCGTTCCGGCGCCGCGGCCTCCGGGGAGCGGGACTCGAAGTCCGCCCGCGCGGAGCGGAACCCGGCCGCGAAGGCGGCCCCGGAGCCCGAGGACGCCGCGCCCGCTGGGGCGAAGGCGGCGCCCGGGGGTGCGAAGTCCGGCGCGGCCGCGAAGGCGGCCGCGGCGGCGGAAGCGGTGCCCGGGGGTGCGAAGCCCGGGGTGGGTGTGAAGGGGGTCCCGGCGGCTGAGGGGGCCGGGTCCGGCGGTGACGGGCCGCAGGACGCCGACGAAGCGGGCGCGGAGCGCAAGGGCCGGCTGCTCGCGCGGCGGTACCGGCTCGGGGCCGTGCTCGGCAAGGGCGGCATGGGAACCGTGTGGCGGGCCGAGGACGAGGTGCTCGGCCGGACCGTCGCCGTCAAGGAACTCCGCTTCGGCGGCGGCGTGGACGAGGACGAGAAGCGCCGCCTCATCACCCGTACCCTCCGCGAGGCCAAGGCCATCGCCCGCATCCGCAACGAGGGCGCCGTCACCGTCTACGACGTCGTCGACGAGGACGCCCGCCCCTGGATCGTCATGGAGCTCATCGAGGGGGCCTCCCTCGCCGAGTTCGTCCGGGAGAACGGCCCGCTGTCCCCGCGCCGCGCCGCCGAGGTCGGCCTCGCCGTGCTCGACGTGCTGCGCGCCGCGCACCGGC
Organism: Streptomyces sp. NPDC001594; assembly: GCF_042893675.1. Taxonomy (NCBI): domain Bacteria; kingdom Bacillati; phylum Actinomycetota; class Actinomycetes; order Kitasatosporales; family Streptomycetaceae; genus Streptomyces; species Streptomyces sp. NPDC001594. The sequence goes on along the minus strand of NZ_JBIAVB010000004.1, from coordinate 414,613 downwards.
AGGGGATCCTGCACCGCGACGTGAAGCCGTCCAACGTGCTCATCGCCGCCAGCGGCCGCGTCGTCCTCACCGACTTCGGCATCGCCCAGGTCGAGGGCGACCCCTCCATCACCTCCACCGGCATGCTCGTCGGCGCCCCCTCCTACATCTCCCCCGAGCGCGCCCGCGGTTACAAGCCCGGCCCGCCCGCCGACATGTGGTCCCTCGGCGGACTGCTGTACGCCGCCGTCGAGGGCGTGCCCCCGTACGACAAGGGCTCCGCGCTGGCGACCCTCACCGCGGTGATGACCGAGGCGGTGGACCCGCCCAAGAACGCCGGTCCGGCCCTGACCGAGGTCATCTACGGCCTGCTGGTCAAGGACCCGGCGATGCGGCTCGACGAGGACCGCGCCCGGGCGATGCTCACCGCCGTGATCAACGCGCCCGAGCCGGCCCCGGCCCCGGAGCCCGTCCCGGTGGAGGAGACCCGCCCGATCTCCTTCACCAAGGCCGACGTCGAGGCCGAGAAGGCCGCCGAGAAGGCGGCGAAGAAGGAGCGGGAGCGGCGCGAGCGCGAGCAGCGCGACCGTGCCCGCGCCGCGTTGAAGGCCACCCGCAAGGCCGCCGCCGCCCAGGCCGCGGCCGCCTCCGCCGCGGAGGCGCCGAAGCGTCCCTCGACGGTGGCCCCGGCCTCCCTCACCGACGTGATGCCGCGCCGCACCATCGCCCTCGCGATAGCCGGCGTGCTCGTGGTCCTGGCGGTCATCGGCTCGCTCATCGCCTACGCGGTCAGCGGCCAGGACGACAAGGGCGGCCGCAAGGACGAGGGGCAGGGCGCCCCCGCCCCCGCCGCCTCCGCCGACCGGTCCCCGGGCAACTCCCCGGCCGCGTCCCAGGCTTCCTCGTCGAGCCCGACCCCGGCGCAGAGCCAGGGCGGCAGCCCGGGCCCGGCCGCGTCCGGGGCGAGCCCGGGCACCGACCCCGCCCAGAGCCAGGGGCAGGGCGGCAGCCAGGGCCAGGGCGCCAGCCCGGGCGGCCCCGGCGGCGGCGCCGGTCTGCCCGCCGGGTTCACCACGGTGACCGACCCGCGCTTCCGGTTCGCCATGGCGATGCCCGAGGGCTTCCACCAGACCGGCACGGCCGGCAAGGACTCGGGCGCGATATACAGCCGCTCCGGCGGCTTCCCCCGTATCCAGGTCGACCACACCGACAGCCCGGGCAGCGACGCCCGCGCCGCCTGGGCCGAGATGGCCCCGGGGACGGCGGCCGGCAGCCGGAACTACCGGCAGATCCGTCTCGAAGCCGTCCAGTACCGCAACTACCCGACCGTCGCGGACCTGGAGTTCGAGCGCGACGACCAGGGCATGAGGACCCGCGTGCTCGACCGCGGCTTCCGGGCGGACGCCAAGAACGGCTACGCCATCATGATCAGCTGCCCGGCCGACCAGTGGGACGGCCCCGAGTGCACGCAGATCCGCAACGCCGCCTTCGACACCTTCCAGCAGTTGGGCTGACGGCCCTCGCAAGCCCGGGACGCGGGCGGCCCGGGCCACGTATCGTGTCAGCGGGGGCCAAGGGGAACCCGCCGCACTCGGGGGAGGCGAAGTGGAGGACTACGCCGGCCGGATCCTGGCCGACCGCTACCGCCTGCCGTTGCCGCCGTCCGACGAGTACGAGCTGCTGGAGACCCGCGCGTTCGACACGCGCAGCGGGCAGGAAGTCCTCGTCCGGCACGTGCCGTTGCCGGAGGTCGTGGACGCCGAACTGCTCGACGGCACCCGCGCGACGCCCTCCGCGGCCGGGGAACTGCCCGCCGTGCGGCGGGCGATAGCCGCGGCCCAGGCGGCCGCCTCCGTACCGGACCATCCCCGGCTCGACCAGGTCTTCGACGTGTTCGCCGAGGACGGCTCGCTGTGGATAGTGAGCGAACTCGTCCCCGCCAGGCCGCTGGCCGCGCTCATCGCCGACGAGCCGCTGAACCCGTACCGGGCGGCGGAGGTGGCCTCCGACGTGCTGACCGCGCTGCGCGTGCTGCACGCGCACGGCTGGACGCACCGCAACATCACCGTCCGGACCGTGCTGATATGCGAGGACGGCCGCGTCGTCCTCACCGGGCTCGCCGCCGGAGCCGCCGAGGACGCCCTGTGCGGCTACGACCCGGTGCCGGCGGCGGAGCCCGGGGACGAGGGCGCGGACGACCCCGGCGCACCCTGGGAGCCGCCGCCCCGGCAGCCGGTGTACGCCCCGCTGGTGGCGCCCGGGTACGACACGGGGCCGCGCTACAGCGACCACATCCTCCCGGACCCCGAGCCGAACCCCCCGGCGCCCCCGGCGCCCCCGGCGCCGCCCGTGCCCCCCGCCCGGCCCGCCGGGAGCCGTGACGACGCCGTGGCCGCGGCCCGCGCCGGGACGGTCGCCGCCTACCGGGCCGGCTCCCGCGCGGCGGCCGAGAAGGTGGCGCAGGAGCGCGGGGTACGGGGCCCGGTGGTCGTCCCGCAGCTGCCGCCGACCGGGGCCAACCTCCCGCAGGAGTACGCGTACCCGTACGGCGGCCCCGACACCGCCCCCACCCCCTGGCACGGAGCCGCCCCCCGCCGCCCGGCGGACCCCGACCCACAGCCGGCGCCCCGGCAGGACGACGCCCCCCAGGACCCCGGCCAGGACCCCGGGCCGCAGGGGCCCGAGGCGCCCGACGCCGCCCCGCCCCGCCCGGCCCTCCCGGCGGCGCTCGCGCTCCCGCAGGGCTACCGCCAGGCCGACCCCCCGGCGCCCGCCGCCCGCCCGGGTCAGGGCCGCCCGCGGCCCCCCGGCGGGGCCCGGGAGGCGACCCCGGTCGAGACCACCGCCGCCCTGCCCGTCGTCCCGGCGAGCCGGGCCCCCGAAGCCCGCACGCCCCGCAGCGGGCTCGATGCCGAGCGGGCCCGGCAGACGCGGATGGCCGTCGTCGGGGCCGTCACCGAGCGCTGGGCCCCCGAGCAGGCCGGCCCCGTCCACGGCGGCCCCTGGCAGCTGGCCGCCCCCGTCGGCCCCGCCACCGACCTCTGGGCCCTCGGCGCCCTGCTGTACCGGGCCGTACAGGGACACGCCCCGTACCCGGAGGAGAGCGTCGCGGAGCTCGTGGACATGGTCTGCGCCGAGCCCCCCGCCTTCGCCGAGGAGTGCGGCCCGCTGCGCCCCGTCGTGGAGTCCCTGCTGCGCCAGGACCCCACCGAGCGCCCCGACTTCGAGGAGCTGCGCGGCTGGCTGCGCTCGCTGGTGCGCTCCGCCCCCGAGCCCGACGGGGACTTCGTGTTCCCGCTGCCCGAGCCCGACCCCGCCCGCCTGCCCGAGGTCCGCCGCCGGGGTGACCTGCACGGCCGCCACCGCAACCCCGACGCCCCGCGCAAGCCGCGCTCCCTGGGCCGGACCCTGCTGATCGGGGTCCTGGCGCTGCTCGTGGGCGGGGTGGCGTACGCGGTGCTGTTCCTGCCGGGCTCGGGCGGCGGGGACGCGGGCCGGGCCCAGCAGCCCACGGCCGTCCAGAGCCCGGCGCCCTCCTCCCCGGCGCCGTCCACCCCCCGGCAAGCCCCGCGGCAGTCGCCGTCCCCGGCCGCCCCCTCCTCCGGCGGACAGCCGCCCGCCCCGCAGGCCCCCGACGGCTACACCCTCCAGCAGGACCCGGCGCACTTCACGGTCGCCGTCCCCGACGGCTGGGAGCGCCAGTCCATCAACGAGGCCGGCCAGGTGCGCTACACCCAGGGCCAGTTCACCCTCATCGTGGTCCCCGGCCGGGACCGGGTCGAGGGCGGCTCCCCCGACCCGATGGGCTATCAGAAGGACAAGGAGGCGGAGCTGGCCCCGTACCGCAACTCCACCTGGGCCTCGGGCGGGGACGTGAAGTCCACCAAGGTGGGCCAGCAGCTGCGCGTGACGGGCCGCTACACCTGGATCGACGCGGCGGGCCGCTCCCTGTTCGCCCGCAACTTCGTCGTCGCGCTCGGCGGGAGCTACCACGTGGTCATGGTCACGGGTCCGGAGGACAACCAGGACAAGGTCACGGACGTCTTCGACAAGGCCACGGCCAGTTACCAGGCCGGAGGCTGACGGCCGATCAGTACGGCGATTGCGTCACAGTGCTGTCTTTCGGGCCCTGCCCGGTTCCGGCACCGCCCGCAGGCTCCGTAATCTGGCCCGGAGTGCACAGAGCGGCGGGAATTCGTGGAACAGCAGACAGGCGCGGGCGCGGTGCTCGCGGGCCGGTACCGGCTCGTGGAGCCCATCGGCAGCGGGGGCATGGGCAAGGTGTGGCGCGCCCATGACCAGCTGCTGCACAGGACGGTCGCGGTCAAGGAGCTGACGGCGGCTCTGTACGTGGCCCAGGCCGACCGGGAGGTGCTGTACGCCCGGACGCAGAAGGAGGCCCGGGCGGCGGCGCGGATCCAGCATCCCGCGGTGGTCACGGTGCACGACGTCCTGGAGCACGACGACCGGCCGTGGATCGTCATGGAGTACATCGACGGCCCCTCCCTCGCGGAGGCCGCGAAGGCGGCCGGGCGGATCGAGCCGCGCGAGGCGGCGCGGATCGGCCTGCACGTCCTGGGCGCGCTGCGCGCGGCGCACGCGGTCGGCGTGATGCACCGGGACGTGAAGCCGGGCAACGTGCTGCTGGCCAAGGACGGCCGGGTGCTGCTCACGGACTTCGGGATCGCGGCGATCGAGGGGGACTCCTCCATCACCCGGACGGGTGAACTGGTCGGTTCCATCGACTACCTGGCCCCGGAGCGGGTCACCGGCGGCGCGCCCGACCCGTCCTCGGACCTGTGGTCCCTGGGCGCGACCCTGTACACGGCCGTCGAGGCCCGCTCGCCCTTCCGCCGGACCTCGCCGATCTCCAGCCTCCAGGCCGTGGTCAACGACGAGCCGCCGGTCCCGCGCCAGTCCGGCGCCCTCGGCCCGGTCATCACCGCGCTGCTGCGCAAGGACCCGGCCGAGCGCCCCTCGGCGGGCGAGGTCGAGCGGATGCTGATCGAGGCCATGGAGGGCCGGGAGCCCAAGGCGGCGCACGCGTACGTGCCCACCCAGGTGGTGCGCGCCGAGGAGCGGGCCCCCGTCCAGGAGGCCGTCCCCCCGGCGCCGGAGCCGCAGCCGCAGCCCGGCCCCGTGCCGACCGCCGCCCTGCCCGAGCGGCCCGCGGCACCCGCCGGGCCCAGGCCGGGCCGGCTGCGGCGGATCGCGGTGGTGGCCCTGGTGGCGGCGCTTGTCGGCGGCGGCACGGTGTTCGGGGTGCTGAAGTTCACCGGCGGCGACGGGGACGACGCCAAGGGCGGCGGATCAGACACGAGTGCCATCGGCGGGCAGGCCGGGGAGAAGGCCGCCGCCCCGCCGGCGGGCTGGACCAAGGTCACGGACCCGGGCGGCTTCACGCTGTTCGTCCCGGAGGGCTGGACCCGCCAGGTGGACGGCGACCAGATCGACTACACCGGGGACAACGGCAAGCACTACATCCGGATCGCCGCCGACCCCACCCCGGACTACCCGAACCCGTACACGCACCTGCTCGACCTGGAGAAGCAGGTGGCCAAGCGGACGGACTACAAGCGGCAGAAGCTCAACCCGAACACCTTCCGGGGCACCACCGAAGCCGTGCTGTGGGACTTCTCGTGGACCGAGAAGGGGGTGCACGCCGGACCGCGCCGGGCCATCGAGCAGATGTACGTCGACCGGAACGGCACCGAGTACGCCGTCTACATGACGGGCCCCGCCGAGGACTGGGGGACGACCCGCCAGCGGTTCGACACCGTCCTCAGCGGCTGGGAGCCGGCGCCGAAGAAGGGCTGACCGGTCACCGCGCCAGCGATTACTGGCAGACTTGGCAAAATCCGGTTACCCACGGGTACCCAAAGCCCCCCGGGCGGCATACGCTCACCGCCATGACGGACTCGAAGGCTGCTGCCGCCCCCCTCCGCTCCGCACCCCGGCCCACCAACCCGGTCGCCCCGGCCCCGGCGGGCGCCCGCACCGCCGCCGACGTGGTGACCCCCGCCCTGGTCACCCGGCTCACCCGCGGGGTCACCGGCTCCGGCAGCACCGCCAACCACACCCCCTTCACCGGGGCCAAACTGGCGGACCTCCCCGAGGCCACCCCCGAGGACGTCGCCGAGGCCTTCACCAAGGCCCGTGCCGCCCAGCCGGCCTGGGCCGCCACCCCTGTACGGCAGCGCGCCGCCGTCCTGCTCCGCTTCCACGACCTGGTCCTCGCCCGCCAGTCCGAGGTCCTCGACCTCATCCAGCTGGAGACCGGCAAGGCCCGCCTGCACGCCCACGAAGAGGTCCAGGCGGTCGCCGTCGCCGCCCGCCACTACGGCCGCAAGGCCCCCGCGTACCTGCGCCCCAAGGGCCACACCGGCGCCATGCCCACCCTCACCAAGGTCACCGAGCTGCGCCAGCCGCGCGGGGTCGTCGGGCAGATCGCCCCCTGGAACTACCCCCTCGAACTCTCCGTCGGCGACGCCCTGCCCGCCTTCGTCTCGGGCAACGCCGTCGTCATGAAGCCCGACACCGAGACCGCCCTGACCGCCCTGTGGGCCCGCGACCTGCTGATCGAGGCCGGGCTGCCCGCCGAGGTCTTCCAGGTCGTCCTCGGCGAGGGCCCCGTCGTGGGCCCCGAGGTGGTCCGCCACGCCGACTACGTCTCCTTCACCGGCTCCACCCGCACCGGCCGCGAGGTCGCCCAGGGCGCCGCCGCCCGCCTCGTCGGCGTCTCCCTCGAACTCGGCGGCAAGAACCCCATGCTCGTCCTGCACGACGCCGACGTGGAGAAGGCCGCCGCCGGAGCCGTCCGCGCCTGCTTCTCCTCCGCCGGACAGCTGTGCATCTCCATCGAGCGGCTCTACGTCCACGCCTCCATAGCCGACGCCTTCCTGGAGCGCTTCGCCGCCCGCACCAAGGCCATGCGGCTCGGCAACTCCCTCGCCTACGGTGCCGACATGGGCTCCCTCGTCGGCGAACGGCAGCTGGAGAACGTACGGCGGCACGTGGACGAGGCCGTCGCCAAGGGCGCCACCCTCGTCGCCGGCGGCGTGGCCCGCCCCGACATCGGCCCCCTCTTCTACGAGCCCACCATCCTCGACGGGGTCGAGGCCCCCATGGCCGTCTGCGCCGAGGAGACCTTCGGCCCGGTCGTCTCCGTCTACCGGTTCACCGACGAGGACGAGGCCATCGCCCAGGCCAACGCCACCGCCTACGGCCTCAACTCCAGCGTCTGGACCAAGGACGCCCGCCGCGGCCACGCCGTCGCCGCCCGGCTGCGCACCGGCACCGTCAACATCAACGACGGCTACGCCCCCGCCTACGGCAGCGCCCAGGCCCCCATGGGCGGCATGAAGGACTCCGGACTCGGCCGCCGGCACGGCTCCGAGGGCATCCTCAAGTACACCGAGGCCCAGACCGTGGCCCACCAGCGGCTGCTGCCGATGGCCCCCTCGCTCGGCATGGACGACGCCAGGTACGCCGAGTTCATGACCCGCAGCCTCAAGGTCCTCAAGGCCCTCCGCTTCCGCTAAGGCACGACCGACCGCCGGGAGGCACCGCGCAGTGTCGTACGACCACACACACGACTACGACTACGACGTCATCGTCATCGGATCGGGCTTCGGAGGGTCGGTATCGGCGCTGCGGCTCACCGAGAAGGGCTACCGGGTCGGCGTCCTGGAGGCAGGACGCCGCTTCACCCGCGAGAGCCTGCCGCGCAACAGCTGGGACCTGCGCAACTACCTGTGGGCCCCCGCCCTCGGGCTGTACGGGATCCAGCGCATCCACCTGCTCGGCAACGTGATGGTGCTGGCGGGCGCCGGGGTGGGCGGCGGCTCCCTCAACTACGCCAACACCCTCTACGTGCCGCCCGCCGCCTTCTTCGAGGACCGCCAGTGGGCCTCCATCACCGACTGGCAGGCGGAACTCGCCCCGTACTACGAGCAGGCCCAGCGGATGCTCGGCGTCCGGCTCAACCCGACGATGACCCCCTCCGACGTCCACCTCAAGGCGGCCGCCGAGAAGATGGGCGTCGGCGACACCTTCCACATGGCGCCGGTCGGCGTCTTCTTCGGCGACGGCGAGGACGCCGAGGGGCAGCGGAGGGTCCGCCCCGGCCAGGAGGTCCCCGACCCCTACTTCGGCGGCGCCGGGCCCGCCCGCACGGCGTGCACCGAATGCGGCGAGTGCATGACCGGCTGCCGGCACGGCGCGAAGAACACCCTGAACGAGAACTACCTGCACCTGGCCGAACGGGCCGGCGCCGTCATCCACCCCATGACGACCGTCACCGCGCTCGCCGAACACCCGGACGGCGGCTACCGCGTCCGCACCGTCCCCACCGACCGCCGCCGCTCGGGCCGCGCCAAGGTGCTGCGCGCCCGCTACGTGGTCGTCGCCGCGGGCACGTACGGCACCCAGACCCTGCTGCACACCATGAGGGACCGCGGCGAACTCCCCCGCGTCTCCGACCGGCTCGGCGACCTCACCCGCACCAACTCCGAGGGCCTGGTCGGCGCCCAGACCGACGACCGCCGCTACCGCAGGCGCCACCCCGCCGCACCCCGGGCCGACTTCACCCGGGGCGTGGCCATCACCTCGTCCGTGCACCCCAACGCCGACACCCACATCGAGCCCGTCCGCTACGGCAAGGGCTCCAACGCCATGGGGTTCCTGACCGTCCTCCAGGTGCCGCACAGCACGCACCGGGTCCGCGCCTGGTTCGCCCGCACCGCCCGCCACCCCGTCCAGCTGGCGCGCTCCCTGTCCAACCGGCGCTGGTCGGAGCGGACCATCATCGGCCTGGTCATGCAGTCCCTGGACAACTCCCTGACGACCTACCGCAAGCCGCGCGGCATCGGAAAGGGCCTGCTGACGGCCCGCCAGGGCCACGGCGCCCCCAACCCGGTGCAGATCGCCGAGGCCACCGAGGCCGCCACCCTGCTGGCCGAGGAGATCAACGGCTTCCCCGGCAGCAACGTCGGCGAGCTGATGGGCACCCCGCTCACCGCGCACTTCCTCGGCGGCTGCCCGATCGGCGCCACCCCGGAAGAGGGCGTGGTGGACCCCTACCACCGGCTGTACGGGCACCCCGGCATCTCGGTGGTCGACGGGTCGGCGGTCTCCGCCAACCTCGGGGTCAACCCGTCGCTGACCATCACGGCCCAGGCCGAGCGGGCGATGTCGTACTGGCCGAACAACGGGGAGGCGGACCCGCGGCCCGCGCAGGGGGAGGCGTACGTACGTCTCGCGGCGGTGGAACCATTCCGTCCGGTCGTCCCCAAGGAGGCTTTCGGCGCACTGCGGCTGCCCTTCCTGGCCGTCCCGGAAATCCCCCCGAGACAACCGGAAGCAAAGGGCTGAGCTCCGCGAACGACCGCGGCGGGCACCGCGCTCCCCCTCCGAGCGCGGTACCCGCCGCAGTACAGGAGTGGACCGGCGGCCGCCGGAAAAGGTTGTACCGGAATGCTTTGGGTGAAGCTGTGGTGTCGGTCACACGACCCCCGGTGCAACCGACGGGTACGTCCGGGGGTCACACGGGGCATGAGACAGCGCATCTCCCTGCTGGCCGCGTGCGGCCTGGCGACCGTGGGGCTCGCCGCCCTCCCGGCCACCGCCGCGAACGCCGCGGAACCCGTCTTCCGCCTGACCGGGCCACCCGGCCTCGTCCTCCCGCCCGCCCCCGCGACGGGCTCCCCGACGCCGGCGGCGCTGAACTACCGGCTGGAGGCCCCGGCCGGGGCCGCCGCCTTCGACGGGGACATCACCCTGACCGTCGACCTCGCCAAGCTGAACGGCGTGGCGACCGTCCAGGAGAGCCCGGGCGCGGCGGCCAAGAAGTGCGCGCCCGTCGGCAGCACCCTCGTCTGCACCCAGCACGGCCTGCGCCCCGGCGTCCCGGCCGGCGTGGACCTGGAGGTCGTCCCCGGCAAGAAGACCGGCGTCGGCGTGGTCGTCGTGACCGGCACGGCCGCCGGCGCCACCATCACCCCCGCCAACCCCACCGGCATCAAGATCGGCGCGCCGGACCTGGTCATGGGGCAGCTGGACCTCAAGAAGGACCTGAAGCCCGGCGAGAGCCAGCCCCTGCCGCTGACCTTCAGCAACACCGGCAACGAGCCGGCCAGGGGCGTCGTCCTGGAGCTGGAGGCCAGCCACGGCCTGGAGCTCCCGGAGCGGTACGACAACTGCACCTACCGCACCACCCGCACCGCCACCGACGTCGTCTGCACCATCGAGGGCGACTTCGACGCCAAGGCCTCCTACGAACTGGCCGGCGACAGCCCGCTGCACCTCAAGGCCGGCCCGAACGCCCTCAACGAACGCCTCGGCTACGGCATCTACCCGGCGCCCGTCCCGCAGAAGCCCCAGGCCGAAGCCGGAACGACGGGCACGCAGCAGAACGGCACCGGCAAGCCGGCGGCCGGCGACGCGGCGGGCAAGGCCTCGCGCAAGCTGGTCGCCCGCAAGGCGCCCCAGGCCGCGCTCGCCGAGCACGGCCCGGACCTCAACCCGGCCGACAACAAGCGCGAGGCCGCCCTCACCGTCCAGAACACCGCGGACTTCGAGGCCGAGCCCCTGGTCGTCAAGGGCGCCGCCGGCACCACCGCCAAGGCCGTCGTGGCCATCCGCAACAACGGCCCGGCCTGGATCGCCGACCAGGGCGGCGCCCCGGCGGCCGTCGTCGACGTCGAGCTCCCCAAGGGCCTGAAGGCCGTCACGGTGCCCACCGCCTGCCGCCCGGTGAGCGAGTCCCTCTACCGGTGCGCCACCGCGCCCTCCGTGCTGGAGCGCGAGAACGTCGAGTTCCCGTTCGAGTTCAAGATCGAGAAGGCGGTCAAGGACGCCAAGGGCGCCGTCCGCGTCGGCGCGCCCGGCCCGAAGGGCGAGCCGCAGCGGCACTCCTTCGACCCGGTCCTGGCCAACAACCTCGCCGCCCTCACGGCGAACCCGACGTCCACGGGTGCCACCCCGAGCCCGTCCGGCAGCCCCTCGCCCAGCACCTCCGCGAGCTCCTCCGCCTCCCCGAGCCCCTCGGCGAGCGGCGGCACCACCGCGAACGGCGGCACCAGCGGCAGCGGCCCGCTGGCCTCCACCGGCAGCCAGGCCGGCCTCCTCGGCCTCGGCGCGGCCGGCCTGCTGGCCGTCGGCGGCGCGCTGTTCCTCTCGGCCCGCCGCCGCAAGGCCGGGCACGCCTGACGGCGCGACCGCCGCAGACCGGCGGACGAACGAACGGCCGGCCCGGGGCGTCCCCCGGACCGGCCGTTCTTCTTGCGGTGACCGGGCTGCTGTCCCCTGCCGTCCGGTCACGCGGGGGAGAGGGGTCCCACGACGCGCGCCATCAGGCGCCACGTCTCACCGCTCCCGCGGACATCCCCTCAACGAAGCCGCCCGGGGCCGGACACGGTCCGGACGGGTGACGAACACCCGGCCGCGCGGTCAGACGCGGCCGCGGCACAGCTCCAGCAGGGTCATCGCGAGCGCCGTCCCGGGCTTGCCGAGGGCGTCGCTGAAGTGCGACAGCACCTCCATCTCCCGCGAGAGGTGCACCCGGCGCCCGCCCGCGCCGATCCGGGCCTCCTGGATGACGGCCGAGACGGCCATCCGCTCCTGGATCAGCCCGATGATCCGGTCGTCGAGGGCGTCGATGCGCTCGCGGCAGTCGGCGATCAGCTGCTCGGGGGTGGCGGCGGTGGTGGTGAGGGTGCTCATGGGTTTCTCCTGGGGTCGTGGCCGGCAGGAGCGGGAAACGCGGAGCGCCCCGGTCCTGTCGGACCGGGGCGCTCTGGGAAGTCAGTGGCTCAAGCGAGCATCACGAGGACCCATGGCGACCGGACCGGCCGGTGCCATAGGTAAAGAGGAAGCTCAGCTGCTTGCGCATGGGGTGGATTATTGCCACACCCGCGCCCCGACGCCAAGCGGGCCCGGATGGTGAGACGCCCCGAGGGCGTGACGTGGGCCTCGGATGGTGCGACAAAACGGCGGCCGGCGCCACCGGTAGAATCGACAAAACAGCCCCCTCTTCCGCCGGAAGGCCGTCCCGTGCCAGAAGCACCCTCCGCCGCCCACGACAGCGCCCCGGACACGGTCCTCGTCGTCGACTTCGGCGCGCAGTACGCCCAGCTCATCGCCCGCCGCGTCCGCGAGGCCCGCGTCTACAGCGAGATCGTGCCCAGCACGATGCCCGTGGCCGAGATGCTCGCCAAGGACCCGAAGGCGATCATCCTCTCCGGCGGTCCGTCCTCCGTCTACGAGGAGGGCGCCCCGCGCCTGGACGACTCCCTCGCCCTGTTCGAGTCCGGCGTGCCCGTCTTCGGCATGTGCTACGGCTTCCAGCTGATGGCGACCACCCTCGGCGGCACCGTCGACAACACCGGCGCCCGCGAGTACGGCCGCACCCCGCTGGCGGTCTCCAAGACCGGCTCGACCCTGTTCGAGGGCACCCCCGAGCACCAGTCGGTGTGGATGTCCCACGGCGACGCCTGCTCCGCCGCCCCCGAGGGCTTCACCGTCACCGCCTCGACGAACGTCGTCCCGGTCGCGGCCTTCGAGAACGACGAGAAGAAGCTGTACGGCGTGCAGTACCACCCCGAGGTGATGCACTCCACGCACGGCCAGCAGGTCCTGGAGCACTTCCTCTACCGGGGTGCGGGCCTCAAGCCCACCTGGACCACCGGCAACATCGTCGAGGAGCAGATCGCCGCGATCAAGGCGCAGGTCGGCGACAAGCGCGCCATCTGCGGCCTGTCCGGCGGCGTGGACTCCGCGGTCGCCGCGGCCCTCGTCCAGAAGGCCATCGGCTCCCAGCTGACCTGCGTCTACGTCGACCACGGCCTGATGCGCAAGGGCGAGACCGAGCAGGTCGAGAAGGACTTCGTCGCGGCCACCGGCGTCCAGCTGAAGGTCGTCGACGCCCAGGAGCGCTTCCTGAACGCGCTGGCCGGCGTCTCCGACCCGGAGACCAAGCGCAAGATCATCGGCCGCGAATTCATCCGCGTCTTCGAGCAGGCCCAGCTGGAGATTCTCCAGGAGGACGGCCCGGCGGTGGCCTTCCTGGTCCAGGGCACCCTGTACCCGGACGTCGTCGAGTCCGGCGGCGGCACCGGCACGGCCAACATCAAGTCCCACCACAACGTGGGCGGCCTCCCCGACGACATCGAGTTCGAGCTCGTCGAGCCGCTGCGCCAGCTGTTCAAGGACGAGGTCCGGATGGTCGGCCAGGAGCTCGGCCTGCCCGAGGAGATCGTCCAGCGCCAGCCCTTCCCCGGCCCCGGCCTCGGCATCCGCATCGTCGGCGAGGTCACCAAGGAGCGCCTGGACCTGCTGCGCGAGGCCGACGCCATCGCCCGCCACGAGCTGACCGCCGCCGGCCTGGACCGGGAGATCTGGCAGTGCCCGGTCGTCCTGCTCGCCGACGTCCGCAGCGTGGGCGTCCAGGGTGACGGCCGCACCTACGGCCACCCGATCGTGCTGCGCCCGGTCTCGTCCGAGGACGCGATGACGGCCGACTGGACCCGCATGCCGTACGAGGTGCTGGCCCGGATCTCGACCCGCATCACCAACGAGGTCAAGGACGTCAACCGCGTGGTCCTGGACTGCACGAGCAAGCCCCCGGGCACCATCGAGTGGGAGTAGTCCCCCGCGAGCGCCGCGCCTGACGCGGGGCGTGCCCGAGTGAAGCCGCCGTTCCCCCGGGGACGGCGGCTTCGCCGTTTCCTCTGGCCAGTTGCGGGCCCGGCGGGTACCTTGCCGCCGCGACCAGGAGGAGGGGACAGCCATGCCGGAGCAGCCCGTGCCCGTGCCGGTGGAGCGGCTGGCGTTCGAGATGCCGCCGGTGCACGACGACCCCGCCGAGGAGCGCGCGCACCGCAAGGAGCGGCTCGCGGGGGCGCTGCGGCTGCTGGGGCGGCTGGGGTACGAGGACGGGGTCGCGGGGCACGTCAGCGCCCGGGACCCGGAGTTCGGGGACTGCTACTGGGTCAACCCGTTCGGCCGGGCCTTCGCCGGGCTCGGCCCCGAGGACCTGCTGCTGGTCGACGGGGACGGGCGGGTGGTGCGGGGCGGGCGGCGGGTGAACCAGCTGGCCTTCGCCGTGCACGCGGCCGTGCACCGGGCGCGGCCGGAGGCGGTCGCCGTGGTCCGCACCCAGGGCCCGTACGGCAGGGCGCTGGCCTGCCTGGGTGAACTGCTGGCCCCCGTCAGCCAGGAGGCCTGCGCCTTCTACGAGGACCACGCGCTCCTCGACGAGTACCTGGGCGCCGAGGATCCGGCGCGGGTCGCGCGGGCGCTGGGCCCGTACAAGGCGCTGATCCTGCGCAACCGGGGGCTGCTGACGGTCGGCGGGTCGGTGGACGCCGCCGTGTGGTGGTTCGTCGCGGCGGAGCGGGCGGCGCAGGTGCAGCTGATCGCGCGGGCCGCGGGCAAGCCCGTGCTCATAGACCACCACGGCGCGGTCGCCACGCGGGAGCGGTTCGGCGGCGACCTGGCCGCCTGGGCGAGCTACCAGCCGCTGTGGCAGACGGTCGCGGACGGCGCCGGACCGGTGGCGTCAACATCATGAACGGTTAATCACCTGCTCTGACATCGTGCGCAATCCGGAGCACTGCCCCAGTGGTGCACAATTCGCTGGCATTGCACCGTAGTTCAGAGAGGCGGCACGCACGTGGCTGTCCAAGAGATGTCCCGGGGTACCCATACCGCCGTCTGCGCCTGCGACGACTGCGCGCGGGAGGGGCACCGGCGCGCGGTCGCGGCGTTCCTGGAGAAGCGCGACGAGTTCGCCGCCGGGCAGGGGGTGCCCCCCGCCGTGGCCCACTCCCTCGGCGCCTCCCGCCAGTGGGTCTCCGACGAGCTGGCCCTGTCCGCCCGCACGGTCGCCGAACGGGGGAGGGAGGCCGGGAACTCCTGGCTGTACCTGTTCTCCCGGCGGGCCGTCCTCGCCCTGTGGATCGCCGCCGGGGTGCTGCTGCTGGTCCAGGTCGGCACCGCGCTCGGCACCGGCTGGTCCACCGCCCGGACGGCCGGGCTGCTGGCCGCGCTGGTGCTGGCCGGGCTGCTGACCGTCGCCGCCCGCGCGCAGTCGCTGCGGGGCGGGCTGCTGGCCCCGTTGGTCGGCGAGGACAACCGGCTGTCCACCTCGAAGGCGGTGCCGGGCGCCTGGGTGGTGCTGACCGCGTTCGCGGCGCTGCTGCCCGCGCTGCGGCTGGCCGCCTCCTCGCCCGGGCCGGAGCGCGACGCCCTGTACCAGGGGTTCGCGCTGGGGCGGGCGCTGCCGCTGCTGGCGGTGGTCGCGCTGACGTCGGGGGTGGCGGTGCTGGTGCGCCGGGTGGTCTCCGTACGGATCGTGGGGCAGCGGCTGCAGAAGCTGCCGGCGGACCGGCCGCGCGGAGCGGACCTGCTGACGGACGACGACGGCCGCGGCAGCCTCCCCGACGCGCAGTACGTCCTCGTCTCCACGGTGGTGCTGGCCTACGCGGCCGTGTCGCTGGCCCGCTTCCCCGAGCGGCTGCCGCAGCTGCCGTGGGCGCTGGCCCTGCTGGTGGCGCTGTCGGCGGCGGTGTACCTGGCGGCGAAGTACGCCGAGGGGAGCCGTCCGCTGGTGCTGTCGGTGGTCCGCAGGCGCGAGCCGGGGGACATCGACGCGGCGGTGCGGCCCGGCGACGACATCGAGATCCGGGGCGTCGGATTCGTGCCGCCGGGGGCGCACACGCCGGAGATGCTGGCCCGGCTGGTGGTGCGGGTCGGCGCGGTCCACGTGCACGTTCCGCTGGTGCCGGTGGCGGGCGGGTTCGTGAACCCCTCGGACACGGTGCTCACGGTGCCGGTGCCCGCGGAGGTAGAGCCGGGCCGGGTCGACGTGCAGGTGGTGACCGCCGCAGGGGTGGAATCCAACCGCTGCGTCATCGACGTGGCCGAATGAAGCGGGTAGACATGGCTGCGTGAACCGAACTGACGTCCCTTCCGGTGTGCGGTCCACACCGTGGGGAGAACGCGCCTCCCGATACTCCCTCCTCCCGCTGCGGATCTTCCTCGGCGTGACCTTCGTCTACGCGGGCCTCGACAAGCTGACCACCGCGGGCTTCTTCGCCGCCTCCGGCTCCGGCTCGATCGGCGAGCAGATGCACGGCGTGCGCGACACCGCCGCGATCCCGGCGCTGGTGGACCTCACGCTGAAGGCCCCCGCCGCCTTCGGCTACGCCATCGCCGTCGGGGAGCTCCTCGTCGGCCTGGGCGTGCTCGCCGGGCTGCTGACCCGGATCGCGGCCGCGGGCGGTGCGCTGATCTCGCTGAGCCTGTGGCTGACGGTGTCCTGGGCCGTGACCCCGTACTACTACGGCAACGACCTGGTGTACCTGATGGCCTGGCTCCCGCTGGTGCTGGCCGGGGCGCCCTACTGGTCCCTGGGCTCCCTGATCCGGTCGCGCCGGTCCCGCCGCACCGCGTAGGTCACCAGCCCCACCAGGGCGGCCAGGGCCAGTCCGCCGAAGGCCATCGGCACGACCAGGAACCACGGCAGGTCGGTCTCGCCGGCCGCGTCGAGCAGGTACAGCACGCCCGCCGCGGTCAGCACCAGGCCGGCCAGCAGCCTTCCGGGCTGGAACTCATGACGCCGCACGGGCCACCTCCACCTGTCCCACACCCGCGTCCAGGTGCAGCTCGATCGTCCCGCCGGCCTCGGTGCCCGCGGCCGGGGGCAGGGTCGCCCGCCGGTTCTCGCCGCCGTCCTTGATCCGCACGGAGCGGTCCCCGGGCAGCTGGATGTCGCCCAGGTCGATGGAGATGTCGGCCTGCGCGGTGACCTCCCGGGGGACGATCACCTTCAGCCGGCCCGCCTCGATGGAGGCGCGGACCGACACGGTCGTGCCCTTCGGCACGTCCAGGCGGCTCAGGTCGAGCGTGGCCAGCCCGGTCCCGGAGGAGTACAGGGGCCGGACGTCGGCCACCGCCGCCGGGCGCCAGTCGACGTTGTGCCAGTCGGTGCCCACCTCGCGCGGCAGGGCGGTGGCCGCCGCGAGCAGCACGGCCGTGACCAGGCCCAGCAGGATCGTGCCGAAGCCGGTGCGGCCCTTGAGGGAGCTGAGGGCCAGGCCCAGCCCGAACACGGCCAGCGCGCAGGCCAGGCCGACCTGAAGGGCGTGCCCCAGCGGGCTGCCGTGCCAGACGGAGGCCGTGCCGACACCGCCGGCCAGCAGGGCCAGCACGAAGATCCGGCCGCCGATCCCGCCGCGCCCCTGCCCGTGGGCGGGCGCGGGCCGCGGCTTCGCCGGGGCCGCACCGGGCGGCGTGCCCGTGCGGTCGTCGGCGCCGTCGTCGGGGCCCCACAGGTAGCCGGAGGAGCCGACCGGGCCCGTGGTGCCGTCCTTGACCAGCGGCTCGCGCCACCACGACGGGGTGCTCGGCGCGGGTGGCGCCTGGGTCTCCGGCGGCGCCGGCCGGTGCGTCCCGGGGGCCTCCGCCTCGGGGGCGGCGGCCGCGCGGCGGTGGCGCCGGGACCAGTACGCGGCCCCGCCGAGCGCCAGGATGACCAGGACGGAGAAGGCGCCCATCACCCCGTTGTCGAGCATCGACAGGAACAGGGAGCAGCCCACCAGGGCGCTGAACACCGCGGCCAGGGTGGTCCCTTCGACGCGGCCGGTCAGCAGCTTGCGGCCCTCGCTGTCCTCCTCGCCCTCCAGGGGCAGCAGCAGCCAGGCGAAGCCGTAGAAGACCAGGCCGACGCCGCCCGTGACGGCGAGCACGCCGAGCACGATCCGGAACACCACCGGGTCCAGGTCGAAATACCGGCCCAGGCCGCCGCAGACGCCTGCGAGGACCTTGTCGCGCTTGCTGCGGCGCAGTGGCGGCCGTTCGGCGGGGGCCGGTGTCCCGGGATCGTCCCCCGGGCTCCGTCCGGAGGCACCCCCGGGCGGGGCGTCGTGTACGTCGGTCATGGCTCCATGGTGACCGACCGTCCGGCCGCCCGGCACCGGGCCCTACCCTGGCGCAACCCTGATATCCCCCCGACGGAACTGGGGGGATGCCCTGATGCCGCCGCCCGCCCGCGCATGTGACCCTTGGTGACATGCCCTCAGCAGCCGCCGCCCGTGCCCCGCACGCCCCCGACCCCGACGACCTCCCGCAGCGCAGGCTCTACCGCAGCGCCGACGGTCGGATGCTCGGCGGAGTCGCGCGCGGCCTCGCCGGGCACCTCGGGCTGCCCGTGCTGTGGATCCGGCTCGCCTTCCTCGCCATGTTCATGTGGGGGGACGGGCTGGGGGTGCTGCTGTACGCCGCTTTCTGGGTCTTCGTCCCGCTCGGCGTCGGCGGCAGCACCGGGCACCACTCCTTCTTCGAGACCCTCGCCGACGGCAGCCGGCGCCTGCGCAAGCCCGACAAGGGGGCGGTGTCCGGGCTGATCGCCCTGGCCGTCGGCGCGGGCATCTTCATCTCCCAGCTCCGCGTCGGCGGCGCCAACGGCCGCTACGTCTGGCCCACCCTGCTCGTCGGGGCCGGCGTCGTCCTCGTGTGGCGGCAGGCCGACAACGCCCGCCGCGCCCACTGGAACCCCGCCGGCGCCCGCAGCACGCGGATGCTCCCGCTCGCCCGGGCGCTCGCCGGGGTGGTGCTCGTCGGCGTCGGCCTGACCGTCTTCATCGTCGTACGGGGCTCCGCCGCCCAGCTCGGCAACCTCCTGACCGCCGTCCTCGCCGTCCTCGTCGGCATCGCCCTGCTCGCCGGACCCTGGCTGATCCGGATGACCCAGGACCTCTCCGAGGAGCGGCTGATGCGCATCCGCGCCCAGGAGCGCGCCGAGGTCGCCGCCCACGTCCACGACTCCGTGCTGCACACCCTCACCCTGATCCAGCGCAACGCCGAGGACGTCGGCGAGGTCCGCCGCCTCGCCCGCGCCCAGGAGCGGGAGCTGCGCAACTGGCTGTACAAGCCCGAGGGCACCGGCAAGGACGAGGCCGAGGAGCCGGCCACCCTCGCCGAGGCCGTGAAGAAGGCCGCCGCCGAGGTCGAGGACCACCACGGCGTCCCGATCGAGGTGGTCGTCGTCGGCGACTGCCCGCTGGACGAGAAGCTGGCCGCGCAGATGCAGGCCGCGCGCGAGGCGATGGTCAACGCCGCCAAGTACGGTGGCGAGGGCGGCCCCGTCCAGGTGTACGCGGAGGTCGACGGGCGCACGGTGTTCGTGTCCGTACGGGACCGGGGACCGGGCTTCGACATCGACGCGGTACCCGGCGACCGCATGGGCGTACGAGAATCGATCATCGGCCGGATGCAGCGCAACGGCGGGACCGCACGACTGCGGTCCGCGCCCGACGGCGGCACGGAAGTCGAACTGGAGATGGAGAGGGTGGCGAACGCGGCATGACGGGCGTGACGGGCATGACCGAGGGCGGCGCGGTGGACGACGGGGCCAGGAGGGTCCGGGTGGTGCTCGTCGACGACCACCGCATGTTCCGCACCGGCGTACAGGCCGAGATCGGGGAGACGGCCCGCACCGGCGTCGAGGTGGTCGGTGAGGCCGCCGACGTGGACCAGGCCGTCACCGTCATCACCGCCACCCGCCCCGAGGTGGTCCTCCTCGACGTGCACCTGCCCGGCGGCGGCGGCGTCGAGGTGCTGCGCCGCTGCGCCCCGCTGATGGCGGCCGCCGAGAACCCGGTGCGGTTCCTGGCCCTGTCGGTGTCGGACGCCGCCGAGGACGTCATCGGGGTCATCCGGGGCGGCGCCCGCGGCTACGTCACCAAGACCATCACCGGCACCGACCTGGTGGACTCCGTCTTCCGGGTCCAGGACGGGGACGCGGTGTTCTCGCCGCGGCTGGCCGGCTTCGTCCTCGACGCCTTCGCCTCCACGGACGCGCCGCCGGTCGACGAGGACCTGGACCGGCTCACCCAGCGCGAGCGCGAGGTGCTGCGGCTGATCGCGCGCGGGTACGCGTACAAGGAGATCGCCAAGCAGCTGTTCATCTCGGTGAAGACCGTCGAGTCGCACGTCTCGGCGGTGCTGAGGAAGCTCCAGCTCTCCAACCGGCACGAGCTGACCCGCTGGGCCACCGCGCGCCGCCTCGTCTGACCTGCGCGTGAACCGGGGGTGACGCCCCGGGGCCGGGCCCCGGGGCGCGGTCCGGATGTGATCCACGACGCAGCCGGGGAGGGCAACCGGACGGCGTCACGGCGGCCTCTTGGGTGGCGTGATGAGCCTGACGGGGACCCCTCTCTTCGCGGCGGTGATCGGCCTGACGCTGATCGCCGTCGCCCTGCCGCTGACCGTGTGGAGCAAGGTCCGCGGCCCCGCCGCCGCGCGCCTGGCGGTCCGCGGGCTGATGGTGGTGTTCGCACAGGTGACCGCCGTCGCCCTGGTGTTCGTCGCGGTCAACCGGGACATGAACTTCTACGCCTCCTGGGGCGACCTGATGGGCACCGGCAGCTACGTCCAGTCCGCCCCCGACCTCGGCGCCGACGGCATGGGCGGCAAGAAGGCCGAGCAGGTCAGGCAGGAGCCCAAGGTCCGCCAGGACTTCCAGCCCGTCGACGGGCTCGGCGGCCGCGTGAAGAAGACCGAGCTCGACGGGAAGATCTCCGGGGTCAAGGGCGACGTCATGGTGTGGCTGCCGCCGCAGTACGACGACCCGGCCTACAAGGACAGGAAGTTCCCGGTCGTCGAGCTGATCCCCGGCATACCCGGCACCGGCAAGTCCTGGTTCCAGGGGCTCAAGGCGCACGAGGTGCTGGAGCCGCTGATGAAGGAGGGCAAGGTCCAGCCCTTCGTCCTGGTCTCCCCGCGCGCCATGCTGCTGGGCAACGCCGACACCGGCTGCGCCAACCTCCCCGGCAAGGTCAACGCCGACAGCTGGTTCAGCGTCGACGTCCGCAAGATGGTCACCGACAACTTCCGCGTCTCCGACGAGCCCCGCACCTGGGGCGTGGCCGGATACTCCGCGGGCGCCTACTGCGCGGCCAAGCTGGCCATCCTGCACCCCGACCGCTACGGCGCCGCCGTCTCGCTGTCCGGGTACAACGACCCCGGCCAGGAGCCCACCTCGCTGGTCGCCAAGGACCCCGAGCTGCGCCGCACCCACAACCTCAAGGAGCTGCTGAGGTCGCAGCCCGCGCCGCCGGCGGTGGCGCTGTGGATGTCGGGGGCCGAGCAGGACGGCTACCTGTCGGGCATGGACCTCAAGGGGCTCGCCCAGAACCCGACCACCGTGCACGCGGAGAAGGTGACCGGCGGCCACAACCTGGAGTCCTGGTCCAAGCAGCTGCCGCAGACCTTCGGCTGGCTGAGCCAGACCGTCAAGGCCCCCTGACGGGCCGGGGCGGCTACGCCGGGCGGGAGGCGCCGGCCCAGGGCATCGAGTCGACCGGTGCCAGCCGGACCGTGGAGCCGGGGCGCGGGGCGTGGATGATCTGCCCGCCGCCCACGTACAGGCCGACGTGCGTGACCCCGGAGTAGTAGAAGACCAGGTCGCCGGGGGCCAGCTGGTCGCGGGAGACCCGCCGGCCGGCGTTGATCTGGGTGTAGGTGGTGCGGGGCAGCGAGACCCCGGCCGCGCGCCAGGCCGCCTGGGTCAGGCCCGAGCAGTCGAAGGAGCCCGGGCCGGTCGCGCCCCAGATGTACGGCTTGCCGATCGCCCCGTACGCGAACGCCACCGCGCGGGCGGCGCGCGAACCGTCGGCGGGGGCCGGGGCGCCGGTCCGCCCGGCGGGCGCCGTCCCCGCGGGCCGGGCGGCGGGGCGGTCCGGGCCGCCGCCGTGCTGCGCCTCGTACGCGGCCCGCTCCTCGGCGCCGAGCCGGGCCAGCAGCCGCTGGGCCGTGGCCAGCCGGTCCTCGACGACGGACTTCTGCCGGGCGAGCTCGTCCCGCCGGGCGCGGACCTCCTTCAGGCTGCCGTCGGCCCGCGCGCGCAGCCGGGCGACCTCGTCGAGCCCGCGGCGTACGGAGGCCACCTCGGCGGCGGTCCGGTCGCCGGCCCGGGTGAGCAGGGAGGACCGCTCCAGGTAGTCCTGGGGGTCGGTGGCGAGCGCCAGCTGGAGGGCGGGGCCCAGGCCGCCGCTGCGGTACTGGCCGGCCGCGACGGTGGCGAGGGCGCTGCGGGCGGCGCCGAGCCGTTCCTCCCTGCGGGCGGCCTCGTCCTGCAGGCCGGTCAGCGCCCGCTCGGCCTCGTCGGCCCTGGCCTTCGCCCCGTTGTAGTTCTCCGTCGCCGCCTCGGCCTCCTCGTAGAGCCGGTCGACCTCCGCCTTGACCTGGGCGGGGGTCTGCTGGGGCTCGGCGTGCGAGGTGCCTTCGAAGGCGGTGGCGGTGGCAGCGCCCGCGAGGGCGAGGGTGGCGGCCGTCCGGACGGTGCCGCCGGAGAACGGGCGCTGCCTGGGCTTTCGATGACTGGCCACGGGGGCCTCACGTCCTTCCGTCGGTCCCGCAGGTCTCAGGTCTCGGGGGAGGACGCTAAACCTGGAGGTCACGGCCGGATGACGAGTTGATCAGTACTGGCTGCGGCTGATCGCCGATGGCCGGACGGGACCGCTCAGTGCCAGAGGACGGCGATAAAGATATTGGCGACGGTCAGTCCGCCGACCGCGCCGAAGAGGCCCTTCTCGACGTGCTCCTCGTCGCGCTTGACGTAGACGAGCGCCAGGATCACGAAGAGGACCGCCAGCTTCACGCCGATCTTGATGTTGTTCAGCGGTGCCCCGTCGCCCATCTCGTGGAAGCCGACGAGCAGCACGCCGGTGACGAGCATGGTCAGCGCGCCGTGCAGCATCGCGGGCACGAAGCGGGCGGTGCCGGCGCCCATCGCCTTCATCTGGGTGAGGAAGCCGCCCAGCAGGGAGGCTATGCCGATGATGTGCAGGCCGACGAAGACGTTGGTGAGGACAGTCATGGCGACGAGACTACGGGGTGTCCCTTCCCGTCCCGACGGCGGATTTCCCCGGGGCGGGACCGCCTGTCGGTCCCGGCCTCTAGACTCGGATGGCGATGAGCAGCCTCTTTGACGACAGCTTCCTGGCCGACCTCACCCCCTCCGACGAGGTCCCCCCGCCGCCCGAGGAGCACCACGCCCCCGAGGAGGGCGCGGACGACCTGTTCGGCGGCCGCTTCGACCTGCCCGCGGACCGGGACGCGTACTACCGCGACGGCGCCCCCCGGCCGGTCATCGACCCCGCGACCCTCCTGGACGGGCTGAACGAGCAGCAGGCCGCCGCCGTGGTGCACGCGGGCTCCCCGCTGCTCATCGTGGCCGGCGCCGGCTCCGGCAAGACCCGCGTGCTGACGCACCGCATCGGGCACCTGCTGTCCGCGCGCCACGTCCACCCGGGCCAGATCCTCGCGATCACCTTCACCAACAAGGCCGCGGCCGAGATGAAGGAGCGCGTCGAGAACCTGGTCGGCCCGCGCGCCAACGCCATGTGGGTCTCCACCTTCCACAGCGCCTGCGTGCGCATCCTGCGCCGCGAGTCCAAGCGCCTCGGCTTCACCTCCTCGTTCTCGATCTACGACGCCGCCGACTCCAAGCGCCTGATGGCGTTGGTCTGCCGCGACCTGGACCTGGACCCGAAGAAGTTCCCGCCCAAGTCCTTCAACGCCAAGATCTCGAACCTCAAGAACGAGCTCATCGACGAGGACGCCTTCGCCGCGCAGGCGGCCGACGGCTTCGAGAAGACCCTCGCCCAGGCCTACGCGATGTACCAGGGCCGGCTGCGCGAGGCCAACGCCCTCGACTTCGACGACATCATCATGACCACGGTCCACCTCCTCCAGGCCTTCCCGGACGTGGCCGAGCACTACCGGCGCCGCTTCCGGCACGTCCTGGTCGACGAGTACCAGGACACCAACCACGCCCAGTACACCCTCGTGCGCGAGCTGGTCGGCCCCGGCTACCCGGACCTGCCGCCCGCCGAACTGTGCGTGGTGGGCGACGCCGACCAGTCGATCTACGCCTTCCGCGGCGCCACCATCCGCAACATCCTCCAGTTCGAGGAGGACTACAAGGACGCGACGACGATCCTGCTGGAGCAGAACTACCGCTCCACGCAGACGATCCTCTCCGCCGCCAACGCCGTCATCGAGCGCAACGAGAACCGCCGCGCCAAGAACCTGTGGACCCAGGCCGGCAGCGGCGCCGTCATCACCGGCTACGTCGCCGACACCGAGCACGACGAGGCCCAGTTCGTCGCCGACGAGATCGACCGGCTGACGGACGCGGGCGACGCCAAGGCCGGCGACGTCGCGATCTTCTACCGGACCAACGCCCAGTCCCGCGTGTTCGAAGAGATCTTCATCCGCGTCGGACTGCCCTACAAGGTCGTCGGCGGCGTGCGCTTCTACGAGCGCAAGGAGGTCCGGGACGTCCTGGCCTACCTGCGCGTCCTGGCCAACCCCGAGGACAACGTCCCGCTCCGCCGCATCCTCAACGTGCCCAAGCGCGGCATCGGCGAGCGCGCCGAGGCGATGATCGACGCCCTCGCCCACCGCGAGAAGATCACCTTCCCGCAGGCCCTGCGCCGGGTGGACGAGGCCTTCGGCATGGCCGCCCGCTCCACCAACGCCGTCAAGCGGTTCAACACGCTGATGGAGGAGCTGCGCACCGTCGTCGACTCCGGCGCCGGCCCGGCCGTGGTGCTGGAGGCGGTCCTGGAGCGCACGGGCTACCTCGCCGAGCTCCAGGCCTCGACCGACCCGCAGGACGAGACCCGGATCGAGAACCTCCAGGAGCTCGCCGCCGTCGCCCTCGAGTTCGAGCAGGCGCGGGACGAGGAGAGCCCCGGCACCCTGGCCGAGTTCCTGGAGCAGGTCGCGCTCGTCGCCGACTCCGACCAGATCCCGGACGAGGACCCGGACGGCTCGGGTGTCATCACGCTGATGACCCTGCACACCGCCAAGGGCCTGGAGTTCCCGGTGGTCTTCCTGACCGGCATGGAGGACGGGGTCTTCCCGCACATGCGGGCGCTCGGCCAGACCAAGGAGCTGGAGGAGGAGCGCCGCCTCGCCTACGTCGGCATCACGCGCGCCCGCGAGCGGCTGTACCTGACCCGCTCCGGCATGCGCAGCGCCTGGGGCACCCCCTCGTACAACCCGCCCTCGCGGTTCCTGGAGGAGATCCCGGCCGAGTACCTCCAGTGGAAGCGCACGGGCGCCGCGCAGAAGCCGGCCGGGCCGATGCGCGGCTCCGGCTACGGCTCCTCGTCGTCCGGCGCGGGGAAGGCCTCGTTCGGGACCTCGCCCGAGGCCTTCCTGTCCTCCTCGCGCTCCCGGTCGTCCGGCCCCTCCGGGTTCGCGACGCGCCGCGCCACCGACAAGCCGGCCATCGCGCTGGCCGTCGGGGACCGCGTCACGCACGACCAGTTCGGGCTGGGCACGGTCATGGAGGTCCGGGGTGCCGGCGCGGACGCGCAGGCCACCATCGACTTCGGGGACGACAAGCCCAAGCGCCTGCTGCTGCGCTACGCGCCGGTGCAGAAGCTCTAGCGGGGTCCGGCTGCTACGTCGGGTCCAGGCCGTGGCTGCGCAGCCACGCCAGGGGGTCGACGGCGGAGCCGCCACCGGGCCGTACCTCGAAGTGGAGGTGCGGGCCGGTGGAGTTGCCGGAGTTGCCCGAGTAGGCGATGACGTCGCCGGCCTTGACCTGCCCGGACCGGATCTTGGTGCTGCTGAGGTGGCAGTACCAGGTCTCGGTGCCGTCGGGGGAAGTCAGGATGGCCATGTTCCCGTAGGCGCTGTTCCACTGGGTGCGCATGGTGCCGTCGGTGGCGGCCATGACCGGGGTGCCGTAGGAGACCGGGAAGTCGATGCCGGTGTGCACGGACATCCACATGCCGCCGGCCTGGCCGAACATGGCGCTCAGGCCGTGCTGGGTGACGGGGATGGCGAACTTGGGGCGGGCCGCCTCCTTGGCCGCCGCCTCCTCGGCCCGCTTCTTCTTCTCTTCTTCCTGACGCTGCTTGAGGTCGATCCGCTCCTGGGTGCGGCTCGCGCGGTCGGCGAAGTCGCCGGCGTCGGCGCTCAGAGCGGTCAGCTGGGTGTCGAGCTTGTTGTTCGCCGCGACCGGCTTCACCGAGGACGGGTCGGGGGCGGCCATCGTCGTGGTGTCCTCGGACGGCTTGTCACCGCCGGTGAGACCGCTGACGGAGGCGGCGGCGACTCCCGCGACGCCCATCACGCACATGGAGGGCACGGCCACGGTCAGCAGGGCGGAACGCTTGGCCGGCGTGCGGCGCCGGGCGCTGCCCGCCTTCTCCTTGCCACCACGGCCGGCGGCCCGGCGCGCCGAACGCGGCTCGGCGGCCGGGGCATCGGAGGCGGAGGCGGAGGCGGAGGCAAGGGGCGCCATCTGCGTCGCGTCGTCGAACTGCGGCTCGTCGTCCCCGGCGGGGAAGGCGGGGCCGAGCGGCTCGAATACGGAGGTCTCGTCTTCGGCTTCCGCGTGGACATCGGCGACCGGCTCGCCGCCGCCGCCGTTCCACGCGGTGGCGTCATAGGCGCCGGTGTCCTGCCCGTTCCCGCTCCCGTTCCCGTAGCCGGAGAAGTCCCACTGCCCGGTCTGCTCGGAGCCGGGGTCGGCGTATCCGAACGAGGCCGACGGGTACGCGGTGGTATCGGAGTTCGCGGAGTTCCAGGCGCTCGCGTCCCAGGAGCCGGTCGCGTCCTCGGGGACGGTCTGGGCGGGGACGCTGGAGAGGTAGTCCTGCTGCGCGGTCCACGTGGTGGTGTCGTAGGCACCGGTGTCGGCGGACGACGAGGTGTACGCGCCGTAGGCGTCGTAGCCCGCATAACTGCCCGACGCGGCGTAGTCCGTGACGTACTGATAGCCCTGACCCTGCGTTTCATAGGAAACGTATGCCTGGTCACCAGCGAAAGTGGTGGTGGAAAGGCCGTCGTACCCGGTTTCGGGGTACTGGCCCGACGTCGGGCGGTCGTTCACCAACTTCTCTTTCGCCTCGGCAGTGGGGGCCTGGGTGGCCGGGGAACTCAAGGTTCACCGGAGGAGAGCAGTGGCGTGACTGTACCCGGCGGTTACTCGCCTCGACAATCTTCGGCGGGTTTCGAGCTCGCGGGAACCGGGCATTCGGCCGCCTTTCGGTCGCAGGAAGACCGACCCTTGGCCTTGAGTTCGAAATTCGTTCGACTCGGGATCATCCGGTGTTGTAGGCCAACGCGAGCAACAGCGCGAACGGCACCGGCACCAGCACGGCCGACCGCAGCCAGGCCCCGCGGCGCGCCCTGGGCGGCAGGACGGCGTCGACGACGAACACCGCGCCGACCAGCAGCACACCGGTGACGGCCAGCAGGAACAGCATGGCCGCGGAGTGGTCGAGGGTGTGGAAGTCGCAGTTGCGCAGGTCCGGCCTGGCGAGGTCGCCGGTGCTGTGGCAGTCCATGGGCAGGTACTCGGTCAGCGCCCACCAGGCCAGCTCAGACGACCATGCCCTCCCCTTCGGTTCCGGCCGCCGGCGGTTTCCGCACGGGCCCCTCCGCGGCGCCCGCGCCCCCGGCGTCACGCACCGGACCGTCGAGGGCCCGCCGGACGGCGGTGACGACGGCGGGATGCACCGGAAGGGCGAGGTGCCCGATCCCGGTGACCTCGACGTTCGTCGCGTCCAGGTCGGGGTGCTCGATCCGGGCCGCGCCGGGCGGGGTCATCAGGGCGTCGAACGCGCTCCAGAACGCCACGCACCGGGTCCGGCAGCCGGGCGCGGGCGCGCGCAGCTCCTCCATCACGGGGGAGTCCGGGCGCATCTGGCGGACCAGCGGGTGGGCGTCCATGAAGGGGGCGACACGGGTCCCGCCGTGCGGGGTGCCGAGGGTGACCAGCGTCCGCACCCGGGCGTCACCGCCGAGCCGCTGGACGTAGTACCGCCCGACCAGCCCGCCCAGGCTGTGGCCCACGAGGTCCACCCGCTCCTGGCCGCTGCGCTCGCACAGCTCCTCGACGCGCCGGGCGAGGTGACGGGCGGTGACGCGCAGGTCGAGGGTGAGGGGGGAGTAGTTGTACGTCTCCACGCGCCGCCGGCCGCCGGCCCCGAGGGCCCGGCGCAGCAGCACGAACACCGACCGGTTGTCGGTGAACCCGTGCAGCAGGAGGACGGGCGGCAGTTGCCCCGGCGGCGGTCCGCCGCCGGATATGCGCTCCTCCCGGACTCCACTCGGGTAGAGGAGCATGTGCCCGGCGAGTACCAGCGCCTCCAGGACCGCGGCCCGCAGGGCGGCCCCCGAGCGCGGGACGGGCAGCGGTGCGATCGTCAGCCCCATCGACGGCCTCCCCTGGACCTCTTGGGTAGGGGGCCGTGCCGGCTGCCGACGTGGCCCCGCCACCGTGCCGTGCGGCTGGCGGCGCGGGGGCGGGGCGAGTGGGCGAGGTGAATCAACGGCGTCCCACGTGTGATTTCCCCCTCCCCGTTGACCGTGAAACGGTGCCGTGCGCAATGCTGTACTTAACGTTCGTTCACTCGGGAGGCAGTGCGATGGGTGTGACCGGTCCGATCCGTGTGGTGGTGGCCAAGCCGGGTCTCGACGGCCACGACCGCGGGGCCAAGGTGATCGCGCGGGCGCTGCGGGACGCGGGCATGGAGGTCATCTACACGGGCCTGCACCAGACCCCCGAGCAGATCGTCGACACCGCGATCCAGGAGGACGCCGACGCCATCGGCCTGTCGATCCTCTCGGGCGCGCACAACACGCTGTTCGCGCGGGTGCTGGACCTGCTGAAGGAGCGGGACGCGGAGGACATCAAGGTCTTCGGCGGGGGCATCATCCCGGAGGACGACATCGCTCCGCTGAAGGAGAAGGGCGTGGCGGCGATCTTCACCCCGGGCGCGACGACGACGGAAATCGTCAACTGGGTCAACACGAACGTCCGCCCCGCGTAGCCCCAAGTCCCCGCCCCGCCCTTCGCCCGTTCCCCAGGGCAAGCCCCGGCCCCCCTGGGGGCTCCGCCCCCAGACCCCCGGTGCGGGAGAGGGGCGGGGGTCACGACGGCGCGAGCTCCGAGAGCATTTCGGCCCGCACCCGCAGCGTCGCGACCAGCCGCTGGAAGGCCTCGGCCCAGTACGCGGAGGCCCCGGAGCCCCCCTCCGGGACGTCCGACACCCCGGCCGTGAGGCCCTCCAGCCGGCCCGCCTCCGCAGGATCGAGGCAGCGCTCCGCCAGCCCCATCACCCCGCTGAAGCTCCACGGATATCCCCCCGCCAGCCGCGCGGCGTCCAGCGCGTCCACCACCGCCCGCCCCAGCGCCCCCGCCCACGGCACCCGGCAGACCCCCAGCAGCTGGAACGCCTCCGACAGCCCGTGCGCCCGCACGAACTCCGCGACCCACTCCGCCCGTTCCCCCTCCGGCAGGGTCTCCAGCAGCTTGGCCCGCTCCGCGAGCGACGCCGTGCCCGGTCCCGCCGCGGGCGGCGCGGACGCCGCGCCCAGCAGGGCCTTCGACCACCGCGGGTCCCCCTGCCGCACCGCCGCCCGGCACCAGGCGGCGTGTATCTCCTCCGCCCAGCCGTCGGGCACCGGCAGTGCCACGATCTCCGCCGGCTCCAACCCCCCGAACCGGTCCCGCCAGCAGGACAGCGGAGCCGCGTCCACCACCTGCCCCAGCCACCACGCCCGCTCCCCGCGCCCCGCGGGCGGCCGCTCGACCACCCCGTCGCGCAGCATCCCGGCGTCGCACTCCGCCGGCGGCACCACCGCCTCCGGGCCCACGCAGGCCAGCGCCCGCTCCGCCATCCGCCCGGCGAGCGCCGACTCCGGCAGTGCCGACAGCAGCTCCGCCGCCGTCGCCCGTACGTTGCGGCTGCGGTCCCCCAAGGCGGCCTCCAGGAACGGCTCGTCGGCCATCGACAGCCCCGTCCGCAGCGAGTCGAGGAACATCAGCCGGTCCTCGGCCCGCTCGGTGGCCCACGTGGAGGCCAGCAGCCGGGTCGCCGCCGCCGCGTCCCGGGCCCGTACGGCGCCCAGCAGCGCGACCCGTTCCGCGAAGAGCCCCTCCTCCCACAGCCGGGTCACCGCCTCCGCGTCGGCGGGGTCGGGCGGTGCGCCGGTGCCGCCCGCCGCGCCGCGCAGCGCGAACCGCCATTCCGGATTCAGCCGGGCCAGCCAGAGCCCCCGCGCCCCGGCCAGGGCCAGCGCCTGCGGGCGCAGGTCGGTGCGGGCCCGGGCCGCGTCCAGCAGCGCCGGGACCAGCGCCGACGGCGCCCGGTACCCGTGCCGCCCGGCGGCGGCCAGCCACTGCGGGAGCAGCTCCGTCAGGTCCGGGGCGGCCCCCCGCCGCCCGGCGCCGCCGCTCGTACGGCCCGCGAGCAGCTGCGCGAGCCGCCGCCGGGCGGCTTCCGGCGGCGCCGGGCGCGGATCCCGGGGCGCCGGTTCCGGTAGCCGGGCCGCCGCCGCGGGCCGCAGCCCGGCGCGGCGGCGCAGCGTCTGCACGGCCGCCGCGTCGAGCAGCGCCTCCGGTGTGCCGCCCCGCCGCTCGGTGCCCAGCAGCGCGGCGGTGACCAGCGCCTCCCAGTCCGCTTCCGCGTACGTCCCGTCGGCCTTGCCCATCCGGCCCCTCCCTCGTACTCGTAGTCGTCCTCGTACTCGTGTCGGCCCCGGCCCCGGTCCCGTCCCCTGCGCGGGACCGGAGCCTCGGATGTGCCGCACGAACCCGTTCAGCTGGCGTGGTTGTCGTTCATGAAAGCCCCCCGGCTCCTCGTCCGCGCGTCGGCGCCCCCGCGCCTCCGCGTCCTCCATGTCGGTCCGTCAGACGGCATGGATCCCCCCAGGCCCCCTGCGTTTTCTTGGTGTTCGCGCCCTTCTTCGGCTGGTCAGACCAGCGGCACCGGCTCGGGCGAGCCGGGCTGCCAGGCGGTCAGCGGGGTGAAGCCGCGGTGGCCGCACTCACCGAACACCGTGACGGGGCCGCCGCCCGAGAGGGCGGCGAGCTGCCACAGCGCGGACCGCGGACGGCCCCCGCCGGAGGCCACCGGCAGTGCGGACGCCCCCTCCGCGTCCGCCAGCTGCCAGGCCCCCTCGTCCGCCCCGCCCGGTATCGGTATCACCGGGCCGAGGACCACCGGCCAGGACTCCAGCCACGGGTCCTCCCGCAGCGCGGCACCGTAGGCTTCCAGCGCCTCGCCGGTGTCCACTCCGAGCGGAGCCCCGGAGCGGTCCGCCACCGCGGCCGCGGCACGGTCCCCCAGGTCCGCCCGGAGCCCCGCCGTCCCGGGCCGGAAGCGGACTTCCGCCTCCAGCACCAGTCCGACGGGCAGCGCCAGCCCCGGCGCCCGCCCGGGCGGTCCGAAGTCCAGCACCAGCGCCGGCCGTCCGCCCTCCAGCCCGCGCAGCCAGGTACGGCGGGTGGTGAGACGGCCGTCCGGGGACACCGAGTCGTACTGGGCGAGCACGAGCCAGCGGTCCCGGACGGGCTCCCCCTCGGCCGAGGACGGCAGTCCCACCCGGTTCCGGACGGTCGCGGCCAACGGCTCCGGCAGTCCGGACACCCCCAGCCAGGCCCGGTCCAACAGGTGCAGCAGCGCGAACTCCTCAAGCATCCGGGCGGGCCAGCCGGAGCCGCAACCGGGTATTGTCCCCAACTCCCTTACCCGCGAGGCCAGTCCGGGCGCCTGGGCGTCGACCATCCGGGCGGCGGTCTCCTCCCACGGCGCGTACCCCGCCTGTGCCTGCCCGGCGATCCCGCCGCGCAGCAGGTCCGCCAGCCGCCGCTCCAGCTCCACGACGCCCGCCCCGACCCGCTCCGCGCGCCGCTCGGCCCGCTTGCGCGCCGCCCCGGCGTCCACCGGGCCGGCCGCAGCCGGGCGGGCGGCCTTCGCCGCGCGCCCCGCCAGCCACTCCGCCGCCCAGTCCGGCGCCTCGGCCGGGTCGCCCAGGCCCCGCGCCGACCAGAGCAGCAGCAGCCCCAGCGCGTGCTTGCACGGGAACTTCCGGCTCGGGCAGGAGCACGTGTACGCGGGCCCCGCCAGGTCGACGACCGTGCGGTACGGCGTGGCGCCGCTGCCCTTGCACAACCCCCACACCGCACCGGAAGCGGAACCTCCGGTCTGGGACCACGGACCCGCCGCGCCCAGCCTGCCCCCCGCCTTGCGCGACGCCTCGTCAGGAGCCAGAGCCAGTACCTGTTCCGCCGTCCAGCGGACCCCCTGCTCAGTCATGGAAACCACCGTAGAGACCCCCACTGACAATCGCGCTGACCTGCAACGACGCCTCGAACAAGGGGCGTTGTCAGTGGCGTGGTGCACCGTGGGTACAGCAGTCGGGAGCGGCTGCCGAGCACTGGAGGGGGACCATGAGCACGCACGGGAACGACACCGGTACCGAGGCACTGCGACCGCACGCGGAAGACGCGTTCGCGCACGAACTGAAAGCCCTGGAAGC
Source organism: Streptomyces sp. NPDC001594 (assembly GCF_042893675.1). Lineage (NCBI taxonomy): Bacteria > Bacillati > Actinomycetota > Actinomycetes > Kitasatosporales > Streptomycetaceae > Streptomyces > Streptomyces sp. NPDC001594. The sequence goes on along the minus strand of NZ_JBIAVB010000004.1, from coordinate 382,279 downwards.
CGCCGACGACCGGCCCCGCCCGGCCCGCTGGAAGCTCTCCCCCTGGGCCGTCGCCACCTACCTCCAGGGCGGCACGCTCGCGGACGGCACGGTGATCACGCCCAAGTACGTCGGCCCGCGCCGGATCGTCGAGGTCGCCGTCACCACCCTGGCCACCGACCGCGCCCTCCTCCTGCTGGGCGTCCCCGGCACCGCCAAGACCTGGGTCTCGGAGCACCTGGCCGCCGCCGTCAGCGGGGACTCCACCCTGCTGGTCCAGGGCACGGCCGGCACCCCCGAGGAGGCCCTCCGCTACGGCTGGAACTACGCCCGCCTCCTCGCCGACGGCCCCAGCCGCGAGGCCCTCGTCCCCAGCCCCGTCATGCGCGCCATGGCCCAGGGCATGACCGCCCGCGTCGAGGAGCTCACCCGCATCCCCGCCGACGTCCAGGACACCCTCATCACGGTCCTGTCCGAGAAGACCCTCCCGATACCGGAGCTCGGCCAGGAGGTGCAGGCCGTGCGCGGCTTCAACCTCATCGCCACCGCCAACGACCGCGACCGCGGGGTCAACGAGCTCTCCAGCGCCCTGCGCCGCCGCTTCAACACCGTCGTCCTGCCGCTGCCCGCCACCGCCGACGACGAGGTCGACATCGTCGCCCGCCGCGTCGGCCAGATGGGCCGCGCCCTCGACCTGCCCGCCGTGCCCGAGGGGCTGGAGGAGATCCGCCGGGTCGTCACCGTCTTCCGCGAGCTCCGCGACGGCATCACCGGCGACGGCCGTACCAAGGTGAAGTCGCCCAGCGGCACCCTCTCCACCGCCGAGGCCATCTCCGTGGTCACCGGGGGGCTCGCCCTCGCGGCGCACTTCGGGGACGGGGTCCTGCGCCCCTCCGACGTGGCCGCCGGGATCCTCGGCGCCGTCGTCCGCGACCCGGCCGCCGACCGGGTCGTCTGGCAGGAGTACCTGGAAGCGGTCGTCCGCGAGCGCGAGGGCTGGAAGGACTTCTACCGCGCCTGCCGGGAGGTGACGGCATGAGCCCGGGCGCCGCCGGACCCCTGCTCCTCGGCGTCCGCCACCACGGGCCGGGCTCCGCCCGGGCGGTGCGGGCCGCGCTGGACCACGCGCAGCCGGGGGCCGTGCTGATCGAGGGCCCGCCCGAGGGGGACGCGCTGCTCGCCCTGGCCGCCGAGCCGGGCATGCGCCCGCCCGTCGCCCTGCTCGCGCACGCGGCGGACGATCCGGGCCGGGCCGCGTTCTGGCCGCTGGCCGGCTTCTCCCCGGAGTGGGCCGCCATCCGCTGGGCCCAGGCCCGGGACGTCCCGGTGCGCTTCATCGACCTCCCCGCCGCGCACACGCTGGCCGCGCCGGAGGGGGAGACAGAGGCGGACGGGGAGGCGCAGGCGGAAGGGGAGGCGCGGGCGGGGGTCGCGGCGCTGCCGGTGGACCCGCTCGCCGTCCTCGCGGAGACCGCCGGGTACGAGGACCCGGAGCAGTGGTGGGAGGACGTGGTCGAACACCGGGGCGGCGGCCCGGTACGGGACCCGCTGGCCGCCTTCCGGGCCGTGGAGGAGGCCATGGGCGCTCTGCGCGAGGCCTACGGGGACGGCGGCCGCCCCCGCGACCTGGTCCGCGAGGCCCACATGCGGCAGCGGATGCGGGCCGCCCGCCGGGAGTTCGGCGAGGAGTACGCCGTGGTGTGCGGTGCCTGGCACGTACCGGCGCTGCGCGCCAGGACGACGGTCGCGGCCGACCGGGCCCTGCTCGCCGGGCTGCCCCGGACCAAGGTGGAGACCACCTGGGTGCCCTGGACCCACCGCAGGCTCGCCCGGGCCGGCGGATACGGCGCGGGTGTCACCTCGCCCGGCTGGTACGCGCACCTCTTCGCCTGCCGGGACCGGCCCGTCGAGCGGTGGCTGACCAAGGTGGCCGGGCTGCTGCGGGAGGAGGGCCGGCAGGTCTCCCCGTCCCATGTCATCGAGGCCGTCCGGCTGGCCGAGACCCTGGCCGCCGTCCGGGGCCGCCCGGTGCCGGGGCTCGGGGAGACGCTGGAGGCGGTGCGGGCGGTGATGTGCGACGGCTCGGACGTCCCGCTCGCGCTGGTCGGGGACCGGCTCGTCGTCGGGGACGTGCTCGGCGAGGTCCCGGACGCGGCGCCCGCCGTACCGCTCCAGCGCGACCTCAGCCGCCGGCAGCGCTCGCTGCGGCTGAAGGCGGAGGCCCGCGAGCGGGAGCTGGAGCTGGACCTGCGCAAGGACACCGACGCGGCCAGGTCCCTGCTGCTGCACCGGCTGCGGATGCTCGGGGTCGACTGGGGAGTGCCCGCCGCCTCCCGGGCGGGGACGGGCACCTTCCGGGAGACCTGGCGGCTGCGCTGGGAGCCCGAGCTGTCGGTACGGGTCGCCGAGGCCGGGATCTGGGGCACCACCGTCCTCGGCGCGGCCACCGCCAAGGCCGTGGCGCAGGCGGCGGCCGCGGGGGAGCTCGGGGAGGTCACGGCCCTGGCCGAGCGGTGCCTGGCGGCTGGGCTGGCGGAGGCCCTGCCCGCCGTGCTGCGGGCCCTGGCCGACCTGGCGGCGCTGGACACCGATGTGGCACGGCTCGCCAAGGCGCTGCCCGCGCTGGCCCGTTCGCTGCGGTACGGGGACGTGCGGGGCACGGACTCGGCGGCGCTCGGCACGGTCGCGGCCGGGCTGGCCGAGCGGATCTGCGTGGCACTCCCGCCGGCCTGCGCGGCCGGGCTCGACGCCGACGGCGCGGCCGAGCTGCGGGGCCATCTGGACGGGGTGCACGGGGCGGTGGCCCTCCTGACCGGCGCCGCGGACGACGGGCTGCGGGACCGCTGGGCGTCGGTCCTGCGGAAGCTGGCCGCGCGGGACGGCGTGCCCGGGCTGATACGCGGCCGGGCCGTGCGGCTGCTGCTGGACGAGGGGCGGCTCCCGCCCGAGGAGACGGCCCGCCTGATGGGCCTCGCGCTCTCCCCGGCGGCCTCCCCGGCCGACGCGGCGGGCTGGATCGAGGGGTTCGCGGGCGGCTCCGGCGGCGGGACGCTGCTGGTCCACGACGAGCGGCTGCGGGGCCTGGTCGACGGCTGGCTGGTGTCGGTCCCGGCGACGGCCTTCACCGACGTACTGCCGCTCCTGCGGCGCACGTTCGGGGCGTACGAGCCGGGCGTGCGGCGCACCCTGGGCGAACTGGCCCGTCGCGCCCCGGGACCGCGGGCGGCCCCCGCCGGCGCGGGCCCGGCCCCCGAGGGCTTCGCCCCCGCCCTGGACCCGGCCCGCGCCGCGGCGGCGGCGGAGGTGGCCCGGCTCCTGCTGGGGGCGCCTGCCCTGGCCGGGCTGTGAGGCGCGGGCCCCTGCCCCGGCCGGGCGGCGCGCCCGCGGCGAAGGAGCGCACCGGGCGCGGAGCATCCGGTATCGGGGTCCGGGGCGGAGCTCCGGAGAACGCACGAGAGGGGCTTGGCCCCGTACACGGCAACCGGTGAAAGGGGATCGGCAGATGACGGAGAGCGGCATGGGAACCGCCGGAGGCGAGCGGCTGCGGCGCTGGCGGATGGTGCTCGGCGGCGACGGCGGAGCCGACGGCACCGGGCTGGCGCTCAGCGGCCGCGACGCCGCGATGGACGCCGCACTGGCGGCGCTCTACGGCGGGGGCGGGGACGGCAAGGGACCGGGGGAGCGGTCGGCGGGGCTCGGGGGGTCCGCCCCGAGGGTGGCCCGCTGGCTCGGGGACATCCGGGCCTACTTCCCCACCCCCGTCGTGCAGGTCATGCAGCGGGACGCGATCGCGCGCCTGGGCCTGTCCACCCTCCTGCTGGAGCCGGAGATGCTGGAGGCCGTCGAGCCCGACGTGCACCTGGTCGGGACCCTGCTGTCGCTGAACAAGGCGATGCCCGACACCGCGAAGGAGACCGCTCGGGCGGTGGTCCGCAAGGTGGTCGAGCAGCTGGAGCGGCGCCTCGCGGCCCGGACCCGGGCCACCCTCTCGGGAGCCCTCGACCGCTCGGCCCGGACCAGCCGCCCCCGCCACCGGGACATCGACTGGGACCGCACCGTCCGCGCGAACCTCAAGAACTACCTCCCCGAGCACCGCACCGTCGTGCCCGAGCGGCTCGTCGGCTACGGGCGGGCCGCGCAGGCCGTGAAGAAGGAGGTGGTGCTCTGCGTCGACCAGTCCGGCTCGATGGCGGCCTCGGTCGTCTACGCCTCCGTCTTCGGCGCTGTCCTGGCCTCCATGCGGTCGATCGCCACCCGCCTGGTCGTCTTCGACACGGCGGTGGTGGACCTGACCGACCAGCTCGACGACCCCGTGGACGTCCTCTTCGGCACCCAGCTCGGCGGCGGCACGGACATCAACCGCGCCCTGGCCTACTGCCAGTCCAGGATCACCCGTCCTGCCGACACGGTCGTGGTCCTGATCAGTGATCTCTACGAGGGCGGCATACGCGACGAGATGCTGAAGCGGGTCGCCGCGATGAAGGCGGCCGGCGTGGAGTTCGTGACCCTGCTCGCGCTCTCCGACGAGGGCGCCCCCGCCTACGACCGGGAGCACGCCGCGGCCCTCGCCGCGCTGGGCGCCCCCGCCTTCGCCTGCACCCCCGACCTGTTCCCGGAGGTGATGGCGGCCGCCCTGGAGAAGCGCCCCCTGCCGGTCCCGTGACGGGCCGCCGCGAATCGGCGGATCGCACGAACCCGCAGCTCCGCGGTGAGGGGATCTGTGACAGGTATCACCGCTCAGGTGTGATCTGTGATTTAGGGTCCTACGGCCCTCGGGGATAACCTGCGAGACGGACATGCCGCGTCCACGGTCACCGTGTGCGCCTCCCCAGTGACAGCGCCGTCACGTTGCCCTCCGCGGCACGCCCACGCAGATAGCAGACAAACCGCGAATCACTGCGAATCTTTAAGACAAGGGACGGACGCGCGTGGACCTGTTCGAGTACCAGGCGAGGGACCTCTTCGCCAAGCACGGTGTACCGGTGCTGGCCGGTGAAGTGATCGACACGCCTGAGGCGGCTCGCGAGGCCACCGAGAAGCTGGGCGGCAAGTCGGTCGTCAAGGCCCAGGTGAAGGTCGGCGGCCGCGGCAAGGCCGGCGGCGTCAAGCTCGCCTCCACCCCGGACGAGGCCGTCGCCCGCGCGACGGACATCCTGGGCATGGACATCAAGGGCCACACGGTCCACAAGGTGATGATCGCCGAGACCGCTCCCGAGATCCTCGAGGAGTACTACGTCTCGTACCTGCTGGACCGCACCAACCGCACCTTCCTGGCCATGGCCTCGGTCGCGGGTGGCATGGACATCGAGCAGGTCGCCGAGGAGACCCCCGAGAAGCTCGCGAAGGTCCCGGTCAACGCCAACGAGGGCGTCACGATCGAGAAGGCCCGCGAGATCGTCGCCCTGGCGAAGTTCCCGGCCGAGGTCGCCGAGAAGGTCGCCGAGGTCCTCGTGACGCTGTGGCAGACCTTCATCGCCGAGGACGCGCTCCTCGTCGAGGTCAACCCGCTCGCCAAGGTCGCGTCCGGCGAGGTCATCGCCCTCGACGGCAAGGTCTCCCTGGACGAGAACGCCGAGTTCCGCCAGCCGGGCCACGAGGAGTTCGTGGACCACGCGGCCGCGAACCCGCTCGAGGCCGCCGCCAAGGCGAAGAACCTCAACTACGTCAAGCTCGACGGTGAGGTCGGCATCATCGGCAACGGCGCGGGTCTCGTCATGAGCACCCTCGACGTCGTCGCGTACGCCGGTGAGAACCACGGTGGCGTCAAGCCCGCCAACTTCCTCGACATCGGCGGTGGCGCCTCCGCCGCCGTCATGGCCAACGGCCTCGAGATCATCCTCGGCGACCCGGACGTCAAGTCCGTGTTCGTCAACGTCTTCGGTGGCATCACCGCGTGTGACGAGGTCGCCAACGGCATCGTCCAGGCGCTGCAGCTGCTCGAGGACCGGGGCGAGGCGGTCACCAAGCCGCTGGTCGTCCGCCTCGACGGCAACAACGCCGAGCTGGGTCGCAAGATCCTCTCGGACGCCAACCACCCGCTGGTCCAGCGCGTGGACACCATGGACGGTGCGGCCGACAAGGCCGCCGAGCTCGCGGCTGCGAAGTAAGGGCAGAGGTCACAGACTCACATGGCTATCTTCCTCAACAAGGACAGCAAGGTCATCGTCCAGGGCATGACCGGTGCCACGGGCATGAAGCACACCAAGCTGATGCTGGCTGACGGCACCAACATCGTCGGCGGCGTGAACCCGCGCAAGGCCGGCACGACCGTCGACTTCGACGGCACCGAGGTCCCGGTCTTCGGCTCGGTCGCCGAGGCGATGGAGAAGACGGGCGCCAACGTCTCCGTCCTCTTCGTCCCGCCGGCCTTCGCCAAGGCCGCGGTCGTCGAGGCCATCGACGCCGAGATCCCGCTGGCCGTCGTCATCACCGAGGGCATCGCGGTGCACGACTCCGCCGCCTTCTGGGCGTACGCGACCGCCAAGGGCAACAAGACCCGCATCATCGGCCCGAACTGCCCGGGTCTGATCACCCCCGGCCAGTCCAACGCCGGCATCATCCCGGGCGACATCACCAAGCCCGGCAAGATCGGTCTCGTGTCCAAGTCCGGCACGCTGACCTACCAGATGATGTACGAGCTGCGCGACATCGGCTTCACCTCCGCCGTCGGCATCGGTGGCGACCCGGTCATCGGCACCACGCACATCGACGCCCTGGAGGCCTTCGAGGCCGACCCGGAGACCGAGCTCATCGTCATGATCGGCGAGATCGGCGGCGACGCCGAGGAGCGTGCGGCGGACTTCATCGCGAAGAACGTCACCAAGCCGGTCGTCGGCTACGTCGCGGGCTTCACCGCCCCCGAGGGCAAGACCATGGGCCACGCCGGCGCCATCGTCTCCGGCTCTTCTGGCACCGCACAGGCCAAGAAGGAGGCCCTTGAGGCCGCCGGCGTCAAGGTCGGCAAGACGCCGACCGAGACGGCCAAGCTCGCGCGCGAGATCCTCGAAGGCGCGAAGTAAGCGGTAGCGGTAGGAGCTGTACCGCACGACGGGCGTGGCCCGCACCCTCCGGGGTGCGGGCCACGCCCCTTTTCGGCTCCGGTCACTCCGGCTTCGGGTGGATCCTGCGGGGGCCGGCGGCGGGGTGGTCGCGCAGCTTGTCCTGCAGGAAGCGGCTGGTCTCGGTCAGCCGTGGCGGGCCGCTGAGCGGCGGGACCCCGGAGACGCCGACGCCGGCCGGGACCGGTGCCACGTAGTGGTCCGGCGCGGTGACGGTGGTGTACCCGGTCGTCACGGCGATCACCGCCGTCAGCATGAGCGCGGCCCGCGCCCAGCGGCGGGCGCGGTGTTCGCTGAGCGTGCGGACGGTGGCCGCCGCCGGTGGCTCCAGTGGCACGGCGGGCCGCACCGCCCCGAGCCACGCGCGCAGCACGGCCGACCGCTCCTGCGGGGGCACGCCGGCCAGCCCGGGGAGCCGGGCGGCGAGGTCGGCGTGGGCGTGGAGCAGCCGGTTGCCGGTGGTGGGGGTGCTGGCCTCGGTCTCGGTGGCCGTGTCGGGCAGGTCGAGGCCGACGCCGTCGTAGAGCAGCACGGTCCGGCGGTGCGCGGGCGGCAGGGCCAGGAGGGCGCCCAGCAGGATGCGGTCGTTGGGGTCGGCGGGGGCCTTGTCGGGCTGGCTGGGGATGCGGTGGGCCCGGCGCAGCCGTCGCCAGGGGGAGAGCGCGTACTCGTAGGCGGCGGCGCGGACCCATCCGACGGGGTCGGGGTCGGTGGCCACCTCGGGCCACTGTGCCCAGGCCTGACGGAACGCCCGCTCCACGGACTCCTGCGCGAGGGTGCGACGGCCCGTCAGCAGGTAGACCTGCCGGACGAGGGCGGGCGCGGAGTAGGCGTAGAGCGCGTCGAACGCCTCGGCGGGCCGCACGGGACGCGTGGGTCGCGCGGGTGCGGCGGGCGGGGCGGGGGCGGCGGCGTACGCGGCCTCGCCGGCCGGGGCCGCCGCCTCCGGCGCGGTGTCCGGTGCGGAGCCCGCCGGGGCGTGGCTGGGCGGTGTGGTGGCCGGTGGGGTGTGGCTCGGGGTGTGGCCGGGTGTGGGGGCCGGTGTGTCCGCTCGGGTGTGAGCCGGTGGTGCGGCTTCCGAGATGTGGCCCGCCGGGGTGACGGCCGGTGTGGCGTTCGGCGTCGTGGTGTGGCCCGTCGGGGTGTGGTCCGGCAGGGCGGGGGCCGGTGCCGGGTCGTCCGGGGCCGCCCAGGCTGGGGTGTGGGCGGGGTGCGGGGCGAAGGCCGGTCCGGGGGGCTCCGAGACGGCGTCGGCGCGGGTGTGGGCCGACGAGGACGGGGGTGGTGCCGCGTTCCCCGCGGTGTCGCACGGCCCCGCCGGGACCGGGGGGGAGGGGGGCTTCGGGGGGCGTTTCGTGGCGCGGGCCGGGCGGGTGTGCGGGTGGTCCGCGCTCGCGCGCGCGAGGCGGTTCAGGAGGGCCGCGTACGCGGCGCGCGTGCGCGCCCCCGGCTCGGTGCGGCCCCTCTCCCACGAGCGGACCGTGCCGGGGGTGACCCCGAGCTCCGTCGCGACCTGTTCGTGCGTCAGTTCGCCCGACTCGCGCAGCCGGCGCCGCTCCTTGGGGGGCGGCAGGCCCCGCTCCGAGCCGGAGCCCGTCTCGACGTCTGGCGTCATGTCACACTCCCCGCGACCTGGCAGCACAGCACTGGGCGATAAAGTACATAAACGTATATTGGGCGACACAACGGACAATCGCCTGTTACCCACCCATAGCGCGTGTCGTTGGCACCATGGCGGGTGTGACCCAAGTGATCGAACGCGGGGCCCCGTTGCCGGCGGCCCCGCAGGCCCGGGCGCCGCGCCGCTCACCCGCGGCGGCCGCCTGCGTGTTGGGCGGCGCCGTGGCCGCCGGACTGGGGCTCGGCTTCCTGGCCGTGCTCGTGATCGTGCTGTGGATCAGCTCCCCCTATCCCGACAGCGGCCCCGGCGGGGCACTGCACCTCGCCGCCGGCCTGTGGCTGATGGCCCACGGGACCGAACTCGTCCGCTACGACACCCTGTCCGGGGTGCCCGCGCCCGTCGGGGTGACCCCGCTGCTCCTGGTGGCGCTGCCCGTGCTGCTGATGCGGCGGGCGGCCCGGCTGGGCAGCGCCTCCGGGGTCGGTGTGGGCGTCGGTGTCGGGGCGGAGGCGGAGGCCGAGGAGGTGCTGCCGGCGGGTGCGGTGTTCTCCGCCGTGCTCTGCGGCTACCTGGCGGTGGGCGCGCTGGCCACGCTGTACGCGGCGGGCGGCCCGATGCCGGCCGACCCGATCAGCGCCGCCTGGCACCTTCCGCTGGTGGCGGTGGCCGCCGCGGGCGCCGGGGTGTGGGCGGTGAAGGGGCGGCCGGAGGGGCCCCTGCCGGGCTGGGTCCCGGGTGCCGTGCGCAGGGCGGTGGCCCGGCCGCGGTACGCGCTGGCGCTGCGGTCGGGGGTGGCGGGGGTGCTCGTCCTGCTGGGCGGTGGCACGGTGCTGGTCGGGGTGTCGCTGGTGTGGCACGCGGGGGAGGTGCAGTCCTCGTTCCTGACGCTGACCGGGGTGTGGTCGGGGCGGTTCGCGGTGCTGCTGCTGGCGGTGACGCTGGTGCCGAACGCGGTGGTGTGGGGCGCGGCGTACGGGCTGGGGCCCGGGTTCGCGGTGGGGACCGGGGCGACGGCCACGCCGCTGGGCTTCGAGGGGGCGGCGGCGCTGCCGAGGTTCCCGCTGCTGGCGGCGCTCCCGCCGGAGGGGCCGGGGTCGCCGCTGACGTGGGCGGCGGCCGGGGTGCCGGTGGCGGCGGGGCTGGTGGTGGGGTGGCTCGCGGTGCGGCGGGCGCGGGAGGTCTCGTACGGGGAGACCGCGCTGACGGCGGCGTTGGGGGCGGTGGTGTGCGGGCTGGCGACGGCCGGGCTGGCGGCGGCGTCGGCGGGCTCCCTGGGGACGCGGGCGCTGGCGGCGTTCGGGCCGGTGTGGTGGCAGGCGGGGGCCGCGGCGGCGGGGTGGGTGCTGGTGCTGGCGGTGCCGGTGGCGGTGGGGGTGCACGGGGTACGGAACCGGCCGGTCGGTTCCGCCGGTGGGGGTGGGGACGCGTGGCACGACTCGGGGGTGCGGGAGTTGAGGTGGGCGGTGCTGAGGGAGGCGGCCCAGCCGCTGGTCGCTCCGCTGGCCGAGGCTCCCGTTCCGCCTGTTCCGGCGGCTGCGCCGGCCGAGGCGCCGGCTGCGCCGGCTGAGGGGGCGTCGGGGGGTCAGGGTGGTTCGGAGGCGGGGCCGTTGGTGCCGGGGGTGGTTGGGGCGCGGGTGCTGGCGCGGCGGCGTCCCGAAGCCTGAGGGGGCCGCTGCGCGGAGCCGGTCTCCCCGCCCCGCCCTTCGCCCGTTCCCCGGGGCTCCGCCCCGGCCCCCCTGGGGGCCGCCCCCAGCCCCCCGCGCCTCAAACGCCGGCGGGGCTGGATTTTGGCGCGCCTGGTCCCTTGCCTGCGGGGACCACCCGCGACATCGCCCGCGCGGCTGGATTTCGCGCAGCGAAATTCAAGCCCGCGCGGCGATTGAGCGCACCGGGCGCGGAGCGCGCGGTATCGGGGTCAGGGGCGGAGCCCCTGGGAACGGGGGAAGGGCGGGGCGGGGAGTTCGGCCCGCGCAGCGGTGACGGGGAAGGTCAGCGTTGGACCTTCAGGACGTTGCCGATCACGTTGTCCGGGAGGAGCGTGTTGCACTGGAGCTCCGCCGTCTGCGTGAGCGCGTCGTCGCGGCAGACGTAGAAGTCCTTGTAGGCCAGCTGCAGCCCGTACGAGGTGCCCGCCAGGAGCAGGGCCAGCGTCGCCGACACCAGGCCGCTGACCGCCGCCGCCCGCTGCGGCCGGGCCGCCGGGCCGAGGGCGGAGAGGCCGCCCGGCCGGGCCGGGGTGCCCGTCGTGGGGTCGGCCGGGGTCGCGGGGCGGCCCCGCAGCGCGCTGATCCCCCAGTACAGCGCGAGGGCGCCCAGCAGCAGACCCACCGAGGGGATCCCGAAGATCCCGAAGAAGAACCCCCACATGCCCGCGAGCATCGCGTACCGCGCCCGCCGCTGGACCGGGTCCATCGGGTCCCAGCGGGCCGGCCCGCCGGGCTCCTGGCCGTCGCCGGGGTTGGGACCGGTCGGGCCGCCGTCGCCGCCGCCGCCGTCGCGCGGGCGCTGCGGCTGCCGGGGCTGCCACGGCTGGTCGGGCCGGCCCTCCGGGGGCGCCGCGAAGGGGTTGTCGTCGGTGGAGGGGTCGGGCTGACGGCGGTCCGGCATCTAGTGGCTTACTTCCCCTGTGGCGTGGACGGAGTCGTGGACGTCGTGGACCCGGCGTGCGCCGGGTCGTGCGGCGTGTACGCCAGACGCTACCGCCCGCCCGTCCCCCCGTCCCTCGGGGGCGGTCCCGTGTGCCGGTATCGTTGCGTGCGGTCGGTGGCTTCGTATGGTTCCCCGTATATCGGTACCCCGAAGTTTCGTATGACCACACAAGACCAACGTCGCAAATCCTGTGAGAAAGGGCCTCCCATGGCCGCCTCCCGCCTGGTCGTGCTGGTTTCCGGCTCCGGCACCAACCTCCAGGCCCTGCTCGACGCCATCGACGCCCACCCCGGCGGAGCCGAGGGTTTCGGTGCCGAGGTCGTCGCCGTCGGGGCCGACCGCGAGAACATCGCCGGTCTGGAGCGGGCCGAGAAGGCCGGGATCCCGACCTTCGTGTGCCCGGTCAAGGCCTATGGGAGCCGTGAGGAGTGGGACGCCGCCCTCACCGAGGCCACCGACGCGTACGCGCCGGACCTCGTGGTCTCCGCGGGATTCATGAAGATCGTCGGCAAGAACTTCATCGACCGCTTCGGCGGCCGGTTCATCAACACCCACCCCGCCCTCCTCCCGGCCTTCCCCGGCGCGCACGGGGTGCGGGACGCCCTCGCGTACGGGGCGAAGGTCACCGGCTGCACGGTCCACTTCGTGGACAGCGGCGTGGACACCGGTCCGATCATCGCCCAGGGTGTCGTGGAGATCGGGGACGGGGAGGACGAAGCCGCGCTCCATGAGCGCATCAAGGAAGTCGAGCGCCAGCTGCTCGTCGACGTCGTGGGGCGCCTGGCCCGGCACGGCTACCGCATTGAGGGACGAAAGGTAACAATCCAGTGACCGCCAACGAAACGACGACGGCTGCGACCCAGCGGCCGATCCGCCGTGCGCTCGTCAGTGTCTACGACAAGACGGGACTGGAAGACCTGGCCCGCGGCCTGCACGAGGCGGGCGTCGCGCTCGTCTCGACCGGCTCCACCGCCTCGAAGATCGCCGCGGCCGGTGTGCCCGTCACCAAGGTCGAGGAGCTGACCGGCTTCCCCGAGTGCCTCGACGGCCGGGTCAAGACCCTCCACCCGCGCGTGCACGCCGGCATCCTCGCCGACCTGCGCCTGGAGGACCACCGCAACCAGCTCGCCGAGCTGGGCGTGGAGCCGTTCGACCTGGTGATCGTCAACCTCTACCCCTTCCGGGAGACCGTCGCCTCCGGCGCCACCCCGGACGAGTGCGTCGAGCAGATCGACATCGGCGGCCCGTCGATGGTCCGCGCCGCCGCCAAGAACCACCCCTCGGTCGCGGTCGTCACCAGCCCGGCCCGCTACGCCGACGTCCTCGCGGCCGCCCAGGGCGGCGGTTTCGACCTGACGGCCCGCAAGCGGCTCGCCGCCGAGGCCTTCCAGCACACCGCCGCGTACGACGTGGCCGTGGCGTCCTGGTTCACGAACGCGTACGCCCCGGAGGCGGAGGCCGAGGAGGGCGCGCTGCCCGAGTTCCTGGCCGGCGCGTGGGAGCGCAAGTCGACCCTGCGTTACGGCGAGAACCCGCACCAGGCCGCCGCGCTCTACACCGACGGCCAGCCGGGCGGGCTCGCCAACGCCGAGCAGCTGCACGGCAAGGAGATGTCCTTCAACAACTACGTGGACACCGAGGCCGCCCGCCGGGCCGCCTACGACCACGAGGGCCCCTGCGTCGCGATCATCAAGCACGCCAACCCGTGCGGCATCGCCGTCGGCGCGGACGTCGCCGAGGCGCACCGCAAGGCGCACGCCTGCGACCCGCTGTCGGCGTTCGGCGGCGTCATCGCCGTCAACCGCCCGGTGACCGTCGAGCTCGCCGAGCAGGTCGCGGAGATCTTCACCGAGGTCATCGCCGCCCCGGCGTACGAGGACGGCGCGGTCGAGATCCTCGCCAAGAAGAAGAACATCCGCGTCCTGAAGGTGGACGGCACCCCGCACCAGCCGGGCGACCTCAAGCCCATCAGCGGCGGCGTGCTGCTCCAGCACAGCGACGTCTTCCAGGCCGAGGGCGACGACCCGGCGAACTGGACCCTGGCCACCGGCGACGCCCTGTCCGCCGAGGAGCTCGCCGAGCTCGCCTTCGCGTGGAGGGCCTGCCGCGCCGTCAAGTCCAACGCGATCCTGCTGGCCAAGGACGGCGCCTCGGTCGGCGTCGGCATGGGCCAGGTCAACCGGGTCGACTCCGCGAAGCTGGCCGTCGAGCGGGCGGGCGCGGAGCGCGCGCGGGGCTCGTACGCGGCGTCCGACGCGTTCTTCCCCTTCCCGGACGGGCTGGAGATCCTGACCGCCGCGGGCATCAAGGCCGTCGTCCAGCCGGGCGGGTCGGTCCGTGACGAGCTGGTCGTCGAGGCCGCGAAGAAGGCGGGCGTGACCATGTACTTCACCGGTACGCGCCACTTCTTCCACTGAGACACGGGCACTGACACGGCGAAGGCCGCCACCCGCACCAGCGGGTGGCGGCCTTCGCCGTACGGAACGCCCCTAGCGCTTCTTGATGACCAGGGTGTTGGCGGCCTTGTCGTGCCAGCCGCGGAGCTGCCCGGTGTTGTCGAAGAACGGGGAGATCACGATGAGGACGTAGCCGAGGCCGCAGGTGATGTAGCCCAGGCCGATCGGGAAGCCCCAGCGGACCAGCGCCGGGCCGAAGCTGGGCTTCTGGCCGGTGCGCGAGTTGACGATCCGCATGCCGAGGATCATCTTGCCGGGGGTGGTGCCCATCGCGCTCACGAAGATGACGTCGTAGAAGATGAACGTCAGCGCGGAGACGAGCAGGGACGCGACGAGCGAACCGAGGGCGAGGCCGCCGGCCGCGCTGTCGCTGCTGCTGCTGGAGCCGGCGAACGCGGCGCCGAAGATGATGACGTTGAGGATGATCACCACGATGTACGCGAAGATCATGTCCAGCAGGCGGGCGCCGAACCGGGCGCCGTAGGTGCCGACCTCGACCGGACCCAGACCGGGGACGTTGGCGAAGCCCTCAGGCACCGGGGCGCCGGGCTGGCCCGGGTACTGGCCGGGGATGCCGTACGGCTGCTGCGGCGGCTGCTGCGGGTAGCCGTAGCCGGCCTGCGGCGGGACGCCCTGCGGGGCCTGCTGCGGGTAGCCGTAACCGGGCTGGCCCTGCGGCGGCTGCTGAGGCTGCTGCCCGTAGGGGTTGTTCGGGTCGCCGAAGCTCATCTGGGTGTTTCCTCCGTGAAGTGCGGGGACGCACGGCACGCTGGAGGACACTTGCTTCTGCGGTACGCCCCCCGGCACTGCCCGCGGCACTCATTCGATCGTCTTGCTGCCCGTCATCGTGGTGGGATCGCGGTGGCCTTGTCCAGTTGGTTGCGAAGCCGGGCCAGACTTGTTGTGCAAGTGCAATGAAGAGCGTGCTCCGGCCTCCGCCCGAGTGGAAGCCGGGCCGTCCCATCCGGAAGGATGCACTCATGAGCGCCCAGATTCTCGACGGCAAGGCCACCGCGGCCGCGATCAAATCCGAACTGACCGCCCGGGTGGCGGCGCTGAAGGAGCGGGGCGTCACCCCCGGCCTCGGCACCCTGCTCGTCGGCGACGACCCGGGCAGCCGCTGGTACGTCAACGGCAAGCACAAGGACTGCGCGGAGGTCGGCATCACCTCCATCCGCCGCGAACTCCCCGCCACCGCCTCCCAGGAGGAGATCGAGGCGGTCGTGCGCGAGCTGAACGAGGACCCGGCCTGCACCGGCTACATCGTCCAACTGCCGCTCCCCAAGGGCATCGACACCAACCGCGTGCTGGAGCTGATGGATCCGGCCAAGGACGCCGACGGGCTGCACCCGACCTCGCTCGGCCGCCTGGTGCTCGGCGTGCAGGGCCCGCTGCCCTGCACGCCGTACGGGATCGTCGAACTCCTGCGCCACCACGGCGTCGAGATCAACGGTGCGCACGTGGTCGTCCTGGGCCGGGGCATCACCGTGGGGCGCTCCATCGGGCTGCTGCTCACCCGCAAGTCCGAGAACGCCACCGTGACCCTGTGCCACACCGGCACCCGCGACCTGGCCGGGCTGCTGCGCCAGGCGGACATCGTCGTCGCGGCGGCGGGCGTCCCGCACCTGGTGAAGCCGGAGGACGTCAAGCCGGGCGCGGCCGTCCTGGACGTCGGCGTGAGCCGGGACGAGAACGGCAAGATCGTCGGTGACGTCCACCCGGGCGTCGCCGAGGTGGCGGGCTGGATCTCCCCGAACCCGGGCGGTGTCGGCCCGATGACCCGGGCGCAGCTGCTGGTGAACGTGGTCGAGGCGGCGGAGCGGGCCGGCAGTGCGGGCTGAGCACGACACGGACGGCACCGGCAGCGCGGACGGCACCGGTTCCGGCGCCCCGGGTGAGGAGGCGGCCACCCCCGCCACGCCGGCCACTTCCGGCGCCGCGGCGGCCGCCCCCGCACGGCCGGTGGCCAGGTCCCGGCGGTTCCCCTCCGTCACCCAGGACACCGCCCGCCCCGAGGGCGCCGGCCGGGCCATCCCCGGTGCCGTGTCCACGCCCGCCCGCCAGTGGCCGATGCTCAGCGTCCTCGGCGCCACCGCCGTCGGACTGCTGACCACGGCGTTCGGCCACCCCCGCATCGGCTGCCTCGTCATCGGCGTCGCCCTGATCGCGGCCTCGGTCCTGCGGCGCGCCCTGCCCTCGGTGGGCATGCTCGCGGTGCGCTCCCGGTTCACCGACATGGTCACGTACGGGGTGCTGGGCGTGGCCATCACCCTGCTGGCGCTGGTGGTGGAGCCGAAGGCGCCGCTGCACCTGCCGTTCCTGGAGACCGCGGTCCGCTTCACCGTCCGCTGACGGGACGTCCGCCGCGCCGCCGGGACGCCCCGCGGCGCGGCGCGCCCGGCCCCTCGAAGGGGCCTGGAAAGGGCGGTCCGCCCGCCTGGAGTACAGGTCGTGCACGCGTCCGCGCCTTCGAACCCGGGGGTCGTGTGCCGTGGACCACAGGGTCCGGGGGGTTCGGGACCCCTCCGGTCGGATAGCCTGACGGGCGGATGTCTCTTCACGTCAAGATTCGCAGGACAGGGAAGCGGCGTCCTCCCCAGTACTTGGGACCCAGCACACGGGGCGGGGACGCCCCACCGCCAGCTGTCTAACGGAGAAGGCCATGACCCGCACTCCCGTGAATGTCACCGTCACCGGCGCTGCCGGCCAGATCGGTTACGCCCTGCTCTTCCGCATCGCCTCCGGCCACCTGCTCGGCGCGGACGTGCCGGTCAAGCTCCGCCTCCTGGAGATCCCGCAGGGCATGAAGGCCGCCGAGGGCACCGCCATGGAGCTCGACGACTGCGCCTTCCCGCTGCTCAAGGGCATCGACATCTTCGACGACCCGAACCAGGGCTTCGACGGCGCCAACGTCGCCCTCCTCGTGGGCGCCCGCCCGCGCACCAAGGGCATGGAGCGCGGTGACCTGCTCTCCGCCAACGGCGGCATCTTCAAGCCGCAGGGCGCCGCGATCAACGCGCACGCCGCGGACGACATCAAGGTCCTGGTCGTGGGCAACCCGGCCAACACCAACGCCCTCATCGCGCAGGCCGCCGCCCCGGACGTCCCGGCCGAGCGCTTCACCGCGATGACCCGCCTGGACCACAACCGCGCCCTCTCGCAGCTCGCGCAGCGCACCGGCGCCGACCTCACCGACATCAAGCGCCTCACCATCTGGGGCAACCACTCGGCGACCCAGTACCCGGACATCTTCCACGCGGAGATCGCCGGCAAGAACGCCGCCGAGGTCGTCAACGACGAGCAGTGGCTGGCCGACACCTTCATCCCGACCGTCGCCAAGCGCGGCGCCGCGATCATCGACGCCCGTGGCGCGTCCTCGGCCGCCTCCGCCGCCAACGCCGCCATCGACCACGTCCACACGTGGGTCAACGGCACCGCCGCCGGCGACTGGACCTCCATGGGCATCCCGTCGGACGGCTCCTACGGCGTCCCGGAGGGCCTGATCTCCTCCTTCCCCGTCACCTGCAAGGACGGCAAGTACGAGATCGTCCAGGGCCTGGACATCAACGAGTTCTCCCGCAAGCGCATCGACGCGTCCGTGGCGGAGCTCGTCGAGGAGCGCGACGCGGTCCGCGAGCTCGGCCTGATCTGATCCGTCCGCGCTGATCAGGGGGTTCACTCCCTCGCCTGATCATTGCGAACACCCTTGCGCCCCGGTCAAACGCGACCGGGGCGCTTTGGCGTGAATTGGCCTATCGGTTCATGTAGGGGGCAAATAAGGTCGCCCGGTGACCGACCACCTGATTCCCCCTCAGTCCGGCGGCAGCACCCCGGCGGACCCGCGCAACGGCCGCCCACCGGTCCACCCCTCCCTGAGCGAGGCGGGCCGCCTGCTCTGTGCGGGGACCTACCTCGACGGCTCGTACCGCGACCGGGTGATCGACGAGCTGTACGTCCACGAGGAGCGGATCGCCGCCCCCTCGTACGGATTCGACGCCACCCGTGTCCTGGCCCACGCCCTGCGCGCCCGACGCGTCGAGCTCGCCTGGGCCGCCGGGATCGTCGGTGCCTGGTTCGTCGGCGGGCTGCTGACCAGCGGAATGCTCACCGCGCTGCTCTTCCCCTTCCTCCTGCTGAACCTCGCCGACTGGCTCCGGCGCCGGCAGAGCGTGGGGCTGCGGATCCTGTCCGTCGTGGTCAGGGGGTATGCCTGGCTGACGTTCGCCTTCATCCTCTTCCTCTTCTGGGCGATCCTGACCGACGGCACGAGCAGCATCTTCAGCTCCCTCTTCGCCGACTCCTCCAGCGGGTACGGGGGATACGGCGGGTACGGGTCGCGCGGCTACGGCGGCTCCGACGACACCGTGCCCCTGACCCTGTGGCTGACCCCGCTCGTCTTCGCGGCCATCGTCGCCCTCGTGGCCCTCCAGCGCGGCTACGGCGCCCGGATCGTCGCGCGTGACCTCGACCCGCGCCGGTACGCCGACCTGTCCGCCGACCCCGTCACCCAGAGCCCCCGCTTCACCCGGGTCCGCGAACGGATCCGCGGCGAACAGCACTCGGCGCTGATCATGTACGACATCAACGGACCCTTCACCGGGGCGGGAGAGGCGTACCGCCCCTGGCAGCTCTCCGTCGAACTGCGCCCCCGCGACGACCTCGGCCCCGACCGCAAGCCGCAGCCCGTCTCCAACGCCGACATCGTGGCGCGCATCGTGCCCCTGCTCCAGGACCTGCGCGTGCCGTCCCCGCACGGCTCGGCGCAGGCGCAGGCCGACGTGCTGGACCGGCTGCGCGAGCTGGTCGTCGACGAGTGCGTGTTCCTGCCGGCCGCGGGCCTGCCGCACCGGGACCGGGCCCGGCAGGCGCGCGAGCAGTTCGGCACGCACCGCCGCGGAGCCGTCGAGGAGGGCGGGGAGGCCCGCAGGTACTTCCTGCGCGTCCGGGTCGGCGGCTGGGACGAGAACCTCGTCGTGACCGTGTTCGTACGGGTCCACACCCAGGGCGGGATGCTGATGCTGGAGGTGGCACCGCACGTGCTGCTGCCCGTACGGACCGACTTCCAGAAGGCCGACGCGGACGCCCAGCGCTTCCTCAACAACACCTGGTTCGGCAAGGCGGTCGCGGCGCTCGCCGCCACCCCCGGGTCGTTCTGGGGCGCCGTGGCGAGCCTGTTCCGGGGACTGGCCACCTGGTGGCGGATCGTCACGGGCGGCCACGGCGGGGCCCGGCCGGACGGGCCGCAGCTGTCGGTGCGCGAGCTCGGCGCGATGGACGACGGCTCCCTCTTCCACCTCATGGACCTCGACCGGTACCTGAAGACCATCCAGGACCGGGTCGTCGGCGGAGTGACCGTCGCCCTGCACGAAGCGGGCTGGCACACCGCGGAGTTCGCCCAGCGCGCCATCCACGTGGCCGAGGGGGCTACGTTCATCCAGTCGGTGAGCAACAGCGCGTTCAGCGTCGGCGGCACCGGCCACCACAACACCGCCGGGGGCGGTACGAGCGGCAAGGGGAGCAGCGGTGGGAAGTAACGGCGACGACGAACGCCCGGTCCACATCGGCAGCATCAGCAACACCGCCTTCAGCATCGGCGGCAGCAACAACACCAACACCGTCCACAACGGCGCCCCGGACGACCGGCCGCCCACCCCCGAGGAACTGCTGCGGGCCGTCCACGACCTGCGCGTCGAGCTGGTGCGGGTGCCGCGCAGCAGCGGGCGCGGGGAGCTCGACGCGGAACTGGAGGACGCGGCCGCCGAGCTGGAAGGGGCGGGGGAGATCCGCCCGGGCGTGGCCGGCCGGCTGCGCGCGGCGCTGGAACGGTGGGCCCCGTTGGTGGAGACGGTGAGCGCGGCCACGGCACTGGCCGGGCTGCTCGGCTCGCTGGGAGGCTGAACGGTGTCCTCGCCCGACGACACCTGGTGGAACCCGCGCACCCAGCGCTGGGAACCGGGCCCGCAGCCGTCCGACCCCGCCGAGCCGGAGTACGCCGCCCAGCCGCAGCCGATGGCCGCGCCGCAGCACCCGGCCCTCCCGGAGCCCGCGGCCGGTACGGAGCACCCGGCGGCGCCGCCCGCCCCGCCCGCAGCCGACTCCGACGCCCCGTCCACGCCGGAGCCCCCGGCCGGTACGGGCTACCCGGCTGCGCCGGAGCCCCCGGCCGGTACGGAGCACCCGACCCGGCCCGGCCACCCGGCCGGTCCGGGCCAGCCGGCCGCGCCGCAGCACCCTGCCGGGCCGGAGTACCCGGGCGCGCCCCAGTACCTGGTCGGCCCGCGGTACCCGGCCGCGCCGGCGCATCCCGCCCAGCCGGAGCACTCCGCCCCGCCCGGGGCCGAGGACGTCACGCGGGTCGCCGGTGGCGGGCAGGGGGCCGGCCCCGCGTGGTACGAGCAGCCCGCCCGGCAGGGGTGGCACCCGGGCCCCGGGAACCCGGCCCAGGGGCTCCCGCCGCTGCCGCCGCGGGCCGCGCCCGGGTACGAGGCGTGGCCGCCGCTGCCGCCAGTGCCCCCGCCCCCGCACCAGGAGCCCGGCCAGGGCCGGCCATGGCGGATGCCGCTGCTGGTCGGGGTGGTGGCGGCCGTCGTCGGTGGAGCCTCCGTCGCGGCGTGGATGCTGCTCGGCGACAAGACCGCCCCGCCCTCGGACGCCCGCCCGCCGACCCCCTCGGCGTCCTCCCCCGTCACCCCGGGACCCGGCACGCCCTCCACGGGCGCCCCGTCGTCCGGCAGCCCGACCCCGAGCGGCTCCCCGAGCCCCTCCACGCGCCCCGGCTTCACGCTCGCGCACGACGCGGACGGCTTCTCGGTCGCCGTCCCCACCGGGTGGGGGCCCAGCCGCGACGAACAGGGCGGCGGGGCCTTCTACCGGCCGCCCGGCGGCGACCGCAGCGCCCTGCTCCAGATCTTCCGGATCAGCGAGCCCGCCTCCACCGGCTCCTGCGAGCTGCTGCGGATGTCCTCCGCGCGCCTCGGCGACAACACCCCGGCCTACCAGCAGGTGTCCGTCACCCCCGTGGACGGCACCGGCTGCGAGCTGGTCTACGAGTACGACAGCGCCGAGTCCCACGGCCGCCGCCGCGGCATGGAGCGCATCGTCACCACCCCGGACGGCAACCGCTGGGCCCTGCTCGCGGCCGGCCCGGCCACCGACGCCACGACGACCAGGGCCAACCTGACGGCGGCCCTGGACTCCTTCCGGCCGGACTGAGCGCCCGCCCGGCCGCCGGTCACTGCTTGTGCGCGCCCGGGGTGTAGTGCCCCGGGACCAGCCGGGTGGTGACGGCGATCCGGTTCCACACGTTGATCATGGCGATGGCCGTGATCAGCTGGGCCAGCTCGGCCTCCTCGAAGTGCTTGGCGGCCTTCTCGTACACCTCGTCCGGGACGAAGCCGTCCGTCAGGACGGTGACGGCCTCGGTCAGCTCGATCGCCGCCAGCTCCTTCTCCGTGTAGAAGTGCTTGGACTCCTCCCAGGCGCTCAGCTGGACGATCCGCTCGACGCTCTCGCCCGCCGCGAGGGCGTCCTTGGTGTGCATGTCCAGGCAGAACGCACAGTGGTTGATCTGCGACGCGCGGATCTTGACCAGTTCCGCGATGCTCGGGTCCAGGCCCTTCTGCGAGGCCTTGTCCAGCGCGACGGCGGCCTTGTAGGCCTCCGGGGCGAGCTTGAACAGCTGCATGCGGGGGGTGTGCTCGGCGGCCAGTTCCGTGGTCTTCGTTTCGTTGCTCATGGCTCCACCGTACGAACCGGACGGCCCGCCTATATGGTCCATATCCATGACGGATTCGTGGGCCACTTACGGGGCCGACCTGCACCTGGAGCTCTCCGCCACAGCCCCCGGCGAACGCGGCCTGCGGGCCGCGCTCACGGAGTCCCTCCGCGAGGCCGCCCGCAGCGGACGCCTCGCGCCCGGCACCCGGCTGCCCTCCTCCCGCACCTTCGCCGCCGACCTCGGCATCGCCCGCAACACCGTCGCCGAGGCCTACGCCGAGCTGGTCGCCGAGGGCTGGCTCACGGCCCGCCAGGGCTCCGGCACCCGCGTGGCCGAACGAGCCCAGCCGCGCCGCGCCGCACCCCCGCGCCGGGTCCGCCGGCCCGCGCGCCGCGGCCCCGCCTACAGCCTGGTCCCCGGCTCCCCGGACGTCGGCGCCTTCCCGCGCACCGCCTGGCTGGCGGCGGCCCGCCGCGCCCTGACCGACGCCCCGAACGAGGCCTTCGGCTACGGTGCCGACACCCGCGGCCGGATCGAGCTGCGCCAGGCGCTCTCCGGCTACCTGGCACGGGCCCGCGGGGTCCACGCCGACCCCGACCACATCGTGCTGTGCGCCGGCTTCGTACACGCCGCGCGCCTCCTCGCGCAGGTGCTGCGGGCCCGGCGGGTGCGGGAGATGGCCGTGGAGGGCCTCAGCCTCGACCTGCACCGGGCCCTCCTCACCAACGGCGGGCTGCGCACCCGCCCGCTGTGGGTGGACGAGGCCGGGGCCCGCACCCCGGACCTGCCCGCCCTCGGCCCCCGGGTGGGCGCCGTACTCCTCACCCCGGCGCACCAGTTCCCCACCGGCGCGGCCCTCACCCCCGAGCGGCGGGCGGCGGCGGTGGACTGGGCGCGGACCACGGGCGGGCTGGTCCTGGAGGACGACTACGACGGGGAGTTCCGCTACGACCGCCAGCCGGTCGGCGCGCTCCAGGGCCTGGACCCCGACCGGGTGGTCTACCTCGGCACCGCCAGCAAGTCCCTCGCCCCGGCCCTGCGGATCGGCTGGATGGTGGTCCCGCCGGACCTGCTGGACGAGGTGATGGCGGCGAAGGGCCCGGCCGAGTGGACGTCGAGCGCGCTGGACCAGCTGACGCTGGCGGAGTTCGTCACTTCCGGCGCCTACGACCGGCACGTCCGGGCGATGCGGCTGCGGTACCGGCGCCGCCGGGACGAACTGGTCGCCGCGCTGGGCGGGCGGGTCCCCGTCTCCGGGATCGCGGCCGGGCTGCACGCGGTGCTGGACCTGCCGCCCGGCACCGAGCGGTCGGTCGTCCGGGCCGCGGCCTGGCAGGGCCTGGCGGTGGAGGGGCTGGAGCGGTACCGGCACCCGGAGACGGAGATGCCGGTGCGGGAGGCGCTGGTGGTGGGCTACGGGACCCCGGCCGACAGCGCGTGGACCCCCACCCTGGAGGCGCTTATCGCTGCGCTCCCGTAGCCGGCCGCCGCCGCTGGACGACCTCGGCCCAGACGGTCTTGCCGACCACCCTTCCGGTGACGCCCCAGGCGTCGGAGAGCTCCTCGACGATGCGCAGCCCGTACCCGTGGCCGTCCCCGGCGGGGCGCAGATCGGGCTGCCGCCCCGCGTCCGCGTCGGACACCTCCACCCGCAGCACCCCGTCCAGCCGCTTGAGCCCGAGCTCGAAGTCCCGCCCGGGCACGGAGCCGTGGGCCACGGCGTTGGCCGCGAGTTCGGCGACGACCTGAGCCACCCGGTCGGACTCGTCCCCGCCGAGCGGGAAGTCCCACCGGCAGAGCTCCAGTACCGCCAAGTGCCGGGCGAGCCGTGCACCCCGCCGGGTGCTGCTGAACCGCTGGCGCCATTCGTTCCGGTCGTCGGACATGCCGCCGCTCCTCTCCGTAGTCGTTCAACTACTGGGCAGGTTCAGCGTGGCTGACGGCGGGAATGCCTTCAACTTGCGGAGATTGTTTGGGGAGTTGGGTGAAATCGTATGAACCGAAAAGAGCTTGACCCTGACAAGTCGCCGAGTGCGGCGTTCGGGCAGCGTGTACGTGCCCTGCGCGAGGAGCGGGGGTGGACCCAGGAGGAGCTCGCTGAGCGCCTCGGGTGTTCGGGGACGCACATTTCGGCGGTCGAAACTGGTCGCCGTCCTCCAACCCGTCGTTTCGCGGCAAGTGCTGACAGGGTGTTCGGCACCGGTGAGCGACTCGCAAGGCAGAGTCAGGCCGTCCGGTACACCGCCATGCTTGAGGGCTTCCCTGAATACGTTGACCAGGAGGCGCGCGCGGCGGAGATCCGCCTCTATGAGGTCGGAGTCATCCCGGGGCTGCTCCAAGTGCCCGAGTACACAACGGCACTCAACAACCGAGCCGTCGAGCGGGCTGCGATCACGCCTGAGCAGGCGGAGGAACGGATCACCCTAGCCGCGCAGCGGCAGGCGGCGATCCTTCGGACGCCTCCGCCTCTGGTCTTCGTCGTGCTGGACGAGAGCTGCCTACGACGGCCGGTCGGCGGAGCGGGCGTGATGGACGCCCAGTTGGCGCGCCTGGTCGAGTTCGCGGCACTGCCCAACACGGTGCTTCAGGTTGCGCCGTTCGACATGGGCGACCGTCGGCCGCTCAGCCTGCCCCTCTACATCCTGACGATGCAGAGCCGGGCCCTCGTTTCCTACGCGGAGTCCGCCCAGCGTGGGCAGTTGGAGCGCGACGGCGCCTCGGTGGTGCCGCTGCTGACCGCCTATCATCAGCTTCAGGCTGAAGCGCTGTCTCAGGCGGAATCTGTAGCCATGATCAGTACCTTACGAAAGGGCAGCCCGTGACGACCACGACTGAGTCCCTCTACTGGATCACCTCCTCGTACAGCGAGAACGGTGGCGCGTGCGTCGAGGTCGCCACCAACACCCCCGGCGTCGTCCCGGTCCGGGACTCCAAGACCCCCGGCGGGCCGGTGCTGAACTTCCGGGCGGAGGCGTTCGCGGCGTTCGTCGCGGGTATCAAGGCCCCATGACGACAACCCCGCAGTGGTTCAAGTCCTCGTACAGCAGCAACGGCGGCCAGTGTGTGGAGGTCGCCCTCAACCTCCCCGGCACCGTCCCCGTCCGGGACTCCAAGGCCGGTGACGGCGGGCCGGTGGTGACCATCGGGAAGCCCGCCTTCGCCGCCTTCCTGGGAGCCCTCACGGCTCCTTAGGCTCCCCGAAGCGCGACAGCGCCAACGCTCCGGCCACCGCCACCGCGAAGCCCGTTACGGCCAGCCAGGCCAGGCCTTCGCGGGGGCGGTCGCCGAGCCAGGCCACGCCCACCAGCGCCGGTCCGACCGTCTCGCCGAGGACCAGGCCGGCCGTCGCCGCCGTCACCGAGCCCCGCTCCAACGCGGAGGTCAGCAACAGGAAGGCCGCCGCCCCGCCCAGCAGCAGCGCGTACAGCGCCGGGTTGCGCAGCTCCCGCAGGGAGAGGGAGTCGATGAGGCGGACGGCCACCTCCACCACCCCGAAGCCCGTCCCGGCCGCCAGGCCCAGCACCAGCGCGCGCGAGCCCTCCGGCAGCCGGCCCGCGACCGCCCCGACCAGCAGCACCAGCCCCGCCACCGCCAGCAGGCCCAGCTTGAGCGCGAGCGTGCCGACCCCGTGCCCCTCCTCACCGGAGGCCAGCCCCAGCATCAGCAGCCCCGCGCACACCACCGCCACCGCGCCCCACTCCAGCCGCGACAGCCGCACCCCCAGCAGCCGGGCCGCGACCACCGCCGTCACCGCCAGGCTCGCCGCCAGCGCGGCGCCCACCGCGTAGATCGGGACGTGCCGCAGGGCGATGATCTGGAGCACGAAGCCCACCGCGTCCAGTCCCAGCCCCGCCACGTACCGCCACTGCCGCACCGCCCGCAGGAACAGCGCGGCGTCCACGCCCGAGCCCGTCCCCTCCGGGCGGGCCGCCGCGCGGGCCGCCATCGCCTGGAGGACCGAGGCCGTTCCGAAACACACCGCCGCGCCCAGCGCGCAAACCATTCCGATCAGCACGAAACCCGACTCTAGGGCCGCCGCCGTGACAAGGGTGTGACGACGGCCGGATTCCCTCCCTCCGTCCGGCCGATCTAAGGTGCTCGCCATGGACACCAGCGACACCACCCGACGACGCATGCGCTCCGGCGCGGTCGCCCTCGGCGGCATGGGCCTGCTCGCCGCCACCCTCGTGGCCTGCGGCAGCAGCGACGAGCCCGACAAGCGGTGTGCCTCCCGGTCCACGCTGGAGCACCTCAACTCGAAGGACTGCAAGAGCGGCGGCCGCGGCTCGTACTACTACGGCGGCACCGTCAGCAACGGCAAGGTGACCGGCGGCAGCTTCGACAAGTCGGCCGTCACCCGCGGCGGCATCGGCGGCAGCCACTCCAGCTCCTCCGGCGGCTGAGCCCGCATGGAGCGCCACACCATCGAGCCCCGCCCCGACTGGCAGAAGACCGTCGAGGAGCAGGGCCTGATCTATCCGCTGACCCGCTTTCCCGACGACTCCTTGCGCCCCTACTGGGACGAGAGCGCGTACTACTCCTTCTCCCTCCCCGAGGTCGAGGCGCTGGAGAACGTGGTCGAGGAACTGCACGCCATGTGCCTGGCGGCGGCCGCCCACATCGTGGAGCACGACCGCTTCGCCGACCTCGGCATCACCGACCCGAAGGTCGCGGAGCTGATCGCCGAGTCCTGGCGCAGGCGCGCCGAGCAGCCCTCCCTCTACGGCCGCTTCGACCTGCGCTACGACGGCTCCGGCAGCCCCGCCAAGCTGCTGGAGTACAACGCCGACACCCCCACCTCCCTGGTGGAGGCGGCCAGCCCGCAGTGGTTCTGGATGGAGGAGCGCTTCCCCGGCGCCGACCAGTGGAACTCCCTGCACGAACGGCTCGTCGACGCCTGGCGCCGGCAGGCCGAGCTGCTGCCGCCCGGCCCGCTGCACTTCGCGCACTCCGAGACCGACGAGCTCGGCGAGGACCTGATGACGGTCGCCTACCTCCAGGAGACCGCCGAGCAGGCCGGGATCGAGACCCACGCCCTGTCCGTGGAGGCCATCGGCTGGGACAGCCTCTCGAACCGGTTCGTGGACGACAAGCTCCGCTTCATCCGCGGCTGCTTCAAGCTCTACCCGTGGGAGTGGCTGGTCGAGGACGAGTTCGGCCCGCACGTCCTCGGCACCTACGACCACGGCGGCGGCACCGGCACCACCGCCTGGATCGAACCCTTGTGGAAGATGCTGCTGGCCAACAAGGCGCTGCTGGCGATCCTCTGGGAGCTCTTCCCCGAGCACCCCAACCTGCTGCCCGCCTACCTCGACGGCCCCCGCGAGCTCGCCGAGACCGTCGGCTACGCCGCCAAGCCGCTGCTGGGCCGCGAAGGCGCCGGGGTCACCCTGCACGAGCCGGACGGCGAGCCGTTCGTCCCGGCCGAGGGGGAGACGTACGTCTTCCAGGCCCTCTCCCCGCTGCCCGACTTCGACGGCAACCGCGTCGTCCTCGGCGCGTGGGTGGTCGAGGAGGAGGCGGCCGGACTCGGCATCCGCGAGTCGGCGGGCCCGGTCACGGACGAGTACGCCCGCTTCCTGCCGCACGTGATCCTGTAGGGGCACCGGACCGGCTGCCCCCACAGGCGGCGCGTCAGCCGGCGGCGAGGACCACGCGCAGCTGCTCCAGACCCCAGTCCAGGTCCTCCTTGGAGATCACCAGCGGCGGAGCGATCCGGATCGTCGACCCGTGGGTGTCCTTCACCAGGACCCCGCGCGCCATCAGCTTCTCGGAGACCTCCCGGCCCGTGCCGCGCGCCGGGTCGATGTCCACGCCCGCCCACAGCCCGCGGCCGCGCACGGCGGTCACGGCGCCGCCGCCGGTCAGCAGGTTCAGCTCCCGGTGCAGGTGGTCGCCGAGTTCGGCGGCGCGCTGCTGGTACTCGCCGGTGCGCAGCATCGCGATCACCTCCAGGGCGACGGCGCATGCAAGGGGGTTCCCGCCGAAGGTGGAGCCGTGCTCCCCGGGCCGGAACACGCCGAGCACGTCGCGGTCGGCGACCACGGCGGACACCGGCACCACGCCGCCGCCGAGCGCCTTGCCCAGCACGTACACGTCCGGGACGACGTCCTCGTGCTCGCAGGCGAAGGTCTTTCCGGTGCGGCCGAGGCCCGACTGGATCTCGTCCGCCATGAACAGCACGTTCCGCTCGCGCGTCAGCTTCCGTACCCCGGCCAGGTAGCCGGGCGGCGGGACGAGGACGCCCGCTTCGCCCTGGATCGGCTCCAGCAGCACGGCGACGGTGTTGGCGGTGACGGCGGCGGCGAGGGCGGTGAGGTCCCCGTACGGGACGATCTCGAAGCCGGGGGTGTAGGGGCCGTAGTGGTCGCGGGCCTCGTGGTCCGTGGAGAAGGACACGATGGTCGTGGTCCGGCCGTGGAAGTTGTTCGCGGCGACCACGATCTTGGCCTGGCCGTCCGGGACGCCCTTGACCTCGTAGCCCCACTTGCGGGCCGTCTTGACCGCCGTCTCCACCGCCTCCGCGCCCGTGTTCATGGGGAGCACCGTCTCCTTGCCGCACAGGGCGGCGAGTTCGGTGCAGAACTCGGCGAAGCGGTCGTGATGGAAGGCGCGCGAGGTGAGGGTGACCCGCTCCAGCTGGGCCTTGGCGGCGTCGATCAGACGCCGGTTGCCGTGGCCGAAGTTGAGCGCCGAGTACCCGGCGAGCATGTCGAGGTAGCGCCGCCCCTCCACGTCGGTCATCCACGCGCCCTCCGCCGAGGCCACGACGACCGGGAGGGGATGGTAGTTGTGCGCGCTGTGCTCGTCGGCGGAGCGGATGGCATCAGCTGTTCTCGACACGGGGTCTCCGATCGTCCGTCTGGCTGGTGACGCGGGTGACATGGGTGGCGTCCTTTGTATCGTCGCTCGGATCGTGGACGCGGAAACCTCCGGGGCGCGGCGCCCGCTAAGGTGTTCGGTACGCACGGCGACTGGCGTACGGAGAACCAACTCCGGGGGAGTCGTGCGCGCACGACCGCACACAGGGCCGCTCGCCTGGGCCTCGCGGGGACGAGAGACGACATCGACCCCGGAGGAGCCGCGATGACCGCGCACCGCCAGCCCGCCCTGCTCGCCACCGACCCCGACCTCGCCGCGCTCGTCACCGCCGAGGAGACCCTCCAGGCGCAGACGCTGCGGCTGATCCCCAGCGAGAACTACGTCTCCGCGGCCGTGCTCGAAGCATCCGGGACGGTCCTGCAGAACAAGTACAGCGAGGGCTACCCGGGCCGCCGCTACTACGAGGGCCAGCAGAACATCGACCGCGTCGAGGCCCTCGCGGTCGAGCGGGCCAAGGGCCTGTTCGGGGTGGACCACGCCAACGTCCAGCCGTACTCCGGGTCCCCGGCCAACCTGGCCGTCTACCTGGCCTTCGCCGAGCCCGGCGACACGGTGATGGGCATGGCCCTGCCGATGGGCGGGCACCTGACGCACGGCTGGGGCGTCTCGGCGACGGGCTCCTGGTTCCGCGGGGTCCAGTACGGCGTGCGGGCCGAGGACGGCCTGATCGACTACGACGCGGTGCGCGAGCTGGCCCTCGCCGAGCGGCCGAAGATCCTGTTCTGCGGCGGCACCGCCCTGCCCCGCACGATCGACTTCGAGGCGTTCGCGTCGATCGCGGCGGAGGCGGGCTCGGTCCTGGTCGCGGACGTGGCGCACATCGCCGGCCTGATCGCGGGCGGGGCCCACCCGTCGCCGGTGCCGTACGCGGACGTGGTCTCCACGACCACTCACAAGACCCTGCGCGGGCCGCGCGGGGCGATGCTGATGTGCAAGGAGGAGCACGCGAAGGCCATCGACAAGGCGGTCTTCCCGGGCCTCCAGGGCGGCCCGCACAACCAGACGACGGCGGGCATTGCGGTGGCCCTGCACGAGGCGGCCCAGCCGTCCTTCACGGCGTACGCGCACGCGGTCGTGGCCAACGCGAAGGCGCTGGCGGCGGCGCTGCTGGAGCGGGGCTTCGACCTGGTGTCGGGCGGCACGGACAACCACCTGATCCTGATGGACCTGACCTCGCGGGGCGTGCCGGGGAAGGTGGCGGCCAAGGCCCTCGACCGGGCGGGCATCGTGGTCAACTACAACACCGTCCCGTTCGACCCCCGCAAGCCGTTCGACCCCTCGGGGATCCGGATCGGTACGCCGTCGCTGACGTCCCGGGGCCTGTCGGTCGACCACATGCCGGCGGTCGCCGACTGGATCTCCCGCGCGGTCGACGCCGCCGCGAAGGGTGACGAGCCGACCCTGGCCGCGATCCGGTCCGAGGTGGCCGACCTCCTGGCCGCGTACCCGGCCCCGGGCCTCCCGGTCGCGTAGTTCTCCCCGCTCAAGACACGGCGCTACCGCGCCCGCGCCTCAATCTCCCCCCAGCTACCGCTGGGAGGTGCCCCCAGCGCGGGCTGGAATTTCGCTCCGCGAAATCCAGCCCCGCGGCTGTTGCCCGCAGGCGACGGACCAGGCGCGCCAAAATCCAGCCTCGCCGGCGATTGAGGCGCGGGGGTCTGGGGGCGGAGCCCCCAGGGGCGCCCCGCGCAGCGGAGCCTCAAGGGCGGGGCCGGAGGCGGGTCGGTACCTGAGAGAATGGCGGCATGGCTTCTGACCGTCCCCGCGCGCTCTCCGGCATCCAGCCCACCTCCGGCTCGTTCCACCTCGGGAACTACCTCGGAGCGATCCGCCAGTACGTCGCCCTGCAGGAGTCGCACGACGCCTTCTACATGGTCGTCGACCTGCACGCGATCACCATGCCGCAGGATCCCAAGGACCTCCGCGCGAACACCCGCCTCTCCGCCGCGCAGCTCCTCGCCGCCGGGCTGGACCCCGAGCGCTGCACGCTCTTCATCCAGAGCCACGTCCCCGAGCACGCGCAGCTCGCCTGGGTCATGAACTGCATCACCGGCTTCGGCGAGGCCAGCCGGATGACCCAGTTCAAGGACAAGTCCGCCAAGGGCGGGGTCAACAGCGCCAGCGTCGGCCTGTTCACGTACCCGATCCTCCAGGTCGCCGACATCCTGCTCTACCAGGCGAACGCCGTCCCCGTCGGCGAGGACCAGCGCCAGCACGTCGAGCTGACCCGCGACCTCGCCGAGCGGTTCAACCACCGCTACGGCCAGACCTTCACCCTCCCCGCCGCGCACATCGTCAAGGAGGTCGCGAAGATCTACGACCTCCAGGACCCGTCGATCAAGATGTCGAAGTCCGCGTCCTCCCCCAAGGGCCTGATCAGCCTCCTCGACGAGCCCAAGGCCACCGAGAAGAAGATCAAGAGCGCGGTCACCGACACCGAGGCCGAGATCCGCTTCGACGCCGAGAAGAAGCCCGGCGTCAGCAACCTGCTCACGATCTACTCCACCCTCACGGGCGAGTCGATCCCCGCCCTGGAGGCCGCGTACGAGGGCAAGGGCTACGGCGCGCTCAAGACCGACCTGGCCGGCGTGATGGTCGACTTCGTCACACCCTTCAAGCAGCGCACCCAGGAGTTCCTGGACGACCCCGAGACCCTGGACGCCGTGCTGGCCAAGGGCGCGGAGAAGGCCCGGGCGGTCGCCGCCGAAACCCTGGCGCAGGCCTACGACCGCATCGGATTCGTCCCCGCCAAGCACTGACGGACCCGGGGCCCCTGGCGGCCGAGGGGGTGCTGCCGCCACACTGAGGCGGCAGCACCCGATGCGAGCACACCACACACCGAACGCGCGGAGGAGATCACGTGGGGACCGTAACGCTCGGCGTTTCGATCGCGGTCCCGGAGCCGTACGGCAGCCAGCTCCAGCAGCTGCGCGCCGGCTTCGGGGACGCCGCCGCGCACGGCATCCCCACGCACGTGACGCTCGTGCCGCCCACCGAGGTGGAGGCCGGCCGGCTGGCGGCGATCCGCGCGCACCTCGCCGAGGTCGCCCGGTCCTTCCCCTCCTTCGCGATGCGACTGGAGGGGACGGGAACCTTCCGGCCCCTCTCGCCGGTCGTCTTCGTCCGGCTCGCCGAGGGCGTCGAGAGCTGCACCAGCCTCCAGGGCCGCCTCCGCGACCCCGAGGGCCCGATCGACCGCGAGCTGGCCTTCCCGTACCACCCGCACGTCACGGTCGCCCACGGGATCTCCGAGGAGGCGATGGACCGGGCGTTCGCCGAGCTCGCCGACTACGCCGCCGCCTGGCAGTGCCAGGGTTTCGCCCTCTACGAGCAGGGCTCGGACGGGGTCTGGCGCAAGCTGCGCGAGTACCCCTTCGGCACGGCCGCGACGGCCGTCCCCGCGCAGTCGGGTCCGGCCTCCGCCGACACCGCGATACGGCGGTCCTGACGCGAAGGCCGCGGGCCCCGGAACACGCGGTGGGCGTGGAACCGGAGCCTTCGCAGGACAAGGGCGCGGAACGGTCGGGACGACTCGGGTCGGGAGGACTCGGGACGAAAAGTCACAAACGACGACCGTAGTGCCCAAAAGCGGCAATCCTGGCTATTTCCGGCAGCTCATTTACGGTGGCCCCCATGGACTGGCTGAAGAAACTCCCGGTGATCGGGCCGCTCGTGTCCGCCGTCATGCGGACCCACGCCTGGCGTGCCTACGAGCTCCTCGACCGCGTGCACTGGTCCCGTCTCGCCGCGGCGATCACCTTCATCAGCTTCCTCGCGCTCTTCCCGCTGATCACCGTCGCGGCCGCCGTCGGAGCCGGGCTGCTCAGCCAGGAGCAGCTGGACCGGCTCCAGAAGAACCTCGCCGAGCAGGTCCCCGGCATCTCCGACCAGCTCGACCTCCCCGGCCTCGTCGCCAACGCCGGCACCGTCGGCCTGGTCGCCGGCGCCCTCCTCCTCTTCACCGGCATCGGCTGGATCGCCTCGATGCGCGACTGCCTGCGCGCCGTGTGGGAGAAGGACGACGAGGACCAGGGCAACCCGGTCGTCCGCAAGGGCAAGGACGCCCTCGTCCTGCTCGGCCTCGGCGGGGCCGCCCTGGCCTCGGCCGCCGCCTCGATCATCGGCTCCACCGCCGTCGGCAAGTTCGCGGAGCTCCTCGGCATCCCGCGCGAGGGCGCGGGCGGGATTCTGCTGCGGGCCGCGGCCTTCCTCGTCGGCGTCCTCGCGGCCTTCCTGCTCCTGCTCTACCTGCTGAGCCTGCTGCCCGGCGTCGAACCGCCGCGCGCCCGCCTCCTCCAGGCCGCGCTGATCGGCGCGGCCGGCTTCGAACTGCTGAAGCTGCTGCTCAGCGGCTATATGCGGGGGGTCGCCGCCAAGAGCATGTATGGGGCCTTCGGGGTGCCGATCGCTCTCCTCCTGTGGATCAACTTCACGGCGAAGCTGCTCCTGTTCTGCGCCGCCTGGACCGCGGCCCGCGACGACGCGGAGGACGGTGTTGCACGGCGGTGACGATTCCCCTATCGATCATGGTCATGTCCTGCGGCAGACTGGGGGCATCGCACAGCGCGGGACCGAACCGGGGGGCCGGAGGGGGCACCGCGCGAGTCGGTCTTCTTCCGCCACCGCTCTTGCCGTCCCTGGGGGGACCACCATGTCCGCTGTCTTCGCGTCCGCCGTTTCCGCGCGCCGCCTCGCACTCGCCACCGCCGTCGCCGCCGCGTTCGCCGCCACTCTGCTCACCCCGGCCGTCGCCTCCGCCGCCGACGCCCCGCGCGGCGGCGTCGCGGACTGCGTCGCGTCCACGACCATCCCCTCCCGGCTCGGCGGTATGACGGTCGAGCTGACCAACAGCCTCACGGCCGGCCCGAAGGCGGTGCTCAAGGACGAGGCGGGCAAGGCGGTGGCCACCGTGGACCGCGCCCACCCCGAGGACCTGGCCGACGGCATGAAGATCAAGAACGCGCAGACCCTCAGCCCGATCTTCCTCGACCGCTCCCAGGGCGGCCCGACGCCGTGGCGTGAGACGCCGTTCCCGGCCCTTCCGCACGCCTGCGTGACGATGGGGGAGGGCGCGGACAAGGAAGCCGGCCCGGTCGTCGTCACCGGCAAGTGCTCCGTGTCGCAGGTGGTCCCCTCCGTCTTCGACCGTATGACGGTCCAGCTGACCAACAGCCTCACGGCCGGCCCGAAGGCCGTGCTCAAGGACGAGGCGGGCAAGGCGGTGGCCAGCGTGGACCGCGCCCACCCCGAGGACCTCTCCAACGGCATGAAGATCAAGAACGCGGACACCACCAGCCCGATCTTCCTCGACCGCTCCCAGGGCCCGGCGCCCTGGCACGAGACGGCCTTCCCCAAGCTCCCCAAGGGCTGCACGACCGGAGGCACGGGCACGGGCACGGGCACGGGCACGGGTACGGGTACCGGGACCGGCACCGCGACGAACTCCACGACCGGCACGAACTCCACGACCACGACGACCTCCACCCAGACCAAGGTCGTCCCGGCCGGCGGTGTGGCCGCGGGTGCCGAGGTCGGCGGTGAGGGCAACAGCACCACGATGGCGGCGGGCGGCGCCGCCCTGGCGCTGGGCGGCGCCCTCGGCCTCGGTTACGTGGTCCGTCGCCGCCGCGCCGGGGTCTGACACGGTGACCGAGCCCCGCGCCCAGACGGCGGCCCCGCTCGCCCCCGCGGCCTTCCGGCGTCGGCTGCGCTGGGCCGCGGTGGCGTCGGCGGCCGCGGTGGCCGTCGGCGGCTGGCTGGCCGTCACCGCCGTACGCGCCGACCCGGCGGTGGCCGGCCCCACCCCGTCCGCGCACATCGCCGCCGCCCCGCCCGCCCCGGCCGCGAGCGTACCCGGCGCGGCCGCCTCCGCGTCCCCGCCCGCGCCGCTGGCCGCCGCCCGGCCCGTGCGGGTGCGCATCCCGGCCGCCGGCGTCGACACCGCACCCGTGCTCGAACTGGGCCTGTCCGCCGACGGAACCGTCCAGGTGCCCTCCGTCGCCCAGGCCGACCGCATCGGCTGGTACAAGGAGGGCGTCACCCCCGGCCAGACCGGACCGGCCGTCCTGATCGGCCACTTCGACACCGCCGAGGGCCCCGCGGTCCTGAAGGACGTGGCCCGGGTACGCACCGGCGACACCATCACCGTCGACCGTGCCGACGGCTCCACCGCCGTCTTCGCCGTCCGCGCCCTGGAACAGGTGGACAAGGAACACTTCCCCACCCAGCGGGTGTACGGCGACACCACCCGCCCCGAACTCCGCGTCATCACCTGCGGCGGCGACCTGCGCGCGGGCCACCGCCCGGACAACATCATCCTCTACGCCGACCTGCTGACGTCTTCCGCGAGCCGTTAGGAGCCCTGGCCCCGGCGGCCGCGGGGCCAGCGGCGGTTGACCGCGTAGGCGCCGGCCGCCAGGACGGCCAGCGCCCCGGCCGCGACGCCGAGCGCGGTGCCCAGGCCG
The DNA here is from genome assembly GCF_042893675.1 of Streptomyces sp. NPDC001594. Classification (NCBI taxonomy): domain Bacteria; kingdom Bacillati; phylum Actinomycetota; class Actinomycetes; order Kitasatosporales; family Streptomycetaceae; genus Streptomyces; species Streptomyces sp. NPDC001594. Next base: position 347,453 of record NZ_JBIAVB010000004.1, on the reverse strand, counting down.
CCGCCGCTCGCCGGCGGGCCGTCGGCCACGGGGGTGGTGTTCTCGTGCGACTTCGCGGGGGAGCCGAAGGGGGTGGTGTCCGCGCTCTTGGGCGGCACCAGCTCGCCGACCGGCTTGACCTTGCCGCTCGCGGCGAAGCCCCAGTCGAAGAGCGCGGCGGTCTCCTCGTAGACCGAGTTGAGCCCGCCGCGGTCCGGGTTCATGACCGTGACCAGCAGCGTCTTGTCCCCGCGCTGGGCCGCGCCGGTGAAGGTGGAGCCCGCCATGGTGGTGTTGCCGTTCTTCACCCCGGCGATGCCCTTGTACGGGCTGATGCCGCCGGCGCCGGTCATCAGCCGGTTGGTGTTCTGGATCTCGAAGAACTCGCGCGGCTTGCCCGCCTCCTGAAGGCCCGGGAACTTCGCGTGGGCGGTGCCGCAGTACTCGCGGAAGTCCTGCTTCTGGAGGCCGGAGCGGGCGACGAGGGTGAGGTCGTAGGCGCTGGAGACCTGCTCGGGGGCGTCGTAGCCGTCGGGCGAGACCACGTGCGTGTCCAGGGCCTGGAGCTCCTCGGCGTGCGCCTGCATGTCCTTGACGGTCTTGTCGACGCCGCCGTTCATGGCCGAAAGCACGTGCACGGCGTCGTTCCCGGAGCGCAGGAACACCCCGAGCCACAGGTCGTGGACGGAGTAGTCGTGGTCCTCCTTGACCCCGACCAGGCTGCTGCCCGGGCCGACGCCGTCCATGTCCTGGCCGGTGACGTGGTGCACCTGGTCCTTGGGGAGGGCGGGGAGCACGGTGTCCGCGAAGAGCATCTTCAGGGTCGACGCCGGGGGCAGCCGCCAGTGCGCGTTGTGGGCCGCGAGGACCTCGCCGGTCTCGGCGTCGGCCACGATCCAGGACCGGCCGCTGAGGTTCGCGGGCAGCGCGGGAGCGCCGGGCAGGAGGTTCACCTGGGTCCCGGGCTGGCCGAGCCGGGCGCCGCCGACCGTGGACATCGACGGCGGCGGGGCGGGAGCCTGCTTCCGCCGCTCCTTCCCGTCCGCCGGCGCGGGCGGAGCCGTCGCGGCACGCGCGGTCGAGGGCGGGACGAGCACCGCCGGAACCAGCAGTGCGGCGGAAAGGACCGTCAGCGCGGTCTTCTTGGCAGACACGCAGGTGAACGTACATCCCGATGAGACGACCGGCGCCGCGGACCGGCCAGCCGTGGCGAACCACCCCCGGGACGGCCCACCCCGCCGCGTCCGTCCTGGGGACGAATCCGATACTGGGGACATGAAACTCAGCCGCACCGCGTCCTGGTTCCTCGCAGCGTTCGGAGCTTGGTCCTGGGTGATCTGGTCCACGTTCGTCAAGAACCTCTTCAATGACGCCAGCGGTCTGGCTTTCGATGACGGTCGGCCCACTGCCTACTTCTGGGTCCACCTCCTCCTCGCGGTGACCTCCTTCCTCCTGGGGACGGCCGTCGGTGTGATCGGGTTGCGCAGCCTGCTCGTACTGCGGCGTGCATCACGATGACCGTGTTTGTGGTGATTGTGGCGGTTCTCGCGGTCCTCGCGCTGCTGGGGCTGGTCCATCGGTGGCTGTGGGTGCGGCTGGTCCGTGACACCACCCGCCCGGGCGGGCCGGCGCGGCGGGCCGGGACGGTCCTGGCGTTCGCGCTGCCGCTGCTGTCGGTGGCCGCCCTGCTCGCGGGCCGGGCCGGAGCCCCGTTCTGGCTCCAGCGGGTGGTGGCCTGGCCGGGCTTCCTGTGGCTCGCGGTGCTGCTGTACCTGACGCTGGCGATGCTGGTGGCGGAACCGCTCCGCCGCCTGTGGCTCCGCCGGTTGACGAGGGACACCGCCGCCCGGCCGGGCGCGGAGCCCGGGGACGCGGACGTCGCCCCGGCGCCCCGTGTCCCCGCCGGGTCCGAGGCCGTCCCGGCCCCGGCGGCGGGCCCCGCGCTCTGCGGCGACTCCGGGGGTGAGCCCGGTGCGCCGGCGGGCCGCTCCGGGCGGCCGCCCGAGACCGTGCCCGGGTCCGGGGCGGGGCCCGGGGGCCGGGCACCCGACCCGGCCCCCGCCGCCCCCGTCGGCGGGGTCAGCCGGCGGGTGTTCGTCGCGCGGACGCTCGGCGGGGCCGCCGTCGCCGCCGCCGGGCTGACCGTCGGGAACGGGGCGTACGGGGTGCTGCGCGGGCCGCGCGTCAAGCGGGTGCGGGTACCCCTCGCCAGGCTGCCCCGCGCGGCCCACGGCTTCCGGATCGCCGTCGTCAGCGACGTCCACCTCGGCCCGATCCTGGGCCGCGCCCACACCCAGCGCATCGTCGACACCGTCAACCGCACCCAGCCCGACCTCATCGCCGTCGTCGGGGACCTCGTCGACGGCAACGTCCACGACCTCGGCCCCGCCGCCGAACCCCTGCGCCTGCTGCGCTCCCGCCACGGCAGCTTCTTCGTCACCGGCAACCACGAGTACTTCTCCGGCGCCCAGCAGTGGGTCGACCACGTCCGTGAACTCGGCCTGACCCCGCTGGAGAACGCCCGCCGCGAGCTGCCCCACTTCGACCTCGCCGGGGTCAACGACGTGCAGGGGGAGAAGGAGGGCAAGGGCCCCGACTTCCAGGCCGCCCTCGGCGACCGCGACCGCTCGCGCGCCTCGGTGCTCCTCGCCCACCAGCCGGTCGTGATCGACGAGGCCGTCCGCCACGGCGTCGACCTCCAGCTCTCCGGCCACACCCACGGCGGCCAGCTCTGGCCCGGCAACTACCTCGCCGAACTCGCCAACCCGACCGTCGCGGGCCTGGAGCGGTACGGGGACACGCAGCTGTACGTGTCCCGGGGCGCGGGTGCCTGGGGGCCGCCGGTCCGGGTCGGCGCGCCGTCCGACATCACGGTCGTAGAACTCGCCTCATACCACACCTGACGGCCGGCGACCGGGACAAAACGCCCCTTCCCGTGGCCGGATTTCCGTGATTGGCTGGCCGACGGCCGTCCGATAGTCGGATGAGCCGTTCGCATGGCGGGGATTCAAGGGGCTGGCGATGGCGATGGGGTCTGTCCGCACGAAGGTCATCGCGGTCGGGCTGGTCCTCGCCGCCGCGGGCGGGGTGGCTGCCTGGAAGCTGCTGCCCATGGGCGGGGAGGCCCACGGCGCCATCCGGGTCGGGACCACCGACGCCGTCTCCGCCCTGGACCCGGCCGGAGCCTACGACGCCGGCTCCTGGGCCCTGTACAGCAACGTCTTCCAGTCGCTGATGACCATCAAGCCCGGCTCCGACACCCCGGTCCCCGACGCCGCGTCCTCCTGCGCCTTCGTCGGGCAGAAGCTCACCACCTACCGGTGCGAGCTGCGCTCCGACCTGACCTTCTCGGGCGGCCGCCAGGTCACCGCGGAGGACGTGAAGTTCTCCTTCGACCGCATCAAGCAGATCAACTCCGACCAGGGCCCGGCGCCGCTGTTCAACACCCTGGAGTCGGTCAAGGTCGAGGGCCGAAGCGTCATCTTCAACCTGGCCGCCCCCGACGCCACCTTCCCCTTCAAGATCGCGACGGGCGCCGCCTCGATCGTGGACAAGGAGCAGTACCCGGCGAAGGCGCTGCGCGCGGACGGCAAGGCCGACGGCTCGGGCCCGTTCACGCTGACGGGCTACAAGGCCGGCTCCACCGCCCAGCTCAAGCCCAACGCGGCGTACAAGGGGCAGGCCAAGCCCGCCAAGTCGGCCGTCACCGTCCGGTACTTCAAGGACTCGGCCCAGCTGGACCAGGCCTGGAAGGACCACCAGATCGAGGTCGCGCACCGCGACATGCCCCCGTCGGTGCTCGCGGGCCTCAACCCGGGGCTCAAGGACACCCGCTACCAGACCTCCGGCGGCACCGAGACCCGGCACGTCGTCTTCAACGTCCGCCCCGGCTCGGCGGTGCAGAAGCCGGCCGTCCGCCAGGCCATGGCCGCCGCGCTGGACCGCTCGAAGATCGCCGCCGAGGTCTACAAGGGCACGGTCACCCCGCTGTACTCCCTCGTCCCGGCCGGGATCGCCGGGCACAGCACGCCGTTCTTCGACACCTACCCCTCGCCCAGCGGCACCACCGCCCGCAAGCTCCTCACCGACGCGGGCGTCGGCGTGCCGGTGTCCCTCACCCTGGGGGTCAACACGCGCGGCGCGAACGTGGCCGAGGCCGAGGAGATCAAGCGGCAGCTGGAGGCCACCGGGCTGTTCCAGCTGCAGATCAAGCCCGTCGAGGCCTGGGAGGACTTCCAGAAGGCCTACGCGGCGGGGCAGTTCGACGCCTACACCATCGGCTGGATCGCCGACTTCCCGGACGCGGACAACTTCCTCGCCCCGCTGGTCGGCAAGGACTCCAGCATGAACAACGGCTTCTCCGACAAGGCCGTCGAGGACCTCATCACCCGCACCCAGTCCCACCAGGACCGCGGAGAGGCCTCCAACGACTTCCACGAGCTCCAGCGGGTGGTCTCCCAGCAGATCCCGCTGCTGCCGATCTGGCAGAAGAAGGACTACGTCCTCTCCCGCGAGGCCGTCACCGGCCTGCAGTACCTCTCCGACGGCACCGGCGTGTGGCGCCTGTGGGAGCTCAACTGGCTGTAGCCGGGCCGAGGGTGTCCCCGTGGGCCACCAGCAGCGTGCGCAGGGCGGCGCCCAGCGCGTCGCACTGCGCACGGTCCAGGGGGGCGAGCAGGCCCGCGTAGTGCTCCAGGTGGCCCTTGATGACGGAGTCGGCCAGTGCGTGGCCCCGCTCCGTCAGGCGGATCCGCACCGAGCGGCGGTCGGCCCCGTCGCGGACCCGTTCCACCAGGCCCTTGGCCTCCAGACGGTCGATCCGGTTGGTGATCGCGCCGGAGGTCACCATGGCCGCCGGCAGCAGGGCGCCGGCGGCCAGCGCGTAGGGCGGACCTGACCGGCGCAGGCTGAGCAGCACGTCGAACTCGCCCACCTCCAGCCCGTGGTCGGCGGCGAAGGCCTTGAGGTACTTGTCGATGATCCGGGTCATGCGCTGGATCCGGGCCAGTACCTCGACGGGCCACAGGGCCTCGGTCAGGTCCGGGCGCTCCCGCGCCCACTGGTCGACGACCCCGGCCACCATGTCTCGTTCTTCTCCGGGCTGCTCCATGCCCCGATAATACCTCAACGTTAAGACACTTGACGTTGAAGGAGTCTCTCTGTTTTTATCTCAACGTTGAGATTGTCAAGGTTGAGATGTGAAGGGGAGTGGGTCATCCATGACGGTCACCGCCACCACCGGGAGCAGGACCACCAGGAGCTCCGCGACCGCGGCCCCGGCCCCCGTCCCGGTCCTGTGGCTCGCCCTGCTGGCCACGCCCATCGCCGCCGGGGCCAACGCGCCGGTGCTGATCCTCCCGGACATGGCCCGCTCCCTCGGCGTCGCCGACGGCACCGCCGCCTGGCTGCTCACCGCCTTCGGCTGGGCCATGGCCGTCGGCACCCCCCTGATCGCCGGCCTCCTGCGCCGCCGGGGCCTCGCCGCGGTGCTCCGGCTGGCCACCGCCCTCGTCCTGGCGGGCACCGCCCTCGTCGCCGTCTCCCCCTGGCTCCCGCTCACCCTGCTGGGCCGCTGCGCCCAGGCCGGCGGCGGCGCCGGATTCGTCGCGGCGGCGATGAGCCTCGCCGGATCCGCCCGCCGGATGGGGGTGATCAGCGCCGGCTTCGGCATGCTCGGCGCCTCCGGACCGCTGCTCGGCCGGACCCTCGCGGACGGCGCCTCCTGGCGGCTCGCCCTCGCCGTCCAGGCCGTCTCCCTGCTCGCGGTCCCCGTGGTCCTGCGCCGCGCCGGCCACGCCGCCCCCGCTCCCGCGGGCCGCTTCGACGCCCGCGGCGCCGCCCTGCTGACCGCGTTCGCCACCGCCCTCGTCCTGCTGCCGACCCAGCCCCTGGCCGCCCTGGGCGCCGCCCTCGTCGCCGCCGTTCTGCTCGCCCTGCACGTGCGCCGCCGCCCCGAGGGGTTCGTGCCCGCCGCGCTGCTGCGCCGGCCCGTCTTCGTGATCTCGGCGCTGCTCGCGCTGGCCCTGTCGGCCTCCTACTTCACCCTGCTGTTCTCGGTGCCCCGGCTGCTCGCCGACCGCGCCGGATGGGACGCCGCCTCCGCCGGGGTCTGGCAGCTGGTCGCCCTGCTCACCGGCTCGGCCCTGTCCTGGCTGCTCGCCGCCGCCTCCGCCCGGATGGGCCGCGCGGCCGTCCGCACCGTACTCGTCGCCGCCGGAGCCGCCGCCGCGCTCACCGGGATCCTCGCCTCCTCCGGCCCGCTGCTGGTGGTGGCCACCGGGGTGGGCGTCTTCACCGCCAGCGCCGCCAACGCCGTCCTGTCGACGCACGCCGTGGCCTCCGCCCCCGACGAGGCCCACCGGCCCAGCGCCATCGGCCTGTTCACCCTCTGCTACCAGCTCGGCGGCGCCTTCGGCCCGGCGGTCGCCACCCTCCTGGTCCTCGGATCCTGAGCCCGGCACCCGGCCGGAGGGCGGGCGGGAGGCGGCCGGTCCGCCTCCCGCCCGCGGCGCCGTTTCAGGACCGCGCCGCGACGTCGAGCGGCGGGACGGTCTCGGCGGGGGAGGGCGGCCCGGGCGGGGTGCCGTCCCCGAAGGGGCGCCCGCCCAGGGCCTCCCGGCCGTGCGGGGTCAGCCAGCCCGAGGGGTCGGGGCCGGCCGGGACGATCCCGGTCGGGTTGACGTGCTCGTGGACCACGTAGAAGTGCCGCTTGATGTGGTCGAAGTCGACGGTGTCCCCGAAGCCGGGCGTCTGGAACAGGTCCCGGGCGTACGCCCACAGCACCGGCATCTCGGACAGCTTCTGCCGGTTGCACTTGAAGTGGCCGTGGTAGACGGCGTCGAAGCGCACCAGCGAGGTGAACAGCCGCACGTCAGCCTCGGTGATCGTCTCCCCGACCAGGTAGCGGGAGTGCTCCAGCCGCTCGGAGAGCCGGTCGAGCCGGGCGAAGAGGCGTCCGTACGCCTCCTCGTACGCCTCCTGCGACTTGGCGAACCCGGTGCGGTACACGCCGTCGTTCACGTCGGCGTAGATCTCCTCGCCCACCGCGTCGATCTCCGGCCGCAGCGCGACCGGGTACAGGTCCGGCGCCCCGTCGCGGTGGTACGCCGACCACTCCAGCGCCAGGTCCAGGGTCAGCCGCGCGTAGTCGTTGGTGACCACCGCGCCGCTCGGCACGTCCACGATCGCCGGCACCGTGACGCCCCGGTCGTACGCGGGGTCGCGGGCGAGGAAGGCCTCCTGGAGGCGCTCTATGCCCAGCACCGGGTCACGGCCGCCCGGGTCGAGGTCGAAGGTCCAGCTGCGCTTGTCGTGGGTGGGCCCGGCTATCGCCATGGGCAGGGCCTTCTCCAGGCCCAGGAGCCGGCGGAAGATCACCGTACGGTGCGCCCAGGGGCAGGCGCGGCTGACCACGAGGCGGTAGCGTCCGGGCTCCACCGGGAAGCCGTCGCGGCCGTCGGCGGTGATCCGGGTGGTGATGTAGCGGCTGTCGCGTGAATACCCCTTGGCGGGGCCTACGTTGCTCATCCCTGGGCCATACCCACCGGCCGGCGGGACGAGCGGCCGCTCCACCGGCGCTCCGCCGTCCCTCGTCCCCGCCCGGTCCCCGCCCGGCCCCGATCAGCCGTCCGCGGGATCCGGGTCCGAGGCCCGCCTGCCGCCCCGCGCGACCGCGGTCTGGGCCATGCCCGGCAGAAAGTCCGCGAACAGCTCGTGCACCTCCCGCACCAGCGGCCGCAACACCCGGAAACGGGCCAGGATGATGCCCCGGGTCGTCAACTGCGCGCCCCGCTCGGCCAGCCGCCGGGTCTTCTCGCTCTCCGGGGAGCGGTCGAAGACCCAGTACAGGACGAGGCCCATCTGCGAGAGCCACATCAACTCCGGCAGCACGTCGGCCAGCTCGGCCGGCACCTTGGTCTTCGTCCCGGCCAGCACCTCGCGGTGGATGTTGATGGCCGCCTGCCGCGCCGGTTCCGATTCCGGGGAGAACGGGCTGAGCGGACTCTCGGGATCCGCCGCGTTCTTGAAGAACTGGGAGGCGAACTCGTGATACGGCGCGGCGATGTCCAGCCAGCTCGTCAGCACCCCGGCGAGCCGCTTCTGGAGGTCGGTCTCCTGGTCCAGGATCGGCCGGACGGCCGCCTGGTGGGCGGCGCTGATCCGGTCGTAGAAGCCCTGGACCAGGTGCTCCTTCGATTCGTAGTAGTAGTACGCGTTGCCGACCGAGACCCCCGCCTCCTTGGCGATGGCCCGCATGGTCGTCTTGTCGAACCCGCGTTCCTGGAACAGGCGGAGCGCGGTCTCGAGGATGAGCGTGCGGGTCTGCTCGCTCTTGGGAGCCTTCTGATCTGTCACGGTGTCCGACCTTATCGGGGAGCCGGGCAGTGGTCGTCACAGGCCGGTTCCCCGGGCTCCGCTTCGGACTTGGTACGGACCGCGTGCCGGACGGCGGCGGCCGTGTGCATCGCGGCCCTGGCGAAGGGCCGCCCGGCCGGGGTGGCCAGCCACTCGGCCTTCGCCCGGTACTCGGCCAGCGCCCACAGGCACATGATGAAGGCGTCCGTCCCGCGCCACACCTGCCCCTGGTCTCCGACCACGGTGATCTCGCGGAGGGTCCGGGCGTGGGCGAGCTTGGGGAACCGCCGCCAGGCCTGGGCGGACGCGGCCGGCACCAGCCGCAGCGGGACCGACTGGCGCTGTCCGCCCAGCCAGTTCCGGATGTGCACGCACACCGGGCAGTCGCGGTCGTAGAGGACGGTCAGGTACCGGACGGGGACGGGCGCCTGCCGGGCCATGGCTCAGGCCCCGGCCGGAGCGGTCCACCCCTGCGGGGCGACGGGCGGCACCGGCGGCAGCTGCGCGGCCTGCCGCTCCATGACCCCGCGGCGGCGCATCTTGTTGAGCACCCACACGTTGCCCAGGTGCATGACGCCGAGCACGAGCAGGACGACGCCGAGCTTCACCGACAGGGCCTCGAACAGCCCGCGGGCTTCCACGATGGTGTCGGCCGAGCGCAGGTAGAGGGTCACGAAGCCGATGTTGACCAGGTAGAACCCGACCACCAGGAGGTGGTTGACGGCGTCGGCGAGCTTCTCGTTGCCCTGGAGCACGTCGGCGATGAAGATCCGCCCGTTGCGGCTGAGCGTGCGGGCCACCCAGACGGTGAGCCCGATGCTGATGACCAGGTAGATGACGTACGCGACCACGGTGAGGTCCATTGCCCCAGCCCCCTTGAACATGTTCAACTGCTGACGTCCCTGACTGTAGACCTTCTTTTGAACACGTTCAAGCCTTCTGGCCGGCCGTTCGTCAGCGGAGCTTCAGCGGGTGGTCCGGGGCGAGGTGGGCCGCCAGGGCGACCAGCACCTCCGTGCTCGCGTTCTGCACCGTGCTGCCCCTGCCCTGGGTGGCCACGGTCGCGATCGCCAGCTTCTTCGCCGGCAGGTAGGCCACCGTCGCCGCGTATCCGGCGAAGGACGGGTTCTGCAGGATCCAGTCGCCGTGCACGACCAGCCCCAGGGCGTACGACACCCCCGGCTGCACCGTCGCCACCGGCGCGAGCTGCGCCTTGTGGGACTCCGGGCTCAGCAGCCTGCCCTCGCCGATCGCCGCGAAGGACTTCGCCATGTCCGCCATCGTCGACGTCATCACCGCCCCCGGCGCGATCGTCCACGACGGGTCCCAGTAGGTGGAGTCCTCGAACACCTTGCGCTCGTTGTCGAAGGCGTGCAGGACCGGCGCCGGGATCTCGGCGGTGGACGGGTTCGAGGTCCCGGTCAGCCCCAGCGGCCCGATGACCTCCTCGCGCATCACCTCGGCCAGCGGCCGGCCCCGCACCTTGCCGATGATGTCGCCCAGGATCTGCCAGTTGGCGTGCGAGTAGGCGAAGCCCGAGCCCGGCGCCCGCACCAGGGGCTTGTCCACGGAGATCCGGACGAGCTCCTCCGGCGTCCAGTGCCGGAACGGGTTCTCGTACAGGGCGGCGATGAACTTCGGGTCCCGGACGTAGTCGGAGTACCCGGAGGTGGTCGAGGCCAGCATCCGCAGCGTGATCGCGTCCGCGTGCGGCAGGTCGGGGCGCCAGCGGGAGATGCTGTCGTCGAGCGACACCCGGCCCTCGTCGACCAGCTTGAGCAGCGCGGTCGTCAGGTACGGGATCACGACGGCCCCGTTGCGGAACCGCATGTCGGTGGTGGCGGGGATCCCGGTCATGGTCTCCCCGGCGGCGACTGAGGCGACCCGCTCGCCGCCGGTCCACACCTCGGCCATGGAGGCGGTGAGCTTGTACTTCGCCAAGGACCCCTGGACCTGCGCCCGCGCGAAGGCGGCGGCGTCCCCCACCAGGCAGACCCCGCCCCGGGAGACCTGCCCGCCCGGACAGTCGGCCTCGTCCCCGGCGGCCGCGGGGCTCCCGCAGCCGGACAACAGGGAGGCTCCGAGCACCAGCGGGAGCAGCAGCGCGGACTTCACGGAACGACGGCGCACGGGTGCCTCCCAGCGACTCGGGGTTACCCCTCCCGTCCTCGGAGGCTAGCCCCGCACCCCCGCCCGGGCGCGCCGAGTAGGCCGGGGGAGTGACGCCCCGGCCTACTCGGCCTTCGGCCCGGACGCGGCCGCGCGCAGCACCTCGGCCACGTCGAGGGTGACCTTGGCGCCGATCGACTCGGGGAGGGTGACGAGCTCGCCGGGGGCGTGGACGCGGTGGGTTTCGTACTCGTCCGCCGCCGGATCGGTGAGGACGTGCAGGCGGTTGTGCCGGCGGTCGACGATCACGTAGACCGGGACCTTGGCATTGGCGTAGGCGGTGACCTTCGTCCGGAGGTCCGTCTTGTAGTTGCTGGAGGTGACCTCCAGAACCAGGCGGAAGGAGACGGGGTCGTAGCAGTTGTTCGCGACCAGATGGTCCTTGTAGTCGGCGTCGACCACGGACAGATCGGGGACGGCATAGTCTTCACGCCCGTCGGGGAGCCAGATGCCGACGGACTGGAGCACCCTCGACTCCGGGCCGTGCAGTCCCACCGTGAGGAAGGGGACCATGAGGTCGGTCAAGGCCTCGGCGTGGGAGCCGTCGGCTGGTGGCGACACGAGGATCTGCCCGCCGATGATCTCGACGCGGTGGCCCGGGTACTGCTCCATGAGCCGGTTGGCCAGGTCGAGGAGCGGCCGTTCGCCGGCGGGGTGCTCAGCGGGTGCTGCGGACATCACGTGCCTCCCGTGGGCTGCTGTCGAGAGCATCCTCGTAGGGCGCGCACGGGCCCCGGGGCGGGACCCGGCGCACTCACCCGAACGGGCGAGGGCCCCGGCCCCGGTGTGGAAACACCGGGGGCCGGGGCCCTCGTACGACCTGCGGGACCGGGACGGTCAGAAGCGGCGCGTGATCAGCGCGCGCTTGACTTCCTGGATCGCCTTCGTGACCTCGATGCCACGCGGGCACGCGTCGGTGCAGTTGAAGGTCGTGCGGCAGCGCCACACGCCGTCCTTGTCGTTCAGGATCTCCAGCCGCTGCTCGCCGGCCTCGTCACGCGAGTCGAAGATGAAGCGGTGCGCGTTGACGATCGCCGCCGGGCCGAAGTACTGGCCGTCGTTCCAGAACACCGGGCACGAGGACGTGCACGCGGCGCACAGGATGCACTTGGTGGTGTCGTCGAAGCGCTCGCGGTCCTCGGCGGACTGCAGGCGCTCGCGCGTCGGCTCGTTGCCCTTGGTGACCAGGAACGGCATGACGTCCCGGTACGCCTGGAAGAAGGGCTCCATGTCGACCACGAGGTCCTTCATCACCGTGAGGCCCTTGATGGCCTCGACCGTGATGGGCTTCTCCGGGTTGATGTCCTTGATCAGCGTCTTGCAGGCGAGCCTGTTCTTGCCGTTGATCCGCATCGCGTCGGAGCCGCAGATGCCGTGCGCGCAGGACCGGCGGAAGGTCAGCGTGCCGTCGAGGTCCCACTTGATCTTGTGGAGACCGTCGAGCACGCGCTCCTTCGGGTCGATCTCGATCTGGAAGTCCTGCCACTCCGCCTCGGCCGAGACCTCGGGGTTGTAGCGGCGGATCCGGAACGTGACCGTGATGTACGGCGAGGCGGCGGCCGCCGCCTCCATCTTGTCCAGGGTCGGGGTGGCCATCAGTACTTACGCTCCATCGGCTGGTAGCGGGTGACGACGACGGGCTTGTAGTCCAGCCGGACGGAGTCCTTGCCGTCGGCGCCGACCTCGCGGTACGCCATGGTGTGGCGCATGAAGTTGACGTCGTCGCGGTTCGGGTAGTCCTCGCGGTAGTGACCGCCGCGGGACTCCTTGCGCGCCAGGGCGGACACGGCCATGACCTCGGCCAGGTCGAGCAGGTTGCCCAGCTCGATGGCCTCCAGCAGGTCCGTGTTGAACCGCTTGCCCTTGTCCTGGACGGACACGTTCTTGTAGCGCTCGCGCAGCTCCGCGATCTTCTCGACCGCGGTCTTGATGGTCTGCTCCGTGCGGAACACCATCACGCACGCGTCCATCGTCTCCTGGAGCTCCAGGCGCAGGTCGGCGACCCGCTCCGTGCCCGTGGAGTTGCGCAGGTGCTCGACCAGGTCGGCGACCTGCTGCGCCGGGTTCTCCGGCAGCTCGACGTAGTCGTTCTCGGCGGCGTACTTCGCGGCGGCGATGCCGGAGCGCTTGCCGAAGACGTTGATGTCGAGCAGCGAGTTGGTGCCCAGGCGGTTGGCGCCGTGCACCGACACGCACGCGACCTCGCCGGCCGCGTACAGGCCCGGGACGACGGTGGTGTTGTCCGCCAGGACCTCACCCTCGACGTTGGTCGGGATGCCGCCCATGGCGTAGTGCGCGGTGGGCTGGATCGGGATCGGGTCCGTGTAGGGCTCGATGCCGAGGTAGGTGCGCGCGAACTCCGTGATGTCCGGGAGCTTGGCGTCCAGCTGCTCCGGCGGGAGGTGCGTCAGGTCCAGGTACACGTGGTCACCGGCCGGACCGCAGCCGCGGCCCTCACGGATCTCGGTGTAGATGGAGCGCGAGACGACGTCACGGGACGCGAGGTCCTTCATGACCGGCGCGTACTTCTCCATGAAGCGCTCGCCGTCCTTGTTGCGGAGGATGCCGCCCTCACCACGGGCGCCCTCCGTCAGCAGGATGCCCATGCGCCAGATGCCCGTCGGGTGGAACTGGAAGAACTCCATGTCCTCCAGCGGCAGGCCGCGGCGGTAGCAGGCCGCCTGGCCGTCACCCGTCAGGGTGTGCGCGTTGGAGGTCACCTTGAAGAACTTGCCGGTGCCGCCGGAGGCGTAGATGACCGCCTTGGCCTGGAACACGTGGATCTCGCCGGTGGCGAGCTCGTACGCGACCACACCCGCGGACTTCTTCACGCCGTCGACCTCGACCAGCAGCTGGTCCAGGACGTAGAACTCGTTGAAGAACTCCACGCCCTCCTTGACGCAGTTCTGGTACAGCGTCTGGAGGATCATGTGGCCGGTGCGGTCCGCGGCGTAGCAGGACCGGCGGACCGGGGCCTCGCCGTGGTTGCGGGAGTGACCGCCGAAGCGGCGCTGGTCGATGGTGCCGTCCGGGGTGCGGTTGAACGGCAGGCCCATCTTCTCGAGGTCGAGGACCGCGTCGATGGCCTCCTTCGCCAGGATCTCGGCGGCGTCCTGGTCGACCAGGTAGTCACCGCCCTTGACCGTGTCGAAGGTGTGCCACTCCCAGTTGTCGTCCTCCACGTTGGCCAGCGCGGCGGCCATGCCGCCCTGCGCGGCGCCCGTGTGGGAGCGGGTGGGGTAGAGCTTCGTCAGCACGGCGGTGCGGCTGCGCTTCGTCGCCTCGATGGCGGCGCGCATGCCCGCGCCGCCCGCCCCGACGATGACGGTGTCGTACTTGTGGATCTTCATTGGTTTCGCCTCAGCCCCGTTGCCTAGCGGATGTTCGGGTCGAAGGTGAAGATCACCAGCGTGCCCAGAAGGATGGTGAACACCGTGGCGGTGTAGAGCAGGCCCTTCAGCCACAGCCGCGTGTTGGCGCGCTCCGCGTAGTCGTTGATGACGGTACGCAGACCGTTCGCGCCGTGCAGCATGGCCAGCCACAGCATCAGCAGGTCCCAGACCTGCCAGAACGGGGAAGCCCAGCGGCCGGCGACGAACGCGAAGCCGACCTTGGAGACGCCGCCGTCCAGCACCAGCTGGATGACGAGGTGCCCGATGACGAGGACGACCAACACGATGCCCGAGAGGCGCATGAAGAGCCACGCGGCCATCTCGAAGTTGCCGCGGGTCGAGCGCGGCGTCTTGCCGGTCCGCTTGCGCGGAGCCTCGATGTAGGGCGCCGGGTTCTCGGTGTCGTAGAGGGAGACGCCCTCCACGGAGCCGATCGCCTGGGCGGAAGAAGTGTCAGAAGACATGCGTGTCACTCCCCGAACAGAACGCGGTAGGCGTGGCCGAGGACCGGGATGATGGCGAAGGCCATCGTCACGGCCCACAGGATCACGACCGTCCAGAGCATCTGCTTCTGGTAGCGCGGACCCTTGGACCAGAAGTCCACGGCGATGACACGGAGACCGTTGAGCGCGTGGAACAGGATGGCGGCGACGAGGCCGTACTCCAGCAGCGCGACGATCGGGGTCTTGTAGGTAGCCACGACATCGTCGTACGCCTCAGGGGAGACGCGGACGAGTGCGGTGTCGAGGACGTGTACGAACAGGAAGAAGAAAATGAGGACGCCGGTGACTCGATGAGCCACCCAGGACCACATTCCTTCCCGGCCGCGGTACAACGTTCCAGCCGGCACGGAAAACCCTCCGGAAGCGGGGCGGGGGCCAGCCGGCTTCTTTGTCGGTCGGGCCCGGCCGGGTACGGTCCACCGGCCCCGGACATCGTAGCGACGCTTCGTCGGTTCCCTCGCGCGGGGTCCTCTGGTGTGATCAAACAGGCACGGACGGCCTATCCCACAGGGGCAAACAGGCCGAAATCGGCCGCCGACCGGCCGTCACCAGGCTCGTCGCGGTGCGCACCCGCCAGCCGGTCGAGCAGGCACAGCAGTCGCGAGCGGGCAACGAGCCGCAGTTCGTCGGCCGCGATCGAGCGCTCCTCGTCGATCTCGTGACCCATCCTCCGGCGGATGGCGGCCAGCAGCTGGCTTATCTGCTCCTCGGGCGGATGGCCGTCCAGACAGATCACGAAGGCGTGCCCGAAGGTGCGCTCGTACTCCGCCCGGGCCGCGTCCAGCGCGAGCAGCGCCGCGAAGGGCGCGCCGTGGCCCAGCTCCGCCGAGGACTCCCGGGCCAGCGCCTCGGTGAGGTCGCCCTGTGACATGTCGTACGCCGCCTCGTCACCCGCCGCCAGCAGGGACGCGGTGTCCGGGTAGGGCCGGTGGTCGGCCACCCGCTGGGCCCAGCGGACGCTGCCGCAGCAGTGCAGCAGGGCCGTCCGCGCGTGCTCGGGCGGCAGCGAGTTGAACCGCACCAGCCCGGTGCCCGGAGGGGAGACCGGGCCGCGGACCTGTGCCGGAAGGGGGCTGGACAGCGGGGGTCTCCTCGGGGCGCGGCTCGGGTGTACCGCCACGCTAGCGATCTCGCGGAGGCGGTGGCGTACGCATAAGGGGTTTTCACCCGGAAGTGAGCCGAAAGGATGACACCCGGGCCGGATTGAACCGGCCGAAGAGAGGGGAGGGCGACCGAGGCCGCCACCCCCCACAGGAGAGGCCCCGGCCGCCATCCGTCACGGGCTCGTGCGACAAGCCCGTATCTGTGTCAGCGTCCGGAGTGCGTTTTCTGTCACACCTCGCTCCGCGCAGGCTTGGTTGCTGGTTGTACAACGCGTGGACGAGAGGTACGCGAAAGCCGTAACGTGCGGATTTGCGCCACACGTACAGGACGTCGAACGGGTTGGGGACTTTGCTGGGGGACGACGCGGAGCTGACCGCCGCGGTGCTCGCGGCACAGGACGGCGACGAGAGCGCGTTCCGGACTGTGTACCGCGCCGTGCACCCGCGCCTGCTCGGATACGTACGCACGCTCGTCGGCGACGGCGACGCGGAAGACGTGACCTCCGAGGCATGGCTGCAGATCGCCCGCGACCTCGCCTCCTTCACCGGGGACGCCGACCGCTTCCGCGGCTGGGCGGCCCGGATCGCCCGCAACCGGGCCCTCGACCACATCCGCATGCGCGGCCGCCGGCCCGCCGTCGGCGGGGACGAGACCGAGCTGACCGGCCGGGCCGCGGACTCCGACACCTACGGCGAGGCCATGGAGGCCCTGTCCACCGGCCGCACCATGGCGCTGATCGCCCAGCTCCCCCAGGACCAGGCCGAGGCCGTCGTCCTGCGGGTGGTCGTCGGCCTCGACGCCAAGAGCGCGGCCGAGACCCTCGGCAAGCGCCCCGGCGCGGTCCGCACGGCCGCCCACCGAGGGCTGAAGAAGCTCGCCGAGCTGCTGGGAGCCGAGGCCGGCCTCACGGGTGGGGCCGACGCCCTGCCGCGGGTCGGCCATAATTCCGGAGACCTGGCACGGGACCGGGACCTCGACGCCGTACCCGCGCAGCGGGCCCGGGCGAAGGACCTCGTGGAACAAACCGGTGTGACGCATTCACGTTGGCGGACGCAGAAGGACATGTGATGGCCGACGAGCACAAGGCGTGGCTGGACGGAGCCACGGCGGAAGAGCTGCTGTGTGGACGGGCCGCCGCCCCGGTCGGACCCGGCGCCGACCCGCGCGCCCGGGCCGAGGCCGCCCGGCTGCGCGCCGCCCTCGACGCCCTGGCCCCGCCGACCGCGGACCGCGGCGAGCTGCCCGGCGAGGCCGCGGCCCTGGCCGCGTTCCGCGCGGCGCACGCCACCCGCGCCGCCGCGGCGGCCCCCGCGACCGGGGCGGGCGTCCCCGACGAGCCCCTCGTCGATCTGGCCCCGATACCCGTCGTACGGATCCCCGCACAGCGTCGCCACGGCACCCACGCCCGCTTCGGTCTGGCGGCCGCGCTCGCCGGGGTCGCGGTCGGCGGGATCGCCGCCGTGGCCGGCACCGGCCTGCTGGACCGCGACGCCCGCCTCACCGCGGGACCCGCCCCGGCGGTCTCGATCAGCGCCGACTCGGAGCGGACCCCCGCCGGGGAGACGGCCGGCCCCAGCCCCCTCCCGCAGCTGCGGCCCACCCCGGAGGGCGGCGGCCTCGCCTCGCTCCCCCCGGGCTTCTCCGTGCCGCCGGACGGGCTGGCCCGCACCCCGCTGGACCCGGCCCCCAACCTCTCGCTGCCGCCCGGCACGGTGACGACCCCCGGCACGCAGGGCGGCGGCACGACGGGCACGGACGGCGGCACCCGCAACACGTTCACCGACAAGAACGACGGCACCAAGGACGGCGGCGGCGACAACGGCGGCAAGGACCGCGACCAGCAGGCCACGAACCGGCCCGACACCCTGTGCCGGGACCACGCCGCGAACAGGCTGGGCGAGGACCGCAAGCAGTACCTCGCCAAGATCGCCGGCGGCGCCGCCAAGATCTCGCGCTTCTGCGCGAACGTGCTGGAGGCGCCGCGCTCGGGCACCCCGCAGAGCGGCAGCGCCGACCAGGGCGGCGGCGTCGTCCTGCCCACGCCGATCGTCAGCCCGGCCGGCCCGCTGGGCTTCCGCACCCGCTGACGGGCCCCCGGAAACCGGTGCGGAAACGCTTCGCCGAAAGTTCGCGCGAAGGGCAGTAACACTTTTCGACCCCCCGGCGCAGTACAGAACGAGCCGACTGGTCATCGGCCGCGCGAGAGCCGGGGTTCCCCCCGTACCCCTGGGCTCTGCGCACCGGCGCGGGCGGGGCACGTTCCCCCGGCCCTGCCCGCGCCCTCTCTCCACCCGCGGCCACGCCCGATCGGTCGACCGATCGGGCGCCACCGCCGCCGGGGTCACCAGTAGACGACGACCTGGTCCCCGACCCTCACCTGGTCGAACAGCGCCGACAGCTTCGCCTTGTCCCGGACGTTGACGCAGCCGTGCGAGGCACCGGCGTAGCCGCGGGCCGCGAAGTCCGCCGAGTAGTGCACGGCCTGGCCCTGACTGAAGAACATCGAGTACGGCATCGGCGTGTGGTAGATCGTCGACGTCCAGTCCTTCGCCTTCCACTCCACCTGGAACAGGCCCTCGCGGGTGGGGGTGTTCTCCGAGCCGAAGCGCACGTCCATGGACGAGACCACCTTGCCGTCGATCATCCAGGCCAGGGTGCGGCTCTCCTTGCTGATGCACATCACCCGGCCCCGCATGCACCGCGGGTCCGGGGCGGCGACCTCGTTGGTGGTCGGCGGGCGCAGCTCCTCCTCCGTGGGCTTGCGGCTGAGCTCCTGGATCTTCCGCCAGGTGGCCTCGTCCACCGCCCCGGTGGCGTCGAGCCCGTGCTGCGACTGGAAGGCCTTCACGGCGGCGGTCGTCTTCGACCCGTAGAAACCGGTGGGCGCCGACGTCATCAGCTTCAGCTGGCGCAGCCGGGCCTGGAGCTCGCGGACCTGGTCGGTCTCGTCCCCGTTGGCCATGACCGCCTTCACGACGGGCGCCGCCGACCGCGACGGAGCCTCGGAGGGCGAGCCGGACGGGGAAGCGGAGTCCGAGGCCGACGGCGAGGGGGAGCCGGGCTTGTCGTCCTGCCCGGACGCGGACGCGGACGCCGACGGGGACGCCACCGGCGCGGACGGCGCCGCGGGACCGGCCCCGCCATGCTGCGGCCCACACGCCCCCGCGCCGAAGACCACGGCGGCGGCGAGTCCGAACGTACGGATGAGGGCTCTCTGTCGGTGCATCGCGGTTCCCCCGAATTCATCGTCGTGTATCTGGGTGATGCTCCACGGGCGTGGACAGTTGCGGACGAACCCGCGATGTTGCGCCATTGTGACCAGCGGTCGTCGCGGGCACGGTTGTACCAGCACCGGGCCGGTCGGCTCCACGGACACGGAGGTCCACGGCATGGTCCGTCCCACGGCGCGTACCGAGAGCGGAATCCCCATCGAACCGGTCTACGGGCCCGCGGACCTGGCGGGGTGGGATCCGGTGGGGCGGCTCGGGGTGCCGGGGGAGTATCCGTACACCCGGGGCATCCATCCCGCGATGTACACGGCGCGCCCCTGGACCATGCGCCAGTACGCCGGCTTCGGCACGGCCGCCGAGTCCAACGCCCGCTACCGCAGGCTCATCGAGGGCGGCGGGACCGGCCTGTCCGTGGCCTTCGACCTGCCCACCCAGATGGGCCACGACTCCGACGCCCCCCTCGCCGCCGGGGAGGTCGGCAAGGTCGGTGTCGCCGTCGACTCGGTCGAGGACATGCGCGTGCTGCTGGAGGGGATCCCCCTCGACCGGGTCTCCACCTCGATGACGATCAACGCCCCGGCCGCCCTGCTGCTCCTGATGTACCAGCTGGTCGCGGAGGAGCAGGGCATCCCGGGCAGCCGGCTGACGGGCACGGTCCAGAACGACGTCCTGAAGGAGTACATCGCGCGCGGCACGTACATCTTCCCGCCGGGCCCCTCCCTGCGGCTGACCGCCGACACCTTCCGCTACTGCCGCGCCGAGATCCCGAAGTGGAACACCATCTCCATCTCCGGCTACCACATGGCCGAGGCGGGGGCCTCGCCCGTGCAGGAGATCGCCTTCACCCTCGCCGACGCCGTCGCCTACGTCCGGACGGCGATCGCCGCCGGGATGGCCGTCGACGAGTTCGCCCCCCGCCTGTCCTTCTTCTTCGTCGCCCGCACCACCCTCCTGGAGGAGGTGGCCAAGTTCCGGGCGGCCCGCCGGATCTGGGCCCGCGTCATGCGCGAGGAGTTCGGGGCCAAGGACCCCAAGTCGATGATGCTGCGCTTCCACACCCAGACCGCCGGCGTCCAGCTGACGGCGCAGCAGCCCGAGCTGAACCTCGTACGGGTGGGGGTGCAGGCGCTGGCGGCGGTCCTCGGCGGGACGCAGTCGCTGCACACCAACTCCTTCGACGAGGCCATCGCCCTGCCCACGGAGAAGGCCGCCCGGCTGGCGCTGCGGACCCAGCAGGTGCTGGCGTACGAGACGGACGTGCCGCACACCGCCGACCCCTTCGCCGGGTCCTACGCCGTGGAGCGGATGACGGACGAGGTGGAGGAGGCGGCCCTGGCGCTGATGAGGCGGGTCGAGGAGCTCGGCGGGGCCGTCGCGGCGATCGAGGCGGGCTTCCAGAAGGGGGAGATCGAGGCCAACGCCTACCGGATCGCGCGGGAGCAGGAGGCCGGGGCGCGCGTCGTGGTCGGGGTCAACCGGTTCGCCCTGGAGCGGGAGGAGCCGTACGAGCCGCTGCGCGTCGACCCGGCGGTCGAGGCCCGCCAGTGCGCGGCGCTGGCCCGGCTGCGGGCCGGGCGGGACGCGGAGGCGGTACGGGGCACGCTGGAGGAGCTGCGGGAGGCGGCCGCCGGGACGCGGGAGAACGTGCTGCACCCGATGAAGGAGGCGCTGCGGGCGCGGGCCACGGTGGGCGAGGTGTGCGGGGTGCTGAGGGAGGTCTGGGGGACGTACGAGCCCGCCGGTCTCGGTTCGTGAAACCCACTGGCGTGACAGGTGCGTACCTATGGGACACTCCTGCGCATGCTGGGTGTGACAGATCTTCCTACTTATCTCGCCGCGGTGCTGCTGATCGTTCTGCTGCCCGGGCCGAACTCCCTCTACGTCCTGTCCGTCGCCTCGCGGCGCGGGGTGCGGGCGGGCTACAAGGCCGCCTTCGGCGTGTTCACCGGGGACAGCGTGCTGATGGTGCTCACCGCCGTCGGCGCGGGGGCCCTGCTCAAGGCCAGCCCGGTGCTGTTCGGCGTGGTCAAGGTGCTCGGCGCCGGCTACCTGGGCTGGCTGGCCATCGGCATGATGCGGGCCGCGTGGGCCATGTGGCGGGCGCGGCGGACGCGTGACGAGGAGACCGGCCCGGCGGGGCCGGAGGCCGCGGGCGCGGCCGAGCGGCCGTACCGGCGGGCGCTGCTGGTCAGCCTGCTCAACCCGAAGGCCATCCTGTTCCTGCTGTCGTTCTTCGTGCAGTTCGTCGACCCCGGGTACGCCCACCCGGCGCTGTCGTTCCTGCTGCTCGGGACCGTCTCGCAGCTGGTCAGCCTCGCCTACCTGTCCACCCTGATCTTCACCGGCACCCGCCTGTCGGCCGCCTTCCGGCGCCGCAAGCGGCTCTCGGCCGGGGCGACCTCGGCGGCGGGCGTGATCTTCCTCGGCTTCGCCGCCAAGCTCGCCATGAGCTGACCGGCGTCAGGAACCGACTCCGAGGCGGCCCAGCCGCCTGCGCAGGCGGTGCGCCGCCCGCCGCACGGCACGGTGGCGGGGCAGGAACGCCAGCCGCCGCGGGATCCCGCCCGGCAGGCCCAGCGCGGTCAGCCGGCGGCGGCCGAAGTAGCGCCGGGTGTACGGGTCGAGGTGCCGGGCCAGGTACGCCTCGGCCGCGGGGCGGCGGTCCGGCAGGATGCGGGGCTGCATCGTGAAGCCCACCGCCGCGACCAGGCCGGGCAGGTCGGCGGGGGGATCCTGCGGGGGCCCGTCCAGGTCCGGGACCAGCGCGTCCACCAGCGTCAGCGGGATCCGGTTGCTGTTCTGGTACGGGGCCAGCCGGTCCAGCAGGGCCCCGGTACCGGTCCGCGCCACGGGGATCCCGTACAGGGCCCGGGCCGTCAGCAGCCCGGTCGAGAAGCAGCCCACCACCAGCGCCGGGCGCAGCCGCCGGTACAGGGTCTCGGCCAGCACCGGCGCGTCCAGCACCGTCAGCCGGGCCCCCAGCCGGTCGGCCTCCGCCCGGGCCCGCCGCGCGTACGCCGCCGGGGCGCTCGGATGCGGTTTGAACACCAGGTCCCGGTGGCCCCACTCGTGGGCCCCGCGCACCATCGCGGCGTGCAGCTCCTCCTCCTCGTCCGGGGACATCAGCTCCAGCGCGGACAGGTACTGGCCCAGCAGCAGCGCGGGCGGCTCCTCGTCCGTACCGGCGTCCGCGCCGGGCAGGGGGTCCGCCAGGTCCGCCAGCTCGGCGAAGACCTTCAGCACGGCCGGGGCCGGGACCAGCTCCCCCCGCACCCCGAACTCGGTCAGCAGCAGCGGCTCCAGCCCCGGCACCAGGTCCAGGTGCAGCACCCGGCGCACCCGCATCCCGATCTGCGGGTCGAGCCGGAAGCGGGTGGGCCCGTACGACATGAGCCCGTCGGCGTAGACGTCGACCGCCGCGCCCGGGAACAGCCGGCACAGGCTCTGCGCGGGCGGCACCTGGAGCGACTCCACGACCAGCTCGACCCGGTCCCCGCCCAGCCCCCACAGCCGCCGCAGCTGCCGCTCCCACAGCGGGACGTCCTCCGGGCGCGGCGCCCAGACGCCGGGGTGGTGCGGGGCGACGACCGCGTTCCAGTCGAGCACCTCGTCGAAGCGGGAGCGCAGCGCGGCGAAGCCCGGCATGGTGTCCAGGCCCGGGGTGGCCTCGGGGGCGGGGGAGTGGTTGCTGGTCAGCAGGATCCGGCGGCCGGCCGGCGGGAAGCAGCCCGCGTCGAGGGCGGCGGCGAGGGTGGCCGCGCCGTAGAGGGTGGAGGCGAGGAAGACCTGCGTCACGTTCACGCCGCCGCCCCGAAGGGGGTGCGGCGGCGCAGCCTGCGCAGCAGGGCGGAACGTTCGGCGTCCATCGAGTCCAGGGCCCGTTCCAGCACCGCGCGGGGCATGCGGGCGAGTGCGTCCGCACTCGCCGAACGGAGTTTTTTCGCCACGGCCGGTTCGAACCTTTCGATCGAGCCGATATGGTGCGCGATAATTGCGCAATACGTTCGGACGGCTTTGGGGATCAAGAGTTCGGATTCCCGGTCGGCGGCCGTCTCGCCGAGCACCTGGTCGAATGCCCGGATGAAATCGAGCTGGCGCTCGTCCCCGATCTGCGTCAACGAGGTGGAAATACCCCGCCGGTAGAACACCCCCGGCAGGCCGACCGTCGCGAAGGACTCCGCCTCCCGGTGCAGCCGCCAGATCCACGGCCGGTCCTCCGCCGTCCGCAGCCCGTCGGTGAAGTGCAGCAGCCCCCGGTCCAGCAGCCGCCGGTGGTACATCCCGGCCCAGGCGTACGGATAGTCCACCGCTGTGGCCCGCGACGCGGGCAGGATCCCGGCGCGCGGATCGGCCACCACCGACTCCGGCCCGTACGGCACCCGCTGCACGACCCGCTCACGGCCCGTCACCTGCACGTGGTCGGTCCGGACGAAGTCGCAGTCCAGGGCCTCGATGGCGGTCAGGGTGCGGGCCAGGTGCCCCGGCGCCAGCCAGTCGTCGCCGTCCAGGAAGGCGAGGTAGCGCCCGCGCGCCGCGTCCAGCCCGGTGTTGCGGGCGGTCGCCAGCCCGCCGTTGCGCTCCCGTCTGAGCAGCACCGCCCCCGGCAGGGTCGCGGCGGCCCGCTCCAGCAGCCCGGGCGTCCCGTCCGTGGAACGGTCGTCGACGAGCAGGAACTCGAAATCCTCGCGGGCGTTGAGTTCGAGACTCCGCAGGGCGTCCGGGGCATACGTCTGCACGTTGTAGAACGGCACGACCACAGAGAGCTTGAGCACCCACGAGACCCTAGGGCGCGGCCCGGCATTCACCGTGGCCCCGACGCGTATTCCATGTGAACGACGCGGGGCGTTCGCGTTAACCAGGGCGCTTTCGCATTTCGTCGACGGGTTGTTAACCCGGCGTTGTGCGCTCGTTGGGCCGACCAGCGGAAATGCGGAATAGCTTCTGCCGGGTGCCAGAGCCACTCAGCGGAAGCCGGGCCGATCAGCGGATCGCCGTACTCGCCGATTCCGATACGCGATGGAAATGGGGCGCCCTCACGGCCCGCCGCCTCGCCCCCTGCGACACCCCCGCGGACCAGCGGATCTCCGGGTACCTCCTGCGCGGCCGCGCCACCCCCACCGCCCGCCAGCTCGGCGAGGCGGGGGTGGGGGCGGACGCCGCGCCGGTGGAGGTGACCTGCGCGGAATTCCTCGCGGAGCTCGGCCGCGAACGGTACGACGTGGTCGTCCTCGCCCTCGTCGGCGGCGCCGTCCAGGCCGTCCTGCACGGGGCCCGGGCCCTGTGGCCGGAGCCCTCCCGGCGGCCCGTGTTCGTCACCGGGTACGTGGGCGTGGTCTACGAGAAGCTCGCCGACGGCCTGCTGCTGCGGCACGGCGCCGACCTGGTCCTCGCCAACTCCCGCCACGACGCGGAGCGCTTCCGCGCCGTCTACGCGGGCGTGGGCGCCGACCCGGGCGCCGTCACCGAGACCGCCCTGCCCTTCCTGGACGGGGCCCCGTACGCGCCCGCCGGGGACCGCACCCACCGGGTGGTCTTCGCGGTGCAGCCCTCCGTGCCCGAGGCCCGCGCGGACCGCGCCTACCTGCTGGGCCGGGCCGCCGGGCACGCACGGCTGCACCCGGACCGGGAGGTGCTGGTCAAACTCCGCAGCCGGCCGGGGGAGCACACCACCCACCTGGAGGAGCACCCCTACCAGCGCCTGGCCGAACGCCTCCCCGGCGGCCTCCCGCCGAACCTGCGGCTGGTCTACGGCCACATGGGCGAGGTCCTGGACACCACCGACCTGCTGGTCACCGTCTCCTCCACGGCCGCCCTGGAGTCCCTCCACCGGGGCGTCCCGACCGCCGTCCTGACCGACCTCGGCATCCGCGAGTCCCTCGGCAACCAGCACTTCCTCGGCTCGGGCTGCCTGGCCTCATGGGACCAGCTGGACGCGGGCCTCCTCCCCCAGGCCGCCCCAACCTGGCTCGCAACCCACGGCGTCCCAACCGCCCGCCGCCCCCCGACGCCCCCGGCCGCCCCGGCCGCCCCCGGGAATCCGGCGCCCGCCGGTCCCGCCGGTCCCGGGCCGGCCGCCGGTGCGGCCGCCCCCGCAGGTCCCCGGCCCGCCGGCTCGGCCACCCCCGCCGGTCCTCGGCCCGCCGGGGCGGCCGACCTCGGGGATCCGGCGCCCGCCGACCCGTACGCCGCCGCACGGGAGCGTCTCGCCCGCCTGCTGGGGGAGGAGCGGCTCGCGCCCGTGGCGCCGTACTACACCCTGGAGACCGCCCCCGGATACCTCCCCGGGATCCTCGCCCGGCAGCACCTCGCCCCCGACGGGACCCCGCTGCCGGGGGCCCTCCCGCGCGGGGAGTCGGCGGCACGGCGCTGGGTGCGGGGCCGGCTGCGCGAGGCCGCCCGGGGCGCCTACCGGCACGGGGTCCAGCGCGTGGCCCCGGCGATCCGCCGCCTGGGCGAACTGTGACCACCCCGCCCCGCACCACCACCCCGGCCCCCGCCTCGGGCACCGCCCCCGCCGCTGCGGTCACCGCCGAGCCGGCCGCCTGCGCGCCGCCCGCCACCGCTTCTTCGGGCGGGTCCTGCCCGTCCCCGCCGACCCGGCCCGGGTCCTGGAGGTCGACGACCCGCACGACCTCGCCCGCGCCCGCCTCCTCGCACCCCTCCTCGACCCGGCTCCCGCACCCCACCCACCCCGCACCCCCGACCGAAGGACGCCCGACGCCATGACCGTCGCCCCCCTCAACCCCCGCCTCCGCACCCTCGGCACGCGCATCGCCGGCCCCGGCCGCCCCGTCTACGTCGTCGGCGAGATCGGCATCAACCACAACGGAGACCTCGGCACCGCCTTCGCCCTGATCGACGCCGCCGCCGAGGCCGGCTGCGACGCCGTCAAGTTCCAGAAGCGCACCCCCGAGCTGTGCACCCCCCGCGACCAGTGGGACGTCGAACGCGACACCCCCTGGGGCCGCATGACCTACATCGACTACCGCCACCGCGTCGAGTTCGGCGAGTCCGACTACCTCGCCATCGACGAGCACTGCGCCAAGCGCGGCATCGACTGGTTCGCCTCCCCCTGGGACACCGACGCCGTCGCCTTCCTGGAGAAGTTCGACCTCCCCGCCCACAAGGTGGCCTCCGCCTGCCTCACCGACGACGAACTGCTGCGCGCCCTGCGCGCCACCGGCCGCACGGTCGTGCTCTCCACCGGCATGTCCACCCCGAAGCAGATCCGGCACGCCGTCGAGGTCCTCGGCAGCGACAACATCCTGCTCTGCCACGCCACTTCGACCTACCCCGCCAAGGCCGAGGAGCTCAACCTGCGGGTGATCAACACCCTCCAGGAGGAGTACCCGAACGTCCCCGTCGGCTACTCCGGCCACGAGACCGGCCTGCAGACCACCCTCGCCGCCGTCGCCCTCGGCGCCGTCTTCGTCGAGCGGCACATCACCCTCGACCGGGCGATGTGGGGCTCCGACCAGGCCGCCTCCGTCGAGCCCGGCGGCCTCACCCGCCTCGTGCGCGACATCCGCACCATCGAGACCGCCCTCGGCGACGGCGTGAAGAAGGTCTACGACTCCGAGCTCGCCCCCATGAAGAAGCTCCGCCGCGTCCAGGGCACCCTCCCGGCCCCGGCCCCCGCGGCCTCCTGACCCTCCCGGCCCTCCTCCCCAGAGCGGAGTACGTCGTGAACCCCTCAGCCCCCACCCTGGCCCTCGTGGAGAGCCCGGTCCAGCTCCTCAACGTGCTGGAGTGGGCCCACACCCGGCGCCGGGATGACGGCCCCCTGCTGACCACCGTCCCCCGCCAGCCCGGCCCCGCCCGCGACCGCGATCCAGCCCGCGACCGCGACCGCAACCCCGCCCGCGACCCCGCCCCCGCCCGCGACCGGTCCGGCCCCGGCACGGCCGCCGCCGGCGGGCTGCGCATCGTCGTCGTCCCCCCGACCGACCCCATGTCCCGGGGCCAGCTGCGCCGGGTCGCCGGGCTCGTCCGGGACGAGGGCCACACCGTGCACTGGCAGGAGGCCCGCGGCGGCTCCGGCTCCCCGGCGGGCGCCCTGGCCGCCCTCGCCCCCGCCGTGCGCCGGGCGGAGCGGATCGTGGTCGGCGACCCCTTCTCCCGCTTCCTCCAGCTGCTGCTGGTCCCGGCCCGGGCCGCCGAGCTGGTCGTCGTGGACGACGGCACCGCCACCATGGAGTTCGTCGCCCAGCTCGGCCGCGGCGAGCGGCTGCGCCGCTGGCACCGCAGCGGCGGCGGGGCCGCGTCCCGGGCGCGGGAGCTCGCGTACGCCCCCGTGTCGGCCGCCGCCCGGCGCCGGCTGACCCCGCGCGACGGGCACGCCGTCGAGCTCTTCACCTCGATGCCGGTCACCCCGCCGCCCGGCGCCCGGCTGCGGGTCAACGACTTCGCCTGGACCCGGGCCCGCTTCGGCCCGCCCCGCCTGACCAGGGGCACCGACCTCGTGGGCACCTCCCTGGTGGAGACCGGGGTGGTGGACCCGTTCCGCTACCTGGACGCCGTGCGCGCCCTGGCCCGGGAGCACGGAGTGACCCGCTACTTCGCGCACCGCCGCGAGTCGCCGGAGAAGCTGCGCGCGCTGAGCGAGGCGACCGGGCTGGAGATCGTCCGGCCGGACCTGCCGCTGGAGCTGATCGCCCGGCGGGGCCCCATCGGCCGGACGGTCGTCAGCTTTCCGTCCACGGTCGTCCACACGCTGCCGTACGCGCTCACCGGCACCGGCGTGACGGTCGCCGTGTGCGGTATCGACCCCGCCTGGCTCACCGCCACCGCCTCGCCCAGGGCCCGCGGCTTCCTCGCCGGCGTCACCGACACCGCCCGTGATGTGCGCAGACTCCCGCTGGGAGCGGCTCCCGCGGCCGGATGAGCGCGCGAGTTTACCCCCGGGCGCATCCGATCATGCGTCCAGAGGCCTCTTTTCTTTCCCCTAACGGCATGAATTTCTGGTGATCTCCAGACAGTTGACCCATCCGTGCGCCTACCCTTAAACGGGTGAACCAGTTGATGTCCCGCGAGTCCCTGCCCGCCCTGCCCGGCAAGCCCGACCGGCCCGAGCTGCCCGGCAAGCTTCCGGATCACCTGCGTGCCGAACTGATCGACTTCCGCCGCGATTTGCACATGCACCCCGAACTCGGGCACCAGGAGTTCCGCACCACGGCGGCGATCAAGGCGCGGCTGGAGAAGGCGGGGCTGCGACCACGGGTGCTGAAGTCCGGCACGGGCCTCATCTGTGACGTCGGCACCTGGGACGGGGGCCGGCCGATGCTGGCCCTGCGCGCGGACATCGACGCCCTGCCCATCCCCGACGCCAAGACGCACGTCCCGTACCGCTCCACCGTCCCGGACCGCGCCCACGCCTGCGGCCACGACGTGCACACCTCCGTGGTCCTCGGCGCCGGCCTGGTCCTCGCCGAGCTCGACCGCCAGGGCCTGCTCCCGCGCCCGGTGCGGCTGCTGTTCCAGCCCGCCGAGGAGGTGCTCCCGGGCGGGGCCACCGAGGCCATCGACTCCGGGGTGCTGGAGGGCGTCGGCCAGATGATCGCGGTGCACTGCGACCCGCGCGTGGACGCCGGGCGGATCGGACTGCGGTCCGGGCCCATCACCTCGGCCTGCGACCGGCTGGAGGTCACCCTCACGGGCCCCGGCGGCCACACCGCCCGCCCGCACCTGACCACCGACATGGTCACCGCCGCCGCCCGGGTCGCCGTGGACGTGCCGGCCCTGCTGGCCCGCCGGATGGACGCCCGCTCGGGCATGTCCGTCACCTGGGGCCGGATCGAGGCCGGGCACGCCTGCAACGTCATCCCGATGCACGCGGAGCTCTCCGGCACGATCCGCTGCCTGGACCTGAACGCCTGGTACGAGGCCCCGGACATGATCCACGCGGCCATCGACGAGGTCGCGACGATGCACGGGGCTAAGTTCGAGATCAACCACGTGCGCGGGGTGCCGCCCGTGGTGAACGACCCGGTGGTCACCGAGCTGCTCCGGGAGTCGATGGCGGCCCGGCGCGGCGTCGAGTCGGTCGAGGACACCGAGCAGAGCCTGGGCGGCGAGGACTTCTCCTGGTACCTGGAGCACGTGCCGGGCGCCATGGCCCGCCTCGGCGTCCGCAAGCCCGGCGACACCGCCAAGCGGGACCTGCACCGGGGCGACTTCGACGTCGACGAGTCCGCGATCGCGGTGGGCGTGGAGTTCTTCACGGCCGCCGCCCTGCTCGACGGACGCCGTACAAGGCCCTCCACGTAAAAAATCAAGTAAATCTCTGTACAGCATCCGCGAGTCCTCTGCCGAAGCTGTCCAGCCCTTGGTACACAAGGGCTGGACGCCCGCGCGGTTACCAACCGGTCACTGTCCGGTTCGCGACGATCCGATAACGACTCATGAACGGGCCTTTAACTGACATCTACGCGCGTTACGATCGCCGCGAAACCAGCGCCGGTCGTGGCGCTTCGGTCAGGTTTTGAAGGAGCCTCCCCTTGCGCCGGATCACCAGGATCGCCACCGTGGGCATCGCGTCCGCGGCGCTGGCCCTCTCGGCCACCGCCTGTGGCGGAAAGAAGTCCTCGGACAGCTCGTCCTCCTCCTCGTCCTCGTCGGAGTCGAAGGCCGCCAGCGCCGCCATCGCGTACGACGTCGGCGGCCGTGGCGACCAGTCGTTCAACGACGCCGCCTACGCGGGTCTGGAGAAGGCCGAGAAGGAGCTCAAGGTC
This sequence comes from Streptomyces sp. NPDC001594, assembly GCF_042893675.1. Taxonomy (NCBI): domain Bacteria; kingdom Bacillati; phylum Actinomycetota; class Actinomycetes; order Kitasatosporales; family Streptomycetaceae; genus Streptomyces; species Streptomyces sp. NPDC001594. The sequence goes on along the minus strand of NZ_JBIAVB010000004.1, from coordinate 317,991 downwards.
AAGACCGCCGAGGCGGAGCCGACCGAGGGCGAGAGCGAGGCCGACAAGGTCCAGCGCCTCACCGAGCTCGCGCGCAAGGGCAACAACCCGGTCATCGGCGTCGGCTTCTCCTACGCCCCGGCCATCGAGAAGGTCGCGAAGAAGTTCCCGAAGACCACCTTCGGCATCATCGACGACACCTCGAAGACCGGCGCGAACATCGCCAACCTGGTCTTCAACGAGGAGCAGGGCTCCTACCTGGCCGGCGTCGCCGCCGCCAAGGCGTCGAAGACGGGCACGGTCGGCTTCATCGGCGGTGTCGAGGTTCCGCTGATCAAGAAGTTCCAGGCGGGCTTCGAGCAGGGCGTCAAGGACACCAACCCGAACGCCAAGGTGCTGTCGGCCTACCTGACCCAGCCGCCGGACTTCTCGGGCTTCGCCAAGCCGGACCTCGGCAAGGCCGCCGCCAAGGGCCAGCTCGACGGTGGCGCCGACGTGATCTACGCGGCCGCCGGTCTCGCGGGCTCGGGCGCCATCGAGGCCGCCTCCTCCGCCGGCAAGTGGGCCATCGGCGTCGACTCCGACCAGTACAACCAGCCCGGTCTGGCGAAGTACAAGGACCACATCCTGACCTCGGTCACCAAGGACGTCTCCCTCGCGGTCTTCGACCTGATCAAGTCGGTCAAGGACGGCAAGCCGGAGTCCGGCGAGGTCCGCTACGGCCTGGACAAGAACGGTGTCGCGCTGGCCGACTCCAACCCGCAGTACAAGGCGATGACCGACCTCACCGCCGCGGTGGAGAAGGCCAAGGCCGACATCATCGCCAAGAAGATCACCGTCAAGACCGCGCCGTAAGGCCCCTGTCTGACACCTGAGTCGTGGTCTCCGGGGTCCGGAAGCGGTCAACCCGCTCCCGGACCCCGAGCCGCGTATTCGCCTCCAGTCCGTGCGAACTTGTGGCCACTTGGCCGCAAGTTTTCACTTCCGACAGTGCTACGCGCGTAGAGGCATCGTGGACGCGATACCGTCCCTCTCCCGCCCACCCGCCCGGCCGATCCCCGCCCTGTCCTCCTGCCACTTGGCTCAATCCGGCTCCTTCCGCGCCAAGGAGAGTGCGTCATCAACGCGTCCAGCCCCCCTCTCGCCGTAGAACTGCACGGCATCACCAAGCGTTTCCCCGGCGTCGTCGCCAACAAGGACATCGCCATCTCCGTCCGCAAGGGCACGGTCCACGCCCTCATCGGTGAGAACGGTGCCGGCAAGTCGACCCTGATGAAGATCCTCTACGGCATGCAGAAGCCGGACGAGGGCACCATCGCCGTCGACGGGGAGCAGGTCTCCTTCCACAACCCGGGCGACGCCATCGCCCGCGGCATCGGCATGGTCCACCAGCACTTCATGCTGGCCGACAACCTCACCGTGCTGGAGAACGTCGTCCTCGGCGGCGAGAAGCTCCACGGCATCGGCGGCAAGGCCCGCAAGAAGATCATGGAGATCTCGGACGCCTACGGCCTCGGCGTCCGTCCCGACGCCCTGATCGAGGACCTCGGCGTCGCCGACCGCCAGCGCGTGGAGATCCTCAAGGTCCTCTACCGCGGCGCCAAGACCCTCATCCTCGACGAGCCCACCGCCGTGCTCGTGCCGCAGGAAGTGGACGCGCTCTTCGACAACCTGCGCGAGCTCAAGGCCGAGGGCCTGACCGTCATCTTCATCTCGCACAAGCTGGGCGAGGTGCTGAAGGTCGCCGACGACATCACCGTCATCCGCCGCGGCACCACGGTCGGCACCGCCGACCCGAAGACGGCCACGACCAAGCAGCTCGCCGAGCTCATGGTCGGCACCGAGCTGCCGTCGCCGGAGACCCGCGAGTCCACGGTGACCACGACTCCGATGCTGACGGTCGAGAACCTGACGGTGATCGAGACCGGTGTCGTGAAGGTCGCTGCCGAGAGCTCGGCGAAGCTGCTCCTGCCCAAGGACACCTACGTGCACGAGGGCGCGGACGTCGGCCGACGTCTGCTCGACGGCATCGGCTTCACCATCCACAAGGGCGAGATCCTCGGCATCGCCGGCGTCGAAGGCAACGGCCAGACGGAGCTGATCGAGGCCCTCATGGGCATGCTCGCCCCCGACGCGGGCGTCATCACCCTCGACGGCGCCGACATCACCAAGATGCCGGTCCGCAAGCGCCGCGAGGGCGGCATCGGCTACATCCCCGAGGACCGCCACCGGCACGGCCTGCTGCTGGAGTCCCCCCTCTGGGAGAACCGCATCCTCGGCCACGTCACCGAGAAGCCCAACTCCAAGGGCGGCATCCTCGACCCGAAGGCCGCCCGCAAGGACACCGAGCGGATCGTGCGCGAGTACGACGTCCGCACCCCCGGCATCGAGGTCACCGCGGCCTCCCTCTCCGGCGGCAACCAGCAGAAGCTGATCGTCGGCCGCGAGATGAGCCACAACCCCAAGTTCCTGATCGCCGCCCACCCCACCCGCGGTGTGGACGTCGGCGCTCAGGCGCAGATCTGGGACGCCATCCGCGAGGCCCGCCGCGAGGGCCTGGCCGTGCTCCTGATCTCGGCCGACCTGGACGAGCTGATCGGCCTGTCCGACACCCTCCGGGTCATCTACCGCGGCCGTCTGGTCGCCGACGCCGACCCGGCGACGATCACCCCCGAGGAGCTCGGCACCGCCATGACCGGCGCCGCCAGCGGGCACCTCGAAGCCCATGACGACCACTCCGCCGGGGTCGACGGCGACACCACGGAGGACGAGGCCCGATGAAGAAATTCGACAAGGACCGGCTGCTCCTGGCAGCCGCCGGACCAGTGCTCGCACTGGTCAGCGCCCTCGTGCTGACCATGATCGTGCTGGCGGCCACGGGCGTGGACCCGATCGACCCGCTGCGGATCATGATCGAGCAGGCCGGTTACGAGGACATCCAGGTCCTGATCATCAACCAGGCCGGCATCTACTTCCTCGCGGCCCTGGCCGTCGCCGTCGGCTTCCGGATGAACCTCTTCAACATCGGCGTCGACGGCCAGTACCGCCTCGCGGCGATGGTCTCCGCCGTGGTCGGCGCGGCGGTCTCGCTGCCCGCGCCGCTGCACATCCTGCTGATCGTGGTCATCGCCATGGCGACCGGTGCCTTCTGGTCCGGCATCGCGGGCATCCTCAAGGCCCGCCGCGGCGTGAGCGAGGTCGTCTCCACGATCATGCTCAACGCCATCGCGACCTCGCTGATCGCCTGGCTGATCCTGCCGAAGAACCTCGGCGTGCAGCCGGCCGGCTCGAACGACCTCACCACCGGCGACATCGCGGAGTCCGGCTGGTTCCCGGCCGTCTCCCTGCCCGGCGGCGACATCTACGGCTTCACCTTCGTCGCCTTCGCGCTGGGCGTCGTCTACTGGTTCGTCCTCAACCGGACCCGCTTCGGCTTCGACCTGCGCGCCTCCGGCGCCAGCGAGTCCGCCGCGCAGGCCTCCGGCGTCGAGCCCAAGAAGATGATCATGACCGCGATGCTCATCTCGGGCGCCGTCGCCGGTCTGACCGGTATGCCGCTGCTGCTCGGCGAGTCGCACACGTACAACCTGTCCTTCCCGCTGGGCGTCGGCTTCACCGGCATCACCGTCGCGCTCCTCGGGCGCAACAACCCGATCGGCATCTTCTTCTCGGCCTTCCTGATCGCCTTCATCGACAAGGCGTCCGCCGGTCTCGACACCGAGGGCTACGCCAAGGAGATCGGCACGATCATGCAGGGCCTGATCGTGATCGCGGTCGTCGTCAGCTACGAGCTCGTCCGCCGCTACGGCATCCGCCGCCAGCAGCAGAAGGTCGGCGAAGAGCTGGCCGCCGGCCATGCCCTCAAGACCGACAACAAGGAGGTCGCGGCGTGAGCACCAGCACCGTTTCCGCGACGAGCGCCGCGCCCAAGAAGGGCGGCGGCCGCCGCAAGCTCACCCTGCCCTGGATCCTGCTGATCGTCGCGGCCGGCCTCGCGCTGGTCTCCGTGGTCCGCCTGATCTCCGGCGCCAACGACCTGACCTCCGTCGGCCAGTTCTCCGGCGCCCTCCAGCTCGCCGTGCCGATCGCCCTCGCGGGCCTCGGCGGCCTGTGGGCCGAGCGCGCCGGCGTGGTCAACATCGGCCTCGAAGGCATGATGATCCTCGGCACCTGGTTCGGCGCCTGGGCCGGCTACCAGTGGGGCCCGTGGAGCGGTGTCGTCCTCGGCATCATCGGCGGCGCCCTCGGCGGGCTGCTGCACGCGATCATCACCGTGACGTTCAACGTGAACCACATCGTCTCCGGTGTGGCGATCAACATCCTGGCCGTCGGCTTCACCCAGTACCTGTCGAACTTCACCTTCGACAAGACCCCGGGCGGCTCCTCCAAGCAGTCCCCGCGCATCGACCCGATCACCGAGATCACCATCCCAGGCCTCTCGGACGGACTGGCGACGCTCCAGGGCAAGCACTGGTTCCTGATCTCCGACGCCGCCGGCGCCCTCGGCGGCCTGGTCACCAACCTCTCGCTGCTGACCGTCGTCGCCGTGCTGCTGGTCCCGCTCACCTGGTGGGTGCTGTGGCGGACCGCCTTCGGCCTGCGCCTGCGCTCCTGCGGTGAGAACCCGACGGCCGCCGAGTCCCTCGGCGTCAACGTCTACAAGTACAAGTACATCGCCGTGATCGTCTCCGGTGCGATGGCCGGCCTGGGCGGCGCGTTCCTCGCGATCGTCTCCACCGGCATCTACCAGGAGGGCCAGACCGGCGGCCGCGGCTACATCGGTCTCGCCGCCATGATCTTCGGCAACTGGATGCCGGGCGGCATGGCCCTCGGCTCGGGCCTCTTCGGCTTCACCTACAGCCTGCGCCTGCGCGGCGGTGCCGAGAACGTGCACGCGATGCTCCTGCTCATCGCGATCCTGCTCGTGCTCGCCGTCGCCTGGCAGCTGTACAAGAAGAAGTACCTCCAGGCCGGCATCGCCGCGGTCTGCGCCGCCGGGCTCTTCGTCTGGTACGCGCTCACCGACCAGGTGCCCAGCCAGTTCGTGGACGCCGCTCCGTACGTCACCACGCTGCTGGTGCTCGCCCTGTCGGCGCAGCGCCTGCGGATGCCCAAGGCGGACGGCATGCCGTACCGCAAGGGCCAGGGCAAGTGACCCCGGCCCCCGTGGTGGACTGGGAAGCCCTGCGGACGGCCGCGCGGTCGGCGATGACCCGCGCGTACGCCCCGTACTCGGGCTTCCCCGTCGGGGTGGCCGCGCTGGTCGACGACGGGCGCACGGTCACCGGCTGCAACGTCGAGAACGCCAGCTACGGCCTCGGCCTGTGCGCCGAGTGCGGCCTGGTCTCCTCCCTCCAGGCCACCGGCGGCGGCCGCCTCACCCACTTCACGTGCGTGGACGGCAAGGGCGAGATCCTCGTCCCGTGCGGCCGCTGCCGCCAGCTGCTCTACGAGTTCGGCGGCCCGGACCTGCTGGTGGAGACACCGGACGGGATCCTCCCGCTGAGCGCGATGCTGCCGCAGGCCTTCGGGCCCGACCACCTCAGACAGCCGTGACGACGGCCCTCCGCCCCACCGGGCGGAGGGCCGTCGGCCGTCTTCGAGCCGGGCTCGACCCCGCCTGAAAATCCTTGAACCCCCCGACCATTCCTCCCTCATCTCTATGCGCGTAGAAGGAAGTCACCTCATGGACGTCATCTCCGTCATCCGGACCAAGCGGGACCGCGGTGAGCTGAGCCCCGAGCAGATCGACTGGGTCATCGACGCCTACACCCGCGGGATCGTCGCCGACGAGCAGATGTCCTCGCTGGCCATGGCCATCCTGCTCAACGGCATGAACCGGACCGAGATCGCCCGCTGGACCGCCGCGATGATCGCCTCCGGCGAGCGGATGAACTTCGACTCCCTCTCCCGCCCCACCGCCGACAAGCACTCCACCGGCGGCGTCGGTGACAAGATCACCCTCCCGCTCGCCCCGCTCGTCGCCGCCTGCGGCGCGGCCGTCCCGCAGCTCTCGGGCCGCGGCCTCGGCCACACCGGCGGCACCCTGGACAAGCTGGAGTCCATCCCCGGCTGGCGCGCGCTCCTCTCCAACGAGGAGATGCTGAACGTCCTCGACACCACCGGCGCCGTCATCTGCGCGGCCGGCGACGGCCTGGCCCCGGCCGACAAGAAGCTCTACGCCCTGCGCGACGTCACGGGCACCGTCGAGGCCATCCCGCTGATCGCCTCCTCGATCATGTCGAAGAAGATCGCCGAGGGCACCGGCTCCCTGGTCCTGGACGTGAAGGTCGGCTCCGGCGCCTTCATGAAGAACATCGAGGACGCCCGCGAGCTGGCCTCCACCATGGTGGCGCTGGGCACCGACAGCGGCGTCAAGACGATCGCCCTGCTCACCGACATGTCCACCCCGCTCGGCCTCACCGCGGGCAACGCCCTTGAGGTCCGCGAGTCCGTCGAGGTCCTGGCCGGCGGCGGCCCCTCCGACGTGGTCGAGCTGACCATCGCCCTGGCGCAGGAGATGCTCACCGCGGCCGGCATCAAGGACGCCGACCCGGCGAAGGCCCTCGCCGACGGCTCCGCCATGGACGTGTGGCGCCGGATGATCTCCGCCCAGGGCGGCGACCCGGACGCGGCCCTGCCGGTCGCCCGCGAGCAGCACGTGGTCACCGCCTCCGCCTCGGGCGTCCTGACCCGCCTCGACGCGTACGCGGTCGGCGTCGGCGCCTGGCGCCTGGGCGCGGGCCGCGCCCGCAAGGAGGACCCGGTTCAGGCGGGCGCCGGCATCGAGCTCCACGCCAAGCCGGGCGACACCGTCACGGCCGGCCAGCCGCTGATGACCCTGCACACGGACACCCCGGAGAAGTTCGAGTACGCCCTGGCCTCCCTGGAGGGCTCCTACGACGTGGCCCCGGCGGGCACGGCCTTCACCGCCACGCCGATCGTCCTGGACCGCATCGCCTGACCCGGACTCACTCGTGCGGCTGAACGGGATCGGTGGACGCCCACCGGTCCCGTTCGTCATGCTGGGATCGGTGACGAACCGATTGAGGAGCACACCATGAGCGCACTCACCGTCCAGCATGAGCCACGTGGTGGCGACAGCTGGGACGCGCTTGTCCGTCTCTGGGAGGAGTCGGACTGGCCGGAGGGCTGCAAGGTGGAGATCATCGAGGGGATCATCACCGTGGCGCCCACGCCTGCCAACAATCACAACAGCATCACCGAGGCCGTGCAGCGCAAGCTGTACGGGGTCATCCCGGATGAGTGGGGCATCTATCAGGTGCAGAGCGTGGCCATTCCGTCCCGCAAGGGCATGTTCATCCCGGATCTGCTGGTCATGCCCAGTGACATCCTTTCCGAGTCCGAGCAGTACGTGCCCGCCGCGGCGGCCGAACTCGTCGTCGAGGTGACGTCACCCTCGAACGCCTCGCACGACCGCATCGCGAAGGCCGCGGGATACGCAGAGGGCGGGGTGCCGCTCTATCTGCTCATCGACTCCTTCGCCCCCGGCGGGCCCACGGTCACCCTCTACGGCGAGCCGTGCGAGGGCGTCTACCGAGTGCTTCGGGCGGGCAAGTTCGGTGAGACCTTCCACCTGCCCGTGCCGTTTGACCTCAAGTTGGACACCTCCACCTTCCCCACGCCCTGACGCGCCCGCCCGCAGGCGATGATTTCCGGGTAGCCGGCCGGTCCTCATCTCGTGGAGACCAGACGACTCGCACTGCCCGGGCCCAGCCCCACCGAGCAGCACGCCGCCGCGCTGTGCGCGCGCCTGGCGCGGCTGTACGACGACGGGGCCGCCGCCGTGGTGTGCGATGCCGGGGCCGTCACCGCCCCCGGGCTCGGGGCCGTCGCGGTGCTGGCCCGGCTGCGGCTGGCCGCGCGCGGGCGCGGGGCCCTCACCGTCGCCGGCGCGACCCCCGCCCTGCGGGCCCTACTGGACCTCGTCGGACTCCGCGAGCTCCTCGGGCAGCCCGAACAGCGGGAACCACCGGGCGGTGTCCAGGAAGGCGTTGAGGCCGACGATGCGGCCCTCTGACACCTCCAGCACCTGCAGGGCCCACGGCACGTGCCCCGGCCGCCGGTCCTCGCGCGGCCGGTACTGGCCGAACGCCGGCAGCCCGTTCGCCGTGGTCGGTATCAGGCGCGAACCCTTGCAGCCGATGCCCTGGTTCAGATGCCAGGCCGCGATGTCCCGCGGCCCCCGCAGCCACAGGTCGAACGGCGGCATCGACAGCACCGCGTCCTCGTGCAGCAGGGTGGTCAGCCGGGTGATGTCGTAGGCCTCGAAGGCCGACAGGTACTGCTCCAGCAGCTTCTTCTGCTCCGCGTCCAGCGGGTCCGCCGGATCGCTCGGCCGCAGCGCCTGCCCCGACAGCGTCGCCCGCGCCCGCTGGAGCGCGCTGTTCACCGAGGCCACCGTCGTCTCCAGGAGCTGCGCGACCTCGTCCGCCTTCCAGGCCAGCACCTCCCGCAGGATCAGCACCGCCCGCTGCTTCGCCGGCAGGTGCTGGAGCGCCGCCACGAAGGCGAGCCGCACCGACTCCTTCGCCAGCGCCATCTCCGCCGGGTCGGCGGTCTGCGGCAGCACCCGCCCGTCCGGCACCGGCTCCAGCCAGGTCACCTCCGGCCGCTCGTTCAGCACGGCGGACGCCTGGTGCTGCGGGGCGGTGAGGTCCATCGGCCGGGCCCGCTTCCTCCCCGCGTTCAGCAGGTCCAGGCAGACGTTCGTGGCGATCCGGTACAGCCACGAGCGCAGCGAGGAACGCCCCTCGAACTTCCCGTACGCCCGCCAGGCCCGCACGTACGTGTCCTGCACCGCGTCCTCGGCGTCGAAGGCCGAGCCGAGCATCCGGTAGCAGTACCCGGTCAGCTCGACGCGGTAGCGCTCCATCGCCGCGTCGAGCTCCGGGGAGGTGGTGGTCGCGAGGTCGCTCATGGCTGCCGTCCCCCAGGGTGTCGTCCGTCACTCCGGAAACTACCCGAGGGGTCTGACAACGGCAGCCCGGGCACGGCGCGGTGGATCAGGTCCCGGGCTTGCGCCCGTACACGAACACGTCCTCACCGTTGGTCAGCATGTTCCAGTACGCCTTGGCGTCGGCCGTCGTCATGTTGACGCAGCCGCCCGAACCCGGCGGGTTCCACATGCTCTTCTCCACCGAGTGGAAGGCGATGCCCCCGTCGAAGAACTGCGCGTACGGCATCGCCACGTTGTAGATCGTCGACCAGTGGTTGATGTTGCGGTAGTAGATCTTCTTCAGCCCGGTCCGCGTCGGGGTCTCCGCCTTGCCCGTGCGCACCGGAACCGGCCCGTACTTCAGCGTCGCCCCGTCCTGGATCCAGCTCAACTGCCGGGTCAGGTCGACGCAGGCGATCCGCCCCAGGTTGGTGGGGCACTGCCCGGCGGCGTTCGGGTTCTTCCCGGCCGCCCGCTGCGCCAGCATGATGCTCATCGTCTGCCAGGTCAGCGGCCCCGCGTACCCCATCGTCGGGGTGATCCCGTGGGTGGCCTGGAAGGACTGGATGGCCGCGCAGTCGGCCGCCGACTGCACCCCGTCCACCGGCCGCCCCAGGAACTGCTCCACCTGCCGCTGGTACGGCCCCGTCGTCACGTTGCAGGAGGCCGCGGCCTGCGCCGCCCCGCCCCCCGCCACCACCAGGGGCGCCGCCAGCGCCACCGCCCCGCCGAACACCGCCGCGGCCCGCCGCCCCGCGCGCACGCGTACGCGTATCCCCGCCATCGATCCCTCCCCTGCCGCGCCCGCACCCTGGGGACGCCGGTGCCCACCACGCTAGAGCGCGGCGGGCACGGCGGATAGGAGTCCGACAGGACTTCGCACGGGACCTCAGCGGGCGGCCGCCGCGGTGGCCGGCAGCCGGCGCCCGGCACGGGCCGCGTGCGACCCGTACAGGGTGATCGAGACGACGCCCAGCACCGCCAGCAGCGCGATCCCGACCGTGGCCCCCCACCCGGCGGCGTGGTAGGCGAGCGCCCCCAGGGTGCCGCCCGCGCTGGAGCCCAGGTAGTACGCGGACTGGTACAGCGCCGAGGCCTGCGCCCGGCCCGTCTTCGCCGTCCGGCTCACCGAGGACGAGGCCACCGCGTGGCCGGCGAAGAACCCGGCCGTGATCAGCACCAGCCCCGGCAGGATCAGCCACAGCGAGTCCGCCAGCGACAGCAGCAGCCCCAGCGCGGTCGTGGTCACCGCCAGGTACAGCGCACCGCGCCGCCCGGTCCGTGCCACCAGCTGCCCGGCCGCCGCCGAGGAGGCCGTACCCACCAGGTAGATCAGGAAGATCGAGCCGACCACGCCCTGCCCCAGCGAGAACGGCGCCTCCACCAGCCGGTAGCCGATGACCGTGTACACCGCACCGAACACGGTCATGAACAGCGCGCCGATCCCGTACAGCCGCAGCAGCAGCGGGTCCCGCAGGTGCCCGCCGACCGTACGGCCCACCGCGCGCGGGTTCAGCGAGGCCGGCCGGAAGAACCGCGCCCGGGGCAGCAGCACCAGGAAGGCCACCGCGCAGGCCAGCGCCATCACGCCGACGGCCAGCAGCCCGCCGCGCCAGCCCCACAGCTGGGCGCCCCAGCCGGTGACGATGCGGCCGCTCATGCCGCCGATGGAATTGCCCGCCACGAACAGGCCGATCGCCCCGACCAGCGCCTTGGGCCGGACCTCCTCCGCCAGGTACGCCATCGCGGAGGCGGGGATGCCGGCGATCGCCGCACCCTGCACCGCGCGCAGCGCCACCAGCCACTCCAGGCTCGGCGCGAACGGCACCAGCAGCCCGATGCCGACGGCCACCACCATGGACCAGGCCATCATCCGGGTCCGCCCGAACCGCTCGGACAGCGCGCTGAGCGGCAGCACGAACAGGGCAAGCGCCCCGGTGGCCGCGGACACCGTCCAGCTGGCCTGACCGGCCGTCACGCCGAAGCCGGCGGAGACCGCGGGGAGCAGGGCCTGGGTGGAGTAGAGGAGGGCGAAGGTCGCCAGCCCGGCGGCGAAGAGCGCCAAGCTCATCCGGCGGTAGCCGGGGCGGCCGGGGGAGAGGGGCTCGGGGGGCGACACGGTGGAGGCACCCGGGATGACAGGTGCCCCGGTATGAGCGGGAGGCATGTACCGACCGTAAGCCGCCCCTTCTTCATGCGTCCAATGCACAAACGGGCCATAATCAATCCACCCACGCATCAGCACAGCTCATGGCTTCGGATATCAATGAACCGTTACGAAGAAGACATGGCCGTGACACAAGGGCTGGCGCCGCGCCTCGCCCAGTTCGTCGCGGTCGCCCGGCACGAGCACGTCACCCGCGCCGCCCAGGAGCTGGGCGTACCGCAGTCCACCCTCTCCCGGGCCATGGTCCGCCTCGAACAGGACCTGGGCGTCTCGCTGTTCGCCCGCAAGGGCCGCACCGTCGCCCTCACCACGGCCGGCCGCACCTTCCTGGCCTCCGCCGAGGAGGCCCTCGCCGGGATCGCCCGCGCCGCCGGCTCCGTACAGCAGGACGCCGACCCCGGCTTCGGGAAGGTCGCCTTCGGGTTCCTGCACACCCTGGGCCCCGAGACCGTACCCGGCCTGATCCGCGCCTTCCGCGCCGACCACCCCCGGGTGCGCTTCTCCCTCGTCCAGAACTACGGCGAGGCCATGCTGGAGAAGCTCCGCGCCGGAGAGCTCGACCTCTGCCTGACCTCCCCCGTCCCCGACGCCCCCGACCTGGTGGGCCGCCGCCTGGACGAGCAGCGGCTGCGCCTGGTGGTCCCGGACGACCACCGCCTGGCCGTCCGCAAGCGCATCCGCCTCGCCGAGGCCGCCGAGGAAACCTTCGTCACCCTGGAGCCCGGCTACGGCCTGCGGCGCATCACCGACAACCTGTGCGCGGAGGCGGGGTTCACCCCGAAGGTGGCCTTCGAGGGCGAGGAGGCCGAAACCCTGCGCGGCCTGGTCGCGGCGGGCCTGGGCGTGGCTCTGCTGCCCCCGCCCCTGGTCCCCCGCCCGGGCGTGGTCGAGCTGACGGTCACCGCCCCGCGCGCGGTCCGCGAGATCGGCGTGGCCTGGTTGGACGGCCACCCGGACACCCCACCGGTAGCCGCCTTCAAACGCTTCCTCCTCTCCCGCCGCGGTCGCCTCATCCCAGAACTCGAACCCCCTGCCTGAGATGTTGCCGGGGTTGCCGGAGCTCGTGCACCGGGACCAGACTTGGAAGTGTCGGAGCCGTGGCTGATGCGCGCGCCGACCCTGGGCGCGCCCCTGCCGAAGAGGGTGAGCCGGTGAGTTCTCTGCGGATATTCCTTTCGGAGGAGGGGGCGGAGGCCGAACGCCTCGACGTTCTGGCCGGCCGTCTGCGGGAGGACTTGCTCCAGCTGGAAGTTGACGGTGTAACCAGTGTCCCGGGCGGCGACGTTCCGGAGGGGGCCAGGGGCTTCGGTACCGAGGCGGGTGCCCTGCTGGTCGGACTGGGGCCCTCCTTCACGATCTTCCGTGAAGTCCTGAACGCCGTGATGGACTGGTGGAAGCGGAGTCCGAGCCGTCCGACCATCCGGCTGGTGATGGACGACGACGTCCTCGAGATCTCCCAGGCCTCGCCGACCCAGGTCGACCGCTCCTTCGAGCTCTTCGTCAACCGGCATTCACCCAACGGGTCCGAGCCATGAACGCCTCACGGCGCGCCTTGATCATCGCCAATGACGACTACGAGAACCCCGGCCTCAAGGCGCTCGTGTCCCCCGCCGAGGACGCCGTGGCCCTCGCGGCCGTCCTTTCCGACCCGAAGATCGGGGAATTCGAAGTCCAGGTGGCCAGGAACGAGCCGGCGCACACGATCCTGAGGAAGATCGAGGATTTCTTCGCCGACGGCAGACCGAGCGACGAGCTGATGCTTCATTTCTCGTGCCACGGACTGAAGAACGAGTCGGGGGAGCTCTTCTTCGCGGCGAGTGACACGGTGCCGGGACGGCTGATCTCCACCGGAGTGGCGGCGGATTTCGTCCGCAGGTGTATGGCGGCCAGCCGGGCGCGGAGCATCGTGCTCTTCCTCGACTGCTGTTATGGAGGGGCCTTCTCGAAGGGCATGCGCGTACGCGCCGGGGAGGACGTGCACGCGCTCGAGGCCTTCTCCGGCCAGAAACTCGGAGGCGGCCGCGGCTGGGCGGTGATCACGGCTTCCAACTCCATGGAGTTCGCCCTGGAGGGGGGAAGCGCGCTCAGCGGGGAATTCGAGGCCCCTCGTCCCTCGGTCTTCACCAGTGCGCTGGTGAACGGTCTCACCAGCGGCGACGCAGATCTCGACGAGGACGGCCTGGTCTCCCTCGACGAGCTGTACGAGTACGTCTACGGGCAGGTCCGCCAGGAGAACCCGCGCCAGACGCCCTGTCGTGACATCAACCTGCAGGGGGACCTCTACCTCGCGCGCAGCGGGCGCAAGAAGATCAAGCCGGCCCTGCTGCCGGACGACCTGCGGGCGGCGATCGCGAGCCCTGACATCTTCACCCGGCGGGGCGCGCTGGAGGAGCTCCGCTCCCGCATGGCGAGCACGCACCTCGACGTCGCGGCGGGAGCCCGCTCGGCGCTGGCGGAGATGGCGCGAACGGAGATCAAGTGGCTCGCGGACGAGGCGAACGCCGCCCTGAGCCAGGTGGCGCTCAGCCCGGAACCGTCCGAGCTGGACTTCGGCGCCCTGCCCCAGGGCTCGCCGGCGCCGCACCTGGAGGTGCGCCTCACGGGCCCGCCTCTCGCACGGAACTGCGAGGTCCGACCGGATGACAACCGGATCCGGGTGGAGGAGACCGAACGCGGCCTGGAGGTGTCCGTGGACACGTCCAGGGCGGGCCGGCTGAGCGCGGGCATCCTCCTGAAGGGGGTGGGGGAGGAGAGGACGCTCCAGGTCACCGCGGAGATCCTCCCGGAGCGCGTCGTGGTGCCACCCCCGAAGACCCCGCCGCCGCCGGATTTTCCGCCGCCGGAGACCTCGCCACCGTTGAAGACACCGCCGCTCTCGAAAGCCCCGCCGAAATGGACCCAGGCCGGCACCTCCTCGAAACCCGGCGCGGGCCGGCCGTCTGAGACGCCCCCTGCTGCGGCGGTGGGGCAACCGGGGGTGCGGGATGCGAAAGCGGCCCGCACGCTGTCCGTGGTGGCCGCGATCGCAGGGACCGTCTCGGTCGTGTACAGCGTGCTGGGCATAGTGACGCACGGATATGTCAGTGACGACCTCAGCGAGTTCCAAAAGCAGGGGAAAACATTCGCGCAAGCGGTCGCAGGTGCCATGCCCAATGTGAATTATCTCGGGGCGGAGGCGCTGACTGCGGCCCTTACCGCGACCGCCGCCCTCATTTTGGCCCACTATGCGAGGAAGAAGGCCGTTGCTGCGGAAGGGAATCGTTCCGGCCGGGTGCTGAGTGGGGTGAAAAAGTCGATGATCGTTGTGGTGTCGGTGGCCTTTGCGTCGCTCATCGCTTCACTCGTCCTGCTCGTCCTCTTCCTGTGGTACGCCTCCGTGAAGTGACCCGGCATCCCCCTCGCGCCGCCGGAGTGCTGCCGCCGACAGCAAGTATCCGGCCTGGAAGCGGGACTTGGCGCCGATTGCGCGCATGATTTCCGCGATGTGGCGCTGGCAGGTGCGTTCCGACATGCCCAGGCGGCGGGCGATGACCTTGTCCTCCAGGCCCTCCGACAGCAGTCGGACGATCATCTGGCGGAGCTCGTCCGAGAGGGAGCGGGCGGCCTCCGGGCTCACCGTCGTCGGGAAGGGGCGGGCGCCCAGCCAGGAGCGTTCGAAGGCCGCCGTCATGAAGTGGACGACGCTGGGCTCCCGCACCAGCAGGGCCGCGCCCTGGCGGTCCGGGACGGACATCAGGCCGGTGTGGGCGTCGAAGATCAGCATCCGCATCAGGCCGTCGCCCAGGGTGCGCACCTGGGCCCCCAGGGCGGTCACCCGTTCCACGTACGCCGCCGTGGGCCGGGAGTAGCGCGCGGTGTGCTGGTAGATCGTCCGCATCCGGACCCCGCGCGCCAGCAGCGACTCGTCCCGGCCGACCGCCTCCTCCAGGGTTTCCTGCGGCCGGCCGCCGCCCGGCTGGGAGGTCAGCATTTCCCGCTCGCAGCCCGCCACCAGCTCGGTGATCAGCCCCCGCACCGCCCCCAGGTCGGTGACCAGCTCCAGGCTGCCCGCCCGGCCGTCGTCGCGGTGCGCGGTGCCCGCCTCGTACGCGGGGACCAGCGCCTCCAGCCGCCCGCGCAACCGGTCCATCTCGTCATGGGTCTCGCGGACGAGGAGGGCGAGCGGGGCCAGCGCCCGGGCCGCCGCCGCGCGGGGCGCGACCGCGGTCCAGCGTTCCGGGCCGTCGCCGGGGGCCCGCTGGAGCAGGTGGGCGGCGGCCAGCTCCTTGACGGCGGCGCCCGCGCGGGCACCCAGCGCGGTGGTGGCCTCCGCGGGGGTGAAGGCGTGCCGCTCCACGGCGAAGCCGTACAGGCGCCGGGCGGCGGGGCTCAGATCGGATCCATCGGCTCCGTCGGCATCGATTGCATCGACTGGCATATGCCTATTCGTCCCTGACTGTGCCCGTTTATAAACCCCTCGTGTTCCCGCAAGGCGGCAAGTCGACTCCGGTATCCGTGCATACGGCATATGCCGAACCGGCACAGTAGGGATCACGGCGCGCCGGGGGCGGTGACGCCGGATCCATCGGTGCCGTCCGACCGTGAGGGGGCGGAGCGGCAGGCACGGACGGACACCGCGCGCCCGCCCCCGTCCCGCACGGCCGCGTTACTGCGGCTTGGCGTAGTTCCCGTAGCCCGTCCAGTCCAGCGCCACGACCGGCTCGTCGCCCACCACCCAGGCGTCGTGCCCGGGCGCTATCTGCATGAAGTCGCCCGGCCCGAAGTCCTCGGCCTCCCCGTCGTCCATGGCGACGTGGATCCGGCCGCTCAGCACGTACCCGGTGTGCGCGGACTGGCAGCTGTCCGTGCCCGCCAGCGGCTTGATGTGCTCCGACCAGCGCCAGCCCGGCTCGAACACGGCCCGTCCGACGGAACCGCCGTCGGTCTCGATCACGTCCAGCCGGCCCTTGCCGTCCTCGAACGGACGGGTCTCGTCGGGCTTGTCGAAGTTCTTGCGCACCATCGCGGCCATGGCCCCATCGCCTCCCGGGAGGAAAAAACGGCCCCGAGTCCACTCCTCACTCTACGCGCGGGCCGCCCGCCCCTCACCCCCGCAGCGACCGCCCGAACCCCGAGGCCAGCGGCATCCGCAGGCCGAGCGGCGGAGGAGCCGCCAGCGCGTCCGTCACCGGCCGCGAGTACCGTCCCGAGACCATCGCCCCGAGGACGAAGTCCACCGCGAGCGCCACCACTTCCGCCCGGTGCTCGCGCAGCGCGTGCCCGTCCGAATGCACCTCGAACCGGCACGTGGAACGATTCGCCTTCTTCGCCCGCGCCGCCAGCCGGAAGGAGGACTCCGGGTCGCTGCGCGCGTCGTTGGTCCCGTGCACGATCAGCACCTGCCGCCCGGCGAGCTGTTTCACCGGATCAGGGGAGCCGTCGCCCGCCCCCTCCGGTAAGCAAGGGGCCAGCGCCACCACCGAGTTGACGGCGCCGTGCCCCGCCGCCCGCAGCGCCGTCCGGCCCCCGGCCCCGTAGCCGGCCAGGCAGACGGGCACGTCCCCGTACCGACGCAGCGCCTCGTCGGCCGCCCACCGCACGGCCTCCTCCCGTCCCTGGGGGCCGTGCAGCACGGAGTGCGCCACCAGCCCCTCCGCCCGGCCCGCCCGGGCCAGCGCCCGCGCCAGCGGGCGCAGCGGACCGGGGGCGATCCTGGACGCCCCGGGGAGCAGGAGGACCACACCACTGACCATCGACTCCGGGCCGTTCGCGCCGACCGCCCGCCCCAGGCGGGCCCCGCGCGCCGGCGGCGCATGCTGTGCCATGGCGGAACAGTCTCAGACCGGCAGGTGTATGCCACCCGTCCGTACGGTCTCTGTTACATATCGACGCCTGCGGCCGACCGGTTGCTCTACGCGCGTAGGAGTAGAGTGCCGGGATGACGAGCGAGACCCCCAACACGCCCAGCCCGGATCAGATCCGCCGCTCCCCGAAGGTGCTGCTGCACGACCACCTCGACGGTGGCCTCCGCCCCGGCACCATCATCGAGCTGGCCGCCGAGGTCGGATACGACAAGCTGCCCGAGACCGACGCCGACAAGCTCGGCGTCTGGTTCCGCGACGCCGCCGACTCCGGCTCCCTCCCGCGCTACCTGGAGACGTTCGCGCACACCTGCGCCGTCATGCAGACCAAGGAGGCCCTCTTCCGGGTCGCCGCCGAGTGCGCCGAGGACCTGGCCGAGGACGGCGTCGTGTACGCCGAGATCCGCTACGCCCCCGAGCAGCACCTCGAAGCCGGCCTGAGCCTCGAAGAGGTCGTCGAGGCGGTCAACGACGGCTTCCGCGAGGGCGAGCGCCGCGCCAAGGCCAACGGCCACCGCATCCGCGTCGGCGCCCTGCTGACCGCCATGCGCCACGCCGCCCGCGCGCTGGAGATCGCCGAACTGGCCAACCGTTACCGCGACAACGGTGTCGTCGGCTTCGACATCGCCGGCGCCGAGGCCGGGTTCCCCCCCACCCGCCACCTCGACGCCTTCGAGTACCTCAAGCGCGAGAACAACCACTTCACCATCCACGCGGGCGAGGCCTTCGGCCTGCCGTCGATCTGGCAGGCCCTCCAGTGGTGCGGCGCCGACCGCCTGGGCCACGGCGTGAAGATCATCGACGACATCGAGGTCGCCGCCGACGGCTCCGTGAAGCTGGGCCGCCTGGCCTCGTACGTCCGCGACAAGCGCATCCCCCTGGAGATGTGCCCGACGTCGAACCTGCAGACCGCCGCGGCCGCCTCGTACGCCGAGCACCCGATCGGCCTGCTGCGCAAGCTGCACTTCCGGCTCACGGTCAACACCGACAACCGCCTGATGAGCGGCACCAGCATGAGCCGCGAGTTCGAGCACCTGGTCGACGCCTTCGGCTACTCGCTCGACGACATGCAGTGGTTCACCGTCAATGCGATGAAGTCCGCGTTCATTCCTTTCGATGAACGACTGGCGATGATCAACGACGTGATCAAGCCGGGCTACGCAGAGTTGAAGTCCGAGTGGCTTTTCCGGCAGACCGCTTCCACCAGCGGATCTGTCTCGGCCTAGGCCATGGGATGACCCACGGAAAGCGCCCGGCGGTAGGACACGCCGGGCGCTTTCTCGTATTTACGGATGTTTGCGGGACGGGGTTTGAAGTGACTAGTTTGCGGAGCCGCTCGATTCCCCGTCGCAAGGACGATTTTTCATGAAGCAGTCTGCTGCCAAGTCCCTCGGTGTCGCTGTCATTGGTGCCGCCCTCGCCGCGGGTGCCGCGGGTACCGCCTCCGCCTCGGCGCTCCCGACCCCGAACCTCACGGACGCCCTCGGCACCGTCACCAGCGCCACCAGCTCCATCACCAACCAGACGGAGCACGGCCAGCAGGGCCAGGACGGCCAGGCCAGCGACCCGGCCGCCCCGGTGAACCAGCTGCTCGGCGGAGTCCCCGCCCTCGGCGGCCTCGGCGGCGCGCTCGGCTAGCAGCCGGCCCGGGAAACGCACGCCCGTACGCCTGGCGCACACCTCTTCGAGGCGGTGTGCGCCAGGCGGCGGCGTGTGCCACGATCACCACCAACTGCCCGCCGACGTATGGGTGGTGGCACCACCCAGCGGTAGCTGGGGGAGAGGTCCGGTCATGCGCATCACGGCACGATTCACGGCGCCCGCGACGACGTTCGCGCTGCTCCCCGCCCTGCTCCTCGGAGCCGTCGGCTGCAGCAGCGGCACGGACGCCTCCCCGCCCGGCAAGGGCCCGGACCCCAAGGGCTCCGCGGCCGCCTCCCCTACCGGCGCACCCGGCCCCGCCGCCGCCTCCCCGGCCCCCAAGGCCAAGGACGGCCGCCTGGAACGCTCCGCCCTCGAACAGGGCGACCTCCCCGGCTACCAGGTCTCGGCGCAGGGCAAGAACCCCAACGCCCCGGCCGGGCAGCCGCAGGCCGACAAGAAGGCCTGCCAGCCGCTCGCCGACATCATGGGCGACAAGCCCGACCCGGCCGCTCACGAGACCGTCAACCGGGGCGTCGGCTCCCAGAAGCAGGTCGGCCTCGCCGTCTCCGCGTCCGTCAGCTCCTACGACGAGAGCGACGCCAAGAAGGTCGTCTCCCGGCTCCGCGAGGCCGTCGCGGCCTGCGGCTCCGGCTTCACCGCCACCGTGCAGAAGCAGACCGGCAGCTACCGGGACGTGAAGGCGGTCCCGTTCAAGGCCGCCGGTGACGAGAGCGTCAGCTGGACCACGACCGCCTCCGCCCAGGGCGTCTCCGCCCAGGTCCACCTCGTCGTCGTCCGGGAGGGGTCCAGCATCGTCCGGCTGATGGCCCTCAACGTGGCGGCCGCCGGCCAGAAGGCGGCGGTTCCGCAGGAGGTCGCCGACAAGCAGCTGGAGAAGGTCCGGAAGGCCGGCTGAGTCCGGCCGGAGACTCCGACCAGAATCGCCACCGGATTCGTACCGGCATTCCTACCGGACTCCTACCAGGCGGTGCTCGGGGCGCCCACGCCGGACTTCTCGTTCGGGATCAGCAGCCACAGCGCCAGGTAGACCAGGAACTGGGGGCCGGGCAGCAGGCAGGACACGAGAAAGATGAGCCGCATCGTGCGGGCCTTCATTCCGAACCGCTTGGCCAGTCCGGCGCAGACGCCGCCGATCAGCCGTCCGTCACGGGGGCGGGTCAGCGCGCTCATGGTGTGCTCCTTCGTATCGGGATTCGCGCGCTTTCGGTAATTGCCTGGCGCGATGACTCAATACTCGCGCGGCACCGCCGACAGAACGTCGGTCCACGGGCCGAGGCCGACCCTGGGAATTCTCGGGGTGTTCCCCTGAGACACGGCGTCGGCGGAGGTCAGGGGCCTGCGCAGCCTCGCCCGCAGCACCGGTACGACCGCCATGTGCACGAGGACCACCCCGGCGGTGTTCAGCAGCAGCGAATCCACGTCCAGCACCCGTCCCGGAACGGCCGTCTGGAGCATTTCGATGCTCAGCGAGAGCAGCACCGCGGCCGCCGCCGTCCGCGCCAGCGAGGCCCACGCCGCCAGCGGCCCGGGCCGCAGCCGGCCCCCGGCGAGCGGCAGCAGCACCCCCAGCGGGGCCAGCAGCGCCAGCCCCTCCCCGATCCGGCGCGCGGCCTCCAGCGGGCCCATGGCCAGGTCCGCCCGGATCCCCTCCAGCGGGGACAGGTTCGCGGCCGCCGCCCAGGGCACGTCCAGCGGACTCAGGGTGAGCCAACCGACGAGCAGCAGGTGCGCGGCCAGCAGGGCCCCGCTCAGGAGCCGGGGACGGACCGGGAGCTGTGTGGCGGTGGCGGCGCTGCCGCTGCCCTCATGACGGTGCACACCACCGAGGACGCCGCCCCCGGTGGCAGCGGTTCCGGTCGGCCGGGCCCGTATCGTCCCTTTCGGCGCCCCCGGCCATCCGGCCCCCGCCCATCCGGCCCCCGGTCATCCGGTCCCCGGCCCGCCCGGCCGACGGGCGGCGGCGGTCGCCGCCGGGTGCCGCCGCGCCCAGTCGGCGAGGCCGGTCAGCCGCTCGTAGAGCTCGCGCGCCGCCTCGGTGGCGGCGTACTCGACCCGGGGCGGCACCGTGGGGTACACGGTGCGGACCAGCAGCCCGCCCTCCTCCAGCTCGCGCAGGGTGAGGGTGAGGATCCGGCGGCTGATCCCGGCCAGCGACCGTTCGAGCGCGGAGAAGCGGACGGGTCCGTGGAGGGTCTCGCTCAGGACGCCGAGGCTCCATTTGCCGCTCACCCTGCCGAGCACGTCGAGGACGGTGCACAGCTCCCGGCTGCCCGGGTCCTCCTGCGCCGTGCACGCGGTAGTACGTGACATAAATGTGCCTTCTTCCGTGGTGCGCAGCCGTCTTCGAGGATGAGCGGAGTGCACGTCAGTGCCCGCGAGGACGGCCCCCGGCCGGCTCGCGCCCATCCGCAGGCCCGACAATGGACGAGGGACGACGAATGATCAACGACGGCGACACGGAAGAGCTTCCCGCGACGGTGGCGCTGGACGCGGGGGTGAGGGAGCTGGTCGACGGCCGGAACTTCGCCGTCGTGGCGACGCTGAACGCCGACGGCGGCCCGCAGACCTCCGTCGTCTGGGTCGGCAGGCGCGGGGACGCGGTGGTCTTCTCCACCACCGCCGGCCGCAAGAAGGCGCGCAACCTGGCCCGCGACCCCCGCATCAGCCTGACGGTCTACGACCGCGAAAACCCCTACCGGTCGGCGGAGATACGGGGCACGGCCGCACTGCTGCCGGACCCGGACAAGGAACTGCCGCGCGAGCTGTCGCAGCACTACCTCGGCGAGGACCCGCCGCCGGAGCCGGCCGAGGTCGTCCGGCTGGTCGTGCGGATCCGTGCGGAGAAGGTCGTCGCGATCTCGCTGTAGGGCCTGTCCGACCCTGATCCGCCGGACAGGCCTTAGCCGCGCCCGGCACCCCGGGGCGGCGCCGTCGAGCGCGCGGCCCGTGCCGGTGACCGAAGGCAGCGCGGTGCCTCGTCCCGGGCCCGACGCCCCGGTCGCTAGCCGACCATCAGCAGCACGGCCAGCAGGACCGCGCCCGCGACCGCCGGCACGATGATCTCCCAGGCCCACCGGACGCGGACCTGCCCCTGCGCGCCCGGGCGGGCGGCGCCGCGCTCGGCGAGCTCCGTCAGCTCGTCCACGGCCTTGTCGGCGGAGGCCCGCACGGCCGGCGCGGCCGCCGGGCCGCCCGCGCCCGCCGCCTCGCGCCGGCCGGCCGAGCGGTTGGCCTTCTTGCGCTCGCGCAGCGACACCGGCACCGACCAGAGCTGGTACTTCGCCCCGTCCGCCAGCACCTCCGCCGAGTACCCGGCGCGCACCGCGTCGACGATGCCCCAGGGCAGCTCGATGACCCGGAACGGGTTGCGCACGCGCATCCGGTCCTCGTTCGCGAAGACGGCCGGCCGGATGGTGAACGCCACGGTCAGCGGCACGGCGCACAGCGCGGCGGCGAGCCCGATCCACCGGCCGACGCCCACACCGCGCACGACGGCGTCCCCGCACAGCCAGACGATCATCGCCAGGATCAGCACCCCGGTGACGACGGCCATGGGGGAGCGGTAGACGCGGTCCGCGTAGGCCGGCTCAGGGGCGGAGGGTGTGCTCATGCCGCCGATTGTGCCGCATGCCCGCCCGGAGGCGACCGGCGCACGGGGGTCGGGTGCACCGATGGCGGATGTCACGCCCAGATGTGCACGAGGGGGGTGACACGTCGCTACGCGCGTAGATATGCTCATCTGGTGACCATGCCCACCACCCTCACCGCATTCGCTGACGTGACGACGTCCGACAGCGCGCTGCGCCGCTTCCTGCACGGGCTGCCCGGCGTCGACGCAGTCGGACTGGAGGCCCGCGCGGCCTCCCTCGGCACCCGCTCGATCAAGACGACGGCCAAGGCGTACGCCATCGACCTGGCCATCTCGATGATCGACCTGACGACGCTCGAGGGTGCGGACACCCCGGGCAAGGTCCGGTCGCTCGCCGCCAAGGCCGTCAACCCCGACCCCCTCGACCGTACGACGCCCACGACCGCCGCGGTCTGCGTCTACCCCGACATGGTGGCCACCGCCAAGGCGGCCCTGAACGGCGCCGACGTCAAGGTCGCCTCCGTCGCCACCGCCTTCCCGGCGGGCCGCGCCGCCCTCCCGGTCAAGCTGGCCGACACCCGTGACGCCGTCGCCGCCGGCGCCGACGAGATCGACATGGTCATCGACCGTGGCGCCTTCCTCGCCGGCCGCTACCTGGAGACCTACGAGCTGATCAAGGCCGTCAAGGAGGCGTGCGTCCGGGAGGACGGCACCGCCGCACGGCTGAAGGTCATCTTCGAGACCGGCGAGCTGTCGACGTACGACAACATCCGCCGCGCCTCCTGGATCGGCATGCTCGCGGGCGCCGACTTCATCAAGACCTCCACCGGCAAGGTCGGCGTCAACGCGACCCCCGCCAACACCCTGCTGATGCTCGAAGCCGTCCGCGACTTCAAGGCGCAGACTGGAATCCAGATCGGCGTGAAGCCGGCCGGCGGCATCCGGACCACCAAGGACGCCATCAAGTTCCTGGTCCTGGTCAACGAGACCGCGGGCGAGGACTGGCTGACCAACGAGTGGTTCCGCTTCGGCGCCTCCAGCCTGCTGAACGACCTGCTCATGCAGCGCCAGAAGCTGAGCACCGGGCGTTACTCCGGTCCCGACTACGTGACGGTGGACTGATCACCATGGCATCCCTCTTCGAGTACGCACCGGCTCCCGAGTCCCGCTCGGTCGTCGACATCGCCCCCTCCTACGGGCTCTTCATCGACGGCGAGTTCACCGACGCCGCCGACGGCAAGGTCTTCAAGACCGTCAGCCCCTCCAGCGAGGAGGTCCTGGCGGAGGTGGCCCAGGCCGGCGCCGCCGACGTCGACCGCGCCGTCAAGGCCGCCCGCCGCGCCTTCGAGAAGTGGTCCGCGCTGCCCGGCTCCGAGCGCGCCAAGTACCTCTTCCGCATCGCCCGGATCATCCAGGAGCGCAGCCGCGAGCTCGCCGTCCTGGAGACCCTGGACAACGGCAAGCCGATCAAGGAGACCCGCGACGCGGACCTCCCCCTGGTCGCCGCGCACTTCTTCTACTACGCGGGCTGGGCCGACAAGCTCGACCACGCGGGCTACGGCGCGAACCCGCGCCCGCTCGGCGTGGCCGGCCAGGTCATCCCGTGGAACTTCCCGCTGCTGATGCTCGCGTGGAAGATCGCCCCGGCGCTCGCCACCGGCAACACGGTCGTGCTGAAGCCGGCGGAGACCACCCCCCTCTCGGCGCTGTTCTTCGCGGACATCTGCCGCCAGGCCGGCCTGCCCAAGGGCGTCGTCAACATCATCCCCGGCTACGGGGACGCGGGCGCCGAACTCGTCGCCCACCCGGACGTCAACAAGGTCGCCTTCACCGGCTCCACCGCGGTCGGCAAGGCCATCGCCCGCCAGATCGCCGGCACCGACAAGAAGGTCACCCTGGAGCTGGGCGGCAAGGGCGCCAACATCGTCTTCGACGACGCCCCCATCGACCAGGCCGTCGAGGGCATCGTCAACGGCATCTTCTTCAACCAGGGCCAGGTCTGCTGCGCGGGCTCCCGCCTGCTGGTCCAGGAGTCGATCCACGACGAGCTCCTCGACTCCCTCAAGCGCCGCCTGAGCACCCTGCGCCTGGGCGACCCGCTCGACAAGAACACCGACATCGGCGCGATCAACTCCGCCGAACAGCTCGCCCGGATCACGGCCCTGGCCGACACCGGCGAGGCCGAGGGCGCCGAGCGCTGGTCCCCGGCCTGCGAGCTGCCGTCCTCCGGCTACTGGTTCGCCCCGACGCTCTTCACGAACGTCACCCAGGCGCACACCGTCGCCCGTGACGAGATCTTCGGCCCGGTCCTGTCCGTGCTGACGTTCCGCACCCCCGACGAGGCCGTCGCCAAGGCCAACAACAGCCAGTACGGCCTGTCCGCCGGCATCTGGACGGAGAAGGGCTCGCGCATCCTCGCGGTCGCGAACAAGCTCCGCGCGGGCGTCGTCTGGGCCAACACGTTCAACAAGTTCGACCCGACCTCGCCCTTCGGCGGCTACAAGGAGTCGGGCTTCGGCCGCGAGGGCGGCCGCCACGGTCTGGAGGCCTACCTCGATGTCTGAGTCTTCTGTGACCCGCCTGAACGTCTTCAAGACCTACAAGCTGTACGTCGGGGGCAAGTTCCCCCGCTCCGAGAGCGGCCGGGTGTACGAGGTGAGCGACTCGAAGGGGAAGTGGCTGGCCAACGCCCCGCTGTCCTCCCGCAAGGACGCCCGTGACGCGGTCGTCGCCGCGCGCAAGGCCTTCGGCGGCTGGGCGGGCGCCACCGCGTACAACCGCGGCCAGGTCCTCTACCGCGTCGCCGAGATGCTGGAGGGCCGCCGCGAGCAGTTCGTCCGCGAGGTCGGCGAGGCCGAGGGCCTGTCCAAGTCGAAGGCGGCCGCGGTCGTCGACGCGGCCATCGACCGCTGGGTCTGGTACGCGGGCTGGACCGACAAGATCGGCCAGGTCATCGGCGGGGCCAACCCGGTCGCGGGCCCGTTCTTCAACCTCTCCACCCCGGAGCCGACCGGCGTCGTCACGGTCGTGGCCCCCCAGGAGTCGTCCTTCCTGGGCCTGGTCTCGGTGATCGCCCCGGTGATCGCGACGGGCAACACCGCCGTCGTCATCGCCAGCGAGAAGGCCCCGCTGCCCGCCCTGTCCCTGGGCGAGGTGCTGGCCACCTCCGACCTGCCGGGCGGCGTCGTCAACATCCTCTCCGGCAAGGCCGCCGAGACGGGCCCGCACCTCGCGGCCCACCAGGACGTCAACGCGATCGACCTCGCGGGCGCGGACACCGCCCTCGCCAAGGAGCTGGAGATCGCCGCGGCCGACAACCTCAAGCGCGTCCTGCGTCCACAGCCTGTGGACGACTGGGCCGCCGACCCGGGCACGTCGCGCATGACGGCGTTCCTGGAGACCAAGACGGTCTGGCACCCCACCGGATCGCTCGGCTCGGGCGGCTCCTCCTACTAGCCCCCGGCCCCGTGAACCGGCCCCGGCAGTCCGTCCCCCCGGCTGCCGGGGCCTTCGCGTGCCCGCCCCGCCCCTACTGCTTCGGGAGCACCGGGCCCAGCAGCGAGGAGACGGCCGCCTGCGGGATCTCCTTCACCGACGGCCCCTGCGTCAGTACCCCCGTGACCATCGTCGTGCCCACCGCCGGGAAGTCGGCGACCTTCGTGCCCACCCCGTTGTCGAGGGGGTCCACGCCGGTGTGGGCGAGGGGGTTCACCTTCAGGTTGGAGATCGGGTCGACCACCCCCGAGACCGCCGCCGCCGGGTCCAGCTCGCCGGCCTGCGCCGCGCCGGCCGCCATGGCCAGGGCGGCCCCGGCCAGGGAGAGGGTCAGTCCGGCGGAGCGGAGCCGCTGGGGAGAGGGGTCGGAGGCTGCGTGACGTGCCATTGGTTCCCGCCTGTGGTCGTAGTCGCGTGCGCACACAGCGTAGTCGAGGGGGCCTCCCCGGTTCCAACCCGCCGTGGAGGGGCCCCTTGAGAGCTGTGAGACCGGTCGCAGGAGCTGTCGGCGGTGTGTTGATACGCCGGGTCATGCCTCACACTGGTCTCCCGTGAGCTGTTCATCTCCCCTTCCGACGCGCGTCGTGCTCCTGACCGGTCCCTCGGGTTCCGGCAAGTCCTCGCTCGCGGCCCGCTCGGGGCTGCCCGTCCTGCGCCTGGACGACTTCTACAAGGAGGGGACGGACCCGACCCTCCCCCTGGTCGAGGGCAGCTCGGACATCGACTGGGACTCCCCGGAGTCCTGGGACGCCGACGTCGCCGTGGCCGCCGTCGCCGCACTCTGCCGCACCGGCCGCACCGAGGTCCCGGTCTACGACATCGCGACCAGCTCCCGCACCGGCACCGAGACCCTGGACATCTCCCGCACCCCGCTGTTCATCGCGGAGGGCATCTTCGCCGCCGACATCGCCGCCCGCTGCCAGGAACTCGGCCTCCTCGCCGACGCCATCTGCCTGCGCGGCCGCCCCTCCACCACCTTCCGCCGGCGCCTCGCCCGCGACCTGCGCGAAGGCCGCAAGTCCCTGCCGTTCCTGGTGCGCCGGGGCCTGCGCCTGATGCGCGCCGAACGCGGCATCGTCGCCCGGCACGTCGCCCTCGGCGCCCACGCCTGCGGCGGCGACGAGGCCCTGGGCCGCCTCGCCGCGGCCGCGGCGGGCCGCCACCGCTCGGCCAGCGCGGCGGTGGCGTAGCCGGCGGTACGCGAAGGCCCGCGAAGGCCCCGCCGTACGTGAAAGCGCCCGGGCCGCGTGAGCGACCCGGGCGCAAAGAGGAAGCGGGACCGAGCGGACCCCCGACCGCCCGATCCCGCCTCCATCCCCCCATGGCCTCCGTCCCACCCCCGTAGGACGGACCCCCTGGCCGGTGGTCTGTGTGGGTGTCGCCGCGTTACGCGACGAGCTCCCCGAAGGACTCCGCCTCGTCACGGCCGAAGCTCAGCACCTCGTCCTCGCGCAGCCGGCGCAGCGACCGCCAGATGCTCGACTTCACCGTGCCGACGCTGATGCCCAGGATCTCCGCGATCTCCGGGTCCGTGCGGCCCTCGTAGTAGCGCAGCACCAGCATCGTGCGCTGCGGCTCCGGGATCCGGGCCAGCGCCTGCCAGAGCACCGCGCGCAGCTCCGTACCGCGCATCGCGTCCGTGTCGGAGGCCGTCTCGGGCAGCTCCTCCGTCGGGTACTCGTTCAGCTTGCGCCGGCGCCACGCGCTGATGTGCAGGTTCGTCATCGTCCGGCGCAGGTAGCCGCCCACCGCCGCCTTGTCACTGATCCGGTCCCAGGCCCGGTACGTGGAGAACAGCGCGCTCTGCAGCAGGTCCTCGGCCTCGTGCCGGTCGCCGGTCAGGTGGAAGGCCGTCGCGTACAGAGCCGCGCGCCGCTCCTGGACGTACGCCGTGAACTCCGCCTCCGAGGAGGAGGACGGGGAGGAAGTGGAGGAAGGGGTCCGCTGGGCGGGAACCGCCTGGTACTGGTTCGCGTCAATGGCTACGACGCGAGCCTGTCGCCGGGAGCCCGGCACCGTACGGACACCCGCCCGGCGGTTCGCGTCGTGCAGCCGCGTGACAACCGCGCTGGTGGTGATGCTGTGCAGCGTGTTCATCTCGCGCCCCCCGTCGTGGAGTCTGCTTCTGTCCGTGTTCCGATGACAAAAGACTGCCCGGCCGACTTAACCGCCGTGTCCGTCGACTGTCACAGCACTGTCACAGCCGCCCGCGATCCGGATCCGAGCGGGACTCGACGCCGGATCCACGCCGGACCCGCGAGGGACGCGTGCCGGATCCGCGGAGGATCCGTCGCGCGCGACGGTCGAAGTCCCGACGGCCGATGGGACAGAATGAGCCCGTGCCTTTCCTGTTGCTGATCGAGGACGACGACGCCATCCGCACGGCCCTCGAACTCTCCCTGACCCGCCAGGGCCACCGTGTGGCCACCGCGGCGACGGGTGAGGACGGCCTGAAACTGCTCCGTGAGCAGCGGCCGGACCTGATCGTGCTCGACGTCATGCTGCCCGGCATCGACGGCTTCGAGGTGTGCCGGAGGATCCGCCGCACCGACCAGCTGCCGATCATCCTGCTCACCGCGCGCAGCGACGACATCGATGTCGTCGTCGGCCTGGAGTCCGGAGCCGACGACTACGTCGTCAAGCCCGTCCAGGGCCGGGTGCTCGACGCCCGCATCCGCGCAGTGCTGCGCCGCGGCGAGCGCGAGGCCAGCGACTCCGCCGTCTTCGGGTCCCTCGTCATCGACCGCGCCGCCATGACCGTGACCAAGAACGGCGAGGACCTCCAGCTCACGCCGACCGAGCTGCGGCTGCTGCTGGAGCTCAGCCGCCGGCCCGGGCAGGCGCTCTCCCGCCAGCAGCTGCTGCGGCTGGTGTGGGAGCACGACTACCTCGGCGACTCGCGGCTCGTCGACGCGTGCGTCCAGCGGCTGCGCGCCAAGGTCGAGGAGGTCCCCTCCTCACCGACCCTGATCCGCACGGTCCGGGGTGTCGGCTACCGGCTGGACTCCCCGCAGTGATCAAGGCCCTCTTCGCGGGCCGGCGCTGGACCAGTCTGCGGGTGCGGCTGCTCGTGGTGTTCGCCCTGGTCGCCCTGACGGCCGCGGTCTCCGCCTCCGGAATCGCCTACTGGCTCAACCGCGAGGCGGTGCTCACCCGCACCCAGGACGCGGCCCTGGGCGACTTCCGCCAGGAGATGCAGAACCGCGCCGCCGCCCTGCCCGCCGACCCCACCCCCGAGGAACTCCAGCGCACCGCCGAACTCATGGCCGGCAGCAGCCCCGGGTACAGCGTGCTGCTCGTCAGCGAGGGCAAGGACAAGCGGCTGCGGTTCGGCGCCGCCGGGGCCGCGACCTTCGGACTGGACGACGTACCGAAGTCCCTCCAGCACGCCGTGAACGACCAGCAGAAGAGCACCACCGCGAACGACGCCCAGTACCACATGTACTGGCAGCGGACGAAGCCCCACGGCAACCCGTACCTGGTCGGCGGCACGCGCATCGTCGGCGGCGGACCCACCGGCTACATGTACAAGTCCCTGGCCACGGAACGCGACGACCTCAACGCCCTCGGCTGGTCCCTGACCATCGCGACGGGCCTGGCCCTGCTCGGGTCCGCCCTGCTCGCGCAAGCGGCCGCCCGGACCGTCCTCAAGCCCGTACAGCGCCTCGCCGAGGCCGCGCGGCGGCTCGGCGAGGGCGAACTCGACCACCGGCTCGACGTGTCGGGGACCGACGAACTCGCCGACCTGTCACGGACCTTCAACCGGACCGCCGAGGCGCTGGAGAAGAAGGTCGCCGACATGAGCGCGCGGGAGGAGGCCAGCCGGCGGTTCGTCGCCGACATGAGCCACGAACTGCGCACCCCGCTCACGGCGTTGACCGCGGTCGCCGAGGTGCTGGAGGAAGAGGTCGACGACCTCGACCCGATGATCGCGCCGGCGGTGGGCCTGGTGGTCAGCGAGACGAGGCGGTTGAACGACCTGGTGGAGAACCTGATGGAGGTCACCCGCTTCGACGCGGGGACGGCCCGGCTCGTCCTCGACGACGTCAACGTCGCCGACCAGGTCACCGCCTGCATCGACGCCCGCGCCTGGCTGGACGCCGTCGAGGTCGACGCCGGACGCGGCATCGTGGCCCGCCTCGACCCCAGGCGGCTCGACGTCATCCTGGCCAACCTGATCGGCAACGCCCTCAAGCACGGCGGCTCGCCGGTGCGGGTTTCGGTCCGGGTCGAGGAGGAGTGGCTGGTCGTCGCCGTCAAGGACAACGGACCGGGCATCCCGGAGGAGGTGCTGCCGCACGTCTTCGACCGGTTCTACAAGGCCAGCGCCTCCCGGCCGAAGTCGGACGGCAGCGGACTGGGCCTGTCGATCGCCATGGAGAACGCGCACATCCACGGCGGCGACATCACGGCCGCGAACGGCCCGGAGGGCGGGGCCGTGTTCACCCTGCGGCTTCCGGTGGACGTGGGGAAGGTGATCGCCGGTGACGGCACGGACGCGTAGGACACTGCCGGCTCTGGGATGCCTCTTCCTCGCCCTCTCCCTGTCCGGGTGCGGGATCCGGGCCACGACCGTCCCGGTCGACGTGGGCCCGGCCCCCTCACGGGTCTCCTGCGACACCCCGGACCTGCCGCCCGGACAGAGCGGGGTGCAGGGGTTCCGCGCCAAGGTGGAACTGGTCTGCGGATCGCAGCTGGTGGCGGTGGAACGGGTCGTCCCCGTACCCGAGAAGCGCACCGGGCGCGAGCCCGTCACGCTGGTCGCGCAGGCCCTGCTGGAGGAACTGGAACGCACCCCGTCCGAGCAGGAACGGGAAGGCGGCTTCACGACCGGCGTCCCGGACGGCCTGACGGCCACCCCGGCGCGCCCCGGCGACCCGTCGGGCACGGTACGGCTGAGCCGCAAGCCGGAGGACCTCCCGCCGGTGGCCCTGGCCCAGATCGTGTGCACCCTCTCGGCGAGCGACGCCATCTCGGCGGGCCCCGGCCCGGTGGTCCTGGGCGGCCCGGACGCGGACCCGCCGCGCGCCTGGGAATGCACCGACGCGGTCCGCAACCGCCCGGAATCCGCCCCGACCCTGGGCGAACTGGTCCGCCCGACGGGGAGCCCGTCGCCTTCGGCCTCCTGAGGGGGGTGGGGGGACGTCCGACGGGCAGCCCGTCGCCGTCGGCCTCCTGAGGGGGTGGACGGCTCGCGGTGCGGGCCCGCCATCTCCCCCTCGAGAGGTCCCGGCTGAGCGGCGCCTGCCCACCCGCCTCCCCCGGTGCGGGCCGGTGGGTGGGGACGGGGACTCCGCCGGGCGGGACCGTCCTGCCGGCCGGAACTTACGAAGACCGGGTTCCGGCGGGGCGGTCTCAGGGAGGGGTTGGGGCTTTCCCGTCAGTCTCATCGTCCTTCCGCGTCGGGCCGGTCAGTCAAGAGCGCTCCTTCGTCGCGTCGCTACGCGATGTCGCTGCGCTCCACCCTTGACAGCCCGTCCCGCCCCGGAAAAACGGAGACTGCCGGGAAACCCCCAAAGGAACGGGACGGTGGATTGATGGACATGCGGCCGTATCAGCGACCCTTCGGGGTCGTCGGGGGCCGCCTCGCCGGGCATCCGGGCCGACATGCATGCCCTTCGGTGCCGCCCTCCGCGTCAGATCGCTACGCGCTTCTCCTGTCTCAGCGTCTGCCGGCCGTCTGGGGTTGTTGCACGCCAACTGGCTGAGAAGGAAGGGCGCGGCGGCTCGGAGGAGGGCCTCGGGCATGTGTTCGTCGATGTAGGCGAGCACCGGATCGAACAGGGCCCATGAGTGTTCGTCGGGGTGACCGGAGTAATGGGTGCAGACGTCGTCGCTTCCCGCAGCCAGGCCGTTGCTCGCGCCGCAGTTCTTGAGGATCTCGACGGATGTCGGCAGCTCGCCGTTCCGCCAGGACGTCCAGACCGCGCTGTCTTCCCCGTCCGTGTCCAAGACCAGGTCGCGATGGCGCCCACGGTGCGGCCCGAGGGTGCAGCGGAGGGTCGGATCGATCAGGTCAAGCGCGTCCTGCTCCCCTTCGGTGATGTGTACGGCGGCAAGAGCCAGTGCGAGTGGCAGTTCGCTGGTTGCGCCGCAGACCTGTCGCCTGATCGCACCGACGCCGGTGTGAGGCCACATCAGTTGGCCGATCGAGTGGGGGTGTCCGGGAAGACGGTCACCCGGTGGTTAGCGGATCCCACGCTGGTGCCGCATGCTCGAAACCGTGCGGATGTGGCGCGGGTGTTGGGAGTTGAGGAGCGCATGATCTGGCCCGAGGCAGTGAGCAGCCGTGTGAAGACCGGGCAGGACAGGGAGCTCGTCCACTCCTACCCGTACCGCTCGGCGTGCCCTTCCACCGTGTGGGCCAAGCTGGTCGCCGACGCGACGTCCGACATGCTGCTGGCCGGGTACACGAACTACTTCTTCTGGACGATGATCCCCGACTTCGCGGGGATCATCCGCAAGAAGGTCCAGAGCGGCTGCCGGGTCCGCTTCCTCCTCGGCGATCCGACCGGCGAGACCACTCGTCGGCGCGAGGAGGTCGAAGGGGCGGCGCTGACCGTCTCCACGCGCATCCGGATGTCCCTGGAGCAGCTGGACCGGCTCGCCCCCCTGGACGGTCTGGAAGTCCGGACCAGCGCCCCGGAAGACGCCGCCAACCACGTCGGCCTGAGCGTGTTCCTCTTCGACTCCGACGCCCTCGTCACCCCCCCACCTCGCTCGCGTGATCGGCCATGACTCGCCCATGTTCCACCTCCGCCGCCATGGTGAGGAGGGGATGTACGACCGCTTCGCCGGTCACGCCGAAGAACTGTGGGCGCGCGGCATCCCGTACGTCAGCGCACGCTCCACGCGCTGATCGTGGCGAGTGGGACCCGGAAGGATTCGCCGAGGGCGGCGGGGAGGCTGCTGGCGCCGGAGATCAGTTGGCAGCCTTGGAGGTGGAGGAAGGCCGGGGGGTACTCAAGGGGCTCCCCGGCCTCTCGGCTGAAGTCCTCGGCGAAGCGGAGGTCGGGGAGGCCGGTGTCGGAGAGCTGGGCGGCAAGGTGCGTCGCCCAGTGCCGGTGGGCCGCGATCCGGCCCGTTATCACCACACCCTGCGCCACGACGGTGATGCGAGGCCCTTCGCCCTCCATCTCCGTCCGGTTGATCAGATCGATGAGCAAGTCGTCTCGTGTGGTCATGTCCGAACCTTAATGATCAAGGCGGCCCGCTTCTTCGGTGCAGGTAGAAGCCCAAGACGGCAGCTCGCCGCCGAAAAACGAGGAGCGCGTAGCGATCTGGTGCGCCCACCGGCCCCGGATGACGGTCCGGTTGGCCTTTGGTGCGGGCAGCGGGCCCAGGCGGGCGGCGGACGCTGAGACGGGAGGAGCGCGTAGCGATCTGTCGCGGAGGGCGGTTCCGGGGGACAGCGCTGAGTCCGCCGCACGTCCAATTCCGGACCGTCCCGTTCCTTGGGGGGTTTCCCGGCAGTCTTCGTTTTTCCGGGGCGGGACGGGCTGTCAAGGGTGGAGCGCAGCGACATCGCGTAGCGACGCGACGAAGGAGCGCTCTTGACAGGCCGGCCCGACGCGGAAGGACGATGAGACTGACGGGGAAGCCCCAAGACAGCTCTGAGACCGCTGGATGGGGTCCCGACCCTGTGTGGTGCCGTCCGGCTGGTCGGTGCCGGTCGCGGACGGCGACGGCCCCCGCAGCCGGAGCTGTGGGGGCCGTCGGGGCGGGGGTCAGGGGCTACAGGCCCATGGCCGCCGCGAGGTCCTTCTTCACCGTGTCCAGGACTTCCTGGCCGCGGGTGCGGGCCGAGGCGAGGTCCGAGGGTTCCGCTACCGGGACGACCACCTCGAGGTAGCACTTCAGCTTGGGCTCCGTGCCGGACGGGCGGCAGATGACCCGGGCCTTGTAGTCGCCCTCCAGGTAGTAGCGCAGGCCGTCCGTGGGCGGGAGCTTGTCCGTGCCCTGGGACAGGTCCTCCGCCGAGACCACCCGCAGGCCCGCCAGGGCCGTCGGGGGTTCCGCGCGCAGCTGCGCCATCGCGTTGGCGATGATCGACAGGTCCTCGACGCGGACCGACAGCTGGTCGGTGTGGTGGAGGCCGTGGGCCATCGCCAGGTCGTCCAGGAGGTCGGTCAGGGTGCGGCCCTGCTCCTTGAGCACCGAGGCCAGTTCGGCGACCAGCAGGGCGGCGGTGATGCCGTCCTTGTCGCGGACGCCCTCGGGGTCCACGCAGTAGCCGAGGGCCTCCTCGTAGCCGTAGCGCAGGCCCTCCACGCGGGAGATCCACTTGAAGCCCGTGAGGGTCTCCTCGTAGCCGAGGTTCGCCGCCTCGGCGATCCGCCCCAGGAGGGACGAGGAGACGATCGACTCGGCGAAGACGCCCTGCGCGCCCTTGTGGACCAGGTGGGCCGCCAGGAGGGCGCCGACCTCGTCGCCGCGCAGCATGCGCCAGCCGCCGTTGTCGGGGACGGCCACGGCGCAGCGGTCCGCGTCCGGGTCGTTGGCGATCACGATGTCCGGCTGGACCTCGGCGGCCTTCGCGAAGGCCAGGTCCATCGCGCCGGGCTCCTCCGGGTTGGGGAAGGCGACCGTCGGGAAGGCCGGGTCCGGCTCCGCCTGCTCGGCGACGAGCACCGGGGTGGGGAAGCCGTGCCGGGCGAAGGCCGCCATGACGACGTCCTTGCCGACGCCGTGCATGGCCGTGTACACGGTCCGCACGCCGCGCGGGGACGCGGGCGTCAGGACGGCGTCCGTGCGCGCCAGGTAGGCCTCCAGGACCTCCTCGTCGAGCTGCAGCCAGCCGTCGGAGGGGCGGGGGACGGCGGCGAGGGAGGGGATCGCGTCGATCTCCGCCGCGATCTGCGCGTCCGCCGGGGAGACGATCTGCGAGCCGTCGCCGAGGTAGACCTTGTAGCCGTTGTCCCGGGGCGGGTTGTGGCTCGCGGTCACCTCGACGCCGGCGACGGCCCCCAGGTGCCTTATGGCGTACGCGAGGACGGGCGTGGGGAGGGGGCGGGGGAGCACGGCCGCGCGCAGGCCGGCGCCCGTCATGACGGCCGCCGTGTCGCGGGCGAAGTCCGCGGACTTGTAGCGGGCGTCGTAGCCGACGACCACCAGGCCGCCCTCGTGGCCCTGGGCCTTGAGGTAGGCCGCCAGGCCCGCCGCGGCGCGGATGACCACGGAGCGGTTCATCCGCATCGGGCCCGCGCCGATCTCCCCGCGCAGCCCGGCGGTGCCGAACTGGAGCGTGCCGGAGAAGCGGTCCGCGAGCTCCGCGGTGTCGCCCGCCTCGATGAGCGCGCGCAGCTCGGCCGCCGTCTCCTCGTCGGGGTCCTCCGCCAGCCAGGTCCGGGCCCGGGTGAGCAGGTCGTCCTGTGCCTGTTCCACTAGTTCCGCCTTACCTCTCGTGCGTCGTCGGTCAGATGCGGGCGAGGACCTGCGTCAGCAGGGTGCCCATGCGGGCGGCGGAGTCGCGGCCGGCCTGGAGGACCTCTTCGTGGTTCAGCGGCTCGCCGGACAGGCCCGCGGCCAGGTTGGTGACCAGGGAGATGCCGAGCACCTCGGCGCCGGCCTCACGGGCGGCGATGGCCTCCAGCACGGTGGACATGCCGACCAGGTCGGCGCCCATGACGCGGATCATGTTGATCTCGGCCGGGGTCTCGTAGTGCGGGCCGGGGAACTGGACGTAGACGCCCTCTTCGAGGGTCTCGTCGATCTCCTTGCACATCGCGCGCAGGCGCGGCGAGTACAGGTCGGTGAGGTCCACGAAGTTCGCGCCGACGATCGGCGAGGTCGCGGTGAGGTTGAGGTGGTCGCTGATCAGGACGGGCTGGCCGGGCTTCATGCCCTCGCGCAGGCCGCCGCAGCCGTTGGTCAGGACGACGGTCTTGCAGCCCGCGGCGACGGCGGTGCGGACGCCGTGCGCGACGGCGGCGACGCCGCGGCCCTCGTAGAAGTGGGTCCGGCCGAGGAAGAGCAGCGCGCGCTTGTCGCCGATCTTGTAGGAGCGGATCTTGCCGCCGTGGCCCTCGACGGCGGGCGGCGGGAAGCCGGGCAGCTCGGTGACCGGGAACTCGGCCTCGGGCGCGCCGAGCGCCTCTGCGGCGGGGGCCCAGCCGGAGCCCATGACGAGGGCGACATCGTGGGATTCGACGCCGGTGAGCTCGCGGAGGCGGGCGGCGGCGGCGTCGGCGGCGGCGAAGGGGTCGGTAACAGATGCGTTCACGCGGATGAGCGTAGCCGCTGTTGGCCTACGCGCGTAGATGGCACAGCTCACGGTGTTCGGATCGTTGCCTTGTCGTTTCCGCCGAAACGTCCCCCCGCGCGCCAAACTCCCCCGGCTACCGCTGGGAGGTGCCCCCAGGCGGGGCGGATCGTCAGCAGGGGCGCTTGCGGAGTTCCATCACGTAGTCGTGCGGGGCGCCCGCCGATTCCGCGGCGTCGGCGATCTCGCCGAGGTAGCGGGCCGAGGGGAGGCCGCCCTCGTAGCCGTTGAGGACGTAGCACCAGGCGGCCTCCTCGCCGTCCAGCGTGTGGACCCGGATGCGCATGCGGCGGTAGATGTCCAGGCCGACGCCCTCCCAGCGGTCCATGGAGTCCTCGTCGAGCGGCGCGACGTCGTACAGGGCGACGAAGACCTGCTGGCGGGGGGCTTCCACGATGGTGGCGAGGGCGCCCTCCCAGCCCATTTGC
The DNA here is from genome assembly GCF_042893675.1 of Streptomyces sp. NPDC001594. Taxonomy (NCBI): domain Bacteria; kingdom Bacillati; phylum Actinomycetota; class Actinomycetes; order Kitasatosporales; family Streptomycetaceae; genus Streptomyces; species Streptomyces sp. NPDC001594. Next base: position 281,608 of record NZ_JBIAVB010000004.1, on the reverse strand, counting down.
TCGCCGCCGAAGGTCAGCCGCCAGTCGTTGATCCAGCCCGTGCCGCGCAGCGGCGAATGCGGAGCGCGGCGCGTCATCAGCCGCGGGTCGAGGTTGCCGGCGTACGCGGCGTAGAGCGACATGAGGTCGAGGGTACGGGAGGGGTGCCCCGGCACGCGTGCCCGGATGGCGCACGGATGACAGGACCGGGAGTGGGACACGTGGGCGGGACCGGGAGTGGAGCACCTTGAAGCGTGCGGGACAATGGGCGTGGAATGCATCCCCCGGGGAGACCCCCCGGATCGCCGGCCGGGGCGGCAGCCGGCCGGGCAGACGTGAGGCGGAGTTTTCGTGACCCGGATCGTGATCATCGGCGGCGGACCCGGCGGGTATGAGGCGGCCCTGGTGGGGGCCCAGCTCGGCGCGGAGGTGACCGTCGTCGACTGCGACGGTCTGGGCGGGGCGTCGGTGCTGACCGACTGCGTGCCCTCCAAGACCCTCATCGCGACCGCCGAGGTCATGACCACCTTCGACTCCTCCTACGAGGAGCTCGGCATCGTCGTCGCCGACGACACCCCGCCCCTCGAGCAGGCCGCGCGCGTCGTCGGCGTCGACCTCGGCAAGGTGAACCGGCGCGTCAAGCGCCTCGCGCTCGCCCAGTCGCACGACATCACCGCCTCCGTGACCCGGGCCGGCGCCCGCGTCCTGCGCGGCCGCGGCAAGCTCGGCGGGCCGCAGGGCATCGACGGCACCCGGGACGTCATCGTCACCGCGGCCGACGGCACGGAGACGATCCTCACCGCCGACGCCGTGCTGATCGCCACCGGCGGCACCCCCCGCGAGATCCCCGACGCGATGCCCGACGGGGAGCGGATCCTGAACTGGACCCAGGTCTACGACCTGGAGGAGCTCCCCGAGGAGCTCATCGTGGTCGGCTCCGGTGTCACGGGCGCCGAGTTCGCCGGCGCGTACCAGGCGCTGGGCTCCCGCGTGACGCTGGTGTCCTCGCGCGACCGCGTGCTGCCGGGCGAGGACCCGGACGCGGCCGCCGTCCTGGAGGACGTCTTCCGCCGCCGCGGCATGAACGTCATCGGCCGCTCGCGCGCCGAGTCCGCCAAGCGGGTCGGCGACCGGGTCGAGGTCACCCTCTCCGACGGCCGGGTCATCAGCGGCACGCACTGCCTGATGGCGGTCGGCGCGATCCCGAACACCAAGAACATGAACCTGGAGGAGTCCGGGGTCCGGCTCAAGGAGTCCGGGCACATCTGGACCGACAAGGTCTCGCGCACGTCCTCGCCGGGCGTGTACGCGGCCGGCGACGTGACGGGCGTCTTCGCGCTGGCCTCCGTGGCCGCCATGCAGGGGCGCATCGCGATGTACCACTTCCTCGGCGACGCGGTGGCCCCGCTGAACCTCAAGACGGTCTCCTCGAACGTCTTCACCGACCCCGAGATCGCCACTGTCGGTTACACCCAGGCCGACGTGGACGCCGGGAAGATCGACGCCCGTGTCGTGAAGCTGCCCCTGCTGCGCAACCCGCGCGCCAAGATGCAGGGCATCCGGGACGGCTTCGTGAAGATGTTCTGCCGCCCGGGCACCGGGATCGTGGTCGGCGGTGTGGTCGTGTCGCCGCGTGCGAGCGAGCTGATCCACCCGATCTCGATCGCCGTCGACAACAACCTGACCGTCGAGCAGATCGCAAACGCGTTCACCGTGTACCCCTCGCTGTCGGGTTCGATCGCCGAGGTCGCCCGCCAGCTGCACACGCGCAAGGCGGCCGGCGAGGCGTAGGGCCCGGGTAACCGCCCCTGCCGGCAACGGGGTTGGGGCGGGCTCCGGGGGCCGGGCGGTGGCGTCCGGATGGACGCGGGATGTCCGTTCGGACGCGTATACCACTTGTCGCCCCACCGTATGGACAACTTCGGTATTCCGGTGCAAGGAGCTGAAACCAGACGGTCGTTGGGGTTACTGTCAGTTTCGTGTTCGCTGCTGAACGTCGCCAACTGATCCTCGAAATGGTGCGGGCCAACGGAGCGGTATCGCTCCGGGAGCTCGCCCGCGTCGTCCAGACCTCCGAAGTGACCGTACGGCGCGACGTGCGGGCACTGGAGGCAGAAGGACTCCTCGACCGCCGGCACGGCGGTGCGGTATTGCCGGGCGGATTCACGCGAGAGTCCGGCTTTCCGCAAAAGTCCCATCTCGCCACGGCGGAGAAGACCGCCATCGCCGACGTCGCGGCCGGTCTCGTCGAAGAGGGCGAGGCCGTCGTCGTCGGCGCGGGCACCACGACCCAGGAGCTGGCCCGCCGGCTGGCCCGGGTGCCCGGCCTGACCGTCGTCACCAACTCGCTGCTCGTCGCCCAGGCGCTGGCGCACGCCAACCGGGTGGAGGTGGTGATGACCGGCGGCACGCTGCGCGGGTCGAACTACGCCCTCGTCGGCAGCGGCGCCGAGCAGTCCCTGCAGGGGCTGCGGGTCTCGCGGGCCTTCCTGTCCGGCAGCGGTCTGACCGCCGAGCGCGGGCTGTCCACGTCCAACATGCTCTCCGCGAGCGTGGACCGGGCGCTGGTGCAGGCGGCGGCGGAGGTGGTGGTCCTCGCGGACCACACGAAGCTGGGCACCGACACGATGTTCCAGACGGTGCCGACGGACGTGATGACCCGGCTGGTGACGGACGAGCCCCCGCCGCACGACGACCGGGCCGCCACGGAGTTGCAGGCGCTGGCCGACCAGGGCGTGCAGATCACGGTCGCCGGGTCCGCGCCGGCCTCCGGCGGCGGGCACGGCGGGGCCGGGGACGGGCTGCCGGGGCGTCGGCCGCGCCGGGAGGCGCCGCTGCCGGTGCAGCGGCGGGGCGGCCCGACGGCTGCGCAGCTGCGGAGTGCGCCCGCGGGGCTGCTGGAGCAGCAGGGGGCGGGGGAGCGGGCGCGGGTCGCGGACATGAGGCGCCGCTAGCCGTTCGGCTGCCGCCGGTCCCGCCGTGGTTCTTCCGGCCGGTGTCCGCCGGGCCGTCCCCGCCAGGGCGGCCCGTCGGACACCGGCCGGTGGTGCGGTGGGGTGCGGTGCGGCCGCCCGCGGGGCGGGGCCTCCTGGGGGCTCCGCCCCCAGACCCTCCCCCAGCTACCGCTGGGAGGTGCCCCCAGCGCCTCAAACGCCGGCGGGGCTATAAATAGCCCCGCCGGCGTTTTCGGGAAGCCCGAAGGCCCCCGCCCGGTCAGCCGGGCGGGGGCCTTCGTACGTGCGGGGGTGTCAGTCCTTGATCTCGCAGATGGTGGCGCCCGAGGTGAGCGACGCGCCGACCTCGGCCGTCAGGCCGACGATGGTGCCGGAGCGGTGCGCGTTCAGCGGCTGCTCCATCTTCATCGCCTCCAGGACGACGATCAGGTCGCCCTCGTTGACCTGCTGGCCCTCCTCCACCGCGACCTTGACGATCGTGCCCTGCATCGGGGACGCGAGGGTGTCGCCGGAGGCGGCCGGGCCGGACTTCTTCGCGGCGCGGCGCTTCGGCTTGGCGCCGCCCGCTGCGGCCGTGCGGGCCAGGGTCATGCCCAGGGAGGACGGGAGGGAGACCTCCAGCCGCTTGCCGCCGACCTCGACGACGACCGTCTCGCGGCCGGGCTCGTCCTCGGTGTCCTCGGCGGCCGGGGCCGCGAACGCGGGGATCTCGTTGACGAACTCGGTCTCGATCCAGCGGGTGTGGACCGTGAACGGGTTGCCGTCGGCCGGGGCGAAGGCGGGGTCGGCGACGACCGCGCGGTGGAAGGGGATGGCGGTGGCCATGCCCTCCACGTTGAACTCCGCCAGGGCGCGGGCGGCCCGCTGGAGGGCCTGCTCGCGGGTGGCGCCGGTGACGATCAGCTTGGCGAGCAGGGAGTCCCAGGCGGGGCCGATGACCGAGCCGGACTCCACGCCGGCGTCCAGGCGGACGCCCGGGCCGCTGGGGGCGTCGAACCTGGTGACGGTGCCGGGGGCGGGCAGGAAGTTGCGGCCCGGGTCCTCGCCGTTGATGCGGAACTCGAAGGAGTGGCCGCGCAGGACGGGGTCGCCGTAGCCGAGTTCCTCGCCGTCGGCGATGCGGAACATCTCGCGGACCAGGTCGATGCCGGCGACCTCCTCGGTCACCGGGTGCTCGACCTGGAGGCGGGTGTTGACCTCCAGGAAGGAGATGGTGCCGTCGGTGCCGACGAGGAACTCGACGGTGCCCGCGCCGACGTAGCCGGCCTCCTTGAGGATGGCCTTGGACGCGGCGTACAGCTGCGCGTTCTGGGCCTCGGAGAGGAAGGGGGCCGGGGCCTCTTCCACGAGCTTCTGGTGGCGGCGCTGGAGCGAGCAGTCGCGGGTGGAGACGACGACCACGTTGCCGTGGGAGTCGGCCAGGCACTGCGTCTCGACGTGGCGCGGCTTGTCGAGGTAGCGCTCGACGAAGCACTCGCCGCGGCCGAAGGCGGCGACGGCCTCGCGGACGGCGGACTCGTAGAGCTCGGGGACCTCTTCGAGGGTGCGGGCGACCTTCAGGCCGCGCCCGCCACCGCCGAAGGCGGCCTTGATGGCGATGGGCAGGCCGTGCTGCTCGGCGAAGGCGACGACCTCGTCGGCCCCGGAGACGGGGTCGGGGGTGCCGGCGACGAGCGGGGCCCCGGCGCGCTGGGCGATGTGGCGGGCGGCCACCTTGTCGCCGAGGTCGCGGATGGCCTGCGGCGGCGGGCCGATCCAGGTCAGGCCCGCGTCGAGGACGGCCTGGGCGAACTCGGCGTTCTCGGACAGGAACCCGTACCCGGGGTGGATGGCGTCGGCGCCGGAGTCGGCGGCGGCCTGCAGGACCTTGCCGATGTCGAGGTAGCTGGCCGCCGGGGTGTCACCGCCCAACGCGAAAGCTTCGTCTGCCGCGCGGACGTGCAGAGCGTCCCGGTCCGGATCGGCGTAGACGGCTACGCTCGCGATCCCGGCGTCCCGGCAGGCCCGGGCAACGCGGACAGCGATTTCGCCACGGTTGGCGATGAGCACCTTGCGCACGATGGCTCCCTCCTTGAAACAAGCTGAGTTTAGGGACTGCCGACACGGCCTTACGACCCTTCCCCGGTGGTGAGCTTGCCCACACAGAGCGTGATGCGAGTGCCCCTTGAGTGCGAAAACCCTTGTGTCGGCCCAGGTCAGGGAGATCCCCGACTGCACAGTAACCCTGTGGCGCGTCGAAGGTCTCTGTTCTGCGGGTCAGCGGCCCCCGTCGATTCTTTGTGGAGTCCCTACGAACGGCCTAGGCAATCTTTGCGTGAGAGCCGTCACGGCGCCCGTCGCCCAACGGAGCCGTCCCGACCTCTTGTCCGCGGGTTTACTCGTTAGTAGCCTCCCTGACATCGAACACGCTTGTGGCGTGGGAGGGATGGGGGCGTCGTGCTGCGCAGACTCGTGGCGGGGCTGGGCGCGCTCGCGCTCGTCGTGGAGGCCGCGGTGCTCGTGGTCGTCCACCTGGTGCTCGGACGGACGACGGCCGATCAGTCGATGTCCATCCAGGGCAGCGACCCGGACCTCATGTCGAAGGCGACCTACGGGCTGGGCGCCGCCATCGGCGCCTTCCTCCTGCTGACCGCCGTGCTCCTCGCCGTCGCCGCCGTAGGGAACCACCCGCCCGGCCGCTTCGCCCGTGTCGTCCTCGTCGCTGCCGCCGTCACCCACGCGGTGCTCGGCGCCCTCGCGGCCGCCCTCGTCGGCTGGGGCGCCTTCGCGGCGACGATGGCCGTCTTCTGCCTGATCGTGGGCGTCCTGATGCTCCACGCGGACGGCGAACCCGGAGCGCGCGCGGCGGCCGGGAAGGGGCTCAGACCCACAAGTCCGTGATGGACACGCCCAGTTCGCCCAGCAGGGAGCGCAGCAGCGGCATCGACAGGCCGATGACGTTGCCCGGGTCCCCGTCGATGCCGTCGATGAACGCCGACGACAGCCCGTCCAGCGTGAACGCCCCGGCCACGTGCAGCGGCTCGCCGCTCTCCACGTACGCCGCCACCTCCGCGTCCGTCGGCTCGCCGAAGCGGACCGTCGTGGAGGCCGTGGCCGAGACCTGACGGCCCGTCGCCGTGTCGATCACGCAGTGGCCGGTGCGCAGCACGCCGGCCCGCCCGCGCATCGACTTCCAGCGGGCCGTGGCCTCCGCCGCGTCCGCCGGCTTGCCGAGGGCCTCGCCGTCCAGCTCCAGCACCGAGTCGCAGCCGATCACCAGCGCGCCGGCGGCCTCCGGCAGCTCGGCCACCACGCCCGCCTTGGCCTCGGCCAGGGCCAGCGCCAGCTCGGCGGGCTCGTCGTGGTCCAGGGTGTCCTCGTCGAAGCCGCTGACGATCACGTGCGGGGCCAGACCGGCCTGCCGCAGCAGGTTCAGCCGGGCGGGGGAGGCGGAGGCGAGGACGAGCGTGCGTACGGTCATGGGGGCCAGCCTAGAACGGCGCCACGCCCAGCACGTAGACGCCCACCACCAGCGCGAGCAGCAGCACCACCAGCATCCGCCGCAGCATCGCCTGTGCGTCCCGCATGTCCTTGGGCGGCTCGTCCTTCGGGTCTGACCAGAGCATGCTCCGATCCTTGCCCCGGCACGGCGGTGGCGCCTGAGTACGGGTACTCAGGCGCCACCGTCCGTTCGCGCCATCTTCGGGTGCCCCGCGGGCCCCCGGGCCCCGTGGGGGGCCTCAGCCCTGGTGGGGCCAGTACGTACGGCCCCACGCCCGCGGTCCCGGCCGCATGACGTGCCGCCGGGCCACCCGGGCCGGCGCCGCCCACTCGTCCGGGACCCGGGGGGCGCCCGACGGCGCGGCGGCCAGCGCCGCCGCGCGCGCGTGGACCACCGCCAGTGCGGCGGCCAGCTCCTCGGGGGTCGGGTTGCCCTTGACGACCTTGATCATCACTGTGAGCTCCTCGGGGACCTAGAGGGGGATGTTGCCGTGCTTCTTGGGGGGCAGCGACTCCCGCTTGCTGCGCAGCTGCCGCAGCCCCTTGACCACGTGGGCGCGGGTCTCGGACGGCATGGTCACCGCGTCGATGTAACCGCGTTCGGCGGCCGTGTACGGGTTGAGCAGGGTGTCCTCGTACTCGGCGATGAGCCGGGCCCGGGTCTCCTCCACCTCCTCCGGAGCGGCTTCCGCGAGCGTGCGCCGGTGCAGGATGTTCACCGCGCCCTGCGCGCCCATGACGGCGATCTGGGCGGTCGGCCAGGCCAGGTTCAGGTCCGCGCCGAGGTGCTTGGAGCCCATGACGTCGTAGGCGCCGCCGAAGGCCTTGCGGGTGATGACGGTGATGAGCGGGACGGTGGCCTCGGCGTAGGCGTAGATCAGCTTCGCCCCGCGCCGGATGATTCCGTTGTACTCCTGGTCGGTGCCGGGGAGGAAGCCCGGCACGTCGACGAAGGTCAGCACCGGGATGTTGAAGGCGTCGCAGGTCCGGACGAAGCGCGCGGCCTTCTCCGAGGCGTTGATGTCCAGGCAGCCGGCGAACTGCATCGGCTGGTTGGCGACCACGCCCACCGGGTGTCCCTCGACGCGTCCGAAGCCGGTGAGGATGTTCGGGGCGAACAGGGACTGCGTCTCCAGGAACTCCCCGTCGTCCAGCACGTGCTCAATCACAGTGTGCATGTCGTACGGCTGGTTCGCACTGTCCGGGATCAGCACGTCGAGTTCGAGGTCGGTGTCGGAGACCTCGGTGTCGGCCTCCTCCGGGAAGGCCGGGGGCTCGGACAGGTTGTTCGACGGCAGGTACGCGAGCAGTGACTTCACGTACTCGATGGCGTCCTTCTCGTCGCCCGCCATGTGGTGCGCCACGCCGGAGGTGGAGTTGTGGGTGCGGGCGCCGCCGAGCTCCTCGAAGCCGACGTCCTCGCCGGTGACCGTCTTGATGACGTCCGGGCCGGTGATGAACATGTGCGAGGTCTGGTCGACCATGACCGTGAAGTCGGTGATCGCCGGGGAGTACACGGCGCCGCCGGCGCAGGGGCCGACGACCAGGCTGATCTGCGGGATCACGCCCGAGGCGTGGACGTTGCGGCGGAAGATCTCGCCGTACATGCCCAGCGCGCTGACGCCCTCCTGGATGCGGGCGCCGCCGGAGTCGTTGATGCCGATGACCGGGCAGCCGGTCTTCAGGGCGAAGTCCATCACCTTGATGATCTTCTGCCCGTAGACCTCGCCGAGGGCTCCGCCGAAGACGGTGAAGTCCTGGGAGAACACGGCCACGGGGCGGCCGTCGACCGTGCCGTAGCCGGTGACGACGCCGTCGCCGTAGGGGCGGGTCTTCTCCAGCCCGAAGTTGGTCGACCGGTGCCGGGCGAACTCGTCCAGCTCGACGAACGACCCCTCGTCCAGCAGCAACGCCACCCGCTCACGTGCCGTCAGCTTGCCCTTGGCGTGCTGCTTCTCGACGGCGCGCCCGGAACCGGCGTGCGTGGCTTCCTCGACTCGGCGCCGCAGGTCCGCGAGCTTGCCCGCGGTCGTGTGGATGTCGATCGGCTCTGAGGGTTGGGACATCGGGGTCGCGGCTCCCTGTGTGGTGTCAACTGCCTGGTCAATTGATTGACTGCTGCTGGCTACTGGTGCGTAGCGTATCGGCGGGCATGGCGCTCGGCAGTGCGGCGTTTGACACACCTACATTGGGTTGCATGACTCCACAAGATGCTCCAGCCGGAGCCAATCCGGGCCGCTGGTCGAGCCTGGACCGGCCGCCGCTGAACGCCTCCGTCCTCACGCGGGGGCTCGTCGTCGAGGGTGGGCTGTGGACCTCGCTGGAGGTCGTCGCCTCCACCGGGTCCACCAACACCGATCTGGCGGCGCGGGCCGCCGGGCTGCCCGAGGGGGCCGTGCTGGTCGCCGAGGAGCAGACCGCCGGTCGGGGACGGCTCGACCGCAGCTGGGTCGCGCCCGCCCGGTCCGGGCTGTTCTTCTCCGTGCTGCTCAAGCCGGGGCCGCGCGTGCCCGAGGAGCGGTGGGCGTGGCTGACCCTGCTCGCCGGGGTGGCCACGGCGACGGGGCTCTCGCGGGCGGCGGGCGTGGACACGCTGCTGAAGTGGCCCAACGACCTGCTCGTGACCGTGGAGGGCGAGGAGCGCAAGGCGGGCGGGATCCTCGCCGAGCGGGTGAGGGACGGGGTGGTCATCGGGATCGGCCTCAACGTGACCCTCACCGAGGACGAGCTCCCCGTGCCGACCGCGGGCTCGCTGGCCCTCGCCAAGGCCACCGTGACCGACCGGGCACCGCTGCTGAAGGCCGTCCTGCGGTCCCTGGAGGAGTGGTACGGGCGCTGGCGCGACGCCGCCGGGGACCCGGGGGACAGCGGGCTGCAGGAGACGTACGCGGCGGGCTGCGCCACCCTGGGCCGGCACGTCCGGGCGGACCTGCCCGGGGGCCGGGAGCTCGTCGGCACCGCCGAGGCGCTGGACACCGACGGGCACCTGGTGATCCGGACGGCCGACGGGGAGCGGGTGGCGGTGGGTGCGGGCGACGTGGTGCACCTGCGGCAGGTGAGGTAGAGCCTGGAAGGGGGGGCCGGGTCGGGGCCCGGCGTCGGGATCCCCTGTCCGGCCGAAGCGGGCACGAGGCTCTGAGCCGAAGGGGCGCGCGCTGTGAGCCGGGCTCAGGCGCCCCGGAGGCGAAGAGCCTCCCGAAAGACGGGTGAGTGAGCTACGGCACACCTGCCGTATGGTTTAGGCGATCCCGATCGGGCTCCCCGGATTGCGCACGGAATGGACAGGAGGCGGCCCTTGACCGTCGGCGACCCCACGTCCAGCGCGTCCTCGTCCGGCCCTTCGGGTAGTCCCGGGACGCCGATCGGGCGGGACCAGCACACCCCCTTCCACGAGGTCGACCACGCGGCCCAGCCCACGGCGGATCCGCTCGCCATCCGGCTGGAGCAGCTCATCCTGGGCGCGGAGCGGCGCTACACGCCCTTCCAGGCGGCCCGCAGCGCCGGTGTGTCGATGGAGCTGGCCTCCCGCTTCTGGCGGGCGATGGGCTTCGCGGACATCGGGCAGGCGAGGGCGCTGACGGAGGCGGACGTGCTGGCGCTGCGGCGCCTGGCGGGCCTGGTGGAGGCCGGGCTGCTGAGCGAGCCGATGGCGGTGCAGGTGGCGCGGTCCACCGGGCAGACCACCGCCCGGCTGGCGGAGTGGCAGATCGACTCCTTCCTGGAGGGGCTGACGGAGCCGCCGGAGCCCGGGATGACCCGCACGGAGGTCACGTACCCGCTGGTCGAGCTGCTGCTGCCGGAGCTGGAGGAGTTCCTCGTCTACGTGTGGCGGCGCCAGCTGGCGGCGGCCACGGGCCGGGTGGTGCAGGTCGCGGACGACGAGGAGATGGTCGACCGGCGGCTCGCGGTGGGCTTCGCGGACCTGGTGGGCTTCACCCGGCTGACCCGGCGGCTGGAGGAGGAGGAGCTCGGCGAGCTGGTCGAGGCCTTCGAGACGACGGCGGCGGACCTGGTCGCCGCGCACGGCGGCCGGCTGATCAAGACGCTCGGTGACGAGGTGCTGTACGCCGCCGACGACTCGGCCACGGCGGCGGAGATCGCGCTGCGGCTGATCGAGACGATGGAGGCGGACTCGCGGATGCCGGAGCTGCGCGTGGGCATCGCGTTCGGCACGGTGACGACCCGGATGGGTGACGTGTTCGGGACGACGGTGAACCTGGCGAGCCGGCTGACCTCCATAGCGCCGAAGGACGCGGTGCTGGTGGACGCGGCGATGGCCGAGGAGCTGGCCCGGACGGGCGCGGCGCCGAAGTCGGAGAAGGACGCCGAGAGCGAGGAGGGCGGGGGCTCGTACCGCTTCGCGCTCCAGCCGATGTGGCAGCGGCCGGTGCGTGGACTGGGTGTCGTGGAGCCCTGGTCGTTGACGCGGCGGACGCCTAAGATCCCCGGGTAACGTTCGTTAACTTTTCCGGGGAGTGTGTGCCGTGGGCGGGAGCGAAGTCCGGTTCGGGGAGTTCGTGGCGGTGCGGCGGCACGGTGACGGCGGGGTGGTCGCGGAGCTGGTGCTGGACCGGCCCAAGGCCATGAACGCCGTCTCGACGGAGATGGCCCGTTCGATCTCCGCCGCCTGTGACGCGTTGGCGGCCGATCCGGGCGTACGGGTGGTCGTGCTCTCCTCGACGCACGAGCGGGCCTTCTGCGTGGGCGCGGACCTCAAGGAGCGCAACTCGCTGTCGGACGCCGAGCTGGTGCGCCAGCGGCCGACCACCCGGGGTGCGTACGGGGGCGTGCTGGAGCTGCCGATGCCGACGGTCGCGGCGGTGCACGGCTTCGCGCTGGGCGGCGGCTTCGAGCTGGCGCTGGCCTGCGACGTGATCGTGGCCGACGAGACGGCGGTCGTGGGGCTGCCGGAGGTGTCGGTGGGCGTGATCCCGGGCGGCGGGGGCACGCAGCTGCTGCCGCGCCGGGTCGGGGCGGCGCGGGCCGCCGAGCTGATCTTCACGGCCCGCCGGGTCGAGGCGGCCGAGGCGCTGTGCCTGGGCCTGGTCGACGAGGTGGCCGAGGCGGGCGGGGACCGGGCGCGGGCCCTGGAGCTGGCGGCGGCGATGGCGGCGAACTCCCCGGTGGGGCTGCGGGCGGCCAAGCGGGCGCTGCGGCTGGGGCACGGGATGGACCTGGCGGCGGGGCTGGAGATCGAGGACGCGGCCTGGCGGACGGTGGCCTTCTCGGGGGACCGCGCGGAGGGCGTGGCGGCGTTCAACGAGAAGCGCAAGCCGCAGTGGCCGGGGGAGTAGGCGGACCGATGATTTCAAGTTCACCCAAAATCGCGCCATCCATCACTTAATCGGATAAACATCCCTAATCTGGGGTGATGGGAGTTGACGGGCGGCTTCGGGCCGTCGTGGGCCTCGCGCAGGCCATGGCGGCGGCCTGCGCGCCGCGGGACAGTGTCCGGGCCGCCGCCCGGGGGGCGCGGCTGGCGATGGACGGCTCCTTCGCCGCCATCTCCGCCTGGGAGCGGGAGCGGGGCCGGCTGCGGGTCCTGGTGAACGAGGGGGAGCTGCGCCCCGGGGAGGAGGAGTTCCCCGAGGACGAGTCCTACCCCGTCCACGACTTCCCCGAGATCACCGAGTTCCTGCACGAGCGCTGGGTCGGGGGCGCCGGCCCGCACGCCTGGGTCGACAGCGCCGACGGCGGCCGGCCGGGGCGCCGGGGGGCGGCCCTGCGGGCGCGTGGGCGCGGGACGTGCGTGGTGGCGCCGATCGTGCTCAGCGGGCGGGCCTGGGGGGAGCTCTACGTCGCCCGGAACGAGGGGCTGCCCGGCTTCGACGACACCGACGCGGAGTTCGCGACCGTCCTGGCGGCGGTGGTGGCGGCCGGGCTCGCGCAGAACGAGCGGCTGGAGGAGGCCCGGCGGCTGGCCTTCACCGATCCGCTGACCGGCCTGGCCAACCGGCGGGCCGTGGACATGCGGCTCGACGAGGCGCTGGAGGCGCACCGGCGCACGGGGGCGGTGGTGAGCCTGGTCGTCTGCGACCTGAACGGCCTCAAGAAGGTCAACGACACCCTCGGGCACGCCACCGGCGACCGGCTGCTGGAACGTTTCGGCTCGGTGCTCAGCCTGTGCGGGGCCATGCTGGCGGGCACCCTGGTCGCCCGGCTGGGCGGGGACGAGTTCTGCCTGGTCAGCGTCGGCCCCTCGGCGGACGAGGTGGTGCGCGTCACCGAGGAGGTCTGCGTACGGGCGGCCGCGCTGGAGCTGGGGGAGGGCGTGGCCTGCGGGGTGGCCTCCACCGGGGACCCGATCGGGGCGGTGAAGTCCTCCCGGCGGCTGTTCCGGTTGGCGGACGCCGCGCAGTACAAGGCCAAGGCCGCCCGGTCGGTGGGCCCGGTGGTGGCCGGCCGGGACACGGCGGTGGTCCGGCTGGCCGACGCGGCGGCGCGCGAGGCTCCGGGGGAGCGGCGGCGGTTCCGGGGGCGGGTTGATCCGTAAGGGGTAACCGGCGGACCCGATCGTGACATTTTCCGCTAGTGACATGAAGGGATTCAGTCCGTAGGGTGCTGAATATGGATATGCACACTGTCGTGGTGGGGACCTCCGGGACCACCGCCGAGGACGTCATCGCCGTCGCCCGAGGCAACGCGCGGGTCGAGCTGTCCGGCGAGGCGCTCGAAGCCCTCGGCCGCGCCCGCGAGATCGTCGACGCGCTCGCCGCCAAGCCCGAGCCCGTCTACGGCGTCTCGACCGGCTTCGGCGCCCTCGCCTCCCGGCACATCAGCCCCGAGCTGCGCGCGCAGCTCCAGCGCAACATCGTCCGCTCGCACGCCGCCGGCATGGGCCCGCGCGTCGAGCGCGAGGTCGTCCGCGCCCTGATGTTCCTGCGCCTGAAGACGGTGGCCTCCGGTCACACCGGCGTACGGCCCTCGGTCGCCCAGACCATGGCCGACCTCCTCAACGCCGGCATCACCCCCGTCGTCCACGAGTACGGCTCCCTCGGCTGCTCCGGCGACCTCGCGCCCCTCTCCCACTGCGCCCTCGCGCTCATGGGCGAAGGCGACGCCGAGGGCCCCGACGGCACCGTCCGCCCGGCCGGCGAACTCCTCGCCGAGCACGGCATCGAGCCGGTCGAGCTCCGCGAGAAGGAGGGCCTGGCCCTCCTCAACGGCACCGACGGCATGCTCGGCATGCTGGTCATGGCCCTCGCCGACCTGCGGACGCTGTACACCTCCGCCGACATCACCGCCGCCCTCACCCTGGAGGCGCTGCTCGGCTCGGAGAAGGTCCTCGCCCCCGAGCTGCACGCCATCCGCCCCCACCCCGGCCAGGGCGCCGCCGCCGCCAACATGGCGGCTGTGCTCAAGGGCTCCGGCCTCACCGGGCACTTCCAGGAGGAGTCCGCGCCGCGCGTGCAGGACGCCTACTCCGTGCGCTGCGCCCCCCAGGTCGCCGGCGCCGGCCGCGACACCATCGCGCACGCCGCCCTCGTCGCCTCCCGCGAGCTGGCCTCCGCCGTCGACAACCCGGTCGTCCTGCCGGACGGGCGCGTGGAGTCCAACGGCAACTTCCACGGGGCGCCGGTGGCGTACGTGCTGGACTTCCTGGCCATCGCCGCCGCCGACCTGGGCTCCATCGCCGAACGGCGCACCGACCGGCTCCTGGACAAGAACCGCAGCCACGGCCTGCCGCCGTTCCTCGCGGACGACGCCGGCGTCGACTCCGGCCTGATGATCGCCCAGTACACGCAGGCCGCCCTGGTCAGCGAGATGAAGCGGCTCGCCGTCCCGGCGTCGGCCGACTCCATCCCGTCCTCCGCCATGCAGGAGGACCACGTCTCCATGGGCTGGTCGGCGGCGCGCAAGCTGCGCACCGCCGTCGACAACCTGACGCGCATCATCGCCATCGAGCTGTACGCGGCCACCCGCGCCCTGGAGCTGCGCCACGGCCTCACCCCGGCCCCGGCCAGCCAGGCCGTCCTCGCGGCGGTCCGCGCGGCGGGCGTCGAGGGCCCCGGCCCGGACCGCTTCCTGGCCCCGGACCTCGCGGCGGCCGACGCCTTCGTCCGCGCGGGCGCCCTGGTGGCGGCGGTCGAGCCGGTGACGGGGCCGCTGGCGTAACGGCACGGCGCCTGCGGGGCCGCGCTCCGGGGGGTTCCCTGGGGCGCGGCCTCGCCTTTTTCCAGCGGTGGGGGGGGGAGGGGGCGTGGCCCCGCTCGGCGGTCTCAGAGAGGGGTTGGGGCTTTCCCGTCAGTCCCACTGTCCTTCCGGTTCGGGCCGGCCTGTCAAGGGCGCTCCTTCGTCGCGTCGCTGCGCGATGGCCTTCGGCCACCCTTGACAGCCCGTCCCGACGCGGAAGGACGATGAGACTGGCGGGAAAGCCCCAACCCCTCTCTGAGACCGCCCCGCCGGGACCCGGTCATCCCCGGGTGCCGGGCCCCTACCCCACGCGGGCCCGGCGGACGGAGAAGGCGACGAAGCCGGCGCCCAGGCCCAGGCAGAGGGTGCCGCCCAGGACGTACGGGGTGGTGTCGATGCTGCCCGTGTCGGCCAGGGAGAGGACCGTGACGGTCGCGGGGCGTTCCTCCGGGGCGATGGTGCCGTCCCCTGTGCCCTCGCCCGTGACGGTGCCGGTGTTGGCGGCGGCCGGGGCTCCGGTGGACGTTTCGGGTTGCGGGGCGGTGGCGTTCGCCGACGGGACGAACCAGAGGGCGGCGAGGAGGGTGGTCGCTCCGAGAGCGGTGAGCAGCGGTCGAGGTGCGGACACGGTGCGATCCCCCTTGCGGAAGCAGCGAATTGGCCGTGTGCGCAGATGCTAGTGAAAGGGGCGGGTCGCGGGAAAGTCGAGGCTGTCAGGGGCTTACTCTCCGTCGTATGAACCCTTCTGAGACATCACGTTACGTCCGACTTCGGGTGGATTTGGTGCTGGAGGTGTCGGATTCCGACGCCCTCATCGGCGCCGCCCTCGCGCACATCAAGGCCGACGAGTTCATGCCGGACGAGGAACGTGGCCACGCCGAGTCCGCGGTGAGGGAAGATGAGTCCGAGGCCCTGGCCTACCTCGTCGACCCGACCGACCTGGTCGCGGAGCTCGCCGGCGTGGAGCTGGCCCAGGCCTCGTGGAGCAGTGAACCCGTCGAATACGACCCCGAGTCCCTGGAGTGGGACCTGGACGAGGAAGATGGGGACTTCGAAGAAGAGGCCGACAACGCCTGACCGTGGGGTTGCACACATTCGAACGGAATGTGGAACCGAACCGCGTCGTTAACGCGTTGTCAGGACGTGCAGGGGGTGATGCCCCCTGCCCGGCCCGATCCCGGGAATGCAGCCTCGGGGTTTCCGGCAACGATGGAGTGACGTGTGAGGACGTACAGCAAGCGGCGGCGAAGGTCCCTGGTGGCCGTGTCCGCTGTGCTCGGCGGCGTACTGATGCTTTCGGCCTGCAACGACGGGGGTGCCGACAAGTCTCAGGGCGGTGGTTCGGCCAAGTCCCAGGCCGACGTCGACGCGGCGGCGGCGAAGGACGCTTCCAAGGCGAAGATAGCGATCACGCCCAAGGACGGCGCCACCAACATAGCCACGACCGACGGCGCGAGCGTCACGGTCAGCGACGGCACGCTCACCAAGGTCGAGCTCAAGAGCCCCGACGGTACGGCCGTCGAGGGCAAGATCGCGGCCGACGGCAAGAGCTGGAAGCCGGACGGCGCGCTGAAGCGTTCCACGAAGTACGCCCTGGCGGCGACGGCGAAGGACGAGGCCGGGCGCGAGGCGCACGAGAACGCCTCCTTCACCACCCTGTCGCCCGAGAACAGCTTCATCGGCGACTACACGCCGGAAGACGGTCAGACGGTCGGCGTGGGCATGCCGGTCTCGATCAACTTCAACAAGCCGATCAAGGACATGAAGGCCGTCCAGGCGGCCATCACGGTCACCTCCAGCACCGGCCAGGAGGTCGTCGGCCACTGGTTCGGCAACCAGCGTCTGGACTTCCGTCCGGAGGAGTACTGGAAGGCGAACTCCACCGTCACGCTGAAGCTGGCGCTCCAGGGCGTGCAGGGCGCGCCCGGCATCCAGGGCGTGCAGAACAAGACCGTCACCTTCAAGGTCGGCCGGAGCCAGGTCTCCACGGTCGACACGAAGACCAAGAAGATGACGGTCACCCGCGACGGGCAGGTCATCAAGACCATCCCGATCTCGGCGGGCTCCCCGGAGAACCCGACCTACAACGGTCAGATGGTGATCTCCGAGAAGTTCAAGGAGACGCGGATGGACGGCTCCACCGTCGGCTTCAAGAACAGTGAGGGCAAGGGCGAGTACGACATCAAGGACGTCCCGCACGCGATGCGGCTGTCCACGTCGGGCACGTTCATCCACGGCAACTACTGGGGTGCCGACTCGATCTTCGGCAGCGTCAACACCAGCCACGGCTGTGTCGGCCTGAACGACTCCAAGGGCGCCAACGACCCGGACACGGCCGGTGCGTGGTTCTACGAGAACTCGCTCATCGGTGACGTCGTGACCGTGGTCAACTCCCCGGACAAGACCATCAAGCCGGACAACGGTCTCAACGGCTGGAACATGAGCTGGGCCGAGTGGAAGGCCGGTCCGTCCGCCTGACGTGATGTGAACGGCGGGGAGCCCTCCTTCGGGAAGGCTCCCCGCCGTCGTCGTTCAGGTCCGCTCCTCCGCGGGCGCAGGCGCGGGCGCGGGCGCCGACACCGGCGCCATGGGGGCCGTCCACGACGACAGCAGCCGCAGGGCGTCCGCCGACGGGGAGCCCGGGGCGGCGTGGAAGGTGACCAGGAACTGGGCCGGGTCGTCGGGCAGGGTCAGCGTCTCGAAGGACAGCTCCAGCTCGCCCACGAGGGGGTGGCGAAGCTGCTTCACGCCGTGCGTCTTGTCGGCCACCGTGTGCGCCGCCCACAGCCGGCGGAACTCCTCGTTCTTCACCGACAGCTCCCCGACCAGCGCCGTCAGCTGCTCGTCGTCGGGGTGCTGGCCCGCGTACAGGCGCAGGTTGCTGACCA
The DNA here is from genome assembly GCF_042893675.1 of Streptomyces sp. NPDC001594. Taxonomy (NCBI): domain Bacteria; kingdom Bacillati; phylum Actinomycetota; class Actinomycetes; order Kitasatosporales; family Streptomycetaceae; genus Streptomyces; species Streptomyces sp. NPDC001594. Next base: position 264,174 of record NZ_JBIAVB010000004.1, on the reverse strand, counting down.
CCTCGCAGGCCCGGCACTCCCAGTCCGCGTACAGCTCCGCCGTCGCCGGGTCCAGGAACACCAGCCGCACCAGGTTGCGCTCCGCCGGCGGGTGCGCCCCGAAGTCCCCGAACACGGCCGCGGCCAGCCGGTTCCAGCCGATCACGTCCTGGCGCCGCCCCACCAGGTACGCCGGGACGCCCTCCATGGCGTCCAGCAGAGTGCGCAGTTCCGGGCGGACCTGCTGGGGGCGGCGGGAGCGGCCGCCCCGGCGGGTGCGGGGGCTCGCCAGGTGGTTGAGGTGGGCCGTCTCCGCGGGGCCCAGGCGCAGCGCCCGCGCTACGGCGTCCAGGACCTCCGCCGACACGTTGTGGCCGTGGCCCTGTTCCAGGCGCGTGTAGTAGGCCACCGAAACCCCGGCCAGCTGTGCGAGCTCTTCCCGGCGCAGGCCCGGTACCCGGCGGCGCCGCCCGTAGTCGGGCAGGCCCACGTCCTCGGGGCGCAGCCGGGCGCGGCAGGTGCGGAGGAAGTCCCCCAGTTCGGCTCGTTGGTCCAGGTGGTGGTCCATAGCGCAAGTATCCGTGCCGGGGCCGCGCCGCGCGGGGCTCAGCCTGACCCCCTCAGGGGTAGGCACGGCGGTCCTAGGTTCAGCAGGGGTCTGGGTGCGCGGGCGGGGCCGGGCCAGGGTGGAGGACGTCGCAGTACCGACCGAGGAGAACACCCCCATGTCCGTCACCCAGGTAACCGCCTACGCCGCCCCCGCCCCCAAGGCCCCGCTGGAGCGCACCACCGTTCCGCGTCGTCCGGTCGGCGAGCACGACGTCCTCATCGAGATCAAGTACGCCGGCATCTGCCACTCCGACATCCACCAGGTCCGCGACGGCTGGGGCGAGGGGATCTTCCCCATGGTCCCGGGGCACGAGATCGCCGGCGTGGTCGCCGAGGTCGGCGCGGGCGTCACGAAGTACGCGGTCGGCGACCGGGTCGGCGTCGGCTGCTTCGTCGACAGCTGCCGGGAGTGCGAGTACTGCCTGGCGGGGCAGGAGCAGCACTGCGTCCGGGGGATGACCGGCACCTACAACGCCCTCGACCGGAACGGCGAGCCGACGTACGGCGGTTACTCCACGCACCTGGTCGTCGACGAGAACTACGCCGTCCGCATCCCCGAGGGCCTGTCGCTGGACGTGGCCGCGCCGCTGCTGTGCGCCGGGATCACCCTGTACGCGCCGCTGAAGCACTGGGGGGCGGGGCCGGGCAAGAAGGTCGCGATCGTCGGCCTGGGCGGCCTCGGGCACATGGGCGTGAAGATCGCGCACGCGCTGGGCGCGGAGGTGACCGTCCTGTCGCAGACCCTGCGCAAGAAGGAGGACGGCCTGCGGCTGGGCGCCGACCACTACTACGCGACGGCCGACGGGGCCACGTTCGAGGAGCTCAGGGGCCGCTTCGACCTGATCCTCTCCACGGTCTCGGCCCCGCTGGGCCTGGACCGGTACCTCTCGCTGCTGCGGGTCGGCGGCACGCTGGTGAACGTCGGCGCCCCGGAGGAGCCGGTGGAGCTGAACCTGTTCTCGGTGATCGGCGGCAACAAGACCCTGGCCGGCTCCATGATCGGCGGCATCGCGGAGACCCAGGAGATGCTGGACTTCTGTGCGGCGCACGGGCTGGGCTCGGAGATCGAGGTGATCAGCGGCGAGCAGATCAACGAGGCCTACGAGCGGGTCCTGGCCAGCGACGTCCGCTACCGCTTCGTGATCGACACCTCGACGATCTGACCCTTCCGCCCCCGCGCCGCCGCCCGCCCCAGGGCCCCCCGCAGCCGGTCCCGGGCCGCCGCCTGCGCGGCGATCCGGTCCTCCAGGCCGGCGAGCCGCTGCCGGGCCACGCCGCGTCCATCCGCCGTAGACCGCCCGGTTGAGGGCCGTTGCCGATCTCGTCGAGATGGACTCCCATGTCGGCCAGGTCGACGAGCTGCCCGGCCAGACGTTCGACCTCGGTCACGACCTCCGGAGGAAGGCCGCCCGCGACGTGGGCGTGGTCGGGGTCGTATTCCCAGCGCCAGGCGGTGCTCACGTCAGGGGAGCGGTGAGGGCCGCGTGTGCCGCGTCGAGGATCCTGCCGATCTCGGCGGCGGCTCTGCGGGCCTGATCGGTGTCGGCGGTGGCGGCGGCGGTTTCCCAGTGGAGGAGGTCCGCCGCGAGGCGGGGTTGGCGCTGGATGTGCACGTAGGCCGCCCACTGGGTGATGAACCGCTGGAGGGGAGCGAGGTCGGAGGCCTGCCGGGCCTGGTCCGCCGCCTGGTCGAGTTCACGCGTGAAGGCGGGCAGGGCCGCGGGGGCGATCTGCGCGATGGCCTGCCGCAGCGCGGTCACCGTGGCCGGCGGCTGCGGGATGAGCGGCTGGTCGGCTGCGGACGAGGTCACGGTTGCTCCCATGCGCGAGATTCTGGGCCCCGCCGCCAGCGTACCCAGGGCGTAGGGGCCGCCCCCACCCGAAAGGGTGACCGGGCCGCCCCCGCCGGGGCGGCCCGGTGAGGGCCTACGCCCCCGGGGCCGGGGTGACGCCGATGGGGCAGGAGACGCCCGTGCCGCCGATGCCGCAGTAGCCGCCGGGGTTCTTGTCGAGGTACTGCTGGTGGTACCACTTCTCTTTGCGTAGAATTAGTGACTCTTCGTAAAGGGGTGGGAAGTGAACGAAGCGGCACCGGTGATCCCGGTTGTCTCGTACGCGCGTATCTCCGCCGACACGGCCAGGGACGGCCACGGCGTCGAGGACCAGCACAAGGTGAACGGCGAGACTGCGGCCCGTCTCGGCTGGACGATCGTGCACCGCTACACCGACAACGACCTGTCGGCAGCGAAGGCGGCGGTGGTGCGCCCGGACTTCGAGGCCATGGTGAAGGCGCTCAAGTCAGGGCACATGCCGGACGGGCAGCCCGTACGCGGCGTCATCGTCGTCGCCGACGACCGGCTCACTCGCAGAGCCGGAGACTACGAGCGGTTCGTGGACGCGCTCACGTACGAGGAAGGGCGCGTCTACGCCGACGCCAAGGGGTCGAAGAACCTCTACAGCGAGGACGTGGAGTCCATGGGCCTCTTCGGCGTCGTCATCTCCAAGATGGAGGTGCGCAAGATGCAGCGGCGTGCACGCCGCTCGCACCGCGCCCGCGCCGAGCTGGGCATCCCGGTAGGAGGAAAGCGCCCCTTCGGCTGGCAGGACGACAAGCTCACGCTGGAGCCCGAGGAAGCGGCGTGGCTGGCGAAGGGCGCCCGTGAGGTGATCGCGGGCAAGTCCCTGCACTCGATCCTCCGGGAGTGGCGGGAGGCCGGCGTCCGCACGATCAACGACAAGGAGTGGGCGAGCCGTTCGCTGAAGCTCGCACTTTGGAACCCGCGGCTGTGTGGCTGGCGGAAGCACAACGGAGAGCTGGTCCGCGACGCCAACGGCGTGCCGGTGGTGGGCCGCTGGGAGCCCGTCATCACGCCGAAGGAGTGGATGGCCATCGACGCCGTCTTCTCGGCCCGCGTCGGCCCCAACCTGAAGTCCGACGGAACGGTCACGGACTACCGCACCCCGTCGTACCTGCTGACCGGAATCCTCCGATGCGGCAAGCCCGGTGGGGACGGCCAGATCTGTAACTCGCCCCTCCGTGCAACCGCGCGGCCGGATCTCTCCGGCGGCTATCTCTACCAGTGTCCCAGCAAGGAAATGGGCGGTTGCGGTGGCACGGGACGCAATGGTGCCAAGATTGACGAATTCGTCACGGAGGCGGTTCTGGCGAAGCTGGAGGAACGAGCGGCCAGGGCGGCGCATGTGGACGAGAAATGGGCAGGGGAAGACGAACTGGACCGCTTGACGCGGAAGCAGCGCAAGCTGCTCCAGGCTTGGCAGGAGGACCAGATCTCGGATGAGTTGTTCTTCCCTGAGAACCAGAGGATGGAATCTCGGGTCAAGGAACTACGCGCGGACCGCACGCGCCACGTCCTCAACCAGCAGCGTGCGGCCGAGGTCACCGGCGACGTACGTGAGCGCTGGACCTCCGGCAGGCTGGACCTGGCACAGAAGCGCGCTCTGATCAGGGAGGCGCTGCACGCGGTGATCGTCCTGCCGGTGGGCGGCGGAGGCCGACGCCCGTTCAACCCTGACCTGTTGGTCCCGAAGTGGCGCGACTGACGGCGAGCTGAAACGGAAAGGGGCACGGTCATCCGGCTCGTGCCCCTTCGTTCGTCTTTCGGGTTCGGACTACCGCTGCTCGCGCGTGGCCTTGATCGAGTTCTGATGCTCGAACTCCAAGCCGATTATGGTGGAAACTCGTTGCCATCGTTCTTCGCTCCAGGCTGGAGCCTTGGCAGCCTGAATACGACCCCACTCGCGAGCAGTGATGTTGGTCAAACGGAAGTCCTTTCCCTGGGCTGCATATTGCGCGCCGAGAGCAACGTTCAATCCTACCTTCGTGCGCGCGTATTTGAAACATGGAATCCCATGAACCTACAAGGGATTTGGGGTTCTTTGACTTGATCCCGAGATGAGCCCCCCCCCGCTGATCCGAAGTGGAATCCCACCGTGATGTTTCGCATCGGATCCGCCGAAGAGCAGCACGGGCGCCTCCGATAGGCTGTGTTCGGTCCGGCACGCTGTCGCCGGACACACTCCTGTGATGAGGCCCGTGCCCCTGGCAGGCCCGCCCACCCCGTGCAGAGAGGAGCACATGACCCCCGCTCGACGGGGATGGACGGCGCTCACGCGCCTCATAGGGAGGGCTTTCGCATGCCCATCAAGCTCAAGGAGTGGGCCGCCATCTCGCGCCCGGAGTACCGGCGCATGGCCCGTGACACCCGCTTCGACCTCGCGTTCCGCGTCCACTTCGCTGCCCTCGGGAAGGCCAACCAGCTGGGCCACGCCGAATTGGCGTCAGGGGAACTCGCGGCGATCCTGACCCGCAAGGATGGCCAGCCTCAGCCGAAGCAGGGCGTAAGTCGCGCGATCAAGTCGGCCAAGGATCTCGGCTTGGTCAGCCCGTCATCCGATGCTCGGTGTCTCGTGCTCCCTGGCCACCTGTACGACACGGCAAGAGGTTCCCTGTCCTGCAAGGCGCATGGCATCCAGCGGGCAGCCTGACCGGGGGTAGGCGTGGAATGAGTACTGCGTACACGTGGAGCGCCTACCAACATGCGCTCTGAGCTGCGGAAACCTTCGCTGCTTCTTTATCTCCTTATAGCCATCACGGAATGAGCGCCGTCGGGCTCGATCCTGAGTGGTCACAGTGTGGCCCCGGAGGGGCCGACGGTCCGAAGCGGCCTACGCCAGCGGCGAAGGAAAGCAGGGGCGCGGCAGCGCCCACTTGGTATCGAGGCAGCGGCGAAGGGGTGAGCAGTAGAGGGCGGCCATCCGGCCGCCACATTCCGAGGCCACTACGAACGGGCGGCCCCGCAGGGGCCGGCAGAGCACAGCCAGGTAGCCCGGCCGGGTGGGGCCGCGTACGCGGCCGCATGGCGAAGCCGCTTAGTCAATGCCCGTAAGGCGTCACTCTTGTGCAGTCTCCGGCCGCTGGTCAGGGGCTGTCACGGCGCCCTGAACTGGCATTCCTCCGCCGCTTTGTCACTGCGTCGCGGCGCTGGTGGGCCTTGAAACCGTGGCAGGATCTGCGCGGCCAAGACATGGCGGTCGGGCAAGGACCCCTCAAGGGGTCATACCCCCACCCCTTCGCCGTCGCCGTTGGTAACGGGCGTGACGACCATGGCGCTGTCGGCGTTACCCCTGTCATGACTGCGAACGAGTGGCTGGAGTACTGGCTGGCGCGAGCGCCCATGCTCAGCGAGGAGCAGGTGGACGAGATCCTCAGTCTCATGGGGCTGGAGCAGGAGCCAGCTGGCAAGGGCTACGACCAGAGCGTCTCGTAAACCTTCGTTTTCGGGACGGAAGGGCCAGGCTCTCGGTGTGTCCGATTCGCCCATGCTCGGATGTCTCGTAACCCGTCCCGAAACGTCACCCCTCACCACTGGCTTTCGGGACGCGTTTGTGGGACGGTCTCGTCATGACCACGAACACCCCGGCCGCACGGGTCGAACGTCACGCCTGCCCGAAGTGCGGTGCCCCTGCCGGTAGCCCTTGCCGTACGACGACGGGCAAGGTGGCGGCGAACTACCACACGGGCCGCTTCGCCCTGGTGCCGTCGCTCAAGGCGGAACTGACCGTGAAGACTCCGGCCGACCGCAACCCCGGTAAGGCATGGACGCAGGGCGCTCCCGTCACACAGGTGTCCGACGCGATACCGAGCGCGGCGATCCGACTGGGCTACGCCCGTTGCTCGACCGTTGGACAGGAACTTCAGTCCCAGTTGGACATGCTGGCCCGTGCCGACTGCACCCGCGTGTTCTCGGAGAAGATCAGTACCCGTGTGAAGGAGCGGCCGGAGCTTGAGAAGGCGCTCACGCTGGCACGGGAGATCAAGGCGGCTGCGCCGCATCAGCCGGTCATCCTGACCGTGGTCGAGATGAAGCGTCTTGCCCGCAGCGCGGCGGAACTCATGACGTTGTCCTCCACCCTTCAGGCGGACGGCATCCAACTGGAACTCCTGTCCGGTCCCCTTCAGGGCGTGTACGACCCGAACGGGGCAGGCGCCATCGTGTTCGCCGTACTCGCCGTCAGTGCAGAGGTGGAGCGGGAAGGCATCCGCGAGAAGACCTTGGAGGGGTTGGAGGCTGCGGCCCGCAAGGGGAACGTCGGTGGGCGTCCGTCCGTCGTGGATGACGACAAGCTCGCCGTGGCCCGTGCCCGGCACGCCAAGGGAGACAGCGTCACAGCCATCGCCAAGGCCCTGGGAGTCGGTCGCGCCACCTTGTACCGCCACCTGGGAGAGAGCGCCTGAGACAGGCACACACGGACGCAGACAGGCCCTCGGCATACGCCGGGGGCCACTGTCATGCACCGGCCTATCGGGCGGGACAGGCCAGGTCTGGAGCGGAGCGGTTCGGCGAGCACGTCACAAGAGCGACGGAGTGGAAGACAGCGCCCTTCAGGTAGTGCCGAGGGACACGTCTCCTCCCCAGGTCAGCCGCTCGACCGCACTCTTCACCAGGAGAACCAGCCTGGTCACTTCCCGATCCTGCTCAAAGGCGAACCGGGGTGCGAACTCTGCGAGCTGAAGGCCCAGCCACTCGCCGGCCTCCTTGGGCTCCTCCCACGTCCCTCGGATCATCGAGGGCGGTTTCATCAGCCAGTTCGCCGTCTGGATCGGAGGGAGTTCGGTAGTCGGAAAGACTGCCACGGCCTCCCGGTACCGGTCGTGCACCTCTTGCTCACTGGTCGCCGCCGGAGCCTGACCGGGCGGTCTGCGGACGCTCTCCCTGTCGAACGTCTTCTTCTCCCCCACCCATGCGTAACCGTGGTGGTGCACCGCTGCTCCGTTCCGAGAGATGACGACGGCCCCGCCCGTCGGCGTGAGGGCAGGGCCGTCAGTTCAGGTGGTGCTGTGGATCAGGCGGAGAGGTCGAACCGCGCGGGGTCGATACCCGCCGCGTCCAGCTCCGCCGTAGTGAAGCGCAGCGGCTCGGCGTCTGGGTGCTTGCTGTCACCTATCGCCCACGCGTCCGGCCCGATCTTCGCGAGGGTCACGCACGCCTCGCCGTCCGGGTGGGTGTTGCCTCCGCACGCCTTGCTGAAGTGGGCGCCGGAGATGTCGAGTCCGTACAGGTCGGTCATCTGATCCTCCTTGATTCAGATGGGAGTGGCACCGCTGTTCCGCTCAGGGTGGGTCCGGGTGCCTCGAAGCGCCTCTGCGATCTGCTCGACGTGAGCAGCGGGGATCGAGCCCAGGTGAACGAGCGGCTCGCCTCGGGGAGTCACCTGCGGGCGTATCGCCGCGTAGGCGCTCTCCGGCAGGCCCAGGGAGGCGAGCACCTCGCGCATGGCATCGGAGGCGCTCAGAGCCGCTGTACGTCCGTCTCTCCAGATCTGCATGTCCACTACCGGCCCCCAGAGTGCTTCTTGGGGTGCGCGGCCAGCTCGACGTTGCAGTCCGAGACAGCGGACAGGTCCCCGGCGTCGTACGCCGCTGTGCGTTGCTTCGCAAGGGCAGCGCAGACACCGCAACCCGGCGCAGGTGCAGGCGGTGTGCGGGGGAGGGACAGTTGAACCGGCGGGTCCATCGTGGTGCTGGGGCTGCTCACTGGGATTCCCTCCCTCGGGGGTGTCGGCACCGCTGATGCTTCACCCGCTGAGCAGCCCGTTCTAGGGTCTTTCCTGTTGGGGCAAGAATCCGTCCCGGATGCCCTCGACCAGGGTTCTCATGACGTCGCCGTAGACCGCCACCGCGGCGAACCGTTCGAAGGTTTCGAGGTAGAGCTGGACGTCCTTCGGGTCGCGGGTGGTGACCTCGGAGTGGAACGTCTCCACGATGACGAGCCGGTCGTCGTGGAGGCTGAAGCAGGTCATGGGGAAGTCGGGCATCCGGCGGTCGGAAGGCACGACACCGAGAGAGACATTGGGCAGACGGGACACGGATACGAGCCGGTCGAGCTGGAGCGCCATGACCACGGGCTCGCTGATGCGCCACCGGAGTACGTGCTCGCAGATCAGGAAGCGGAACGACCTGCCCGGCTCGTACAGGACGGATTGCCGTTCGAGGCGGGCCGCGACGGTCTTGGCCCTGCTCTCTTCCGGCATGGCCGGCGGCAGGGAGAAGACGGCAGAGGCGTACTCGGGCGTCTGGAGGAGTCCGGGGACGAGCTGGCCCTGGAAGAGCCTGAGCGTGGTGGTGCCGGCTTCGATGGCCCGGATGGTCTTCTGGTGCTTCCACGGGCCCATACGGCGCAGCAGGCGCCATGCGGTGGCCTCGGTGGCTTCAGCGCGGGCGGCTGCCAGGAACTCTTGCTTGACCTCCTGGGTCACGCCTATGGCGGTGAGGACCAGGTCCACATCCTGGACGGTCGGTCGTACCTTGCCCGTCTCGATCTTCGAGAGCTTTCCGGCAGACATGGAAGCCCTGCGGGCCACGGCATCACCCGTGAGTCCGGATGCATCGCGCAGCGCCCGCAGGGCTTTCCCGATCGAGTCGGCGGTCAGTGGTACCGCTCCCTGTAGTCCGCGAACGGCACCGCTTCGGCCAGGGCGCGGTCTCGGTAGTCCTGATACTCGGCAAGGCAGTGGGCAGGAAGCAGTTCGGCCCCGATGAACGCACCTTCGGACGTGTAGTGCATCCGGTACACGTCCTGGTCATCGAACAACCAGAAGTCGTGATCGGGTAGGTCGGCCACTTCTTGGTCAGCCTGGTCGATGATGCCGATGGTCTCGCCTGCCGCGATGTTGCCCGGGTAGGCGGCCAGTTCGTACCGCAGGTAGTCGGTCAGCGGAGACCTGAACACGTGGACGCGCGAAACCTCCTTACCTTTGTCTGTCATCGACCGTACCCACGGGTTGTCGTCCCAGTCAGGGCCCATGTCCCCGCCTGCCAGGAAGCGTTCGAACTCCTCGCGCTCCTCCTCCACGCTGTAGACGGCGAGCGTCTCTAGCCGAAAGGCGCTCCGTTCGAAGGTCTCGAAGAGTCGGCCGAACTCCTCACTGCTGAGCACGGAAGTACTCCTCCAGCACCGCGGCCGGTACCACGACGGCGGTCTCACCCTCGGGCAGGTCGAGTTGCGCCAGCCGCTCGGGGTCAGTGATGACGTAGCCCTGCACTACATAGTCCTTGGCGTCCTCAGTACCCCACAGCGTCGGGCACGTTCCGTTCCTGCACTCCGGGTCACCGGACAGCTTCCGCAGCATCCTCGCCCCCACATGTCGGCGTACGCCTGTCGGGTTCGATGCTCCCGAGGCGGTGATGGATGGGTCAAGAGGGTGATCTTTCCAAAACAGGAAAGGCGTTGGGTGCATACCCCAGCGCCTGTCAGGATGCGGCATCCCCTGAGGTCGTAGTGATGCGCCTATACGCGGAGGCGCTACCGCGCTTTCCTGGAACACGTTCGATTTGCCCGGCATCGATTAGGCGCAGGAAGATTGTCTTTACCTTGTTCTCTGATCCGATCCCGGTAAGGGCCCTGACCGTCCTGTTGTTGATTTCCGAGTGGGTCTCCAGGTACTGCATGATGATTTCCTCTGGTGACCCGAGGCGATCGTGGCGAATGTTTACTCGAACAGAATTATCTCGCTCCTCGATCACCGGGTCTTTCAATTTTAGCTTTTTCATCGCAGCGAACGCTGTCGCCAGACCTTCGCCGACATCCTTGTTCGGGGGGTCGGGGAATTTGTTGATCAGCCGAACGATTGCGCCATTTCGCGAGAAGCGTTCCTTGAGAATGTTGGCTGTCGTCATGTGGGCCGGCAGCCTGCCTGGGCTCTCAACCTCAACGCGGTTGTCGAAAATTCGCACGTGTACATCGTCTGCTGTTCCGTAGTCCCGGTGAATGACAGCATTTGTGATGATCTCGTGCAGCGTCTCGAACGGGTACGTGATCGGGGTAAGACCCTCGGGGCCGAGTACCTTGACGCCTTCGATGAGCTCGGAGGTCTTCGCTACGGCCTGTTTGATCTGATCGTACAGCGAGCCCTCGATCGTGAGTGGATCGAACGCGAGGTTCTCGCGAGACCCCTCAGGGTCTGTGGTCTTATAGCGATAGACCTTGATCGCACACCGCTTTGGTAGCACTGCCTGCGGTTCGTCGGAGTAGAGGAGGACCCCAGCAACTGTGGGCTTATCGGCGACAATCATCATCTGCTTTCGCAGCCAAACCTCAGGTTCACCTGTAGGTACGCTACTGAGCATGAAGTCAATGATTGTCAGCGAATTAGAGATAAGATCGATTGGCGCTGTGACGGTCTCGGACTCGAAGGAGGTTATTCCTTTGTTGCGCCGAAGTCGCTCCATCCCGTCCGGGCCGACTGGAATGCTCTGACTGCCACGTCGAATGTATGCCTTACGGTCGCTGGCATGCTTGATGTCCTTCGTTTTTTGAATGATTACATGAAGGACGAGGCCGAGTTCACCATCGCATGAAAGGAATTCGTAGAGGAAGTCGCCACCTAGGGGGAATAGTTCATCGAAAACCTGCAGGTGGCCGTTAGCTGCCTCCATGTTGGCGAACCCGCGCCACTTGTGATTCTTTCCGTCGGGGCCTTCGTCGATTCCGACGTAAAGCTCCCCGCCGTCGGCATTCGCGAAGGCTGCGATGGCCTTTGTAAGTTTCGCGGGTGCAATCTCGATGGCCTTCAGGTCAGTGAAGTGACCTTCTTCGAGCTGAAGAACTTTGAAGACCTGGCTTTTCGAAATCGAGACCTTGTGGATCACTCCGGCTTCCGCCCCCTCGCTTGCCCGATCGATCTCTTCGGATGGTAGCCAGACTTCTGGCTCTCGTCCTGGAGTTTGGGCAAGCGCGCGGGGCGGGCCGACGAGCTGATGCGTGGGGGTTGCGGCGTAGCGAACGCCGGGATGTATACCCCTTACTCGTCCGAAGACGGCGCCTCGGCGATGCCGATCGGGCAGGCCACGCCCGTCCCGCCGATGCCGCAGTAGCCGTTAATGTTGCGGTCCAGGTACTGCTGGTGGTAGGGCTCCGCCGGCCAGAAGGGGCGGGGGTCCGCCGGGAGGACGGCCGTGGTGATCGTGCCGTGGCCCGAGGCGGTGAGGACGCGCTGGTAGGCGTCGCGGGAGGCCTCGGCGGCCTGCTGGTGGGCGGGGGAGTGGGTGTAGACCGCCGAGCGGTACTGGGTGCCGACGTCGTTGCCCTGGCGGAAGCCCTGGGTGGGGTCGTGGGACTCCCAGAACAGCTTCAGGAGGGTCTCGTAGGAGACCGCCGACGGGTCGAAGACCACGCGGACGACCTCCGTGTGGCCCGTCTGGCCCGAGCAGACCTCGTCGTACGTCGGGTTCTCCGTGTAGCCGCCCTGGTAGCCGACCAGCGTCGTCCACACCCCGGGGGTCTGCCAGAACTTGCGCTCCGCGCCCCAGAAGCAGCCCAGGCCGAAGTCGGCGACCTCAAGGCCCTCGGGGTAGGGGCCGGCCAGGGGGTTGCCGAGGACCGTGTGGCGCTCGGGCAGGGAGAACTGCGCTTCGGCGCGGCCCTTGAGGGCTTCCTCGCTGGTGGGCAGTTCGGGCGTGCGGCGGTACGAGAACATGGTCGCCTCCTTGTGGGAGGGACAACGGACGGGGGCGGGCGGGGATTCCCGGAGCGGGGCCCTGGAGTGGGGGTCCCGCCCGCCCCTGGTCGTCAGGCGTCCGGTGTCGTCACGTCCAGCGCCCAGTCGCGGGCGTACAGGTAGCGCTGCTTCGGCTCCCCGGCGTACGTCCACGGCACGGCGCCGATGTACCCGTCGACGTGGCGGAACTGCTCCACCGCCTCCGCGTCCCGGTCCTGCCAGAACAGCAGGTAGGCCAGCATGTGCCGCATCCGGGGGGCGCCGGGGTGGGCGTGGCCGGCGGCGGCCAGGTCCGCGAGGGCCGCGTCCACGGCGGCGACGATCTCCGGCTCCTTGTAGTACGTCTCCGCCAGGAGGTCGTCCTCCCACTCCTGCTGCTCGAAGTACGCCATGAGCGGGATGAGGGTCAGCAGGTCGCCCGGCTTCCCAGCGGCCGCCGACGCGCGGGCGTACTCCATGGCCAGCTCGTGCGAGCCCTGCCACTTCGCGCACCAGTACTGCAGGCCCGCGACGTGCGACCACAGCAGGCGCGGGGCGCGGTCGGTTATCCGCTGCCACAGCTCCCGGTAGTCCTCGTGCGCGTAGCCCAGGCCCATGGCGACGGCCTGCTCGACGACGTACGGGGTGGGGTCCGCAGGGTCGGCCAGTGCCTGCGCCGCCCGGGCGTCGTCCCGGGCCTTGGTGAGCAGCTGGTGGAAGAGGCGGAACTGCTCCTGGGTGGTGCGGCTGCCGGCCTGGCTGCCGCGCACGTTCCAGGCCACCATCACGCTGGTGTCGGCGTGGACCAGCGCCGCGGTGGGGTCCGCGGGCCGGGCGGCGCGCCAGGCCAGCAGCCAGGCGTCGTCCTCCGCGGCGGCCTCGGCCAGCGGGCGCAGCCGCTCCAGCCGTTCCTGCCAGTCCTCCCCGGCGGCCTCCAGGTACGCGGCGGCGGCCTCCCAGTCGCCCGTGCGGACGGCTTCGAGGACGGCCAGGCGCTCGGCCGGGACCGGCGCCGGGTGGTCGGTGTCGAGACCGGCCTCCGCGATGAAGCCCAGGGCGACGGCCGCGGCCGCCTTGCGGGCCCGTTCGTCGGTGCGGCCGGCCTCGGCCCGGGCGTCCAGGCCGGCGATCTCGGCTTCGAGCCGCTTGGCCTTGCGGATGAGGAACACCCCGCGCAGGACCCAGCAGGCGACGGCCAGCAGCAGGACGCCGAGGACGGCGAGTACGAGGGTCACGGGGCGAGCACCAGCTTCCGCAGGAGTCCGGTGTCGGGCAGGTCGGCGACGGCCGCGTCCAGGGCGGGGCCGAGCTCGTCCTCGAAACCGGGAACGGGGTAGGACAGGGCGGCCTGGTCCGACCAGGACAGCTCCCAGCGGGCGGCGCCGCGGGCCAGGAGTTCGACGGTGGCCAGCCGCTCGACGGCGCGCCGGACGAGCGGGCGGGCGAACTCGCGGGCGGTGCGGCCGGTCGCGGCCCGCGCCTCCTCGGACTTCGGGAAGCGGTCGGCGATCCGCCAGAGCACCGCCGGGTCGGCGTCGACGGCGTCCAGCAGTTCGCCCAGGCCGGGGCCGGCGCCCTCGGCGGTGAGGGCCTCGCGGATGTCCTCGGCGCCCCGGCCGACGTAGGTGGTCATCGACCGGTGGACGAGCTCGTCCCAGTCCACGCGGGTGAGGGCGAGGGCCTCGGGGGTGAGGACGATCTGCTCCAGCGCGGCCAGCGCCTCCTGCGGGGAGGAGAGCAGCTCCAGGGCCGGGCGGGCCGCCTGGCCGGCACGGCCGTCGTCGGGCAGGGCCTCGATGCGGGCCACGCGCTCGGCCAGTGCGGGGTGGGAGTCGTAGGGGGAGGCGGGCTCGGTGGGCAGGTCGCGGCGCATCTCCTCCAGCTCGGCGGAGCGGGCGTCGAGGAGGTGGCGCAGCCCGCCGAAGACCTCGCCGGGGCGGGGCAGCAGGCCCGCGCCGACGCCGAGGGTGGCGTACGAGCTCATGTAGAAGTCGTGCGCCGAGCCGAGGGCGCCCAGCTCGCGCAGGGCGGAGGCGGCGGAGTCGCGGCCGGCGACGCGGACCGAGGCGAGGTCGGCGGCCAGCTCCTGGCGGCGCGAGGAGGACAGGGTGGCGCGCATGTAGAAGTGGGCGTACCCGGTGTAGATCTTCGCCATGGCGCGGTACGTGATGCCCTCGCCCTCGGTGTCGACCGCCTTGGCCTTCTTGCCCTTGGCGATCCGCTTCTCGGCGCGCTTCTCCTGCTTGGCGCGCTCCTTGGCCTCGGCGTTGTCCGCGCGGTCGTGGAAGTGGCCGATGGTGCGCACCAGCTGGGCGCGGCCGCGGGCGATGAGCGGGGTGAGGCGGGTGTCGAGGTTGGCGTAGTGGCCCATCTCGTGGGCGAGGACGGCGCGCAGCTGCATTTCGTCCAGGCCGGTCATCAGGGGCAGGCCGAGGTAGAGGCGGCGGGTGCCGGAGCGCAGGCCGAGGAGCTTCGCGTCCTCGGAGACGGCGGCGTTGACCTCGTCGATGAGGAGGATCTCGTCGGGGGCGCGGGTGCCGACCTGGTCGGCGGTCTCGCGGACGGCCCGCCACAGGGCGGGCTCCTGTGCCTCGGTGACGCGGACGCCGGGCAGCGGTTCGGGCTTGGGGGTGCGGAGCATGAACATGCCGCGCACGATCGGGACGGCGAGGACCACGGTGCCGATGACGATCTTGCCGGCGAGTGCGCCGTGCAGCCAGGAGAAGGCCGCCCAGTCGAGGAGTCCGAGGACGGCGAGCAGGACGACGCTCAGCAGGTAGAAGCCTGCGAGCAGGACGAGGGCGCGCAGAGCGCGCAGCGAAGCGCCCATATGGACGGGGTCCCCCCACGGGATGGCACGGGTCTTTGACACGCGCTTGGTGCGATGTTTACGCGCACCTTACGTCCCCGGGGCGGGCGCCCGGGAGCGGGGGGTGGCGGCGGGTACGGGCCGGCCGACGGGGCGGGACACCCCGCCCGGCCCGCCGCCCGCCACCCCGCGCCCCAACTCCCCGCGCCCGGCGGCGGATCAGTGCGGCAGCGTCGCCGGAGACCCGCCGTTCGCCTCGTACCCGGCCACCGCCAGCGCCCGGACCAGCGCGTACGTGTGCGCCGGGTCCTCGGACGCCGACCACGGCAGCGCGCCCACGTAGCCGTCCACGTGCCGTACCTGCTCCATCGCCTCCGCCCAGCGCTCCATCCGCACCAGGAACCACAGCAGCAGGTGCCGTACGTGCGCCAGCATCGGGTCGTCCGCGCGCGCCTGGTGGACCGCGAACAGGGCCCCTTCCACGGCCCGCGAGACGACCGCCGTGCGCCCGAAGTCGTTCACCAGCAGCTGGTCGGGCAGGTTCTCGTACACCGAGAACAGCGGCAGCGCCGCCAGCAGCGAGCCGTGCGGGGCGCGGGCCGCGGCCGCCTCGGCGAAGGCGGCGGCCTTCTCCCGCGAACCGTGCCACTTCTCGCACCAGTAGTGCAGCGCCGCCAGGTGCGCCCCCATGTGCGCGGGCGCCACGTCGAGCACCTTCGCCCACAGCGCGTCGAACTCGGCCTCCGAGTAGCCCAGTCCGCGCGCGACCGCCAGCTCGGTGATGAACGGCACCGGGTCGCCGGGGGCCAGCAGCGCCGCCCTGCGGCAGGCCTCACGCGCCTCCTCCAGGATGATCCGGTGGTCCTGCGCGCCCACCCCGCCGGAGGACCGCCAGGCCTGCTGCACCAGCAGCTCCGCGTGCACCTGCGCGCCGCCCGCGTCCTTCTCCGCCTCCAGCCGCCACGCCTTCAGCCACGGCGCCCCGATCCCGGGCCGCTGTACGAGGTCCAGCGCCGCCGCCCCGCCGAACGCCTGGACCCGCTGCCACCGCTGCTCGCCGTCCTTCGGCGTGCCGGCGAGCAGGGCGGAGGCGGCCTGCCAGCCGCCGCCGCGCTGGACGTTGCCCAGGGCGTCCATCAGGTCCTGGTCGGGCCCGGGCACCCGGACGTCGAGCTCCTCCTGCCGCACGAACCCGTAGTCGGCGGGGTCGGCGGCGTCGGGGCTGCCCGGCGACACCAGACGCAGGCCGCCGCCCCGGCGGACCCGTACGAACCGATAGATCATGACGCCGGCCAGCACCAGCATCATCAGGACCCAGATCATCTGCATGTCTCCCAGCGAACCAGACCCGGCGGGGCAAACGCGAATGCGTGACCGGTCCCGGAGGACCACGGGCGGCGCGGGGCATAGCATCTGCCCCATGAGCGACGACAGCCACGAGCACCAGAGCTTCGAGACCCGCGCGATCCACGCGGGCAACACGGCGGACCCGCAGACCGGTGCGGTCGTCCCCCCGATCTACCAGGTGTCCACCTACAAGCAGGACGGCGTCGGCGGGCTGCGCGGCGGCTACGAGTACAGCCGCAGCGGCAACCCCACCCGCACCGCGCTGGAGGAGAACCTCGCCGCGCTCGAAGGCGGCCGCCGCGGCCTGGCCTTCGCGTCCGGTCTCGCCGCCGAGGACTGCCTGCTGCGCACGCTGCTCGCCCCGGGCGACCACGTGGTCATCCCCAACGACGCCTACGGGGGCACCTTCCGCCTCTTCGCGAAGGTCGTCTCCCGCTGGGGCGTGGAGTGGTCGGTCGCCGACACCTCCGACGCCGACTCCGTGCGCGCCGCGATCACCCCGAAGACCAAGCTCATCTGGGTCGAGACCCCCTCGAACCCGCTGCTGGGCATCACCGACATCGCGGTGGTCGCGGACATCGCCCGCACGGCCGGCGCCAAGCTCGTCGTCGACAACACCTTCGCCTCCCCCTACCTCCAGCAGCCCCTCGCGCTCGGCGCCGACGTCGTCGTGCACTCGTTGACCAAGTACATGGGCGGCCACTCCGACGTGGTCGGCGGCGCCCTCGTCGCCGCCGACGAGGCCCTCGGCGAGGAGCTCGCCTACCACCAGAACGCCATGGGCGCCGTCGCCGGTCCCTTCGACTCCTGGGTGGTGCTGCGCGGCATCAAGACGCTCGCCGTGCGCATGGACCGGCACGCCGAGAACGCCGCGAAGATCGTGGAGGTGCTCCAGCGCCACCCGAAGGTCACCAAGGTCCTCTACCCGGGCCTGCCCGAGCACCCGGGCCACGAGATCGCCGCCAAGCAGATGCGCAACTTCGGCGGCATGGTCTCCTTCCAGGTCGCCGGCGGCGAGGAGGAGGCCGTCGCGATCTGCGGCCGCACCAAGATCTTCACCCTGGCCGAGTCCCTCGGCGGCGTCGAGTCCCTCATCGAGCACCCGGGCCGCATGACCCACGCCTCGGTGGCCGGCTCGGCCCTGGAGGTCCCCGCGGACCTGATCCGCCTGTCCGTCGGCATCGAGAACGCCGACGACCTGATCGCCGACCTCACCCAGGCCCTGGGCTAGTCACCCCCCGCGCCGCTCCTGGAGGTCACCAGCCCTCCAGGGGCGGCGAGACGTGGCTGGGCGGTGTCACCCACGGGTGCGTCAGCGCCGCCCACACCGCGAAGGCGGCCGCCGCCGTCCACAGCACCGCCCAGCCGAACCGGTGCAGGGCCCGGCGCCGCCGCAGCAGCCGCCGCCCCCGGGTGGCGGCAGCCGCCGCCAGACCGGCCGGTACCACCGGGTGCGGCCCCTCCAGCAGCTGCCTGACCTGCGCTTCCTTACGGTCGTACGGGCTCATGCCGCCCCCGCCGCCGGCCGCAGCCCCGCCCGCAGGGCGGCCACCGCCCGGTTGCGCAGGGCCTCGACCCGCTCCGGCGCCAGCCCCAGCTGAGCGGCCGTGACCTCCTCGGCGACGCCCTCGTAGACCCGCAGCACCAGCACCAGCCGCTGCGCCGGGCTCAGCGCCGCGAGGATCCCGCTCCCCGGCGGCAGCCGCCGCGCCGCGCGCGCGTACGCGGCGCAGACCTCCTGGCGGGTGTGGTCGTACGGGTCGTCCCCGCGCAGCCGCTCCCAGTGCGCGTACGTACGGGCCAGCGCGCCGGTGAGGATGCGGTGCGCCGCGTACGCCCGGGCCGCCGGCTCGGCCGTCAGCAGGACCGCGACGTGCAGCAGCCGCCCCGCCGCGCCCGCGACGAAGGCCTCGAACTCCGGGTCCCGCCCCGAACGCCCCGAACGCCGGTCCACGGCACCCATGGTGCGGCCTGCGCCACCACCCCGGTCAAGGGGTGTGACACGGCGGGATCCGGGACCGGCTCAGGAGGCCGGGCCGCCTTCGGAGGCGGCGGACATCAGCTCCGACAGCGAGCCGTTGAAGCGGGTCAGCAGCCGGGTGAACACCTCGCGCTCCTCTTCCTCCCAGCCCTCGGTCACCCGGGCCATCAGCTCGCGCCGCGAGGAGCGGACCTCCTCCAGCCGCGCCAGCCCGCGCGGGGACAGGGCGAGGACCACGGCCCGGCCGTCCTCGGGGTGCGAGGTCCGCTTGACCAGCCCGCCGTCGACCAGCGGGGCCACCTGCCGGGTGACGGTGGAGGAGTCGATGCCCATCCCGCCCGCCAGCGCCTTGACGCCCATCGGGCCTTCGAGGTCGAGCCGGTTCAGCAGCAGGTACGCGGCGCGGTCCATGGAGTTGCGGGCCTGGCCGACCCCGCCGAGGCGGGTCTGCTCGGCCCGGCGGGCGAAGACGGCCACCTGGTGCTGGAGCGCGTCGAGGAGTCCGGATCCGGCGGGCGCTTCGGCCGCCGTGGGCAGGTCGGAACTGGCCGGGATGGAGGGCATGCCGTGGCTCTCTTCGCGTGGGGCCGACAAGGATGGGGGACAGAGTACGCGGCCGTGCGGCGGCTCGTACGCCGCGTTTGACAACTGATACGACCCATCCGCGCGAGCGCCCCCCGCACGTTCCGCATGGCGAGATTTCGCCCCCGCCCCAGGGGTCCTGCGGGGCCCGCCTCAAGACGGCGCGGACGCCCCGTCCATCCCTGCGCCGGGGCCCCCGCGGGCTGCGAGACTGGCCGCATGAACTACCGCGTGCAGCCCGTCCCCCAGGTGATCCTCGACGACGTCCGGGGGGCTCAGAAGATGCTGTCCGGGGTGTCCCGGGTGACCCCCATGGAGGGCAGCAGGCACCTCACCGCCCTCGTGGGCGCGCCGGTCCACTTCAAGTGCGAGAACCTCCAGCGCACCGGCTCCTTCAAGCTGCGCGGCGCCTACGTGCGCATCGCGGGCCTGCGCCCCGAGCAGCGCGCCGCCGGGGTCGTCGCCGCGAGCGCCGGCAACCACGCCCAGGGCGTGGCACTGGCCTCCTCCCTCCTCGGGGTCCGCTCCACCGTGTTCATGCCGGTCGGCGCCCCGCTGCCCAAGGTGGCCGCCACCCAGGAGTACGGGGCCGAGGTGCGCCTGGAGGGGCAGGTCGTCGACGAGACCCTGGCCGCCGCCCAGGAGCACGCGGACCGCACCGGGGCGGTGTTCATCCACCCCTTCGACCACCGCGACATCATCGCCGGCCAGGGCACGGTGGGCCTGGAGGTCCTGGAGCAGTGCCCCGAGGTGCGCACCATCCTCGTCGGGGTCGGCGGCGGCGGGCTGGCCGCGGGCGTCGCGGTGGCGGTCAAGGCGCTGCGCCCGGACGTGAAGGTGATCGGCGTGCAGGCGGCGGGCGCGGCCGCGTACCCGCCCTCCCTGCGGGCCGGCCACCCGGTGTCCGTCGACCGCCCGGTCACGATGGCCGACGGGATCAAGGTCGGCCGGCCCGGCGACGTCCCGTTCTCGATCATCGGGGAGCTGCTCGACGACGTGCACACGGTGTCGGAGGACGCGCTGTCCAGTGCCCTGCTGCTGTGCCTGGAGCGGGCCAAGCTGGTGGTGGAGCCGGCCGGCTGCGCGCCGGTGGCGGCGCTGCTGAGCGAGCCCGAGCGCTACGGGGGCGGGCCGGTGGTGGCCGTGCTGTCCGGCGGCAACGTGGACCCGCTGCTGCTCCAGCGGATCCTGCGGCACGGCATGGCGGCGGCGGGCCGCTACCTGTCGCTGCGGCTGCGGGTGGCGGACGCCCCGGGGGCGCTGGCGGGGCTGCTGGGGGTGCTGTCGACGGTGGACGCGAACGTGCTGGACGTCAGCCACGTACGGACCGACCCGCGGCTGGGGCTCACCGAGGTGGAGGTGGAGCTGCACCTGGAGACGAAGGGGCCCGAGCACTGCCGGGAGGTGGCCCGAACGCTGCACGGGGCGGGGTACCGGGTGACGGGCTGAACGGGGCGGTGGAACACGGGTGGAACACAGGTCCGGGCGTCCGGACCATGGCGCAACGCGATATGACGCGATACGGTTCCGTTGCGCCGGGCGGGCCTTTTCCGGCGCACCTAGGATTTGACTGGTAATGCCCCGATCCGACTGATCGCTGGGAGAATCCGTATGCCAGGCGCCATCTATGCCGAAGCCCTGGTCAAGACCTTCGGCGACGTACGGGCACTGGACGGCGTGGACCTCGACGTCCCCGAGGGAACCGTGCTGGGCCTCCTCGGCCCCAACGGCGCGGGCAAGACCACGGCCGTGCGCGTCCTGACCACCCTCCTCCGGCCCGACAGCGGCCGGGCCGTCGTCGCCGGGATCGACGTGCTCAAGCACCCCCACGAGGTCCGCCGCTCCATAGGCCTCTCCGGCCAGTTCGCCGCCGTCGACGAGTACCTCACCGGCCGCGAGAACCTCCAGATGGTCGGCATGCTCTACCAGATGAGCGGCCGCGCGGCCAAGGCGCGGGCCGCCGAGCTCCTGGACCGCTTCAACCTCGCCGAGGCCGCCGACCGCACCGCCAAGACCTACTCCGGCGGCATGCGCAGACGCCTCGACCTCGCCGCCGCCCTCGTCGTCCGCCCGCCCGTGATGTTCATGGACGAGCCCACCACCGGCCTCGACCCGCGCAACCGCCAGGCCCTGTGGGACGTCATCGAGGAACTCGTCGCGGGCGGCACCACCCTCCTGCTCACCACCCAGTACCTGGAGGAGGCCGACCGCCTCGCCCACGACATCTGCGTCGTCGACCACGGCAAGGTCATCGCCCGCGGCACCTCCGACCAGCTCAAGGCGCAGACGGGCGGCGAACGCGTCGAGGTCGTCGTCCACGCCCGCGAGCACATCACCACCGCCCGCGAGGTCCTCACCGGCTTCGGCCGCGGCGAGACCACCGTCGAGGAGCACACCCGCAAGCTCACCGTCCCCGTGCAGGGTGGCGCCAAACTGCTCGCCGAGGTCATCCGCGAGCTCGACCTGAGGGGCATCGAGATCGACGACATCGGCCTGCGCCGCCCCACCCTCGACGACGTGTTCATCTCCCTCACCGGCCACGCGGCCGAACTCACCGAGGGGGCGGCGAAGTGACCAGCACCCTATCCGGAACCGAGTTCACCTCCCCGCGCCCGCGCGGCGGGCTGGTCCAAGGTGTGCGGGACTCCCTGGTCATCGCCAAGCGGAACCTGATCCGGATGTCCCGGATCCCCGAGGTCATCGTCTTCGGCGTGGTCCAGCCGGTCATGTTCGTCGTGCTGTTCAGCTACGTCTTCGGCGGCTCCATCGCCGTCGGCGGCAGCACCTCCCCGGACGCCTACCGCGAGTTCCTCATGGCCGGCATCTTCGCCCAGACCGTCACCTTCGCCACCGCCGGCGCGGGAGCCGGCATCGCCGACGACATGCACAAGGGCCTCATCGACCGGTTCCGCTCCCTGCCCATGGCCCGCGGCGCGGTCCTCACCGGACGCACCCTCGCCGACCTCGTGCAGACGGCGCTGACCGTCGTCGTCCTCGCCGTCGTCGCCCTGATCGTCGGCTGGCGCACCCACGAGAACATCGCCGAGGTCCTCGCCGGCTTCGCCCTGCTGCTCCTGCTCGGCTACGCCTTCTCCTGGATCGGCGCCCTGATCGGCCTGTCCGTGCGCACCCCGGAGGCGGCCACCTCCGGCGGGCTGATCTGGCTCTTCCCGCTGACGTTCATCTCGAACGCCTTCGTCCCCTCCGAGAACATGCCGGCCTTACTGCGGCACATCGCGGAGTGGAACCCCTTCAGCGCCACCGTCCAGGCGGCCCGCGAACTCTTCGGCAACCTCCCCGAGGGATACCCCGTTCCGGCCGCCTGGCCGATGCAGCACCCGGTCCTCGCGTCGGTCCTGTGGTCGCTGCTGATCATCGTGGTCTTCCGCACCCTCGCGGTCCGCAAGTACCGCTCGGCCACCGCCTGACCCCGGACGTGCGCGAGCCCCCGCCGGAACAGGTCCGGCGGGGGCTCGCGCGTGCGTCCTCGTAAAGGGGCGGGTCAGCCGTTGAAGGGCTTGACGGCCATCACCTTCACGGTGGCCTTCTTGCCGTTCGGGAGCTCGTACTGGGCGTCCTCGCCGACCTTCTTGCCCAGCACGCCCGAGCCCAGCGGGGACTGCGGGGAGTAGGTCTCGAACTCGTCGGAGGCGTACTCGCGGGAGGCCAGCAGGAACTCCAGCGTGTCGTCCTCGTCACCGTCGAACGCGATGGTCACGAGCATGCCCGGGGCCACCTCGCCCTCGGCGCTCGTCGGCGCGGTGCCGACCTTCGCGTTCTCCAGGAGCTGGGTGAGCTGACGGACGCGGAGCTCCTGCTTGCCCTGCTCCTCCTTGGCCGCGTGGTAGCCGCCGTTCTCGCGCAGGTCGCCCTCCTCGCGGGCAGCCGCGATCTTCGTGGCGATCTCCGTGCGGGCGGGACCAGAGAGGTAGTCCAGCTCGGCCTTCAGCTGGTCGTACGCCGCCTGGGTCAGCCAGGTGACGCTCTCGCTCGTCTGGGTCACGGGTGCTCCTCGTCGGTACAGGGGATTACATGGCCGCCAGCGGCGGGCGAAACCACGAGCCTAACAATTCGGCAGGAAAAGGGGGAGGACACGATGTGTATGAAGTGTGTCATTGGTGGCGGAGGGTGCGCGCGTCCTCCCAGACGGTGCTGGTCCCGAAGTAGGTGTCGTACAGGTCCTGGACCTCCAGCAGGCTCTCCGGCGGCACCTTCCCGAACCTGATGCGCTCCAGGTGGCGGAAGTACTCGAACCGCTCCACCCCCGGGGTGATGACCACCAGCATCTCGGCGCTCTCCCCGGGCGTGGCGGCGAAGGCGTGCTGCTGCCCCGGCGGCACGACGACCAGGTCGCCGGCCTCGGCGGTGACCACCTTGTCACCGGCCAGGAGCTGGGCCGTCCCGTCGATCATGTAGAACATCTCGGCGGAGCGGCCGTGGTGGTGCGGACGGGCGCCGTCGGAGCCGGCGCGCAGGCTCACGCGCAGGGTGGACAGGAACCCGCCGGCGGCGGAGCTGTCGGCCAGCAGCCGCAGGGAGGAGTCGGGCCCGTAGTGGATCTCCTCCGCGTCGGCGGCGCGGACGACCACCGAGTCGTCGAAATCCGGGATGAACAGGGACATGGCGGCGGCTCCTGGGGCTCCTGGTGCACTGATGACGGAACACCCCGGTCCCTACCCCGCCCGGGGCCCCCGGTGAACGCCCCGGACGGTCGTCCGTCGGCTGTCAGCTCACCGGGCGCTCGAAGTCGGTCAGGACGCAGCCGCCGACCTGGGCCGGCTGGATCCGGGATCCGGCGGGCGCGCTGAAGCCGGGTTCGCAGTCCAGGCGCAGGAACCCCAGCTTGTAGAGCGCCTTGCGGACGGTCGGGTTGTTGCTCTCCACGGCGACGTTCGTGCCGACCATCAGCTTGCTCTGGGTGAGGCTCCGCTGGTGCCCCACCTCGGCGAGCTGCGACTCCTTGGACACGGTCTGGAGGGTCTTCATGTCGGAGACGAGGTCCAGCCAGTTCATGTCCACCGGCCTCGGGCCGCCGAGCTTCCCGCAGACCGCCCGCTGTTTGACGCCGGCGCCCTGGACGTCGCGGCCGACAACCGGCTGGTAGTCGATGGACGCGATGTGCTCGTTGGTGACCAGCATTTCCGTGCAGTCGACCGTCTTCGGGCTGACGAGCTTGCGGAGCTCCTCGATGCTTCCCGCGCTCGGCAGGGCAGCTCCCTTGACGGGGCTGCCCTTGCCGTCCCGGCTGTTGACGAAGTCGGTCAGGACGCAGCCGTCGACCAGGGCCTTCTCCTTCTTGTAGCCCTCCGGCACGGAGAAGTCCGGGTTGCAGACCAGCACGCGCAGGTCCGACTTGGCGAGGGCCAGGCCGGTCCCGGTCTTCGTCGCGGAGAGCGCGAAGCTCTTGCCGACCATGATCTGGTCGTACAGTCCGGCGTCCCAGTAGCCCTCGTCGAGCCGCTTCGTGACGTCGTCCTTGTAGGCCTGCTGGTGGGCCTTCATGTCCGAGACCATGGAGATGACGATCGAGCCCTGTTCCTTCTGGTCCGAGCAGATGCCGCGCTCGGTGATGGCCCAGGTGCCGATGGGCGTGTACCCGGCGAGGTTCACGCGGCTGTCGTTCGGGTCGGAGTTCAGGTTCTCGCAGGAGGTGTACTTCCGCACGTACGCCTGTGCCTCGGCGAGCGTGGCCGGCGCGGCGCCGGCGGCCGAGGGGGAGGCCTGGGCGGGGGCGTCGGCGGTCGCGGCGGGGGCCGCGGCGGCGGGTGGTGCCGGCTTGGCCGGGTCCTCGCAGGCGGTGGCGAGGGTGAGGAGCGAGGCTATGGCCGCGGTCGCGGTCAGGGTCCGCTTGAAGCGCATGGAAGTCTTCCGTCGGCTGGACAGGGCACGGGGGATGGCGTGCACATGCTAGGCCTGGAAGGATCTTGACGCGGGGATCCGGCGGGGTGTCGCCCCGCGCGGTTCAGCGGGCGGTACCCGCCTCCTGGCAGCCGACCAGCTGCACCATCGTGGCTCGGCCCGTGGTCCTCAGGGTGACCATCTCGTCCACGCGCGACGCCTTCTGGGGGAACGTGAAGTCCGCCCGGCCGACCTCGGCGTGGTCCTGGTCCTGGGAGTCGAGGGTGCAGACACCGGTGACGGACGCGTCCTTGCGGACCTCCAGGTGCACCTTCACCTCGGTGTCGGAGACGATCTGGAACTTGATCACCTCGGCGCTGACGCTCTGCCCGCCGACGTAGTCCCAGCCGATCCAGCCGACCACGGCCAGCAGCCCGACGCCGAGCACCGACCCGACGACCTTGAGCTTCCGGTCCGCACGCTCGTCCGCCGACCGGCCGTAACGGCCTTCCGGGAGCCCTTCGCGCACCGCGCTCATGATCGATTCCTCTCGCTGGGGAGGGTGAGGCACCCAGGAATTTTCCGTCCCCCGATTCGGTCAATATAGAGGTTGACCGTCGCGCCGAATCACAGAGGATCCTGTCTTGACCGAGCAGCTTCGACTGATGGCCGTGCACGCCCACCCCGACGACGAGTCGAGCAAGGGCGCGGCCACGATGGCCAAGTACGTTTCCGAGGGCGTCCCCGTCCTGGTGGTGACCTGCACCGGCGGTGAGCGCGGTTCCGTGCTGAACCCCAAGCTCCAGGGCGACAAGTACATCGAGGAGAACATCCACGAGGTGCGCGCCAAGGAGATGGACGAGGCGCGCGAGATCCTCGGCATCGAGCAGGAGTGGCTCGGCTACGTCGACTCCGGCCTGCCCGAGGGCGACCCGCTGCCCCCGCTCCCCGAGGGCTGCTTCGCCCTCGCGGACGTGGAGGAGGCCGCGGGCGAGCTGGTGAAGAAGATCCGCGCCTTCAAGCCGCAGGTCATCACCACCTACGACGAGAACGGCGGCTACCCGCACCCCGACCACATCATGACCCACAAGATCACGATGGTGGCCTTCGACGGCGCGGCCGACACCGACAAGTTCCCCGAGGCCGAGTACGGCGCCCCGTACCAGCCGCAGAAGCTCTACTACAACCAGGGCTTCAACAAGCCGCGCACCATCGCGCTGCACGAGGCGCTCCTCGCGCGCGGCCTGGAGTCCCCCTACGGCGAGTGGCTGGAGCGGTGGAAGGAGTTCGAGCGCAAGGAGCGGACCCTGACCACGCACGTGCCGTGCTCGGACTTCTTCGAGATCCGTGACAAGGCCCTCATCGCGCACGCCACGCAGATCGACCCGGACGGCGGCTGGTTCCGCGTCCCGATGGAGATCCAGAAGGAGGTCTGGCCCACGGAGGAGTACGAGCTGGCGAAGTCGCTCGTCGACACCTCCCTCCCCGAGTCCGACCTCTTCGCGGGCATCCGGGAGAATGTGTAGCCATGAGCGCTATGCAGGCAGCAGTCACCCAGCTCGTTCCGCTGGCCGCCGACACCTTCGACAAGAACAAGGTGACCCCGGGGCTCCTCGGGTTCATCGTGTTCGCGGCCCTCGCCCTCGGCGTGTGGGGCCTGATGAAGTCGATGAGCAAGCACATGGGCCGGGTGAACTTCGAGGAGGCCCCGGAGCCGGCCGGCGCGGCGGCGGCCCCGGCCGCCGACGGCACCAAGGCCTGACCCCGCCCCACGGGTGAGAGCCCGCCCCGCCGCGGACCGGCGGGGGCGGGGCGCTCCGGCGCGGGCGCGGGGGTGTGAGCGGTGCTCGCAGCGTCGAGCGGTGCTCGCGGCTGAGGCCCGGTGCTCGTTCTTGAGAGCGGTGCTCCCGCCTGGGAGCGGTGCTCGCGCTTGAGGGCGGTGCTCGTGCCTGAGAGCGGTGCTCGCGCTTGAGGGCGGTGCTCCCGCCTGGGAGCGGTGCTCGCGCTTGAGGGCGGTGCTCGTGCCTGAGAGCGGTGATCCCCCCGGCGGGCCCGGCGCCGTGCGGCCAGGTTCACGCCGTCGGCATCGGCAGCGGGACTCCCATCACCTCCCGGGCGCGCAGGTCCGGGACCAGGCCCAGGCGCCAGGCCTGCCAGCCCTCCGCCGGGTCCACCCCGCGCGCCAGGACCGTCCCGTACGCCTCCACGCACTCCTCCAGCCGGTCCCCGCGCAGCCCGTGCGCGCCCTTCGCCAGCGCGGCCAGCTCCGCCGCGGCCTCCTCGGCCCCGGTCGGCGTGCCCGCGTAGGGCAGCAGGGTGCAGCGCAGGAAGCGGGCCCAGTCCTCCCCGCGCCGGTCCCCGTACGAGGCGAACAGCCCCGCCGCCTCCCCGCACAGCGCCAGCGCCTGCGCCGGCCGGCCGTTCCCCGCGTCCACCACCGCCAGCTCCAGGCAGGCCCAGCCCTCCCCGTGGGCCAGCCCGATGCGCCGGAAGTCCGCCCGCGCGTCCACGAGCAGCTGGCGCGCGAAACCGGAGTTGCGCAGGTTCCCCGTGCGGGCCGCCCGCTGGTCCCGGGTCACCCGCCCCGAGTGGTAGCGGGCGTGCGCCAGCCCGTACACGTCCCGCATCCGCGAGAACATCGTCCGGGCCCGTTCCAGCTCCCGCACCGCCCGGTCGATCCCGCCGTCCTCCTCCAGCGCGTGCCCCAGGTAGTACAGCGTCCACGCCTCCCCGCGCGCGTCCTCCGCCAGCCGGTGCCGGGCGAGGGCGTCCCGCAGCCGGTCCAGCGCCGTCGCGGGGTCCCCGGCGATCACCCGGGCCCGCCCCAGCTGGGTCAGCGCCCACGCCTCGCCCCGGTCGTCACGGGTACGCCCGTACAGGCCGAGGGCCAGCAGCAGCTCCTCCTCCGCCCGTGACACGTCACCCACCCGCAGGTGCACCTGCCCCAGCTGGAAGTGCGCCCAGGCCTCCCCGTGCACGCTCTCGCTCTCCCGGTGCAGCGCCAGCGACCGCTCCAGCAGCGCCACCGCCTCCGCCAGGCGCCCCCGGTCCCGCTCGACCGCCCCCAGCGCGTGCAGCGACCACGCCCGGTCGCCCGCCAGCTCCTGCGACCCCTGCAGCGCGAGGGCCTCCCCGATCCGGGCCGCCGCCTCCGGAAGGTTCCCCTGGTGGTGCAGGGTGATGCCCAGCGACAGCAGGGCCATCGCCGCACCCGCCTCCTGCCGGGCCTCCTTGTACTGGTCCACCAGCGAGGTCAGCGTCGTCCGCGACTTGTCCAGCTCCCCGAGCTGGCGCGCCGCGATGCCCGTGCGCCACTGCACCGAGCGGTTCAGCCGGCCCTGGTCCACCGCCCGCGTCAGCTCGTTGATCTCACCCAGCCGGTACAGGTCCCCGCGCAGCAGGCAGAAGTCGCACAGCGCCCCCAGCAGGTCCAGCACCGCCTGCTGGTCCACGCCCTCGGAGTGGCGCAGCGCCGCCGTGATGAAGCTCGACTCGTCGTCCAGCCAGCGCAGCGCCGCGTCCAGCGAGGGGAAGCCGTGCCCGCCGAAGCGGTCGGCGCGGGTCGACATCTTCCCGTCGACCATCCGGATCACCGAGTCCGCCAGCCGCGCGTAGTCCCGGATCAGCCGCTCGTGCGCGGCCGCCGCCTCCGCCCGGTCCTCGTCCGCCGCCAGCCGCGCCGCCGCGTACGCGCGCACCGCGTCGTGCATCCGGTACCGCTCCCCGCGGACGAGGTCCAGCAGGCCGGCCCGCGCCAGCTCGCCCAGCAGCCGCCCCGCCTCCACCCGTTCCGTGTCCGCCAGCGCCGCGGCCGCCGCCGCGCCCAGCGAGGCCCGCCCGGCCAGGGTGAGCCGGCGTAGCAGCCGGCGCCGTTCCTCGGGCAGGCGCAGGTAGGCCAGCTCCAGGGCCCGCTCCAGCGCGCCGCCCCCCTCCCCGTCCCCGTCCCCGGCGCCGTCCGAGGACCGCGCCGCTCCCAGCGGGGCCAGCACCCGCAGCGCCAGCGGCAGCCCCGCCGCCAGTTCCAGCAGCCCCGCCTCCGCCTCCGGCCCGGGTGCCGTCCCGCCCGCCGCGCGGGCCCCGGCCCGCAGCACCTCGGCCGCGTCCGGTTCCGCCAGCCGCACCACCGGCAGCTGGTGCACCCAGGCCCCCAGGTCGGCGGGCAGCTCCAGCGGCTCCCGGGCCGTGACCAGCACCAGGCTCTCGGACCGCTCCGGCACCAGCGCCCGCACCTGCTCCGGGTCCACCGCGTCGTCCAGCACCACCGTCACCGGCAGCCCCTGGAGGTGCTGGTGGTACAGCTCCCCGAGCCGGCGCACCTGCGCCTCGGCCGGGGCCCCCTCGCGGAACAGCAGCTGCTCGCGCGGGGCGCCGAGCCGGTTCAACAGGTGCAGCAGCGCCTCCCGCGTCGACAGCGGCGCCTCACCCGCGGCCGGCGCCCCGCCCCGCAGGTCCACCACGCACGCCCCGCGGAACTGGTCCCGCAGCGTGTGCGCCGCCCGCAGCGCCAGTGCCGTCCGGCCCACCCCCGGCTCCCCGTGCAGCACGACCACGACCGGCCGGGTCTCGGTGCTGGCCCGCGCCGTCCGCACCCACTGCGCGATCCGCTCCAGCTCGGCGCGCCGGCCGCCGAACAGGGCGTCGGCGTCCGGGAGCTGCCCGAACGACTGCTCCAGCATGCTCCGCCGCCGCGCCTCGGCACTCCGGTCGGCCCCGCGCAGCTGCGGCGGCACGGCCCCCCGCGCCGGGACGGGGGCCGGGGCGCCCGCCGAGCCCGCCGCCCCAGCCGAGCCCGCCGTGGCCACCGCCACGGCCCGCTCCTGCGCCAGGAAGGGCCGGATCCCCCGCACCTCCAGCGCCGTCAGCCACTTCAGCCTCAGCTGCTCCGGCCCACCCGGGCGGCCCGCGGCCCCGGCCCGCCGGTTCGCGGCCGGCACGTGCACCGCCGCCACCCGCACCGCCGCCGCCGCGGCCCCCGCCGCGCCCGCCACGATGCCCGCGCTGACCGCCGTACCGGCGTCGACCCCGAAGGCCATGTCCGCCCCGGCGGCGGCCGCCGCGGCGACGGCCGTCACCAGCAGGGCCGTCCCGCTGCCGGCCCGCCGCAACGCCTCCCCGAAGGACTGCTCCCCGGCGGCGGCCTCGTCCAGCGCGGCCACGTACGCGGCGTACTCCTCGTCCGCCACCGTGGCCAGCCCGTCGAGCGCCTCCCGCCCCCGCCCGAGCAACACCCCGGCGTCCACCCCGCCCCCCGCCCGCCGGACCTCCTCCTGCACGGCCCGGACCAGCACCCGCTCGGCCTCGACACGATGGCTGTCCCGCATCGGCATCCTCCTCGGAGAGCTCCGCAAACGTGCGCCAAGTGTCCTGCGGGACACTCCGCTGCGCGAGTCAATCTGAGCTAGATCAGAGGGAGTTGGGCCAACGAAGGCCATCCGCGTGCATATATGCACGCGGATCGGCGGCAGCACGGTCTTCCGGGACCGTCAGACGGCTCCCAGGTCCACGGCGAAGGGGAAGGGCGCGGCAGCCCTGATCGCGCCGGTGAACATCTCACCGTCCCGGTAGGTCTTGGCGGCAGGGTCGAGAACGTACGTGTAGACGATCGGGAGACCGGTGACGGCCTGTTCGACCCGCCAGTAGAAGGGGATGCCGGCCTTGGCGTACTGGTCCACCTTCACGATCCGGTCCGTGGTCTCCGAGCCCGGCGAGACGACCTCGACGACCAGGAGTACGTGTTCCGGGCGGGTGGGCGTGACGTCGATGGTCTCCGCCCGGTAGACGGTGACGTCCGGGCGGCGGTTGGTGAGCGGAACGTCCTGCAACCGGACGTCGAAGTCCGTGTCGGCGTTCCACTCCGGACCGGCCGCGGCGTCCAGGGCATTGGCCAGGATCCGGGCCAGCCGGTTGTGGCGCTTGGAGGCGCTCGGGCTAACGACGACCATCCCGTCCACGATCTCGATGCCGGCGCACTGCTCCTCGGTCCAGGAGTCGTACTGCTCCGCGGTGATCTGCGAGTGCATCCACGCGGGTGCCACCATCTCGGCGGTCATGGTGTGCCTCCTTCGAGGAGCTTCCACAGCCCCAGTGCTGCTGGCCGCAGCCTACTGTCCCGCGGCTCCGGGGCGCCCGGTCTGGAGGGGGGCCCGCGCCGGTGGCCCGTGGTCTCACACCTCTCGGATGACCACGCGGCTTCCGCACAGCTTCGACCAGTCGTCGCGGTCGGAGGTCAGCACGACGACGGGTCCCGGGAGGCGGAGGGCGAGTGCGGCGACGAGGGCGTCGATGGCGTACTTGTGCCCGTGCAGTCCGCCCGCGTCCCGCAGCAGCGACACGGCGGTCAGCGAGTCCTCCTGGCTGACCGGCTCCACCCGCAACCGGGACAGGACCCAGCGCAACCGTGCCAGGTCGGTCTTCCCCTGAGCCGCTTCGACGATGGTCAGCGCGGACACGACCACCGGGACACCGGCCTGCCGGGACGCCTCGATGCGGGCCGCCATCCTCCGGTCGTTGCGCAGGAGCAGGGAGAGCGCCTCGGAGTCCAGCACGAGGGACCGGGCGGGGTGCTCCTTCACGCGGCTCCCCGTCCGGCGTCCCGGGCGTCCTCTTCTCCGAACAGCTCGCGACGGGCGGCCTCGATCTCCTGCTCCGTGAGCGCGCCCTGCTCCTCCTCGTGCGCCGCGACGATCTCGGCGAGCCCGTCCATCGCCAGCTGGTGCCTGACGGCCTCGGTGATGTAGCCGGACAGCCCGCGCCGCCCCGCCCTGGAGCGGAGCTCGCTGACGAGTTCGGCGGGCATGGAGACGGAGATGTTCTCGGTGTTGCCCGGGCGGTTCGCTCTCATGCCCCGAGTGTAGGACAGGGTTTATTACAGCGCGCGGGTTTGCCGCAGACGGGTTCCGGGGTCCGGATGAGCGAGGATGGGGCCATGTCGAACCGCCTCGTGAACGAGACCTCGCCGTACCTGCTCCAGCACGCCGACAACCCGGTCGACTGGTGGCCGTGGTCGCCGGAGGCGTTCGCCGAGGCGCGGGAGCGGGACGTGCCCGTGCTGCTGAGCGTCGGGTACTCCAGCTGCCACTGGTGTCACGTCATGGCGCACGAGTCCTTCGAGGACGACGACACCGCTGCGTACATGAACGGACACTTTGTGTCCGTCAAGGTGGACCGTGAAGAGCGTCCCGACGTGGACGCGGTGTACATGGAGGCAGTGCAGGCCGCGACCGGGCAGGGCGGCTGGCCCATGTCCGTGTTCATGACGCCGGACGGGGAGCCCTTCTACTTCGGCACCTACTTCCCGCCCGAGGCTCGCCATGGCATGCCGTCCTTCCGCCAGGTGCTCGAAGGCGTGCACAACGCCTGGACAAGCCGCCGGGACGAGGTGGGGGAAGTCGCGGGGAAGATCACTCGGGACCTTGCCGGGCGGGAGCTGAGCGCCGGGGATGCCGGGATGCCCACCGAGGAGACCCAGGCCCTTGCGCTCCTCCAGCTGACTCGGGACATCGACCCCGCGAGCGGCTGGTTCAGGGGAGACACCAAATTCCCGCCGTCGATGGTGATCGAGTTTCTGTTGCGCCACCACGCGCGGGCCGGTTCCGTGGCGGCGCTGGAGATGGCGGAAGGGCTGTGCAGCGCGATGGCCCGTTCGAGCCTGTACGACCAGGTGGGAGGTGGGTTCCACCGGTATGTGCTCACGCCGAGGGCGGGTGGACCTTTGGTACCCCACTTCGAGAAGATGCTCTACGACAACGCGCTGCTGTGCCGGGTGTACGCGCATCTGTGGCGGGCCACCGGGTCGGACCTCGCGCGGCGGGTCGCGCTGGAGACCGCCGACTTCATGGTGCGGGAACTGCGCACCGAGCAGGGCGGGTTCGCCTCCGCGCTCGATGCCGACAGTGAGGAGCCGGGCAGCGGAAGGCATGTCGAGGGGGCCTACTACGCCTGGACGCCCGGGCAGTTGGCGGACGTGCTCGGGGAGGCCGACGGGGAGCTGGCCGCCGCGTACTTCGGGGTCACCGAGGAGGGGACCTTCGAGCACGGCAAGTCGGTGCTGCAACTGCCGCAGGACGGGCCGGTGGTGGAGGCCGAACGGATCGCCTCCGTCAAGGCGCGGCTGCTCGCGGCGCGTGGCGCGCGGCCCGCGCCCGGCCGGGACGACAAGGTGGTGGCCGCCTGGAACGGGCTGGCCATCGCCGCCCTCGCCGAGTGCGGGGCCTTCTTCGAACGGCCGGACCTGGTCGAGCGGGCCATCGAGGCCGCCGACCTGCTGGTGCGCGTGCACATGGACGGGAGGGCCCGGCTGGCCCGCACCAGCAAGGACGGGCGGGCCGGCACGAACGCGGGGGTGCTGGAGGACTACGGGGACGTCGCCGAGGGGTTCCTGACCCTGGCCTCCGTCACGGGGGAGGGGGTGTGGCTGGAGTTCGCCGGGTTCCTCGTCGACCTCGTGATGGCCCGGTTCACCGCAGAGGACGGGTCCCTCTACGACACCGCGCACGACGCCGAACGGCTGATCCGCCGCCCCCAGGACCCCACCGACACCGCCGCCCCCTCCGGCTGGACGGCCGCGGCCGGCGCCCTGCTGTCGTACGCCGCGCACACCGGCTCGCGCCCCCACCGCGAGGCGGCCGAGCGGGCGCTCGGCGTGGTGCAGGCCCTCGGGCCGCGGGCCCCGCGCTTCATCGGGCACGGTCTGGCGGTGGCGGAGGCGCTCGTGGACGGGCCCCGCGAGGTGGCCGTCGTCGGGCACCCCGAGGATCCGGCGACGGCCGCCCTGCACCGCACCGCGTTGCTGGGGACGGCTCCCGGGGCGGTGGTGGCGGTCGGGCTGCCGCGTGCGGAGGACGGGAGCGGAGGGGAGTTCCCCCTGCTGGCCGAGCGCACACTGGTGCACGACCTCCCTACGGCGTACGTGTGCCGGCACTTCGTCTGCGCGCGGCCTACGACAGAACCGGTCGAGCTGGCCGAGCAGTTGGGTGTGGTTCGTCCCTGAAAGGGGCGGAGTACCGTCAATTCCGCTTTTGGTACATCAACTCGGAAACGTGGTTTTTAACCAGACGGCGCCTCAGCTTCACACGTGCTGCCTAGTCTCGTGTCTTCGGGAGTCACCGAGACAGTCACCGACACGCGCACTGGGGGGTGCGCACTGGGGGGAACGGAGGCGGCGGGCCGGGGGGCCCGTGTCACGCCTCCGGGGGGTTTGCCGGTCGCCGCCTGGGGTTGCGGCATGTCTGTGGGGGACGGTTTGTTCACCTCTGTCGTCATATCCGCCATTTCCGTTGCGCTGTTCTGGATGGCCGCCTTCACCCTGTGGTGGCAGATGCACGCCTGGCGCACGCCCGAGACGCTGGCCTCGACCCGCTTCGACCGCCCCGACGGCGGCGACCGGCTGGCCTTTTCGCTCCTGCTGCCCGCCCGCCACGAGCAGGCCGTACTGGAACACACCATCGACCGGCTCCTGGAGTCGAGCCACACCGACTACGAGATCATCGTGATCGTCGGCCACGACGACCCGGAGACCGCCGCCGTCGCCGACCGGGCCGGCGCCCGGGCGCCCGAGCGGGTACGGGTCGTCGTCGACCGCAACGAGACCAAGAACAAGCCGAAGGCCCTCAACACCGCCCTCCCGCACTGCCGGGGCGACATCGTCGGGGTCTTCGACGCCGAGGACCAGGTCCACCCCGAGCTGCTCTCCCACGTCGACCACGCCTTCCGCGCCACCGGCGCCGACGTGGTCCAGGGCGGCGTCCAGCTGATCAACTTCCACTCCAGCTGGTACAGCCTGCGCAACTGCCTGGAGTACTTCTTCTGGTTCCGCTCCCGCCTCCACCTGCACGCCGAGAAGGGGTTCATCCCGCTCGGCGGGAACACCGTGTTCGTGCGCACCCACGTGCTGCGCGAGGCCGGCGGCTGGGACCAGAACTGCCTCGCCGAGGACTGCGACCTGGGCGTACGGCTCTCCTCGGTCGGTAAGAAGGTGGTCGTCGCCTACGACTCCGACATGGTCACCCGCGAGGAGACCCCGGGCTCGCTGATGAGCCTGCTCAAGCAGCGCACCCGCTGGAACCAGGGCTTCCTCCAGGTCTACCGGAAGAAGGACTGGCAGCAGCTGCCCGGCCGGGGGCAGCGCTGGCTCGCCCGCTACACGCTGATGACCCCCTTCATGCAGGCGGCCTCCGGGGTGATCATCCCGGTCAACGTCGCCGTCGCGGTCTTCCTCGACGTGCCCGTCGGGGTCGCGATCATCACCTTCCTGCCCCTGATCACGGCGATGGTGACCTTCGTCTTCGAGATCGTCGGCCTGCACGACTTCGGCCGCCAGTACGGGCTGCGCGTGCGCTTCCTGCACTACCTCAAGCTCATCGTCGGCGGCCCGTTCTACCAGGTGATGCTGGCCGGCGCCGCGATCCGGGCGGTCTGGCGCGAGCAGCGCGGCCGCAACGAGTGGGAGCTGACCAGCCACACCGGCGCCCATCTGGCGACAGCCGGAGCCCCGGCCGCCGCGTACGCCTCCGCCCCGATCCGAGAGGAGGCCCACCGGTGACCGCCACCGTGCCCACCGCGGCTGGTCCCCAGCCGGCGGACGCGACCGCGACCGCCCAGCACCTGCCCGTACGCGATCTGCCCGGCTCCCGGCGCCCCGCCGGCCCGGGCGCGGACCCCGGGGACGCGGGTGTGCGCCGGCCCGCCCCGGTCCGCCCGATGGTCCGCTTCCGCTCCTCGCGCCCCGACCTGATCCTCTGCGGGGTCCTGCTGCTGGTCATCGTCCTCGTCCAGGGCTGGAACCTCACGAACTTCCCGGCCCTGAGCGACGACGAGGGCACCTACCTCGCCCAGGCCTGGGCGGTCCAGCAGGGCGACGGCCTCGCCCACTACACGTACTGGTACGACCATCCGCCGCTCGGCTGGATACAGATGGCCGGCCTGACCTGGCTGCCCTCGCTGCTGGTGCCCGACTGGATGACGGTCGCGCCGATGCGCTTCTCGATGCTCGCCGTCTCCGCCGCGAGTTCCGTACTGATCTACGTGCTGGCCCGCCGGCTGTGGCTGCCGCGCTGGGCGGCCGGGCTCGCGATGGGCCTGTTCGGGCTGTCCCCGCTGTCCGTGGTGCTCCAGCGGGAGATCTTCCTCGACAACCTCGCCGTGCTGTGGATGCTGCTGGCCTTCTGCCTGGCCGCGTCCCCCAGCCGGCACCTGTGGCACCACTTCGGGTCGGGGCTGGCGGCCGCCACCGCCGTCCTCACCAAAGAGACGATGCTGGTGGTGCTCCCGGCGCTGCTGGTGACGATGTGGCGCCACAGCCACCGCGACACCCGCAAGTTCGCCGTCACCGGAGCCATCACCGCCTGCACGCTGATCGGCCTGTCGTACCCGCTGTACGCGCTGCTCAACAACGAGCTGCTGCCCGGCGCCGGACACGTCTCCCTCATCGACGGCATCACCTACCAGATGAGCCGCCCCGGCTCCGGCTTCATCCTCGACCCCGGCTCCGGCTCCCACGGCGTCTTCCGGTCCTGGCTGTACTACGACACGGTCCTGCCGCTGGGCGGACTGGCCGGCGCCGTCCTGCTGCTGGCCACCCACCGGTGGTCGGTCACCGCCCGGGCGCTCGCGGGACCGGCGCTGGCCGCCGTGATCCTCGCGGTGGTGGCGATGCGGCCCTCCGGCTACCTCCCGGCGATGTACGTGATCCAGGCCCTGCCCTTCCTCGCCCTGGTCCTCGCCGCCGCCGCGGCCAGCGTCACCCATGCCGTCCTGCGCCGGCGCCGCCGGCCCGGGGAGCGGCGGGCGCTGGTGTACGCGCGGTGGGCGCTCGTCGGCGTCCTCGCCGCCTCGGCCGCCGCGTACGTGCTCCCGCGCTGGTACGAGGGCGACCGCACCGCCCTCACCGCCGACGCCAACGCCCCCTACCGGCAGGCCGCCGCCTGGCTGGGCCGGGAGGTGCCCGACCCGGCGCACACCCGTGTCCTCGTCGACGACGCGCTCTGGCTCGACGCTGTTCACTCCGGTTTTGCACCCGGACCGGGTGCCATCTGGTTCTACAAGGCGGACCTCGACCCGGCCGTCACCAAGACCCTGCCGCGGGGCTGGCGGGACGTGGACTACGTGGTCTCCTCGCCCACCGTGCGTCGCGACGCCGTGGACCTGCCCACGGTGAAGGCTGCTCTGGAGCATTCGACCGCGGTCGCCGTCTTCGGTACGGGCGAGGACCGTATCGAGATCCGCCGCACCGACCGCGAGAGTGGGAGCTGAACCACCATGAGCGAGGACCTGTGGCCCCCGCACGCCCTGGACGATCCGGAAGTCGCCGCTCCGCCGGCCTCCTCCGGGTCCGGCGGCGTCACCCTGATCATCCCGACCTTCAACGAGTCCGCGAACGTCGCCGAGTTGCTCGGGCAACTGCGCGCCGCCCTGCCCGCGCGGCCGCCCTGCCGGGTGCTGTTCGTGGACGACTCCACCGACGACACCCCGGCCCTGATCGAGAAGGCCGCCGCCGACTGCCCCTTCCCGGTGGACGTCCTGCACCGCGACAGCCCGGCCGGGGGCCTGGGCGGGGCCGTCGTCGAGGGCATCGCGCGGGCGGGCTCGGACTGGATCGTCGTCATGGACGCCGACCTCCAGCACCCCCCGCACCTGGTTCCCGCACTCGTCGGGGAAGGCGAACGCACCGGCGCCGACCTCGTCGTGGCCTCCCGCTACCTCCCCGGCGGCAGCCGGGCCGGACTCGCCGGCGGCTACCGCGTCGCCGTCTCGCGCGGCGCGACCTGGCTGGCCAAGGGCCTCTTCCCGCGCGCCCTGCGCGGGATCAGCGACCCGATGAGCGGCTTCTTCGCGATCCGCCGCTCCGCCGTCACCGGTGCCGTCACCGGCGGGGCGCTCCAACCCCTCGGCTACAAGATCCTCATGGAGCTGGCCGTCCGCTGCAAGCCGGGGAGGACCGCCGAGGTCCCCTTCGTCTTCCAGGACCGCTTCGCGGGGGAGTCCAAGTCCACCGCCCGCGAAGGGCTGCGCTTCCTGACCCACCTGGCCGCCCTCCGCTCGGCGAGTCCGCTCGCCCGGATGATCGGCTTCGGTCTGGTCGGGCTCTCCGGCTTCGTCCCCAACCTCCTCGCACTGTGGCTGCTCACCCACGCCGGGATGCAGTACCTCGCCGCCGAGGTCGTCGCCAACCAGGCCGGGGTGCTGTGGAACTTCCTCCTCATCGAGACCCTCCTCTTCCGCGACCGCCGCTGCCACCGCCACTGGGCGGACCGCGTCGGACGCTTCGCCCTCCTCGCCAACGCCGACCTGCTGCTGCGGATCCCGCTGATCGCGCTGTTCGTCGGCCGGTTCGGCCTCGGCGTCCTGCCCGCGACGGCCCTGGCGCTCGTCACCACCTTCGTGCTGCGCTTCGTCGCCACGGAGGCCCTCGTCTACCTGCCGCGCGGGCCACGCGCGGCGGCCCGTACCCGTCCCACGACCAGGAGTTGAGCCGCACCGAAAGGACCACCGCATGCCAAGGACGATCCGACGGAGGGCAGGGCGCAGGGCCGCGCTGGCCGCCGTCGGGGCGATGACCGCAGGCCTGCTGCTCACCGCCCCCCAGCAGGCCACGGCCGGAGCGCCCAACCTGCTCACCAACCCCGGCTTCGAGACCGCCGGCGCGCCCGGTGCCGACATGCCGTCCTGCTGGGAGAAATCCGGCTGGGGCGACAACGACTTCACCTTCGCCACCGTCGCCGACGCCCACAGCGGCACCCAGGCCATGAAGGTCTCGCTCACCCGGCGCGTGAGCGGTGACCGCAAGGCCCTGGTCACGGAGAACGCCGCCTGCGCCCCCACCGTCACACCGGGGAAGCAGTACGACCTG
Organism: Streptomyces sp. NPDC001594; assembly: GCF_042893675.1. Taxonomy (NCBI): domain Bacteria; kingdom Bacillati; phylum Actinomycetota; class Actinomycetes; order Kitasatosporales; family Streptomycetaceae; genus Streptomyces; species Streptomyces sp. NPDC001594. The sequence continues at coordinate 225,687 of NZ_JBIAVB010000004.1, read as the reverse complement.
TCCGCCTGGTACAAGTCGAACACCCCGGACGTGGCGGTGACCGTGTTCCGCCACGACACCGCCGCGGGCTGGCAGTACTGGACCGACCTGCAGAACCCGCCGGTCAGTGCCGCCTGGTCGCGCACCCAGGTGCGGACGCCCGCCGTCCCGCCGAACACCGACAAGATCGCCTGGGGGCTGTCCGTCTACGGGGTGGGCACCCTCACCACCGACGACTACGCGCTGGAGGAAGTGGCCGCGGTCCCGCCCCAGCCCACCTGCACGGGGACCGCCGAGGAGTGCGCCAAGGGCAAGTGGGAGGTGATGGGCACCCAGAACCCGGTGCGCTCCATGCACGCCGTGGTCCTGAAGAACGGCAGGGTGCTGCTGATCGCCGGTTCCGGCAACGACATCTCCCAGTTCAACGCCGGTACCTTCACCTCCGCCGTCTACGACCCGGTCGCGGGCACGGTGAAGACCATCCCGACCCCGGTGGACATGTTCTGCTCCGGGCACGTGCAGCTGGCCGACGGCCGCGTGCTGGTGATGAGCGGCAACAAGGGCTACCCGTCCGCCGACGGCAGGATCGGCTACCAGGGGCTGAAGGACAGCTACGTCTTCGACCCGGCGACCGAGACGTACACGAGGACGAACGACCTCAACGGCGGGCACTGGTACCCGTCCGCGACCATCCTCGGCAACGGTGACGTGATCTCCTTCGGCGGTCTGAAGGAGGACTCCACCGGCAACGTCACCGCGGAGCGGTTCTCGGCGGCGCAGAACAAGTGGCTGCCGCTGAACCAGGTCAACCAGACCTGGTCCTACTGGGGCCTGTACCCGTCGATGATCCTCATGCAGGACGGCCGCCTCTTCTACTCCGGCAGCCACACCTTCGGCAACGGCACCGCCGGATCCGGCGCCTCCGTGTACGACTACGGCGCCAACACCATCACGGACGTGCCCGGGTTGCGGGGGAAGGACGAGCGCGACGAGTCCGCGAGCGTGCTGCTGCCCCCGGCCCAGGACCAGCGGGTCCTGACCGTCGGCGGTGGCAACAACGAGACCAACCCGGCCGCGAACCGCCTCACCGACCTCATCGACCTCAAGAAGCCCAGCCCCGCCTACACCGCGGGCCCCGACCTCCCGCAGGGCCTGGTCGACACCGGTACGGGCAAGCGCCCGCAGACCGGCGCCGAGGGCAAGATGTACGTCTCCGCGGTGCTGCTGCCCGACGGCAAGGTGCTGGAGACCGGCGGCGGACTGCACGACCGGGCCGACCCGGTCTTCGAGGCCTCCTTCTTCGACCCCGCCGCCAACACCTACCAGCCGGGCCTGGCCACCGACCCGATCCCGCGCACCTACCACTCGGGCGCCTTCCTGCTGCCCGACGGCCGGGTCATGTCGGTGGGTGACAACCCGGGCAACGGTACGTACAACCACGCGGTCTCGGTCTACACCCCGCCCTACCTGTTCAAGGGCCCGCGCCCGAAGCTCACTTCGGTGATCGACACCGACTGGGTGTACGGGGACACCCAGCGGATCACCGTCGACCGGCCCCTCGCCAAGGCGGAGCTGATCCGCCCGGCGGCGGTCACCCACTCCTCCGACCCCAACCAGCGGTTCGTCGACCTTCCGATGACCGTGGTCAACGGCACCACCATCGACCTGAACGTCACCAGCAACCCCAACCTCGCCCCGCCCGGCTGGTACATGCTCTTCGGCGTCGACGCGGCCGGCGTCCCCTCCGTCGCCACCTGGGTCCACCTGGGCGGAGCCCCCTCGCTCGCGGCCGCGAAGCAGCAGCCCGCCGCGCACGAGCACACCTTCGCGAACGAACTGGCCCCGCCGAAGGAGAACCCGGGGCAGCGGGCCTCCGTCCAGGTCGCCCCCGCCGTGGCCGGCTGCGACCGGCACTACGGGACGGCCAACGTGTGCGTCCCGGCGGCCTTCCCCGCGGAGGTGGCGAAGACCACACGGGCCCGCTGCGACTGGCTGGCCGCGCACCGCTTCCCGAAGCGGATGAAGGTCAACGGCAGTGACCCGCTGCGCCTGGACGCGGACGGGGACGGCTACACCTGCTAGCCACCCGCAGGGAAAAGGGGCCCCGCCGCGTACTGCGGCGGGGCCCCCTCCGTGGGCCGCGCCCGGAATGCGAGCTCCGGGCGGCCGTGCGATAACGGCAGGATGAAGCGCTCCTCAGTGCGAGTAGGCGGCCAGCGAGATGCCGACGTAGTGGGCCACGAAGGCCGCCAGCGTCAGGGAGTGGAAGACCTCGTGGAACCCGAAGAAGCGCGGCGAGGGGTTCGGGCGCTTGATCCCGTAGATCACCCCGCCCGCGCTGTAGAGGAGGCCGCCGACGATCACCAGCACCAGGACCGCGATGCCCCCGGTGCGCAGGAAGTCCGGCAGGAAGAAGACGGCGGCCCAGCCCATCGCTATGTAGCAGGGGGTGTAGAGCCAGCGCGGGGCGCCGACCCAGAAGACGCGGAAGGCGATGCCGGCAGCGGCCGCGAGCCACACCGCCCACAGCAGGGTCCGCCCGGTGGAGTCCGGCAGCAGCAGGACGGTGAGCGGGGTGTAGGTGCCCGCGATGATCAGGAAGATGTTGGCGTGGTCGAGCCGGCGCAGGATGGCCTCGCCGCGCGGGCCCCAGGTCCCGCGGTGGTAGACGGCGCTGACCCCGAAGAGCAGGCACGCGGTGAGGATGTACACCCCGCACGCGACCCGCGCGCGCGTGGAGTCGGTGAAGGTCATCAGCACGAGGCCCGCGACCACCACGGCCGGGAACATTCCGAGGTGCAGCCAGCCGCGCATGAGCGGTTTGGCCTCCGGAGCTGCGCGTTCGTCCGGTGCGGCCGCGACGGCAGCGGCGTCAGAAGTCATGGCCGTCATGCTACCTACGGGTCCGTAGGTTTCTGTTAGTCCTCTTTACGGAAGATTGACTGACGTGGCGATGCTCACGTGAGAGGCCCCCTGGACATATGCGCACATGCACCGGATGATCAGATGAGTGCGGTCGACACCGGATGAGCGGAGCGCGAAGCGTCCGGGTCGCGGCCCCCACGGGGCATACACCAAACAAACCCCTCAACAAGGAGCAATCGTGGCGCGCGACAACGCGGCTCCCACCCCTTCCCTCCCGACGACGCACCAGGAACTGATCTCCTGGGTCGACGAGATCGCGGCGATCACCCAGCCCGACCGCGTCGTCTGGTGCGACGGCACCGAAGCCGAGTACGAGCGCCTGTGCGAGGAGCTCGTCGCCAAGGGCACGTTCAAGAAGCTCGACGAGACCAAGCGCCCCAACTCGTACTACGCCGCCTCCGACCCCTCCGACGTCGCGCGCGTCGAGGACCGGACCTTCATCTGCTCCGAGAAGGAGGAGGACGCGGGCCCGACCAACCACTGGAAGGCCCCTTCCGAGATGAAGGCCCTTTTCACTGGTGAGGGGGGCTTTGCCGGTGAGAAGGGCATCTTCCGCGGCTCCATGAAGGGCCGCACGATGTACGTCGTGCCCTTCTGCATGGGCCCCCTGGGCTCCGAGCTCTCCGCGATCGGCGTCGAGATCACCGACTCCGCCTACGTCGCGGTCGCCATGCGCACCATGACCCGCATGGGCAAGGCCGTCCTCGACGAGCTCGGCACCGACGGCTTCTTCGTCAAGGCCGTCCACACCCTCGGCGCCCCGCTCGCCGAGGGCGAGGCCGACGTCCCGTGGCCCTGCAACACCACCAAGTACATCTCGCACTTCCCCGAGACCCGCGAGATCTGGTCCTTCGGCTCCGGCTACGGCGGCAACGCCCTGCTCGGCAAGAAGTGCTACGCCCTGCGCATCGCCTCCGTCATGGCCCGTGACGAGGGCTGGCTCGCCGAGCACATGCTGATCCTCAAGCTCACCCCGCCGGCCGGCGAGGGCGACACCAAGTACGTCGCCGCCGCCTTCCCGTCCGCGTGCGGCAAGACCAACCTCGCCATGCTGGAGCCGACCATCCCCGGCTGGACGGTCGAGACCATCGGCGACGACATCGCCTGGATGCGCTTCGGCGAGGACGGCCGCCTCTACGCGATCAACCCCGAGGCCGGCTTCTTCGGCGTCGCCCCCGGCACCGGCGAGCACACCAACGCCAACGCCATGAAGACGATGTACGCCAACACCGTCTTCACCAACGTCGCGCTCACCCCTGACGGCGGCGACGTGTGGTGGGAGGGCATGACCGAGGAGCCCCCGGCCGAGCTCATCGACTGGCGCGGCAACCCGTGGACCCCGGAGTCGGAGACCCCGGCCGCCCACCCCAACGCCCGCTTCGCCGTCCCGGCCGCCCAGTGCCCGACGATCGCCGCCGAGTGGGAGGACCCCAAGGGCGTCCCGATCTCCGCGATCCTCTTCGGCGGCCGCCGCGCCTCCGCCGTCCCGCTGGTCACCGAGTCCTTCGACTGGAACCACGGCGTCTTCATCGGCTCGAACATCGCCTCCGAGAAGACCGCCGCCGCCGAGGGCAAGGTCGGCGAGCTGCGCCGCGACCCGTTCGCCATGCTGCCGTTCTGCGGCTACAACATGGGCGACTACATGGCCCACTGGGTCAAGGTCGCGGCCGACAAGGACCAGACCAAGCTCCCGAAGATCTACTACGTGAACTGGTTCCGCAAGAACGACGCGGGCAAGTTCGTGTGGCCCGGCTTCGGCGAGAACAGCCGCGTCCTGAAGTGGATCGTCGGCCGCCTCGACGGCAACGCCGAGGGCGTCGAGACCCCGATCGGCGTCCTGCCGACCAAGGCCGCCCTCGACCTCGACGGCCTCGACATCTCCGACGAGGACCTCGACTTCCTCCTCACCGTCGACAAGGACGTGTGGCGCGAGGAGGCCGCCCTGGTCCCCGAGCACCTCAACACCTACGGCGACCACACGCCGAAGGAGCTGTGGGAGCAGTACCACGCGCTCGTCGAGCGCCTGGGCTGAGCCCGACGCCTGCCCTGATGCCGCAGGCCACCTGAACGTGGGAGTCCCCGACCAAGGTTCTCCCACCGCTGTGGGAATCCCCGACCAAGGCTTTCCCAGAGCAGCACACGCCCGAGCGACGGGCGGAAGCCACTGTCCCGGCCGCCGCCCGTCCGCCCCTCAGGAGCGTCCGCGCTCCTCGAGATAGGTCGTGTGCGTCTGCTGACGGCGGGCCTCCCTGTCCTGGAGGCCCGCCGTCAGGCGTTCCGCCTCGTCGAACAGCACCGACAGCTGCCGCTCCAGGTGCCGTTCCGGCGACTCCCCGCCCGGCGTCAGCCGGGTCCACCAGCGGGTCCGGTTGTACGTGTCCACGCATTCCGGCACGTCCAGCCGGATCGCCCGCGACAGCGCGTGCACCGCGTCCGGCTCCGCGGCCAGGGCCTCCGTGCCCCGGCCCGGCTCCAGCAGCGCCGCGTACAGGTCGAGCAGCTCGCCCAGCTTCCCGTCGGCGGCCGGCGGGAGCTCCACCTCCGCCACGTAGTCCCGCAGCCGGCCCAGGTCCTCCCGTACGGCGCCCAACTGCTCGGCCGTGCCCGGGAACCGCGGGACGGGGGCCCGCTCGGGCGGGGCGACCAGCGCCCCCGCCCCGTACAGCCCGGCGATCACCAGCGGCCAGTACGTCCCCGCCACCCCGGCCACGGTCAGCGCCAGGCCGACCAGCCCGCAGACGCTGCCCGTCAGGTTCTTCTTCGACTCCAGGTAGCCGAGCGCCCTGGTCAGCGGCCCGGTCAGGGGCCTATTGGTAGCCACGGATCTCCTCGAAGGCCCCGTCCAGCGACCCGTTGCCATTGGTGGCGTCGAAGAGCCGGCCGCCCGTCAGCTCGGTGATGTGGGACAGCTCCTTGCGGTCCGAGTCCCCGAACAGGACCGCGAAGACCGGGGTGTGCTTCTGGCCCTCGGGCAGCCCGGCGTAGAAGGAGTCGAAGTCCTGCACCTTGTCCCCGCTCTGCCCGTCCGTCATGAGCACGATCGAGGTGAAAGCGTCGGCGTTCCCCTGCCCCAGGTGCTGGTAGGCGGCCTTCAGGCTCCCGTACACCGCCGTGCCGCCCTCGGGGCGCAGGGACTTCACGTCACCGCGGATCGCGTCCAGGGCCGGACCCGGGTTGCCGGGCTCCACCACGTGCGTCAGCACCTGCTTCACCCGGTCGCCGAAGGGCAGGAGGGTCACCTCCTCGCGGTCCCGGAACCGCTGCCCCGGACCCGAACTCCCCGTCCCCGTCAGGTCGGTGAGCGCGTCCCGCAGCCGGTCGATGCGGTGGTCGTCGCCCATCGACCCCGACGTGTCGAGCACGTACACCGTCCGCGAGGGCCGGCGCAGCTCGTTCTCGTACGAGGCCAGCAGCCCGTCGGCGACCGAACGCGAGCCCGGGAAGGGCAGCTCGCGCCGCTTGTCGGCGTCCAGCCCGGCGGCGGGGGCCACCCCGGGCGCCACCGGGCGGCGGAAGGTCTGCTCGGTGACGGCCTTCTGCGCCGCGTCGCCGCGCAGGTACTCCGTCAGCCGCCGGCCCGACTCGCGGGCCCCGGCGGGGGAGGAGGTCAGCAGGGTCAACGGGTAGTGGGCGGTGACCACCCCGTCCTTGGGGCGGATGACCGTGAGGGGCGCCTTGGCGTCCCTGTTCATCGAGAGCAGGACCGACTCGTAGTTCACGAGGGCGTCGACGTCACCGCGCTTGGCGTACGCCGTCGCCAGCCAGCCGGAGGAACCGGAGGTCAGCTTCTGCCCGGTGAAGAAGCCCTTCAGCCGCGGCTGGGCCTTCCTCACGTCCTCGTCGGTGAGCGCCGCCTGCGCCCCCGAGAGCCCCGACGCCACCGATACGAGCGCGGAGAAACCGGAGTTGGAGCGGACCGGGTCCGTCATCCCGTAGGTCAGCTTCCCGGCGGCCACGGCCTCCTCGACCGCCGCCCAGGTCACCTCCTGCGGCTTCCAGCCGAGCCGGGCCAGCGCCTCCGGCCGGACGCCCAGGGCGACCGGCGAGGACATCACCGGGGTCTCGTTGGCGAGTTTGGCGACCGCTTCGGGGCGCAGGCGCAGGTAGTCGTTGGAGGAGAGCCAGATCGCGTCGTACTTGCCGTCCGCCTTGCCCGAGGCCACCTGCTCGGCCGCGTCGAGCGTCCCCGACCAGGTGAAGTCGACGGAGACCCCGGTCGCGGCCTTGGCGTCCTTGAGGACCGGCGCCATGTCGGCGAGCTCGCTGGACGCCAGGACGCGCAGCCTGCCCTCCTTGTACACGGCCGCCGGCGTCCCGGAACCCGCCGTCGGGGTGTCGGCCGGCGTCCCGCCCGTGCAGGCCGAGGCCCCGAGCAGGGTCGCGGCCAGGGCCACCGCCGCCGCCAGACGCCTGCGGATCCGTAGCTCGTACCGCCTCATCGGTCGCCTCCTTCCAGGGCGTTCGGCGTGCGGGTCCGGGCCAGGTACGCCGAGGCCGCCTGGAGCTCGCCCGTCAGGGACTCGACCGTCGCCGCCATGTTCTGCGTGGCCTGGGCCTTGAAGGAGTCGATCGCGTCGAGGGTCTTGTAGATCTGCCCGAAGGCCGTACGCAGCGTCTCCGCCCCGACCGCCGGGTCGGAGGCGATCCGCTGGATCTCCCCGCTCTGGGTGGCCAGCATCTCCGCGTTCCCCCGGATCAGGTCTTCCGTCGTTCCCCGCAGGGCGTTGACCTGCTCGACCACCTTGCGCTGGCTGTCCAGGGCCGAGGCCAGCATCACCGCGATGCGCAGCGCCGAGACCGTGGTGGTCGCGGCCCGGTCGACGCCCTTGATCAGCTCGTCGTTGTTGCGCCGGACCACGTCCATGGCAAGGTAGCCCTGGGCGCAGACGGCCAGCTGGGTCAGCAGGTCCTGGTGTTTCTGGCGGACCGGGAACAGCACGTCGGAGCGCAGGGCGTCCGCCTGGGCCGGGTCGGCGCGTTCCGCCTCGGTGATCCGCTGCTCGACGGCCGCGTCCAGGGCCTCGGTGAGCACCGCGTACTCCTGGAGCTTGCCCATGGTCTCCCAGAGGCGGGCCCGCTCGGTGTGCAGGGCGGCGTTGTCGCGGCGCAGCTCGTCCTGGCCGCCGCGCAGGGCGTGGACGATCCGGTTCAGGGTGTCCTGGGAGGAGGCGTACTTGGCGACGTGGTCACGGAACCGGTTGCCGCCGGGCAGCTTCGCCAGCAGCCTGCGGGCCCCCTTGGCGGGGGCGCCGGACTGCGGGTCGAGGTCCTCGACGGTACGACGCAGCTCGACGAGGGATCCGGCGACCCGGGCCTGGGGGTCACCGCCGCCGTCCGAGCCGATCGAGCGTACGGCCCGCTCCAGCATCCGGTTGGACTGGTGGGCGGCGGTCCGCATGTCGGCCGAGCCGAGGGTGGTGATGTCGCCGATGCGGGTGGCGAACTCGGGGGAGCGCGCGTCGATCCCGGCCAGCCGGCCGACGTACTCCCCGGCCCGGCGGGACATCTCCTCGCGCACGTCCTCGCCCAGCGGGACGAGGCCGGAGGCCTGCTCCCGCTGGACGGCGGGCACGGGCTCGGGCGGGGTGAGGACGAGCGGGCTCGCGCCCTCGTCCCCGGGCGGCGTCAGCGGAGTCGTCATCAGTTGGCCCCCTGTCCCTTGGCGCGGGCGGCCATCGCCATCAGCACCTTGACGGTCGGAGCGCCCACCTGCCGGATCCCGGTCAGGCCGGGGTTGAGGTAGCCGGCGTAGGGCGCGGTGGCGGCGGTGAACTCGGCGACGCCCTCCTGGGGGCGGAACCCGTGGCGCAGGGCGAGTTGCCGGAGCTTCGGGTCGGTGGCGAGGAGGTTGCCGAGTTCCTTGCTGTTGTCGTTGAGCGGGACGAACGTGTGCGGGGAGTTGACGGTGGTGTCCGGGTAGAGCACGACCATGTCGCCCACCTCGGCGTTCGTCTGCTTCTGCAGGAGGAGGGAGGCCACCTGGGACTCGTAGGCCAGGATCAGCGGTTCGCCGCTGCCGCTGATGAAGGCGCGGAAGGGGTCGTCGGTGGAGGGTTCGAGGGCGCCCTGCACCTGGATCAGCTTGCGCAGGAGCGGGGCGGTGCGGTTGATCCCGGCGTCGTCCGAGACGACCGTGCCGCCGTTGGCGACGTTGGAGGTCGCGGCGATGAACAGGGCGCCGGAGTTGGAGGTGGCCGGGTCGGTGGTCTTGACGAAGACGGTGCCGGTCAGCTCGGCGTAGGCGGCTGAGCCGTTGAGCTGCTGCCAGGTCCGGTCCTCGCCGGCGGCCTTGAGGTAGGGGCCCATGAGGAGGGTCCCGGAGTTCTTCCCGTTCATCTTCACGAGCCCGTTGTCCGCGAGGACCTTCGCGGCGTTCGCGCGGGCGATGACGACGAGGGGGGAGAAGAAGGGCTTGGCGGTCTGCGCGCCCTTCACCCCGGCCGCGGCCTCGATCTCCTGCGCGGGCTCACTGCTGCCGGGGAAGGCGAAGTCGAACGCCTTGAGGTCCAGCTGGTCCATGGCCCAGGAGCCGGAGGTCTCCGTCCGGACGGTGTAGCCCTTGGCCGCAAGGGCCTTGACGACGTCGGGATCACGGAAGAACTCGGACTTCTCCGATCCGATGACGCCACGCACGGTCTTCGTTGCCGTGCCCTCTGTTCCGTTCCCCCCGAGGAAGATGACGGCGATCACGCCGCCTGTCAGGAGGACCGCCAGAGCGATTCCGAGGATGCGTCTCACGGGTGCAGCCTGCTCACGGAAACCCACATTCCGCGCGGTGTTGGGTGAACGGCCGGTGTCCAGGCGGTCCCGCTTCGAAATGCTGTGTGAGTGGGTGGGTGCTGGCGGGGCGGGGGGCGTGCCGGGAGGATCGGGGGATGGCACTGAAATGGCAGGGATGGGTGGTCGGCCTCGTGAGCCTGGCCGGCCTCCTGGTCTTCGCCCCGCTGGGCCTGTACGTCTGGGCCAGCAGCCCGACCGGGCCGGCGGGCCCGGCCGCCCCGCCCCCGGAGGTCCGGGTCACCGGCTGCCGCGTCGACCCGGCGAGCCGGCGGGTCCTGGCGGAGGTGGAGGCGCGGGGCGGGCAGGGCTCGTACGTGGCCACGGTCGAGTTCCGCGACCGGAAACCCCCGCAGGCGGACGCCCGCACGTCCCAGACCCTGGTCCGCCTGCCGGGCCTCGCCCCGGACGTGCCGCCCGCCCGCACCGAGGCCGTCGGCCCGGTCTGGCCGCCGGCGACGCCGCCGTGGTGCGGGGTGGCGGCGGTGGCGCGGGAGGGCGAGTCCCAGCGGTGAGGCTCAGCGTTGAGGCTTCAGGGGTGAGCCCGGCCGTGAGCCGTCAGTGGCCCCAGGTGACGTCGGTGCGGTTCGACTGGTGGCCGGTGGTCTGGCCCGCCGGAATGGTCGTGCCGGTACCGATGCCGTCGGCGGAGACGTGGTGCGGTGCGGTGGGCTCGCCCGTGGTGAAGGAATGCGCCACACCCAGGGCGCCGACGGCGATGAAGGCCGCGGCCACGGTCTTGGCGATTCGAGTGGCGAACATGGGCATCTGACTCCCCCTGAGCACAAGTACGTGGTGTCGGTCGTGTCTGTCGCGTCCCGGGCAGTCGCCCCGTCCGCTTCGGTCCCGGCTGGTCTCGCCTGCCGATGGCCCTACTCTGCTCGGACTTCAGAACGGGTGGAAGAGGTTCGCGGTGGACGGATCCTGCAGCTGCATATCCCGTCCATCGGAGCCCAGCACCGCGTCCCAGTACTGCGGGACCAGGGCCGCGCCGAAGGACACCACGTCCACCGCGGCGAGCGAGGGGTGCGCGAGCAGCGCCCGCCGGCAGACGTCCGACGCCGCCTGCTCCGCGACGGCGAGCGAGGGCGCCGTCAGGTAGAAGCCCACGACCGGACCGCCCGTCGCGTCGCCGTGCGCGCTGACGTGTTCCAGGCCCTCCCCGTCGCGCGCACACCCCAGGAACAGCTGCGCCGCGTCCGGAGGGAGGGAGGTGTGGTCCGGAGCCCGGAGCCGGGCGTGCACGAGATACATACGCCCATCCTCCGCAGCGCCCACCCCCGCGGTACAGGCCGCCACCGGGGACTGTTTATGCCAGAACAGGAACCGACCAGGGGCCGGACGGTGCCTTCGTATAGTTCCCTGCAGACGCACGTGTACTAACACCTGGGGGCATCGCCATGCTGGAACTGCTGGGGCTCGACGCCGAAGCGGAACGCGTCTACCGGGCCCTCCTCGCCCACCCCGAGGACGGGGTGACCGTCCTCGCCCAGCGGCTCGCACTCCCCGAGCACGACCTGCGCGCCTGCCTCGACCGGCTCAGCCGCCTCGCCCTGGTCCAGCCCTCGTCCCGGGAAGGCATCGGGTTCCGTCCGCTGGACCCGGAAGACGCCATGGAACTGCTGCTGGCCCGCCAGCAAGCGGAACTGGCCGCCCACCAGCAGAAGGTGGAGGCCTCCCGGGCCGCCGCGGCGCAGCTCATCGCCGAATGCTCCTCGATGCGCCCGCGCGGGGCCACCGCCGGGGCCGAGAGCCTGCGGGGGCCGGAGGAGATACGCGACCGGCTGGCCCGGCTGGCCGCCAACACCCGCCACGAGATCATGACGTTCGCGCCCGGCGGCGCCCACACCGCCGCCGACCTCGAAGCCAGCCGCGGCCCCAACGCCGCCCTCCTGGACCGGGGCATCACCATGCGCACCGTCTACCTCGACAGCGTCCGCAACCACCAGCCGACCCTGGACCACGTGGACTGGCTGCACCGCCACGGCGGACAGGTGCGCACCGCTCCCACCCTGCCGGTACGGATGATCATCTCGGACCGCCGCGAGGCCGTCCTCCCGCTCGACACCGACGACGCCCAGGCCGGGGCGGTCGTCCTCACCTACGAGGGGCCCATCGCCGCGCTGTGCGCCCTGTTCGAGAGCGTCTGGCAGAGCGCCAACCCGCTCGGCACCGCCGTCGAACGCAACATGGACGGGCTCACCCGCCAGCACATGGAGTCCCTCCACATGCTCCTCCAAGGGCTCACCGACGAGGCCATCGCCAAACGCCTCGGCGTCTCCCCGCGCACCGCCCGCCGCATCGCCGCCGAACTCATGGAGGCGCTGGAGGCCCGCAGCCGCTTCCAGGCCGGCGCGCACGCCGTCCAGAACGGCTGGCTCCCCGCCACCCGCGTCTGAGCCCCCGCCCCACCCTCCCGTGAAAGCCGCGCCCCCCGGGGACGCGGCTTTCGGCGTTCCCGGGGTCATTCCGTCCAGGCGGGGGCGGAGGTCCGGGTGGAGGTGGACGGGATATGCCATTGCAGAATCCGTCCACCGGAAAGCCCTTCCAGTGGTGTTCGAGGACCGGCACAGTAGAGGCATCGGCAGGGAACACCGGCCGAAACCGGGAAAACCGGGAAGGCCGGTAAACCCGGGGAGTGTGAAAGGGAGGTGAATCAAATGATCGACATCCAGGACATCGAGGTCATGGCGGAGGCCCTGACCTGCGGCAGCTACAACAAGGGCTGAATCAGGCGGATGACGCCGGCGCATCTCATGCACGACAGGAGGTGAACGTAATGATCGACATCCAGGACATCGAGGTCATGGCCGAGGCCCTGACCTGCGGCAGCTACAACAAGGGCTGACGAATTGTGAGGGCGCGCTCCGGAAGCGGAGCGCGCCCCCGCCGTACCCGCACCCGGAAACCGGGGGGAGAGGAAAGAGAAATGCAGACGACCATCCAACCGATCCTGCCGGTCAGTGGAGACCTGCTCCGCGTGGGCGGGGCATTCACCCCGGGATTTCTCGACCCGGACCCGTCCCGGAGGCTCGCCCTCGTCGGCGAAAAGCCCTTCCTGGAATTCGGGTTCAACGAATGGCGGAAATGGGAGGCCCTCGACGAGGTCCCGGCCGTGCCGGAATTCTCCCTCCACCTCGGACGTACGGCGATCTGCGAAGGCCCCCGGGAACAGGCCCGCTACATCGACTACGTGATGGACCAGTCGGCCACCCGCCGCAACAAGCCGACCTCCATCGGCGTCCACGTCACCGGCGACCGCGCCCTGGGCGGCGGGTCCTTCGGACTCCACTCGTACTTCTCCGGCACGAAGGAGGAGGAGGAACGCGCCGTCCGCTTCCTCTCCGACCTCAACCGGACCTCGGGCCTGCCCGTCTGGGTGGAGAACGCCAACTGCTACTCGGCCTCCGCCCGCGGCATCCTCGACGCCTGGCAGGCGGTCACGCGCATCTGCGAGAAGACCGGCTCCGGCCTGATCGTCGACCTCGCCCACCTCTACATCGACGCCGTCAACTGCGGCGTCCCCGTGGAAGTGCTGCTCGGCGCGATCCCCTGGTCCCAGGTGGTCGAACTGCACCTGTCCGGCGTCCGCACCGGCCGGGACGGAACCCTCCACGACGGCCACTCCGAAGCCGTCCACGAAGGCGTCTGGTCACTGCTCGACACCGTGCTGGACCAGCGGCTCATCACCGAGACCGAACCCGTCACCGTGATCGTCGAACACGCCGACATCACCTGGACCGACCGGGCCGACCAGTACTACGCCGACTTCGCCCGGGCGCAATCCGCCCTCGAACGCCACCACCGGGCCCGCACCGAGGGTGCCTCGAACCCCGAACCCCACGACTACGGCGTCCCCTACTGCCGCGCCTACCTGCGCCAGCTGTGCAACGGCTGGATCCCGGGCCTCGCCCAGGCCACCGAACAGCGCGGCCTGTCCTACGTCGACCTGTTCGACCAGTGGGTGGACGACGTCCGCGCCCGCGGCAAGCGCATCGTCCTCAACCTCGACGAGATCCCGCCGGCCGAACGACCCGGCGCGGTCAGCGCCCCCCAGGACCTGCTGGCCTACGCCAAGGAGAAGCTGCGCTGATGCAGATCGGTGTCAACGTCACCTCGCCGGACACCCTCGAGATGGCCTGCGAGCTGCGCGACTCGGGGCACATCGACTTCGTCGAGGTCCTGATCGACGGATTCGCCCACCTCGACCCGAAGGAGTTCCGCCGCACGGTCGGCGACGACCTCCCCGTCGGCTGCCACATCATGCTCTCCCGGTTCCTCGACCCGGACCGGGAACGCCTCGACCACTACCTGGACCTGGTGAACCGCTGGCGGGCCGACTGCGGCCTGCTCTACGTCAGCGACCACATCGCCCACTTCTCCCACCACGGCCAGCCACTGCCCCTCGCCCAGGAGGTGGACTACGCCGCCTGGCAGCCGGTGGTCGACTCCGTGCGCGCGTGGCAGGAGGAACTCGGCACCAGCCTCGCCGTGGAGAACTTCCCCTCCCAGACCCCCTCCGACATCCCCCAGGCCCGCGCCTACGCCGAGCTCACCGCGGCCACCGGCTGCGAGGTCCTCATGGACGTGTCCAACGCGATGGTCGCCCAGCTCAACACCGGTCAGCCCGCCGCCGCGTGGGCCGAAGTACCGGGCGTGGGCCGCAGGTTCCACCTGGCCGGCTACAGCCCCTCCCCGGCGGCCCCCTCCCTCATCGTCGACAGCCACGACGCCGCTGTCAGCGACGAGACCCTCGACCTGCTGACGCTGTTCGCCGGCCGCGCCGCCCCGGACGCCACCCTCGTCGTCGAACGCGACGCCAACCACGACCTGGACGAATGGAGGACGGACCTTGACCGCACGCGCGCCACAGTCGTCGCGGCTCGACGCCTGCATCAGCCCCACCGCCCGTGACTCCCTCGCCCCCGGCTCCCGCGACCGGCTGATCGCCGCGGAATCCCTGCGCATCCGCTGGCACCAGCTCTTCGACCGCATCCCGCTGCTGTCCGCACGCCTGCCCGACACCACCGACCTCTACGAGGCCTTCCTGGAATGGGCGGTGGCCGCGGGGGCGGCGGACCGGCGCCTGGACTGGCGCATGCACCTGCACTTCCTGGAGTTCCTGGAGTCCGCGGAGGGCGGGGGCACCGCCCTGCGCCCACAGGACCACATCGAACTGCTCGCGGCCTCGGCCGCCCGCTGGTTCGCCTCCCCCGAGCACCGCCAGCGGGGCCTGGCCCTCACCACCGCGGCCCTCGCCCCCAAGGTCGTCGTCGCGCTGAAGGGGAACGCCCCCCTGGAACGCGGCCGCGTGAAGCTCGCCCAGCTGCCCGGGCTGGAGCCGGCCCCCGGCACCCACTGGGCGCTCTCCGGTCCCGCCGACTTCGCCGCCCTCACCTGGACCGCGCTGTGACCGCCACGACCGCCGCCCCGGCCGCCGCCTCCACCCCGTCCCTGGGCAGGCGGGTCCTCGCCCTGATGGGCCCCATGGTGGTCGCGTCCGTCATGGGCCAGGCCATCGCCCAGACCGACCTGTGGGTGATCAGCACCCTGGGGGAGCAGGCCGTGGCCGCCGCGGCCGTACCGCAGCGCCTGCTCCTCCTCGACTCGATCACCGCCATGGCCATGGGCCCCGTCGTCGGGCTGTCCGTGGCCGGCGCCGTATCCGCCCACGCCCGCCGCCGCGCGGTACAGGGCGGCCTCGTCGGCGCCACCGCCGCCGGGCTGCTCATCGCGGCGGCCGGACTTGCCGTGCTGCCGTACCTCCTGGACACCCTGGTCGCCGCACCCGGCATCCGCGACGACGCACGGTCGGCCCTGCTGTGGCTGCTGATCGCCGCCCCGGTGCGGCTCGCCCAGTTCGTCGGCGCCATGGCACTGTTCGCGCTGAGGCGCTCGCGCCCCCTCCTCACCCTGTACGCCGTCGCGGTCGCCGCGAACGCGGCCCTCGACTGGTTCCTCGTACACGGCGCAGGCCTAGGCTTCGCCGGTGCCTACGCCGCCACCTCCGTCATCGCCGCCCTCGAATGCGCCGTCACGGTGTGGCTGCTGCGCGACCACCTCTCCCTCCCGCTCAGGCTCCGCGACAGCGCCCGCTGGCTGCGGCAGGTGGCGCGCAGCATGGTCACGGAGTGGGGGCACATGCTCTCGGTGATCGGCTTCGAACTGCTGCTGGTCCTCGCGCTGACCCTCAAGGCCTCGTGGGGGGACCGGCTCGCCGCGTTCTCCGCGGGCGCCGTCCTCACGGCGACCCTGCACATCCCGCTCACCGCCCTGGTCAACGCGACCGGCATGGTCTGCAAGGACGCGGCCCCCTCCGCCCGGGAATGGCGCGGCCTGCGGGGAGGCGTCCTGGCCGTGTCCGGGGCCGTCGGCGTCCTCGTCGCGGCGGCGGCCTGGACGGTACTGCCCGGCTTCTACGGCCTCCACGGCTCGGCCGCGACCTGGTTCACCTGGCTGATGGCCGCCCAGGCCGCCGCGTTCCCCCTCCGCCTCCTGGCCGCCACGGCCGAAGGCCGCCACAAGGCCGCCGCCCGCTTCGGGGTGGTCCTACGCCTCCGCCTGCTCCAGGAATTCGGCATAGCCCTACCGGTCTTCGCCGCAGGCCTGCTGACGGACAACGCCGCTCTGGCGTGGTCGGGCCTGGTGGCGGGCGCGGCGGTGAACGCCTGGCTGCTGCGGGGCGGCGGCACGGCCCCGGGGCGGGACTGACCAGCCGACCGGGACCGGGGGTGGCCGGCATCCCGGCGGGGCGGTCTCAGCGAAGGGTTGGGGCTTCCCCGTCAGTCTCATCGTCCTTCCGCGTCGGGCCGGCCCGTCAAGGTCGCTCCTTCGCCGCGTCGCTACGCGATGTCGCTGCGCTCCACCCTTGACAGCCCTTCCCGCCCCGGAAAAACGAAGACTGCCGGGAAACCCCCGAAGGAACGGGACGGATGTTCCATGGACATGCGGCGGACTCAGCGACCCGCCGGGGTCGTCGGGGGCCGCCGCGCCGGGCATCCGGGCCGCCCTGCCTGCCATCCGGGACCGCCCTCCGCAGCAGATCGCTACGCGCTCCTCCCGTCTCAGCGTCCGCCGCCCGCCTGGGCCCGCTGCCCGCACCAAAGGCCAACCGGACCGTCATCCGGGGCCGGTGGGCGCACCAGATCGCTACGCGTTGGACAGTGGGACTGACGGGAAAGCCCCAAGGCAGCTCTGAGACCGCTGGCTGATGTCCCGACCCTTCCCGGTCCCGGGCAGCTGACAGCCACCGCCCGGCGGGATCCCGATCCCCACCCGCCCCGCACCAGGGGAGGCGGGTGGGCAATCACCGCTCGGCCGGGACCCCTCGAGGGGGAGATGGCGGGCCCGTGCCGCGAGAGCCGCGCCGAGGTGTGTGGCGCCCGGTCCGGAGCCTCCGCGGCCCCGGACCGGGGCCGTCAGGGGGTGCCGGCCAGCTGGGCGGCGGCTGCGTGGGTGTCCATGCGCTGGGCGGCGAGGATGGCCACGGCGGTGTCGGCGCGGGAGGCGGCGACGAGGAGGGCGCGGGCGGCGAGGTCGTGGGCGCGGCGGTGCAGCGTGGCGGTGTCGGCGCCGTCGGACAGGGCCGGGTAGGCGATCCGCAGCGGCTGCGAGCCGCGCAGGCGGGTCACCTGCTCCGCGATGCGGGCGGCGCCGCCGTCCTCCAGGCCGAGCTCGTCGGTGACGGCGAGCAGGGCCGCGAGGTGTCCGGCGAGCTGGATGTCCAGGGCTTCGCCTCGGCTGCTGTGCGGGTACTGGGGTGAGCTGTGGCTGCCGTCCACGTCGTGGACGACCGACTTGGAGCGGATCGGCTCGTACATGAGGAGGCCTCCTGCGGGGTCAGGAGACCATCCTACCTTGGATCCGTTCTAAAGTTGAGCTGTATCCGGACTCTGGGACGCCATCCCCCGCGCCCCCCGTCCTCCCCGTCCCCCCCGTCAGTGCTGGCCGTACCCGTCCAGGAAGCGGCCGATGCGGGTGACCGCGTCGGCGAGGTCCTTGGCGTTCGGCAGGGTCACGATGCGGAAGTGGTCGGGTTCGGGCCAGTTGAAGCCGGTGCCGTGCACGACCATGATCTTCTCGGCCCGCAGCAGGTCGAGGACCATCTGCCGGTCGTCCTTGATCTTGTAGACGGACGGGTCCAGCTTCGGGAACAGGTACAGGGCGCCCTTCGGCTTCACGCACGTCACGCCCGGGATCTGCGTGAGCAGGTCGTACGCCGTGTCGCGCTGCTCCAGCAGCCGGCCGCCCGGGAGCACCAGGTCCACGATCGACTGCCGGCCGCCGAGCGCGGTGGCCACCGCATGCTGCGAGGGCATGTTCGCGCACAGGCGCATGTTCGCCAGGATCGTCAGGCCCTCGATGTACGAGGCCGCGTGCTTCTTCGGGCCGCAGACCGCCATCCAGCCGGCCCGGTAGCCGGCGACGCGGTAGTTCTTCGACAGGCCGTTGAAGGTGAGGACCAGCAGGTCGGGGGCGATGGCGGCGGTGTTCGTGTGCGTGGTGCCGTCGTAGAGGATCCGGTCGTAGATCTCGTCGGAGCACACGATCAGGTTGTGGCGGCGCGCGATGTCCGTCAGGCCCCGCAGCATCTCGTCGTCGTAGACGGCGCCGGTGGGGTTGTTCGGGTTGATGATCACGAGCGCCTTGGTGCGGTCGGTGATCTTGCGCTCGATGTCCGCCAGGTCGGGCATCCAGTCGGACTGCTCGTCGCACCGGTAGTGCACGGCGGTGCCGCCCGCCAGGCTGACCGAGGCCGTCCACAGCGGGTAGTCGGGGGCGGGGACCAGTACCTCGTCGCCGTCGTCGAGCAGCGCCTGCATCGACATCTGGATCAGCTCGGAGACGCCGTTGCCGAGGTAGACGTCCTCGACGTCGAGCTCGATGCCCTTGGTCTGGTAGTGCTGCATGACCGCGCGCCTGGCCGACAGCAGGCCCTTCGCGTCCCCGTACCCGTGGGCGTTGCCCAGGTTGCGGAGCATGTCCTCAAGGATCTCCGGCGGGCACTCGAAGCCGAAGGCCGCGGGGTTGCCGGTGTTGAGCTTGAGGATGCGATGACCTGCCGCTTCGAGCCGCATCGCCTCTTCGAGGACGGGTCCGCGGATCTCGTAGCAGACATTGGCGAGTTTCGTTGACTGGATCACCTGCATGACGGGAGCTTACGGGCACTCCCCGATCCTCCGCTTGGGCATTCCGGCAGGAGGTGGAGGAGGGAAATGCCCGGTTCGCTCCCCGCTTCGCGTGATGGCCGGGTGCCGTCCCCGTCCACCCTTGGAAACGGCGGCCGCCCGCCCGCTGGACCTGCGGATCCAGCGGGCGGGGGGAAGCGGGGACGGGCCCGGTGTTGCGCTCGTCACCCTGTCCGGCCACCGGCCAGGAACGCCCGTGCGAGCTCCACCCGGCTGTTCACCCCGTACTTCGCGAACGCGTGCCGCAGGTGGGTGTCCACGGTGTGCGGGGAGAGGAACAGCCGGTCGGCCACCGCCCGGTTCGTCAGCCCCTCCACCACCAGCCGGACGACCCTCAGCTCGGACGGGGTCAGCTCCACGTCCGGCTCCCGCAGCGCGGCCTCACCGGGCCCGGCCGCGGTCCCGACCGCGGCCGCTCCGGCCGTCGGCCCCAGCCGCTCCAGCCGCCGCCGCACCCGGGCGATCTCCCGCCGGGCCCCCATCCCCGTGTACGCCGCCAGGGCCTCCTCCAGCAGCCCGGCCCCCGCGGCCCCCGCCGCCGCCCCGGCGTCCTCCAGCGCCGAAGCCGCCGCCAGCCGCCGCGGGCCCTCCCGCATCGCCTCGGCGGCCGCGGCCAGGGCCGCCGGGTCGCCGTCCATCAGCCCCGCGGCCTGCGTGGCGAACGCCGCCAGTGAGGCCACGCCGGGGTTGGCCTCCGCCAGCCGCCGGGCCGCGCGCACCGCCGTACGGGCGCCCTCGGCGTCGCCCGCCGCCAGGGTGATGCGGACCAGCTGCACCGAGGCGCACGGCTCCTCCGACAGGAACAGCAGCGACCCGTCGGCCGAGGAGGCCGAGGAGGCCGAGGCCGACACGGCACCCCCCACAGCCGACAACGCCGCCCCCGCCGACAACGGCACCCCCACCCCCGCCACCGGCAGCGACGCCAGCGACGCCAGCACCCCCGACGCCGCCTCCAGCGCCTCGCCCGGCCGTCCGTCGGCCTCCAGCTGGAGGGCCGAGATCCAGTCCACGAACGGCGGGATCGCCCCCAGCGACCCCATCGCGTGGTGGCGGGACTCGCGGATCAGCTCGGCCGCCGCCTTGCGCTCGTCCC
Source organism: Streptomyces sp. NPDC001594 (assembly GCF_042893675.1). Lineage (NCBI taxonomy): Bacteria > Bacillati > Actinomycetota > Actinomycetes > Kitasatosporales > Streptomycetaceae > Streptomyces > Streptomyces sp. NPDC001594. The sequence goes on along the minus strand of NZ_JBIAVB010000004.1, from coordinate 205,725 downwards.
GCAGCAGCGCGATCCGTGCCAGCAGGGCCAGCAGGTGCGGGGCCACGGCCCGGGCGGAGAGCTGGTCGGCGACCCGGGCGCCGGCCTCCGCTTCGGCCTGGGCGTCCTCCAGGAACCCGCTCGCGAGCTTGAGCGCGGCCCGGTTGAGCGACCACAGGGGGTGCGACCAGGCGCTCCCGATCCGCTCGGCCTCGCGCCGCCCGAGCTCGTTGACCGCGTCGGCCTCCCCGAACCGGTCGGCCGAGGTCAGGGCGCGGGCCAGCCACAGCCGGGGGTGGCGCCGGCGGACCTCGGCGCTGCCGGTCTCGGCGAGCTGGACGGCCTCACCCGCCAGGGCGAGCGACCCGGAGATGTCCCCGCGCCCCCGGGCGGTGGCGCTGCGCGCGACGGTGGCGAAGACCACCGCCGAGTCGGCCCCCGAGGCCCGGCCGGCCTGCTGGGCGGCGAGCGCGGACTGCTCGGCGGCCTCGATGCCGGGGAAGGACAGCAGGGCGTGCGACTGGACGGCGTACAGCTCGGCCCGGACCGCGCCCAGGGCCGTCGGGGCGGCCAGGGCCCGGCCCACGTAGTCCAGGACGACCCGGTCGTGCCCGGCGTGCTTGAGCGCCTCGGCCAGGGCCAGCAGCATGGCGGTCTCCTCGTGCGGGTCCAGCCCGCTGCGCAGGGCCCGTTCGCCCAGCTCGCGCGCCTGCGCCAGCCGGCCGGCGTTGGCCAGCAGGCGGACGGCCTCGGTGAGCAGCCGGGGCCGCTCGGGGGAGTCCTCCTCGATCAGGTCGAGCAGCTGGAGCATCAGGTCGGCGGCGATGCCGGAGGACTGGGCGGCGGCCTCCCGGACGGCGAGGTGCAGGGTGGCGATGGCCTCGCGGTTGCCGCGCTGGCCGCCGCGCGCGAGGTGCTGGGAGATCTCGGCGGCGGGCCGGCCGGTGGCGCGGAGCACGCCCGCGGCCTCCTGGTGCAGGGCGTGCCGGACGGGTCCGGGCAGGGCCCCGTAGACCGTCTCGCGGATCAGGTCGTGCCGGAAGCGCAGTTCGGAGCCGGTGCCGATGAGCATGCCCACGGCGACGGCCTCGCTGACGGCGCTGTTGAGCTCGGCTCCGGTCAGGCCGAGCAGCCCGCCGGCCTCGGCGACGCTGAAGGGCCGGGCGAGGACGGAGCCCACCTCCAGCACCCGCCGGGCGGGCTCGGAGAGCCCCGTCAGCCAGCCGCGCGAGAGGGTGGAGGGCGGCTCGGACTCGGGCCGGGACAGCAGCTCGACGAGCAGGAAGGGGTTGCCGTCGCTGCGTTCGGCGTGCGCGAGCAGCCGGGGTGAGGGTGTGCTGCCGAGCGTGCGGGCGCACAGTTCGGCGACCTCGGCGCCGGACAGCGGGGCCAGGCGCAGCCGTTCGGCGCCGTCGGCGACCAGCCGGTCCGTCAGGTCGTGCACGGGGCTGGGTTCGGGTGCCGGGCGCAGGGCCAGCAGCCAGAGCACCTCGCTGGCGTGCAGGGTGGGCAGCAGGATGCGCAGGGCCTGGGCGGTGAGTTCGTCGGCCCAGTGCATGTCGTCGAGCACGACGGCCAGCGGGCGGCGCCGGGCGGCCTGTTCGATGGCTTCGGCGATGCGGTGGACCAGCCAGAAGCGGCCCGACTCGGTGAAGCCGCCGGCGGCGAGGGAGGCGAGGGTCTCGCGGTCGAGGACGGGGCCGGGGCCGGTGCTGAGGGCGCCGAGGAGGCTGGCCATGGGGACGACGTGGTCGAGTTCGGTGGCCTGGCCGCGGGCGACCGCGACGCCGATCCGGGCGGCCCGCCGCTCGCTCTCGGCGAGGAGCCGGCTCTTGCCGAGGCCGGCGTAGCCCTCGATGACGACGCAGCCGCCGATGCCGTCGCACACCCGGTGCAGGGCGCGGTCCAGCGTGCTCAGTTCGGTGCTCCTGCCGACGAGTGGACTCTCGTGCTCGGACAGTGTGGACACGGTGTGTGACGCCTCCCCCGTCGGGCGGTGCCCGACTCCATGGCCCGTGGTCGCGTGGGCCCCCGCGGTTGTCGATGACGTCCCGGCCGAGGACCGGGGCGACCAGACGCTAACCCGAACCGGCGAGTAGGGCGCCGTCGTGTCCAGGACGCGGAGAGGCTATTCGAACCGCTCATTCCGGTTGGCTGCGCCGGCGCTTATCGGCCGGTCACGGACCTGGCGCGAGTCCCGTTCGAGCTCCGCACGGTCTTCGCTCGATCCCCGCTCGAAATACCGCGTGACCTGCCATCCCGTGCCCGATCACGCTCCGGATCCCGTGTTCGCGTGATGGGCGGAGCTGTCAGCGGAAGGCAAGGTTTGCGTCAAGCCGGCAGCCACGCAGCCGCAGCCGCCTAACGGGAGGAAGAACGATGTCGCTGCACCACGCATACGGTCGAGAGGCCCGGCTCCACAGGCTCTACCACGAAGGCAGCCGCCGCCTGTTCGTCGTTCCGCTGGACCACTCGGTCTCCGACGGGCCGCTCCAGCTGCCCGGCGGGGTGAACCGGCTCGCCGGACAGCTGTCCGGTTCCGGTGTGGACGCCATCGTCCTGCACAAGGGGAGCGTCCGGCAGGTGGATCCCCGGCACTTCGCGGAGACCTCGCTCATCGTCCACCTCAGCGCGAGCACCCGCCACGCCCCCGACCCGGACGCCAAGTACCTGGTGGCGAGCGTGGAGGAGGCCCTGCGGTACGGGGCCGACGCGGTCAGCGTCCACGTCAACGTGGGCGCGGAGGACGAGCGGGGGCAGGTCAAGGACCTCGCCACCGTGGCGGAGTCCTGCGACCGCTGGAACGTGCCGCTGATGGCCATGATGTACCCGCGCGGACCGCGCGTGACCAATCCCTACGACCCCGAGCTGGTGGCGCACGCCATCACCCTCGCCGCCGATCTGGGCGCGGACATCGTGAAGACCGTGTACGTCGGCAATCCGGCGGAGATGGCGGACGTGGTCAGCGGTGCGACCGTGCCGGTGATCGTGGCCGGCGGACCCCGTCTGGACACGCCCGAGCTGGTCGCGGGCTATGTGGAAGAGGCCCTCAAGGGCGGCGCCGCAGGCGTCGCGATGGGCCGCAACGTCTTCCAGGCCGCCGACCCGGGGGCGCTGGCCCGCAGGCTCGCCGACCTGATCCACGCCGACGGGTGCCCGCAGTCCTGGGAGGGCGCCGCCCCCGCCGGGGCGCGTACGCCCGCCGCGGTCTGACGGCCCGTCGGGTACGCCGGGCACCCGCCCCGAACCCGCGCCGAATCCGGACACCCGCGTCCGCGGACCCCGCCCGGTACCCGGGCATCCGCGTCCCCGGAGCGGTCCCACGCCGACCGGCACCGCCCCGTCCCTCGACCGACGCCCCAGAGGGCCCCGGCCGTCCTCAGGGCCCGTCCCGAGCGCGTCTCGAGCGCCCGGACCCGTACCCGCGTGACCGCCGCACGCTCCGCAGCGCCCCGGCGCGCCGCCGGGCCGGCGGGAGCGCCGACACAAAACCACGCATACCCCCGCCCCGTATACCCCCGCTTATGTGCATGCCGACATGCACGTACATCCACAAGGAGTCACGAGTGAAGCTCAGCTGGGTCGACATCCGTTCCGTCGGTTCCGCCAAGGACGCCATCGTCCAGGAGGCCATCCACGCCCGGATCGACGGCATCCTCGCCGACGACGCCGCCGACTTCGAGGGCCTGCCGCCCACCGTCAAGAAGGTGCTGTTCCCGCAGGGCAAGGCCCTGCCGGAGTCCTTCGGCGCGGCGGACGTGGTCATCGTGGACCCCGCCAAGCACGGCGAGACCGCCGAGCTGGCGCTGCGCCACCCCGAGGTCGAGTTCGGCCGGTTCGTGGAGATCATCGACGCCGCCACGCTGGAGGACGCCTGCCAGTCCGGCCGCACCGAGAAGTGGAGCCTGCTCCTCTTCCGTGACCCCACCAAGATCCCGCTGGAGATCGTGATCGCCGCGGCCGCCCGCGCCCAGGGCTCCCTGATCACCGTCGCCCAGGACGTCGAAGAGGCCGAGATCATATTCGGTGTCCTCGAACTCGGCTCGGACGGCGTGCTGATGGCCCCGGCCAAGGTCGGCGACGCCACCGCGCTGAAGGCCTCCGCCGAAGCGGGAGTGCCCAACCTCCAGCTCACCGAACTGACGGTCACCGCCACCGCGCACGTGGGCATGGGCGAGCGCGCCTGCGTCGACACCGCCACCCACTTCGGCGAGGACGAGGGCCTGCTGATCGGCTCCCACTCCAAGGGCATGATCCTGTGCGTCAGCGAGACCCACCCGCTGCCGTACATGCCGACCCGCCCCTTCCGCGTCAACGCCGGCGGCATCCACTCCTACACCCTCGGCAACAACGAGCGCACCAACTACCTCAGCGAGCTCAAGTCGGGCTCCCGGGTCACCGCCGTCGACATCCACGGCAACACCCGCCTGGTCACCGTCGGCCGCGTCAAGATCGAGACCCGTCCGCTGATCTCCATCGACGCGGTCGGCCCCGACGGCCGCACCGCCAACCTGATCCTCCAGGACGACTGGCACGTGCGCGTCCTCGGCCCGGGCGGCGTCGTCCTCAACTCCACCGAGCTCAAGCCCGGCGACGTGGTGCTCGGCTACCTGCCGACCGAGGACCGGCACGTCGGCTACCCGATCAACGAGTTCTGCCTCGAGAAGTGATGACCCGGTGACCCCCGTGACCCCGGCACCGACGCCCCCGCCCGTCTTCGACTTCCACGCGCGCCTGGTCCCGCAGGACGGTGCCGCGGCCCGCCTGCTCGGCACCATGGACGCGCACGGGATCACCCGGGCGGCCGTCTCCGCCGGGGGCACGATCCCCCTCGACCTGCTGTCCCGGCAGCTGGTCGAGGGGGGCCACATCGAGACCGACGCCGACAACGACGCGGTCCTCGCCGCCTGCCGGACCTCCGGCGGCCGGCTCGTCCCCTTCCACTTCGCCAACCCGCACCGGGAGCCCGGCGCCTACGCCGGCCGGGCCGCCGAGTTCCACGGCCTGGAGATCTCCCCCGCGGTGCACGGCGTGCCCTTCGCGGACCCGCGCACCCACGCCCTCGTCGAGATCGCCGAGCGGCACGGGCACCCCGTCTACACGGTGTGCCTGCACCGCCCCGGGGCCATGGTCCGCGACCTGGCCGACCTGGCCGCGGCCTTCCCCCGGGTCACGTTCGTCCTCGGCCACTCCGGGGTCGGCGAGATCGACCTCCACGGGATCGGGCTGATCAAGGACAGCCCCAACGTCCTGCTGGAGACCTCGGGCGGCTACTCGGCCGTCATCCGGCTGGCCCTCGAACGGCTCGGCGCCCGCCGGCTCCTCTTCGGCACCGAACACCCGCTGCAGCACCCCGCGGTCGAACTCGCCAAGTACGCGGCCCTGGGCCTGGAGCACCGGCAGCTCAGGCAGATCCTCTGGCACAACGCGGCGGACCTGCTGGGCCTCGAAGACCCCTTGTGAGATGACTATGGAACAGCAGCCACGCATCGCTGTCGTGGGGGCGGGGATCGGAGGTCTGGCCCTCGCGCTGGGGCTCGCCCGCGCGGGCCTGTCCTGCGACGTGTACGAACAGACCCGCCACCTCCGCGAGATCGGGGCCGGCCTCCAGGTCGCCCCCAACGCCGCCCGGCTGCTGCACCGCCTCGGCGTCGAGAGCTGTCTGCGCGCGGTCGCCGTACGGCCCCGCGCGATCGAACTGCGCCGCTGGAACGACGGCGGACTCCTCGCCCGCACCCCGCTGGGCGAGGAGTGCGAGGAGATGTACGGGGCCCCGCACTACGCCGTCCACCGCGCGGACCTGCACCAGATCCTGCTCTCCAAGCTCCCCGCCGGCACCCTGCGCCTCGGCCTTCGGTGCGTGGGCGTCGAGCAGGACGGCGACGAGGCGGTGCTCCGCTTCCAGGACGGCTCCACCCAGCGCGCCGACCTCGTCGTCGGCGCCGACGGGATCCACTCCGCCACCCGCGACCTCCTCGTCAAGGACGAACCCCGCTACTCCGGCCAGGACATGTACCGCGGCCTGGTCCCCGCCGAACGGCTCCCGCACCTGGCCGCCGAACCCGCCGTACGGCTGTGGCTCGGCCCGGGCCGGCACTTCGTCTGCTACCCCGTCGCGGGCGGCAGCCGGATCAGCTTCGCCGCGACCGCCCCCGGCGGCGAGCGGGCGGCGGAGGAGTCGTGGAACACCCCCGGCCGCGTCGAGGAGCTGCGGGCCGCGTACGACGGCTGGCACGGGGACGTCGCCGCCGTCCTCGACGCCGCCGGGGAGGTCGGCCGATGGGCCCTGCACGACCGCGACCCCGTACCGGGCTGGTCCCGGGGCCGGGTCACCCTCCTCGGGGACGCCGCCCACCCGATGCTGCCCTTCCGGGCCCAGGGCGCCAACCAGGCCGTGGAGGACGCCGCCGCCCTGGTGGTGTGCCTCACGGAGCACGGCGGCACCGACCTGTCCGAGCGGCTGCGCCGCTACGAGCGGGTCCGGATGACGCGCACCGCGCGGATCCAGCAGATCTCCCGCGACAACGCCAAGACCCTCCACCTGCCGGACGGGGACGGCCAGCGTCACCGCGACGCCGCCCTCGGGGGCAGTCACGAACTGGCCGCCCAGGACTGGCTGTTCGGATACGACGCGGCCGAGGCCGCCAGAGCGGAGCCCCTACGATGACCCAGCCCACCGCGACCGCGGAAGCCCGCACCCCCGCCCTGACCCGCGAGGAACTCGCCCGCGCGGCCGCCCTCGGCGGCGGCAGCCTGCTGGAGCACGCCCTCGCCGCCAGCGCCGAGCCCGACGCCCCCTTCCTGCACAGCGAGCACCCGCTGCTCGACCCGGCCGGGGAGCGCCGCCACGACTTCACGCTGACCGGCCTGGACGACCTCGCCCGGACCTGGTCCGCCTGGTACCTCGGCCAGGGCATCGGCCCCCGCGACCGGGTCGCCGTCTACCTCAAGGACAGTTTCGAGGACGTCCTGCACTTCCTCGCCCTCAGCCAGATCGGCGCCATCCCCGTCCTGGTCAACGGCCGGCTCCCCGCCGCCATCGCCGCCGGACTCTACGAGCGCACCGGCGCGTCCGGGCTGGTCACCGACGCCGCCCACCGCGAGGCCCTGCGCGCCGCAGGCGTCCTCGGGGCCTTGCGGGTGCTCGCCGTGTCCGACGAGCTCACCTCCCTCGGAGCCGCCCCCCTCGACCCCGCCGACCGCTTCCGGCACGCCCCCGACGACCCGGTGCTGATCAGCCACTCCTCCGGCACCACCGGCATCCCCAAGGCCGTCGTGTGGACCCACGAGGGGGCCGTCGCCGCCCTGCGCGAACTGCTGCTCCTGCCGCAGCCCGCCGAACGCGAGGTGCTCCTGTCCGCCGTACCCCAGTCCCACCAGGCCGGGGCCAGCTTCGCCGCCGGCGCCCTGCTCACCGGCGCCCGCCTGATCGCGCTCGCCGACCGCTCCGGTGCCCACGTGGCCGCCGCGATCACCGAGCACCGTCCGCACACCGTCGTCGCCTTCGCCCAGACCTACGCCGAACTCGCCGCCCTCGGACCCGACGACGACGTGCTCTCCTCGGTGCGGCGCTGGTTCAACACCGGCGACTCCGCCCACGGCCGGCACATCGCCCCGCTGGTCCGCGCCGGCGCCGAGTTCATCGACGGCCTCGGCTCCTCCGAACTCGGCTTCGCCCAGTTCGGGCACGTCACCACCGCCGCCACCGTCCGCCACGACCGCTGCATCGGCCGCCCCCACCCCTGGGCGCGGATCGCCGTACTGCGCGAGGACGGCACCCCCGCCGCACGCGGCGAGGCCGGACTCCTCGGCGTCAAGGGCCCCACCCTCACCCCCGGCTACTGGAACGACCAGGACCGCTACTACCGCTCCCGGCTCGGCGGCTGGTTCCTCTCCGGGGACGTGGTCCGCGAGGGCGAGGACGGCACGTACTTCCACCTCGACCGGGCCGTCGACGTCATCCACACCCCCGAAGGCCCGGCGTACTCCCTCCTCATGGAGGAGATCCTGCTCGGCGCCCTGCCCGGACTCGACGACTGCGCCGTGGTCGGCGTCCGCGACGGCTCCGGCAGCGAACGCCCCGTCGCCGTCCTGCGCCCGGCCGACCCGGCCGGCGCCGACGCCGCCGAACTGCGCGCCGCCGCCGACAAGGCGCTCGCCGGAGCGGGCCTGCCCGCCCTGGGCGCCGTCCACGTCGCCCGCGACGCCGACGAGGTCCCGCTCGGGCCCTCCGGAAAGGTCCTCAAGCGCCAACTGCGCCGGCAGCTCGCCGACGCCCTGACCACTCCCACCCCTGGGGAACCCTCATGAACATGCGTAGGATCGCGCCGCTCGCGATCGGCACCTTCGCCATCGGCACCGACAACTTCATCGTCGCCGGCATCCTCGGCGGCATGGCCGACGACCTCGGCGTCTCCCTGGCCGCCGCAGGCCTCCAGGTCACCGTCTTCTCCCTGGTCTACGCACTGGGCTCGCCCCTGCTGTCCGCGCTGACCCAGCAGGCCGAGCGGCGGGCCGTCCTCGTCGGCAGCATGGGCCTGTTCGCCCTGGCCAACGTGCTCACCGCCATCGCCCCCACCTTCGGGGTGCTGCTCGCCACCCGCATCGTCGCCGCCGTCGCCGCGGGCGTCTTCGGACCCGTCGCCACCGCGGCCGCGGCCGAACAGTCGGAGCCGGAGTTCCGGGGCCGGGCCATCTCCATCGTCACCGGCGGGCTCACCGTCTCCATCGTCCTCGGCGTCCCGATCGGCGTGCTGATCTCCGCCCTGTCCGACTGGCGCGGCGCCTTCTGGTTCGTCGCCGCCCTCGCCCTGGTCGCCGCCGTGTCCACCGCCGCCGCGCTGCCCCGGCTGCCCGGCACCCCCGGACCCGGCATCGCCGAGCGGTTCCGGCCGATGCTCCGCCCGGCCGTCGGCCTGACCCTGCTGCAGTCGATCACCGTCATCGGCTCGACCTTCATCGTCTTCACTTACCTGGCCACCCTGGTCCACGGCACCGGAGTCGGCGGCGACGGGGAGTTCGCCACCACCCTGATCATGCTGGTCTTCGGAGTGGCCGCCGTCCTCGGCAACATCCTCGGCGGCCGCAGCGCCGACCGCCTCGGCGGCACCGTCACCATCCGGCGCACCATCGTCGTCCTGACCCTCGCCCTGGCCGCCGTCTCCCTCGTCGCCCAGACCCTCGACGGGATGACGGCCTACGTCGCCCTGGCCGCCGTCATCGCCGTGTGGGGCGTCAGCGGCTGGGCCTTCACCCCGGCCCAGTTCTCCCGGCTCGCGCAGATCGACCCCGCGCACATGCACCTCACGTTCGCCCTCAACAACTCGGCCATCTACATCGGTTCGGCGCTCGGCGCCTCCGTCGGCGGCGGCATCGTCGAATGGGCCTCGCCGGGCGGTCTGGGCTGGGTCGCGGCCGGCGGGGAGGTCATCGGGTTCCTCCTCGTGCTCCTGGCCGTCGCCCGCCCCCGCCTCGGCGTCCCCGCCGCCCCGCCCGCCGCCCCGTCCGCCGGCGAGCCCGGCCTCCAGCCGGCGGGCGAGCGATGACCGCGATACCGGCGGACGGCCTCCCGTCCGCCCCACCGGCCTCCGCGCCCTGGCCCCGCCTCGGCGACTGGTCCGACCACGCCGAGCTGCGCAGCCTCCAGCGCGCCGCCCTGCCCGGCGCCCTCGCCCGCGCCCGCCGCAGCCCCTTCTACGCCGGACGCCTCACGGCGGGCCGCACCTGCCTCGACGGGATGCGCCCCACCCTCAAGTCCGACCTGCGCGACGCCTACCCCTTCGGGATGCTCGCCGTACCCGGCGCCAAGGTCGCCACTTACCACGAGTCCAGCGGCACCACCGGAGAGCCCACCGCCTCCTACCTCACCGAGAACGACTGGGCGGAGACCGCCGACCGCTTCAACCGCTCCTCGGCGGCCCTCACCGCCGAGGACCGGGTGCTCGTCAAGACCCCGTACTCGATGGCGACCACCGCCCACCAGATGCACCACGCGGCCCGCACCGCCGGTGCCCTCGTCATCCCGGCCGACAACCGGACGTCGATGATGACCTACCGGCGGCTGCTGCGGCTGGTCCGCGACGTCCGCCCCACCGTCACCTGGTCGCTGCCCAGCGAACCCCTGCTGTGGGCGGCCGCCGACGATGCCCTCGGCGCCGGGACCCTCGCCGCCGCGGCCGCCGGGAACGGCCCCCGCGCCCTCGTCGTCGCGGGGGAGCCGCTCAGCCCCGCCAAGCGGGCCCGGATCGGCGAACTGTGGGGCGGGGCCCGGGTGATCGAGGACTACGGGTCCACCGAGACCACCAGCCTCGCCGGGGAATGCCCCCACGGACGGCTGCACGTGTGGGCCGACCGCTTCCTCTTCGAGGTCCAGGACCCGTCCCTCGACCGCATCACCCCCGCGGGCCGCGGCCGGCTGCTGGTCACCACCCTGTACCGGGAGGCCATGCCGCTCCTGCGCTACGACACCGGGGACCTCGTCGTCCTCGGCGCCGAGAACGACTGCCCCTGCGGCTGGGCGCTGCCCTTCATCGAGGTCCTCGGCCGCGACGGCGCCCCCGTCCGCGTCACCGGGAAGGCCGTGCGCCCGCACGACATCGACGCGCTCGTCTACGGGCTGCCCGTCGAGTACCGGGCCCACGTCTGGCGCGCCGTCGCCGAGCCCGACCGGCTGCGGCTGACCGTCGAGGCCCACGAGGACCGCGAGGTGCACGAGGAGGCCGCCGCGAAGCTGCGCGCCGGCTTCGCCGAGACCCTCGGCCTGCCCGTCGAGCTCACGGTGGGCGGCCCCGGAACGCTGATCCCGCCCGGCGCCCTGCTGCGCGAGGACCGGTTCGTCAAGCCCCGCTTCCTGTACGAGGCGGCCGATGCGAGGGAGGACGGATGGACGTATCTCGACTGACGGCGCCCGGTGCCCGGGCCTCGTCGGCGGTCGCCGTCGTGGGCGTCGGACCGCGCGGGCTGATCCTGCTGGAACGTCTCTGCGCGAACGCCCGGACCCTGCCCGAGGACGCCCGGATCACCGTCCACCTGATCGACCCGGCGGAACACGGACCCGGCCGGGTCTGGGCCACCGGCCAGGACCGGCTGCTGCTGATGAACACCGTGGCCTCCCAGGTGACGGTCTTCTCCGACAGCAGCGTGGTGATGGACGGCCCCGTGGAGCCCGGCCCCAGCCTGTACGCCTGGGCCCGCGGCCTCGCCGCCGGGGCGGAGGCCGGCGGCGCGGAGGCCGGCGGCGCGGGGCCCGAACTCCTCGCCGAAGCCCGCGCCCTGAACCCCGACTCCTACCCCAGCCGGGCCTTCTACGGCGCCTACCTGCGCTGGGCCGCCGCCCGCGTCCGGGCCGGGGCCCCGCCGCAGGTCGAGCTCGTCACCCACCGCTCGGCGGCCGTGGCCTGCGGCACCGACCCCGCCACCGGCCTGCCCTGGGTCCGCCTCGCCGACGGCACGGAGCTGCCCCGGCTGGCCGGGCTCGTCCTCGCCCAGGGCCACGTCGACGCCGAACCCTCCCCGGCACAGCGGAGGTTCGCCGACCACGCCGCCGGCCGGGGGCTGCTCTACGTCCCGCCCGGCAACCCGGCGGAGAGCGACCTGAGCGCCGTCGCCGCGGGCGAACCGGTGCTGCTGCGCGGCCTGGGCCTGAACTTCTTCGACCACATGACCCTCTTCACCCACGGCCGCGGCGGCACCTTCACGCAGGACGGCGACCGGCTCGTCTACCACCCCTCGGGCCGCGAACCGCGGCTGTACGCGGGCTCCCGGCGCGGACTCCCGTACCAGGCGCGCGGCGAGAACCAGAAGGGCCCGCACGGCCGGCACACCCCGGCCGTACTCCGCCCCGAGGTGGTGGAATCGCTCGTCAAGCGGTCGGCGGCGGAGGGCGGCCTGGACTTCCGGCAGGACCTGTGGCCGCTGATCGCCAAGGAGACCGAGACCGTCTACTACACCGGTCTGATCACCGCCCGCGAAGGCCGCGAGGCCGGGACCGCCTTCCGCGCGGCCTGGCTGGAACTGCCCTGGGGCGGGCCCGAGGAGCGCGACCGGCTCGACGCGCACGGCGTCCCCGCCGGCGCCCGCTGGGACTGGTCCCGCCTCGCCGACGGCGGCCGCGGGGGCGGCTTCGCCGGGACCGCCGACCACCGCGCCTGGCTGCTCGGCCGGCTCCGCGGCGACCTGGCCCGGGCCCGCGCGGGCAACGTGGACGGCCCGTTCAAGGCCGCCCTCGACGTCCTGCGCGACCTGCGCAACGAGATCCGCCTCGTCGTGGACCACGGCGGGCTCACCGCCCGCTCGCACCGCGACGACCTGGAGCGCTGGTACACCCCGCTGAACGCCTTCCTCTCCATCGGCCCGCCCGCACGGCGGATCGCCGAGATGATCGCCCTCGTCGAGGCCGGGGTGCTCACCGTCCTGGGCCCCGGCACACGGATGGACGTGGACCCGGTCACGGGCGCCTTCGCCGCCGAGTCCGCCGTCCCCGGCTCACGGGTCCTGGCCCGGGTGCTGATCGAGGCCCGGCTGCCCGACGGCGACGTCCGGCGCACCGCCGACCCGCTGCTGCGCGGGCTGCTGGACACCGGGCAGGGCCGGCCGTACCGGATCACGGGCGGCCCGGAGGGCATGGAGTACGAGACCGGCGCCCTGGCGGTGACCCGCCGCCCGTACCGGGTCGTCGCCGCCGACGGCCGCCCGCACCCGGCCCTGTACGCCTTCGGGGTGCCGACGGAGGGCCTGCACTGGGTGACGGCCGCCGGGGTCCGCCCGGGCGTCGACTCGGTGACGGTAGGCGACGCGGACGCCCTGGCCCGCCGCCTCCTCGCCGTCGAGGACCCCGGCCAGCAGCCGGACGCCGCCACGCGGACGGAATCCGAGCCCGTGGCGGCGGCGGTGCCGGACGGGTCCGCCCGGGCGGAATCCGGGCCCGCCCACCCGGAACCGGGTTCCGCGCGAGGGCTGTCCGGGTCGACGGCGGCCGAGGCCGGGCCGGCGCCGGCCGGTGGCGCGCAGGAGGGGTCCTCCTCCGGCCGGGCGGCGGCCGCGGCTCTGCCCGTGTCGGCGGACGAGGCCACGGGATCGGGGCCCGGCGGGGACGTCGGGTTGCTGAGCCCCGTGCGGGCCGGCACCGCCGTCGAGGCGGCCACCGGTGACGGGGCCTGGCTGCGGGCGCTGCTCGACGCCGAAGTGGCGCTGGTCCGGGCCCAGGCGCGGCTCGGGGTGGTGCCGGCCGCGGCCGCCGAGACGGTGGCCCGGGTCGCCCGCACGGCCCCGCTGCCCGCCGCGCTGCTCGCGGTCCGGGCGCGGGAGTCCGCGAACCCGGTGGTGGCCCTGGTGGAGGCGCTCACGGAGGCCGTCGCCGCCGAGGACCCGGCCGCCGCCGACTACGTGCACCGCGGCTCGACCAGCCAGGACATCATGGACACCGCCGCCGTCCTGGTCGCGGCCCGCGCGCTGGACACCGTCCTGGCCGACCTGGAACGGTGCCGCACCGCACTGGCCGGGCTCGCCCGCCGGCACCGCGACACCCCGATGCCCGGTCGCACCCTCGCCCTGCACGCCGTGCCCGTCACCTTCGGGCTGAAGGCGGCCGGCTGGCTGGAGGCCGTCGCGGTGTCCGCCGCCCGGCTGCGCCGGGTCCGCGCAGGTCTGCCCGTACAGCTGGGCGGCGCGGCCGGAACCCTGGCCGGGTACCTGGAGTACGCCCGGCTCGACGCCCCGGGGGAGTCCGGCGAGGACTACCCGGTCCGCCTCGCGGAGGCCTTCGCCGAGGAGACGGGGCTGCGCGCCCCGGTGCTGCCCTGGCACACCGTGCGCACGCCCGTCGCCGAACTGGGCGCCGAACTGGCCCTGGCCTGCGGCGCCCTGGGGAAGATCGCCGTCGACGTGCTCTCACTGGCCCGGACCGAGGTGGCCGAGGTGGCCGAGCCCGGACCGGCCGGGCGGGGCGCCTCCTCCGCGATGCCGCACAAGCGCAACCCCGTGCTCGCCACGATGATCCGCTCGGCTGCCCTCCAGGTGCCCGCGCAGGCGGCCGTGCTCGCCCAGTGCCTGCTCGCCGAGGACGAGCGGCCCGCGGGGGTCTGGCACGCCGAATGGCAGCCCCTGCGCGAATGCCTTCGGCTGACCGGCGGGGCGGCGGCCACGGCGGCCGAACTCCTCGAAGGCCTCGCCGTCCACCCGGGACGGATGCGGGAGAACCTCGCCCTGACCGGGGCCCTCACCGCCTCCGAGCGGATCGCCGCCGCCCTCGCCCCCGCCCTCGGCAAGGCCGAGGCCCGCCGCCTCGTCACCGCCTGCTCCCGCCGCTCCGCCGACGAGGGCACCGACCTCGCCGGACTGCTCGCCGGCAGCGCCCGGGTCACCGCCGTCCTGGACCCCGCCGAGATCGGCGCACTGCTCGACCCGGCCGGCTACACGGGCGCCTCCGCGGCCCTCGTGGACCGGGCCCTCGCCCACTACCGCTGACACCACCGCCACGCTCCGAAGAGCGCACGCACACCAGGGGGACCCCCATGCTCACCCGACGTCGCCTGCTCGGCGCCGCCCTCGCCACCGGGGGCGCCGCCCTCACCGGCGCGGCCCTCAGCCCGCTGCTCACCACGCCCGCCGCCGCCGCGGCCCCGGTGCTGACGCCCTTCCAGACCGCCATGCCGGTCCCGCCGACCCTGCTGCCGGCGTCCACCGCCAACGGCACCGACACCTACGACATGTACGTGGGCCGGGCCAACACGCAGATCATCCCCGGCGTCGACACCGAGGTGATCACCTTCAACGGCGCCTTCCCCGGCCCCACCATCCGCGCCAGACGCGGCAGACCGGTCGTCATCAGACAGAAGAACCGCCTGGACATGCCGGTCTCCATCCACCTCCACGGCGGGCACGTCACCCCGGAGAACGACGGTGACCCCATGGCCACCATCGCCCCCGGTACCGCCCGCCTCTACCGGTACGGCAACGACCAGGCCCACGCCCCCCTGTGGTTCCACGACCACGCCCACCACATGGAGTCCGAGCACGTCTACCGCGGCCTGTCCGCCTTCTACCTGCTGAGCGACGACGAGGAACGCGCCCTGCCGCTGCCCTCCGGCCAGTACGACGTGCCGATCGCCCTGCGCGACGTCCGCTTCGACGACGCCGGACAGCTCCTCTACGTGATGGACGACTTCCAGAACCGGAACACCATCCTCGCGAACGGAAAGCCCTGGCCCTATTTCCAGGTCGCCGCCCGCAAATACCGTTTCCGCATACTCAATTCCACGAACATACGCTTCTTCACCCTCCGCCTCTCCGACGGCGGAGAGATCATCCAGATAGGCTCCGACGGCGGACTCCTCGAAACCCCCTACCGCACCGGCACGCTGAGCCTCTCCCCCGGCGAGCGCGTCGACGTCGTCATCGACTTCTCCCGCTACCCGGTGGGCACCCAGCTGGTGCTGGAGAACACCGAGGGCCCCGGCCCGGTCGAGCAGGTCGGCAAGGTGCTGCGCTTCGACGTGACGCGCACCGCCGCCGACACCAGCTCGGTACCGGACCGGCTGCGCACCTTCCCCCCGCTCCCGCCGGCCACCGTCCACCGCGAGATCACCCTGCGGATGGACGAGGACGGGCGGGCCAACCCGGGCGCGTACATGAACGACCTGGTGTACGACCCGGCCCGGATCGACCAGGCGATCACCTGGGGCAGCACGGAGATCTGGACCGTCAGCAACGTCAACCGGTTCGTCCCGCACAACTTCCACATGCACCTGGTCCAGTTCCGGGTGCTGGAGCGGAACGGCGGGCCGGTCGGCCCCGCGGAAGCCGGGCTCAAGGACACCGTCCGGGTCATGCCCGGCGAGACCGTGAAGGTCCAGGCGACCTTCGACTCGTACCGCGGGAAATACCTCTACCACTGCCATCTCTTCGACCACGCCGCCATGGGAATGATGGCGCAAATGGAGATCTCATGACCTGGTGGCGCCGCAACCGCACCGCCGATTCAACCGATTCAACCGATTCGACCGATTCAAGGAGCATTCCCGTGACCAACGTCGCCGTCATCTACTACTCCTCCACCGGAAACGTCCACAAGATGGCCGAGACCGCCGCCGCGGCCGCCGAGAAGGCGGGCGCCGAGGTCCGGCTGCGCCGCATAGCCGAGACCGCCCCCGCCGACGCCATCGCCTACAACCCGGCCTGGGGCGAGCACCTGGAGGCCACCTCGCACGTGGCCACCGCCACCCTGGACGACCTGGAGTGGGCCGACGCCGTCATCTTCGGCACCCCCGTCCGCTTCGGCCTGCCGGCCGCGCAGCTCAAGGCCTTCCTCGACACGGCGGGCGGCCTCTGGTACCAGGGCAAGCTGGTCAACAAGGTGGTCTCCGCCTTCACCTCCTCCAACACCACGCACGGCGGCCAGGAGTCGACGCTGCTCTCCCTCAACAACGTCTTCACCCACTGGGGTTCGATCATCGTCCCGCCCGGCTACGCCGACCCGGTGCAGTTCGCCGAGTCCAACGGCAACCCGTACGGCGCCAGCAGCGTCTCGGGCGGCACCGGCACCACCCCGCCCACCGACGACAACCTGGCCGCCGTCGAGTTCCAGGCCCGCCGGGCCCACCAGATCGCGACCGCGCTGAAGAAGGGCCTCGCCGCGCTCTGACCGGCGGCAGGCGCACCACCGTTCCGTCCCCGTGAGAACAGCAAGGAGCAGCACCATGTCCCGGATCGTGATCGCGGGCGGCGGATTCGCCGGCGTGTGGGCCGCCAAGGCGGCGGCCCGCATCCGGCGCCAGGCCGGCCGGGCCGGCGAGGACGTCGAGATCACCCTGATCGCCCCCGGCGAGGACCTCGTCATCCGGCCGCGCCTGTACGAGGCGGCGCCCGAGCGGATGCGGGTCCCCCTGGACGGGGTGCTGGCCCCGCTCGGGGTGCGGCGGCTGCGGGCGGAGGTCGCCGACGTCGACCTTCCGGGGCGGCGGGTGCTCCTCGCCGGCCCGGCGGAGCCGGTTCCGTTCGACCGGCTCGTGCTGGCCACCGGCAGCCGGGTGCGCAAGCCCGCGCTGCCGGGGGCCGGCACCCTGCACTACATCGACACCCTCGACGAGGCGCACGCCCTGGACCGGTGGCTGCGGTCGCTGGCCGGACTCCCCGACGCCCCGGGCCGGTTCACCGTCGTCGTGGTCGGCTCGGGGCTGGCGGGCGTCGAGCTCGCCGGGACCCTGCCCGAGCGGCTGGCGGCGTACCCCGGGGCGCGGATCGTCCTGGTCGAACGGGAGGAGCTGCCCGCCCCGGGCCTGGGCGACGCGGCCCGCCCGCTGATCCTCGACGCCTTCGCCCGGGCGGGCGCCGAGTGGCGCACCGGCTGCTCCCCGGTCTCCTACGACGGGACCACCCTGGGCCTGAGCGACGGCACCGCCCTGGAGGCGGCCACCGTGGTGTGGACGGGCGGTCTCGGCGCGAGCCCGCTCACGGCCCGGCTCCCCGGCCCCCGCGACGGGCTGGGCCGGCTGCTCGTGGACGAGCAGCTGCGCCTGCCGGAGGCGGAGGGCGTCTTCGCGGCGGGGGACACCGCGGCCGCGGCCGTGGAGGACGGCCGCACCGCCACCCAGAGCTGCCAGTACGCGATCCCCTCGGGGGCCACCGCCGGGCACAACGCGGTCGCCGATCTCACCGGCGAGCCGGTCGCCCTCTTCCGCCCCGACCCCTACGTGACCTGCGTGGACCTCGGTCCGTCCGAAGCCGTCCTCACCACGGGCTGGGACCGGGCCCTGGCCCGGACGGGCGCGGACGCCAAGGGCCTGAAGCAGCACATCAACACCCGGCTGATCTACCCGTGAGTAGCGGGGGAGGTGTGTCCGGGCTCACGGTTCCGGCCCGTGGACCCGGATTGACGGACCGGGGACTTTAGGTGAGCCTTACCTTGCTTCGGCGCGGCAGAGGGTGTCGCGCCCCCGTTCCCCGTTTCCCCCGGAGCCACCCGCATGTCCTCGCCCGCCGCCAGACTCGCCCCCCGCCCCGTCCGCCTGTACGACTCCTGGTGGACCGTGGCGGCGGGCGCGCTGTGCGCGCTGGTGCTCCTGGCGGCGGGGCTGTGGTGCTCCCTGCACGTGCGGGCCGACGCGGCCATGCACTCCGCCGCCCTCTTCGCGCACCTGGCCTCCCTGGTCCTCGGCTTCGGCGCGGTGCTCTCCGCCGACTACCACGGGCTGCTGTGGGCCACCGGCCGCTGCACCCTGGACGAGGTGGTCGCCGCGACCGCCCGCCTGCACGTGCCGATCTGGGCCGGCCTGGGCGGGCTCGTGGTCAGTGGGCTGATGCTCCACCCCGACGTCCACTCCCCGCTGACCGTCACCAAACTCGGCCTGGTCGCCGCCCTCACCGTCAACGGCCTCCAGGCGGGCCTGCTGGGCCGCCGCCTGGAAGCCGCCGAGGGCGAGGCGGGCCGCGGGCTGCTGCTGTGGGGCGGGGCGACCGCCCTGGTCTCGCAGGCCTGCTGGTGGGGCGCGGTCGTCATCGGCTTCCTCAACACCAACGGCTGACCGGCCCCGCCGGAGGTGACATCCGGGTCCTCGGCACCGGCCCCCGCCCCCGGCGCCGTGGCAGCATCGGCGCCATGCGCTACCGATACGCCACCGAGGCCGACGCGCCCGCCCTGGCCCGGATCTTCGCCGCCAACCACCACGACGCCCTGACCGAGGAGCAGCGCACCGCGCAGGGCTTCGTCCAGGGCACCTTCGACACCGCCACCCTGCGCGACATGGCCGCCGCCGACGAGCTGCTGGTGGCCGACGACGGGCAGGGCCGCCTCGCCGGACTGCTCGCGCTGTCGGTCGCCGCCGACATGGCCGACCCGCCGGCCGCGGTCACCGGACTGCTCCGCGCCCAGCCCGGCCTCGCCTGGCGGGGGCGCCCGCTCGACGAGGTGCCGTGGCTGCTGTACGGGCCGGTCGTGGTCGACGCCGCCTTCCGCGGGCACGGGGTGGCCCGCGGCCTGTTCACGACGGCCGTCGAGACCTCGGCGGGCCGCGCCGAGGCCCTGGTCGCCTTCATCGAGGCCGGCAACGCCCCCTCCTGGCGGGTCCACGTCGACGCCTTCGGCATGACCCCGCTCGGCGACTACACCGTCGCGGGCCGCACCTACCACGCCGTCGCCGCCGCCGCCGGGGCCTGACCGGCGTACCGCCGTCAGCCCTCGATGATCACCAGCGGCAGCTCGCGGGGCCATGCCGTGGCCTGGTGGTCGTCGAAGCGGGGCCACAGCGCCGTCATGGCCTCCCAGTACGTCTCCCGCTCCTGCGGCCCCGCCGTCCGCGCCCAGGCAGGGAAGGCGGCCGTGCCCACCTGGACGCGCACCTCCGGGTGCGCGACGAGGTCGCCGTACCAGGAGGGGTGCCGCGAGCCGCCCGTACCGGCGGCCACCACCAGCAGCCGGCCCGCGTCCCGCCCGTAGACGAGCGGGGTCCGCACCGCCCGGCCGGAGGCCCGGTCCAGGGTGGTCAGCAGCAGGGTGGGGACCCCGTGCCACAGGTGGCCGTCCGTTCCGCCGCTCGACACGTACGTGCGCACGTGCTCCAGTCGCGGCCCCGGACGGGGGTCCGTGGGGTGCTCCCAGTCGACGGCAAGGGTGACGCTGTTCATCAGACCTCCGTAGGGCGTCCCCCCTACCGCCAACGAGCATTCACCGGTTCCGGATACGCCGCCCCCGCCCCGCACCTGTGCGCGAGCGGACGAACGGGCCACGACCCGGGGGCGACCCCGGGCCGTGACCCGCACACAGCCCGTCCGGCCGGGCGCCGGCTACGGCAGGTAGCGCTCGATGACGGACGGACCCTTCTCCGCGATCAGCTTCCGGGCCTTCTCGACCCGCTCCGGAGTCGGGTCGTGGCCGGTCGCCATCACCAGGTCCTCGGGGTCGTACGGCCGCTCACCGCCGGTGAAGAGCCGGTCCGACCGGGTGGGCTGCTCGTTGGTTTCACTTTCCATCGGAGACCTCCTACGGTGTCCAGGCCCCCATCCTCCGACCCCGGCCCCAAGAACGCACCTCGACGCCCCGGGGCCCCCGCCTCAGGCGGCGGCGAGCGTCACCGCCGCGCCGATCACGATCAGCAGCCCGCAGATCGACAGGTTGACCCGGCGGTGCTCCCAGAAGACCGCCACGAACTCGCGCAGGGTCGCGCTCGGCAGGAAGTAGCGGGCCGTCGGCGAGCCCACCACCTGCCCGTTGACCCCCGCCTTGCGGGCCATCATCGCGGCCCGGAACGCGTGGAAGTTGTTGGTGACCACCACGCACCGGTAGCCGGGGCCGTCCGCCAGCATGATCTCCTTCGAGAACAGCATGTTCTCCTCGGTCGTCCGCGACCGGTCCTCCAGCGTGACGTGCTCCGCCGGAACCCCCTCGGCGATCAGCCAGTCCGCCATGGCCCGGGCCTCCGGGACCCGCTCGTCCGAGCCCTTGCCGCCCGAGACCAGCAGCACCGGCGGGCGCGAGCCCCGGGCCAGCTGGGCCGCGTGGATCTCCTGCCCCTTGCGCAGCCGCGAGGCCAGCAGCGGCGGCACCCGGTCCCCGCCGATCAGCCCGGAGCCCAGCATCACCACGTGGTCCACGTCCCCGCGCACCTTGATCCGGCCGTAGAGGAAGGCATAGCCGAGGAAGCACAGGAAGAGGAAGGCCACGTAGGCCACGACCAGGGTCAGGGTCGCCGCCACGCCGGTCAGGACGGCGGAGTGGAACAGCGGGACCGAGATCAGCAGCGCGATCATCCCGAAGATCCCGAGCCCCGCCAGCAGCGACAGCAGGTTGGCCGGACTGCGGCCCTCCTTGCGGACCATCGTCACCCCGTTGGCGATCAGCAGCCCGCCCATCACCATCGTGCCCACCGTGGGCGCGGCGAACGCGAGCGCGACGATCGGCAGCGCCGCCCAGCCCGGCAGCGCCGTCACCTGGAACAGCAGGGCGGCCGAGAAGGTGATGAACGTCAGCCCGAACAGCACCGCGTTGCGGAAGCGGCGGCGGTCCTTGTACGCGCTGACGCACAGGGCGAGGAACAGGAGGGCGGGGAGGACGAAGGCGGCCATGCCGTTCATCGTATGTGCCGCCCGAGGCCCGCCGACGGGACGAAAGTCCTGCTCGAACCCCCTACCGCCGGAAGGGGGTTCTGCGCACGGACCGCCCCGCCAGCACGTCCGTGCGGCGCCCGTCCCGCATCACGAACCGCCCGTCGACCAGCACGTGCGGGATCCCCGCGGGCAGCCTGCGCGGCTCCTCGTACGTCGACCCCGCCGCCACCGTCTCCGGGTCGAACAGCACCAGGTCGGCCCGGTACCCCTCGCGCACCAGCCCCCGGTCCGGCAGCCGCAGCCGCGCCGCCGGCCGGCCCGACAGGTGCGCCACGCACTCCTCCAGCGAGAGCACGCCCAGCTCGCGCACGTAGCGGCCGAGGTAGTGGGGGAAGGTGCCGTACGCCCTCGGGTGCGGCTTCGCCCCGTGCAGGATGCCGTCCGAGCCGCCGGTGTGGGCCCGGTGGCGCATGATCGCCCGGACGTTCCCCTCGTGCCCCACGTGCTGCAGGACGGTCGTGCCCAGCCGGTCGCCCAGCAGCAGCCGGCGCGCCCCCGCCCAGCCGTCGAGCCGGGTGCCGACCCGGTGCGCCTGCGCGGGGTCGGCCGTCCCCGACACCTCGACCGCCGACCAGTCCACCGGCACCCCGTGGCAGCCGTCGGAGCCCTCCACCTCCAGCGCGTACCGGATCCGCTCGGCGGTCGCGTCGTCGGCCAGCCGGGCCAGCAGCGCCCCGGGGCCGCCCTCGTGCGCCCAGCCGGGCAGGAGGGCCGAGAGGCTGGTGCAGCCGGGGGTGTAGGGGTAGCTGTCGAGGCTGACGTCGACGCCCTGGGCCAGCGCCCCGTCCAGCAGGGCCAGCAGCTCCGGGGCCCGGCCCTCGTTCTCGGGGAAGTTCATGGTGGCGTGCGCCAGGTGCAGGGCGCAGCCGGTCTCCCGGGCGAGGCCGAGCATCTCGGCGTAGGCGGCGAGGGCGCCGCGCCCGTACGAGCGGTGGTGCGGGCAGTAGTAGCCGCCGTAGCGGGCCACGACCTCGCACAGCCCGGCGAGTTCGGCCCCGGAGGCGTACATGCCGGGGGTGTAGGTCAGCCCGGAGGACAGCCCGACGGCGCCGTCCTCCAGGCCTTCGGCGACCAGCCGCCGCATCCGGCCGGTCTCGGCGGGCGTGGCGGGCCGGTCCTCCCAGCCGAGCACGTGGGCCCGTACGGTCCCCTGCGGGACGAGGTAGGCGGCGTTCACCGCGCAGCCCTGTCCGCCGTGGGCCCCGTCCAGCCGGTCGAGGTACTCCCCGACCGTCCTCCAGTCGAACACGACGTCGTCCCCGGCCCCGTTCCATCCGGCGATCGCCGTGCGCACCTGCTCCAGCGTCCGGTCGTCCACGGGCGCGTACGACAGCCCGTCCTGGCCGAGGACCTCCAGGGTCACCCCCTGGGCGGCCTTCGCGCTGTGGTCCGGGTCGCGGAGCAGCGCGAGGTCGCTGTGGGCGTGCATGTCGACGAAGCCGGGCGCGAGGACGAGCCCGGACGCGTCGAGGGTGCGCCGGCCGCCGCCGGGCAGCCGCCCGACGGCGGCGATCCGCCCCTCGTGCACGCCGACGTCGGCGAGGTAGGAGGGCCCGCCGGTCCCGTCGGCGACCCGGGCCCCCCGCAGGACGAGGTCCATGACCCGGCCGGGGCCTAGAAGAAGGTCCGCACGTACTCGCGGACCGCCCCGTCGGCGTCGACCACCGGGATCAGCGGCCACTTCTCGAAGATGGTGCAGGGGTGCGACATCCCGAGCGCCACCCAGTCCCCGACCTGGAGGTCCTCGGCGGAGCCGGTCTCCAGCCAGGCGTGCTGGTCGGACAGCTTCACCACGCGCACCCCGGTGGCGGCCCGCTCCTCGCCGGTGAACGCGTCCCGCACGAGCTCGGCCTCGGGCAGCCCGAGGTCGTAGGCGATGTCGCGCTTGCCGGCGTTGACGAAGGCCTGGGTGGGGGAGGGGCGGGAGACGACCTGTGTCCACAGCCGGAACGCGGGGCGCAGCCCGCCCTCCTCGGGGACCCGGTTGAAGGGGGTGAGGCGGGTGTACCAGCCGTGGTCGTGGGAGACGTACGCGCCGGAGCGCAGCAGCTTGAGCACGGGCCGGGACAGCGCGGGCAGTTCCCCGAACACGTCGGCGACCGCGTCGAACCAGGCGGAGCCGCCGGCGCTGACGACGATCTCCTCGACGCCGTCCGCGAACCGCCCGGCCTTGTCGAACTCCACGGCGAGCCCGGTCAGCCGCCGCAGCCAGGCGTGCACCTTGTCCGGGTCGGCGTCGGGCACCTCGGCCTCGTAGCCGGCGATGCCGACGAGGCGCAGGGTGGTCGTGGCGGCGACGGCGTCGGCGACGGCGCGGCAGTCGTCGTCGCTCCGGGCCCCGGTGCGGGCCCCTTCGCCGGCGCCGAGTTCGACGACGACGTCGATGCGGGCGCCCTGCCCCTGGAGGGCCCGGTCCATGAGCTGGACCCCGCGCACGGAGTCCACGTAGCAGACGAACCGGAACTCGGGGTCGGCGGCGAGCTCGGCGGCGACCCAGCGCAGGGCGGCGGGGTCGACGAGCTCGTTGGCGAGGAAGATCCGCCGGATCCCGAAGGCCCGGTAGACGCGGGCCTGGTGGGGCACTGCGGCGGTGATCCCCCAGGCGCCGTGGTCGAGCTGCCGCTCGAACAGCTGGGGGGCCATGCAGGTCTTGCCGTGCGGGGCGAAGGCCAGCTGGTGGCGGGCGGCGTACTCGCCG
Source organism: Streptomyces sp. NPDC001594 (assembly GCF_042893675.1). NCBI lineage: Bacteria > Bacillati > Actinomycetota > Actinomycetes > Kitasatosporales > Streptomycetaceae > Streptomyces > Streptomyces sp. NPDC001594. Next base: position 181,952 of record NZ_JBIAVB010000004.1, on the reverse strand, counting down.
AGGGCGGTGAGGTTGTGGGCGAGGGCGTCGGCGTCCAGGGTCAGCACGGGGGTGGTGAACCCGCCGGAGTACAGGTCCCTGGCCTGCGCGGCGAGCTCGCCGACGGTCAGGCCGGCTGCCTCGGCGTCCGGGGGGAGGCCCTTGAAGCGGTGGTCGACGGGTTCGGCGGCGAGGCGTCGGACGGCGTCGCTGGGCATGAGGGGCCTCCTGGTGGTGCGGGTGGTGCCGTTGGTGTAACACCGGGTACGACGAGGGGTCAACGGCGCCGGTTCCGCCCGGGGGCCGCGGCCGCCGGCCGCACGGGCTAGCGAACCGCTCGAACGCCGGTCACCGGGGGGCCGGGGCGCTGACACCATCAGGGAGGCACATCCCACCGACCCCACCAGAGGACCCCGTGAGCGAGAAGACCGCCGTCAGCCCCGACTCCCACCCCGCCGCCCCCGCGAAGTTCTCGCACGGGGTACGCAAGGGCGACATCCTCCAGGTCGCCGGCCAGGTCGGCTACCTGCCCGCCGTCGCCGGACAGGCGCCCGCCGTCGCCGGGCCGACGCTGCGCGAGCAGACCCTCCAGACGCTGGAGAACGTCCGTTCCGTCCTGGAGGCCGGCGGCGCGAGCTGGGACGACGCGATGATGATCCGCGTCTACCTGACCGACACCGCGCACTTCGCCGAGATGAACGAGATCTACGACGCGTACTTCGAAGAGCAGGCCGTCAAGGTGCCCGCCGCCCGCACCACGGTGTACGTCGGCCTCCCGGCCGGCCTGCTCATCGAGATCGACGCCCTCGCGGTGCTCGGCTGACCGGAGCACGAGGGAGGGGCGCCCCCCTGGCGGTGGGGCGCCCCGGGCCCGTCGGCCGCGCCTAGACGCAGTACTGGGCTTCCTTGCCGATCGAGCGGTACATGCAGTCCGCGTTCTCCAGCAGCTGGAGCACCGCGTCCTTGTTGCGCGCCGTCTCACGGTCGATGACCTCGTCGGGCGGGTAGAAGCCGCCGCCCCCGCCGGTGTCGGACGGGTACATCTCGAAGGTGTAGGCGAAGATCTTCTGGTTGCCCCACAGCCAGTCGTCGATCGTGCCGTCGGTGATGTACAGGTCGCTGGACTGCTCCGGCGTGTAGCCGTTGCTCGCGGCCATGCTCGTGCCGATCTTCTTGTACACCGCGAGGTCGTCCGCGGTCAGGCCCGGCGCGGTGTCGTTGTACGTCCACCCGAAGGGCCACAGCACGAGCTCGCTGTAGGTGTGGAAGTCGATGGCGGCCTTGATCTGCTGCTTGCCGCCGACGATCCGGCTGCGCACGAAGTCGGAGACCACCTTCACCTCGGGCGCCGAGGCGGCGGACGGCCCGCGGTAGGTCTCGGAGCTCTTGCTGCTGCTGGAGCCGCCGCAGCAGCCCCACTTGTAGTCCCAGTTGCGGTTGAGGTCGGTGCCCACGGCCGTGGAGCCGGAGTTGGGCTGCCGGTTCTTGCGCCAGGACCGGTAGGAGCCGGTGGCGATGTCGTACTCGCCGCCGTCCGGGTTGAGGTCCGGGATCACCCAGATCTCGCGGCCGTTGACCATGTTGGTGATCCGGGAGTCGCTGCCGTACTTGGAGCCGAACTCCTGGAGCAGGTAGAGCGCCATCTCCACGGTCAGGTGCTCACGGGCGTGCTGGTGGGCGGTGAAGAGGACCTCGGGCTCGTTCTCGTCCGTGCCCACGTTGTCGCTGATCTTGATCGCGACGATGTCCCGGCCCTGGTACGACTTCCCGATGACCTGCTTGCTCATGATCCCGGGGTACTGGGCGATGCGCTGGTCGATCTCCGCGCTCGCCTCGGCGTAGTTGTGGTACTTGGAGTCCGCCGACGGGAAGTCCATCGGGCGGTTGGCGACCCCGCGCTCCGAGCGGTCGGGCGGGCCGGCCAGGGCGGTCAGCCGGTAGCCGCGGGCGCGCAGGGCCTTGGCCTGCGCCGGGGTCGCGCTGACCACGACCGAGCGGGCGTCGACCTCGTCGATGGAGACCCCGCTGCTCAGCAGGGCCGTGCGCTCGGCGGCCGTGGACGGGCCCTTGATCTCGTACTGGACGATCGCCTCGTCCTGGGTGGCCGTCGAGGGGGTGGGCGGCGGTGCTGCCGTCGCGCTCATTCCGTAGGCGGGTGCGCCGAGCGCGAGCGCCAGCAGGGCGGCCGTGACGGCGGCCCTCCGGCGGGTGTGGAGCCGCATGCGTTCTCCTGGGTGGAGTGTGGGGGTAGCCGTGCGGACGCGCACAGCGTGCTCTTGTGGCATGTCCCGGTCAATAACCCCGGGCGTACCCGGCGCTGCGCACCGGACCGAATCAGCCACCCCCACACACCTACCGCCTACGGCAGGCCGTGGACCTTGGGACCCACCGCGTTCGACCAGGTACTACCCGCCTTGGCGTCCCAGTTCGTCGACCAGGTCATCGCCCCGCGCAGGCCCGGGTAGGTCTTCGACGGCTTGAAGGACCCGCAGTTCGTCCCCCGGGCCAGGCAGTCCAGGGCGTTGTTCACGACCGTCGGCGAGACGTAGCCGCTGCCCGCGCCGTTGGGGGAGGCGGGGACGCCGATGCCCACCTGCGAGGGGTCGAGGCCGCCCTCCAGCTGGATGCAGGCCAGCGCGGTGAGGAAGTCCACCGAGCCCTGGGAGTAGACCTTGCCGTCGCAGCCGTTCATCGCGCCGCTGTTGTAGTACTGCATGTTCACGACGGTGAGGATGTCCTTCACCGCCAGGGCGGTCTTGAAGTAGCCGCCCTGGGTGGACTGCATGTCGATGGTCTGCGGAGCCATCGTCAGGACCAGCGAGGGGCCGGCCTTCGCGGCCAGGGCGCGCAGGGCCTGGGTCATGTAGGTCGGGTTGAGCCCGTTCTCCAGGTCGATGTCGATCCCGCTGAAGCCGTACTCCTGCATCAGGGCCCAGGCGGAGTTCGCCAGGTTGGCCGCGGAGGCGGAGTCGTTGACCGAGATCGTGCCCTTCTCGCCGCCGATGGAGAGGATCACGGACTTGCCGGCCGCCTTCTTCGCCGCGACGTCGGCCTTGAACTGCGCGACGGTGTAGCCGCCGAGTCCGGCCGAGTCCAGGTTGAAGGTGATCGCGCCGGGCGTGGTCGTGGCGTCGGCGAAGGAGACGGCGACGATGTCGTACTGGGCGGAGACGTCGGAGAGTTTCTGGACGGTCGCGCCGTTGTTGAAGTTCTGCCAGTACCCCGTCAGGGCGTGCTTGGGCACCGAGGGGTTCGGGTTCGGGTTGCCCCCGCCGCCGGTGGTGGTGCCGGTGACCGGCGGGGACTTGGGGCCCTCTCCGGCCGCGTTGTACGCGCTCACCTGGAAGGAGTACGAGGTCGACGCGGCGAGCCCGCCGATCCGCGTCGAGGTGCCGGTCGACGTCTGGACGCGGGCGCCGTCCTGATACACGTAATAGCCGCTCGCCCCGCTGACCGCGTTCCACGAAAGGGTGAGCGCGCTGTCGCCCTGGCCGGAAACCGTGGCCGCCGAGGGGGCGCCCGGGAGGCTCGGGCCCGGGTCGGTTCCGCCGCCCCCGTCGGGGCCGAAGACGCTGAACTCGTCCACGAGGTAGGCGGGCTGGCCGTACCAGCCGTGCGTCCAGACGGTCACCTTGGTGGTGCTGGGGCCGGTGGTGAAGGTGGTCGACAGCTTCTGCCAGCCGCCGCCCGAGCCGGGGGTCCAGGTCGAGACGTCCTGGGTGCCGGTGCCGGTCGCGCCGAGGTAGACGTACGAGCCCTGCACCTGGGCGCTGAGGGTGTACGTGGAGTTCGGCTTGACCGTGACGGTCTGGCCGCACTGGGCGTTGTCCTGGCCCGCCGGGGTGGCGCGCAGGGCGCCCGAGCCGGCGTAGACGGGCGAGGAGACGACGGCGCCCGAGCCGCCGGAGCAGGTCCAGTCGGAGAGGCCGGACTCGAAGCCTCCGTTGCGGGCGACGTTGACGTCGGCGGCCTGGGCCGGCCCCGCCGCCAGGGCGGTGAGCCCGCCGGCGGCGAGGGTGGCGGCGATCGGCAGGGCGAGGGAGCGTATGCGGTTCACGTGGGCTCCGTGGGGGGAGTGAAGAGGGGTGGGACGGAAAGGAGTTCGAAAGCGGTCCCGAGGGAGGGGAGTGGGGTTCCCCGCGGCCAAGGGCTGGCGCAGCCAAGTTGGTCCAGACCAATCCCGGTGTCAAGAGTGTTTGCGAAGTGGCTTGAAACGAACGGGCTCCGGATCCCTGTTGTCCGGGTTTTTCGTCACCTGTGACATGTGCTTCCGGCACGGGAATTCCCAAGCCCCTGACCGGCCAGGGGTGACGCGGATATGGTGCTGGGGCAAGGGGGAAGGCGCGCCGGGCGTTTGCGGTCGCGCAGTACCGCGCGTGCGCCCCGGCGTACGAGCGCGCACGTGACGGCCAGGGGAACCGCCGTCGCGTACAGGGTGAACGGGGGGATTCGCGTGCCGACCGCCATCGCTGTCACCAGTGCCGATCTGGTGCTGCCGGCCCCCGACCGGCACACCCCCGGAGCGGCCGTCCTGCACCCGCCCGGCGAGGTCGACCTGGAGGGCGCGCTCGCCGAGACCGGCGCCCTGCTGGAGCGCCACGGCCACCTCGTGGCCCTCGTACCGCCCTGGCTGCCCCCGGCCACCGTGCGCCGGCTCCACACCGTACGGGCCATCCTGGAAACCGACCGGATCGCGCTCCTCGACATCGACCTCCCTCCCCTGGGCACGGCCGTGCTGGCCCGTCAGCTGCGCCAGCTCACCGTCAGCGACTTCAGCCCCGGAGTGCTCGCCTCCGCCGCCCGGCTGCTCTCCCACTACATCTACGCGGGCGCCGTGCTGGGCAGCGTCGCCAAACTCGACCGGATCCCCGTCGGGCTCAAGGCCCACGCCCGCTCCTGGTCGCCGAGCGCCCAGTTCGCCGTGCTCGCCCACCCCCGGCCGCATCTGGCCAGGATCGGCGCCGCCGCCCCCGCCCACGGCGGCGTCCTGCCGCCGGGCCCCGCCTTCGCCACCCACCTCACCTTCGCCCGCGGAACCCTCACCTCCGACTGGGTCACGGCCGAACTGGCCCCCGCCTGGAAGGTGCAGGGCGTCATGGAGAACCCCCTCCCGGCCGACTCCGCGCGCTGGTGGGCCACCCCCAAGCTGGTCGAGTTCGCCGCCGCCATCCCGGACGTCTCCGTCCTCTACCAGCTCGTCGCCTCGGTCCGCCGCGAGCAGTGCCGCTGGTGCGGCTTCGAGCTCATCGGCGACCGCTGCGGCTTCTGCGCCGCCCCGATCGCCACACCGCCCCCCGAGACCGGCACCACCCCCCGGTCCCACGCCACAGCCGGCTCCTGACCGCCCGAACGAACGAAGAACGGCGAGGTACGACGGTCCATGAACTCACGCCAGCGCCGCGGCGTCATCCTGCTGCTCCTGTCGGCCGTGTGCGCCCTCGCGGCGTTCGCCGGGGTGCTCGTGGTGATCGGCGACGTCAACTCCAAGGTCGGCGCCGAGGTCGTCGCGTACCGCGTCAAGGGCGACATCGCCCCCTACAGCGCGCTGACCGCCGGGCAGTTCGAGGAGGTCAAGGTCCCCAAGCGGTGGCTGTCGGACACCGCCGTCAGCGACCTCGGGGCCCTCCGGGGCAAGATCGCGCTCACCACCCTGAAGAAGGGCTCCCTGCTCCAGAGCGACATGTTCGTCGACAAGCCGCAGCTCCAGCCCGGGGAGCAGGAGATCGCCATCATGATCGACGCGGCCACCGGCGTGGCCGGGAAGATCACCTCCGGCGCGAAGGTCAACATCCTCGCCACCTTCAAGGGCGCCAAGGAGTCCGACCCCGCCCGCTCCGTGATCATCGTCGCCAACGCCCGCGTCCTGGGCGTCGGCAAGCTCACCGCCCTCGACAAGGACGGCGACAAGAAGGGCCCCGCCGAGGCCGTCCCGATCACCTTCGCCCTGAACACCAAGGACACCCAGCGCGTCGCCTACGCCGAGTCCTTCGCGGAGCACGTCCGCCTGGCCCTCGTCGCCCCCGGCACCGACTCCGCCCCCGGCCCGGGCGACCGCACGTACACCCTCGACGGGGACAAGTGAGGCGCGGATGACCACTCGAATCCTCCCCGCGGCCGGCGACGCCGACGCCGCCCGCTCCATCGTCGCCCTCCTCAGCCAGCTCCCGGACGCCGAGCCCGCCCCGCCCGTCCCCGACTCCACCACCCTCCTCGACACCCTGGGCCGGCTCGCCGCCGACTCCGTCGACGAGCTCCCCGAGGTCGTCCTCGTCCACGAGCGGATCGGGCCCGTCCCCGCGCTGGAACTCGTCCGCGAAGTCGCCCTGCGCTTCCCGGCGGTGGGCGTCGTCCTGCTCTCCTCGGACGCCGGGCCCCAGGTGTTCTCCGCCGCCATGGACTCCGGCGCGCGGGGCCTGGTCGGCCTGCCCCTGCACTACGAGGAGCTCGCCGCCCGGGTCGGCGCGGCCGCCCAGTGGTCGGCCGGCGTACGCCGCCACCTGGGCCGGGGTTCGGAGGTCCTCTCCGGGCCGGGCGGCCGCGTGGTCACCGTCACCGGGGCCAAGGGCGGCGTCGGCACCACCTTCACCGCCGTCCAGTTCGCCCTCGCCGCGGCCGCCTCCGGGCGCCGCACGGCCCTGGTGGACCTCGACCTCCAGGCCGGGGACGTCGGCTCCTACCTCGACGTCCAGTTCCGCCGCTCCATCGCCGACCTCGCCGGGATCCAGGACATCTCGCCGCGCGTCCTGCAGGACGCCGTCTACGAGGACCGCACCGGCCTGGCGCTGCTGCTGGCCCCGGCGGAGGGGGAGCGGGGCGAGGAGCTCGACGAACGCGCCACCCGCCAGGTGCTCAGCGCCCTGCGCGCCCGCTACGAGCTGGTCGTGGTCGACTGCGGCACCCAGGTGACCGGCGCCAACGCCACCGCCGTCGAGCAGGCGGACGTGGCCGTGCTGGTGACCACCCCGGACGTGGTCGCCGTACGGGCGGCCAAACGGATGGTGCGGATGTGGGAGCGGCTCCAGGTACGCAAGGCGGAGGACACCGCGCTGGTGGTCAACCGCTGGAGCAAGCAGACCGAGATCCAGCCCGCGCTGATCGAGAAGATCACCAAGACCCGCCCCACCCGCACCCCCGTCCCGGCCGCCTACAAGGAGCTCCAGGGGGTGGTGGACGCGGGCCGGGTGCAGGACCTCGACAACCGCTCGACGGTCAAGCAGGCCCTGTGGGCGCTGGCCGGGGAGCTGGGCCTGCTGGCGGTCCCGGAGCAGGGGGCCGCGGCCGGAGCGCGGGCCGCCGCGGGCTCGGCCCTGGCGGTCCGGGCCGCGGGGCCGGTGGCGCGGCTGCGGCGCGGCCGGGAGGGCTGACGGATGCGCCGGTGGCCGGGGGAGCGGGAGCGGGACCGGGGGCAGGTGGCCCTGGAGTTCGTGGGCATGGTGCCGCTGATCCTGCTGCTCGTGGCGGCGGTGTGGGAGTGCGTACTGATCGGGTACGCCTTCTCGCTGGCCGGGAACGCGGCCGACGAGGGGGCGCGGGCGGGCGCGGTGCACGGGGACGGTGCCTGCGAGGCGGCTGCCGCCGAGCACATCGGGGACGCATGGGGCATGTCGGCGCTCTGCGGCCCGTCCGGCGACGTCTACAAGGCCACGGTCAAGCTCAACATCCCGGTCCTCTACCCCGGCCTGGACATCGGGGTCCCCATCACCGGCGAGGCCGGTGCGGCCATGGAGAGGGAGAACTGAGATGCCCCGGCATCCCGAGCAGCGGCCGGGGCCCACCGCCCGGCCCGGCGGCACGCACGCGCTCCGCGCGGCCGGCCCCGCGAGCCCGCCACCCCGCCCGGGCCGGACCTGGCGGGCCCTGCGCTCCGACCGGGGGCAGGTGGCCCTGGAGTACATCGGCTTCGTCCCGATCCTGCTGTTCGTCGCCCTGTGCGGGATCCAGCTGGGCTGGATCGCGTACGTCCACGAACAGGCCGACACCGCCGCGCGCACGGCGGCCCGCGTGGAGGCCAAGCACCCGGGCCGGGGAGAGGCCGCCGGGCGTGCCGCCATCCGTGACGGCCTGTCGGCGCAGATCTCCGTACCTTCCGGGGGCGACGCGATCACCGCCACCGTGACGATCAAGATCAACAGCATCGTGCCCGGCCTCGACATACCGGAAGCCAAGGCCACCGCCGTCATGCCCAACGACGACCCGAAGGGACCGTGACCGTGAGCCTGCGTTCCCGGGTCAGCACCCCCGACGACCGCCACAGCCCCCGCGAGGACGGCCGGCTCGTCTCCTCCTACCGCGCCAAGCTGCTGGAGGAGATCGACCTCGCCGAGATGTCCGCGCTCGCCCCCGCCGAGCGCCGCGCGCGCCTGGAACGGGTCCTCGGCCACATCATCAGCCGCGAGGGCCCCGTCCTCTCCACCGCCGAACGCGCCCAGCTGATCCGGCGCGTCGTGGACGAGGCCCTCGGCCTCGGCGTGCTCGAACCGCTCCTGGAGGACGCCTCCATCTCCGAGATCATGGTCAACGGCCCCGACCAGATCTTCGTGGAGCGCGCCGGCCGGGTCGAGCAGCTGCCGATCCGGTTCGCCTCGCACGAGCAGCTGATGCAGACCATCGAGCGCATCGTCTCCACCGTCAACCGCCGCGTGGACGAGGCCAATCCCATGGTCGACGCCCGCCTGCCCAGCGGCGAGCGCGTCAACGTCATCATCCCGCCGCTGTCCCTGACCGGCGCGACCCTGACCATCCGCCGCTTCCCGCGCGCCTTCACCCTCCCCGAGATGATCGCCCTCGGCTCGCTGGACGAGCAGATGCTGCTCCTGCTGTCCGGGCTGGTCCAGGCACGGATGAACCTGATCGTCTCCGGCGCCACCGGCACCGGGAAGACCACCCTCCTCAACGCCCTCTCCGGCCTGATCCCCGAGGGCGAGCGCGTCATCACCATCGAGGACTCCGCCGAGCTCCAGCTCCAGCAGGCCCACGTCATCCGCCTCGAGTCCCGTCCGGCCAACGTCGAGGGCAAGGGCCAGATCACCATCCGCGACCTCGTGCGCAACTCCCTGCGCATGCGCCCCGACCGCATCATCGTCGGCGAGGTCCGCGGCGGCGAGACCCTCGACATGCTCCAGGCCATGTCCACCGGCCACGACGGCTCCCTGGCCACCGTCCACGCCAACAGCTCCCAGGACGCGCTGATGCGCCTGCAGACCCTCGCCTCCATGTCGGAGGTCGAGATCCCCTTCGAGGCGCTCCAGGACCAGATCAACAGCGCCGTCAACGTCATCGTCCAGCTCACCCGCTTCGGGGACGGCTCGCGCCGCATCACCGAGATCTCCGTGCTCGAATCCCACGGCCGCGAACCGTTCCGGATCACCACGGTCTGCCGTTACGTCGCCCAGCCCATGGCCGCCGACGGGCGCGTGCACGGCTACTTCGCCTACGCCCCCCTGCCGCGCCGGATCGCGGAGCGCCTCTACATGAACAACCAGCCGATCCCCCAGGCCTTCGGGGTGGCCCCGCCCGACGCCCCCTTCGACCCGCTGACCTCACGGACCCTGCTGTGACCAACCTCGTCCTCCTCACCCTCGGCGCCACCCTGCTGGCCGGCCTGTTCGTCTCCCTCGGGGTGCACGCCTACGCCGCCGGCCTCGCCCAGCGCGCCGCCCTCGTCGAACGCCTCGCCGCCGAGGGGGCCCCGCAGACCACCGGCCGCCGGCGCCGGTTCCCTGCCGTCGACCGGCGGCTGCGCCGCACGAGACTCGGCCGGCGCATCGAGGTGAAGCTGGCGACGACCGGCCTCGACCTCACCCCGGGCGAGTTCTTCGTCTACGTGCTGATGGCCGTCGCCGGGGTCTGGCTGGTCTCCGCCGCCCTCCTGGCGCCCTTCTTCGGCCCGGTCGCCGGTCTGATCGGCCTGTGGGCGGCGAACGCCTTCCTCGGCTGGCAGCGGACCCGCCGCACCGAGCGGTTCATCAACCAGCTGCCGGAGCTCGCCCGGATCCTCGCGAACGCCACCCAGGCCGGGCTCGCCCTGCGCACGGCCATCGGGATCGCAGCCGAGGAACTGGAGGCACCGGCGGGGGAGGAGCTGTCCCGGGTCGCGGACCGGCTCGCGGTAGGCCACTCCATCGAGGAGGCGCTGGGGGAGATCGTGGACCGGCTGCCCTCCCGCGAGCTGGTCGTCCTCGTCTCCACCCTCGTCCTGTCGGCGCGGGCCGGCGGCGCCATCGTCGGGAGCCTGCGCAACCTCGTCGTCACCCTGGAGCAGCGCAAGGAGACGCGCCGGGAGATCCGTACGCAGCTCTCCCAGGTGACCGTCACCGCCTACCTCGTCCCGGCGATCGGCCTCGGCTCCCTCCTCCTGGTCGACATGATGATGCCGGGCGCCCTGGACCGGATGACCGGAGCCCTGATCGGGCAGACCGCCGTGCTGATCGCGCTCGGCCTCTTCACCCTGGGCTTCGTCCTCATCCGCCGCCTGTCGAAGATCGACGTCTGACGGGAGGACGACGACACCATGCCCGCCTACCTTCCCCTCCTCCTCGCCGTCGTGGCGGCCCTCGCGGTCTTCGGCGTCCTCCACGGCATCCGCCTCTACCGCGCCGACGTGGAACTCCCCACCGACCTCGCCCTCGCCCTGGAGGTCGGCTCCTCCCGCACCACGGCCGTCGGCTCCGTCGTCGACCGCCTCGGCATCCGCTGGGCCCCCCTCGTCCTGCGGCTGATGGGCCCCAAGCGGGTGGCCCGCAAACGCGCCCAGATCGACCGGGCCGGCAACCCGGCCGGCCTGACCATCGACCGTTACGCCGCCCGGCGCGCGGTCTACGGCTTCCTCGGCGGCCTCGGCGCGTTCGCGATGCTCCTGAACGGCCGGCTGGTCGTCGCCCTGCTCATGACCGCCTTCGGCCTGTTCTGGATCGAGGCCGGCCTGTGGTCGGCGATCCGGGTCCGCCGCGACGACATCGAACGCACCCTGCCCGACTTCCTCGACGTCCTCGCCGTCGTCGTCAGCGCCGGGCTCGGCTTCCGGCAGGCGCTGGACCGGGTGGCGGCCAAGTACGAGGGCCCCTGGGCGGACGAGGTCCGCATCACCCTCCAGCAGATGGACATGGGCGTCAGCCGCCGCCAGGCCTTCGACGAGCTGCGCCGCCGCAACGACAGCGAGCAGGTCGCCCAGTTCGTCACCGCCCTCCAGCAGGGCGAGGAACTCGGATCGCCGATCGTGGACACCCTCATCGCCATCGCCGAGGACATGCGCCGCACGGACGCCCAGAACGCCCGCCGGCGCGCCGCCCGGGCCGTCCCCAAGGCCACGTTCGCGGTCACGATGTTCATGCTCCCGGGGACCCTGATCCTCCTGGTCTGCGGGTTCGTCTACGGGGCGAACGTGGACTTCGGCGCCCTGCTGGGCGGTGGCTGACCATGGCGGTCCTCGCCCCCGCCGCCGCCCCCGGCACCTCCCTGCGGCTGCGGGCCAACGCCCTCCAGTCCCTGTGCCGCCAGGTCTTCGCGCTCCGCCTGGTGATGATCCCGCTGGGTGCCCCCCTGGCCCTGTCGCACACCGCCCCCGGCCCGCCGACGTACCTGGTCTCGGCCGCCGTCCTGTTCACCTTCATGCTCTCCTACGCCCTCTTCCGCGACTGGGAGCGCTGCGGCCCCCTGCTGCTGCGCCACCGCTGGCTGCTCGCGGCCGACATGGCCCTGGGCACCCTCCTCCTCATCACCGCGGGCCCCGCCTCCCCGCTGGGCCTGGTGGCCCTCGGCACCCCGCTGCTGGCCGGGCTGGTCTACGGCTGGCGGGGCTCGGCGCTGTACGCGGCGGCGCAGACGGCCGTGGTGGCGGCGCTGGGCGGGGGCCTGTCGCTCTCCCTCCTCTGCGTCCTGTCGGGCGCGGCGGGCTCCTCCGTCCGCGACTTCCTGGTCCGCCTCACCGAAGCCCGCGCGCAGCTGGCGGTGGCGGAGGCGATCCGCGCCGAACGCGACCGGCTGGCCCGGGAGATGCACGACTCGGTGTCCAAGACCCTGCACGGCCTGGCGTTGACGGCCGACGCCCTGAGCCTCACCGAGGACCCGGCGACCATCCGCGTCCGGTCCGCCCTCCTGGCGGTGGCGGCCCGCCGCGCGGTGACGGAGTCCCGCGCCCTCCTCACGGACCTCCGCGAACCCCGCCCGGCCGTCCCCCTGGCCCCGGCCCTTTACGCCCTGGCCGCCCCGGGCACGACGGTCGACACCCCGCCCACCCTCCCCGCGCTCCCGGCCCCCGTGGCCCACCACGTCCTCTCCATCGCCTCGGAGGCCCTGGAGAACGCCCGCCGCCACGCGGCCGCCACCCACGTCACCCTCACGGCGAAGACCACCCCCACCCACCTCACCCTCACCGTCACGGACGACGGCCACGGCCTCCCGCCCGGCGGAGCGCCCCCCGGCCGCTACGGCCTGCTCGGCATGCGCGAACGCGCGACGGCGATCGGCGCCGACCTCCACCTGGGCCCCCAAGAGGACGGCACCAACGGCACCCGCCTCCACCTGACCCTCCCCCTCCCTCTCCCCCTCGGGAGCCCCTGATGCCCGCCCCGCCCGCCCTACGCGTCCTGATCGCCGACGACAACCCGGTCGTACGGGCCGGCCTCGCGGCGCTGCTGGCGGCGGCGGACGGCATCGAGGTCGCCGCCGAGGCCGCCGACGGCCGCGAGGCCCTGAGCCTGACCCGCCGCCACGCCCCGGACCTGATCCTCCTCGACGTCCGCATGCCGGGCGTGGACGGCATCTCGGCCCTGCCGCACCTGGTCCGGCTGGCGCCGGTGCTGATGCTCACGTACAGCCGGGAGTCGGAAATCGTCCGGGAATCGCTCCTGTTGGGCGCGGGCGGCTACCTGGTCCACGGGGAGTTCACGCCGGAGGACCTGGTGAGAGCGGTCCACGACGTCCGCGAGGGCCGCCCCCACTTCACGCCAACGGCGGCCGCCACCCTCCTCACCGACCTCCGCACCTCTTCGCAACCGCAACGAACTGTGGCACAGTCTCCGGAGCGGTTACACAACTCCGTTCTCTTCGGCCTGAGTTCGAGGGAGGTGGAGATCATGGACCTGATCGCGTCAGGAATGAGCAACCAGCAGATCGCGGCGGTGTGCTTCATCAGCGAGAAGACGGTGAAGAACCACATCAACCGCATCTTCGCCAAACTCCAGAGCACGAGCCGCAGCGAAGCGATAGCCCACTGGCTGGGAACCGCCCGCCCGGGGGTGAGTGGACATGGGTAGACACGGTGCGCAGTGGGTCCGTAATTGGGCCCCGGGACCCTTGGTGACGACCGCTGACTCCCCGTACGGTCCGCAAATCGACAGCGGCACCGGTACGGGAGGGAACCCCCATGTCACACAACTCGCTGCTGAAGGCGTCGGTCGAGGCGAAGCTCCGCCTGACCGACTGGACGGACACGGCAGTCTCCCGACTCCGCAAGCGCCACTCGACCCCCGACCGGGGCCAGACCGCGTTCGAGTACCTGGGCATCATCCTGGTGGTCGTGGTGATCATCGGCGCGATCGTCGGCTCGGGTATCGGCTCGGAGATCACCAAGCGGATCAAGGAAGCCGTGGAGAACATCAAGGCCGGGTGACGATGACGCGAGTCCGGTCGGCACCGGACCGGGGGCAAGCCTTTCCGCTCTACGTCGTCATGGTGGCCGGTCTGCTCTTCGCGGCGCTCGCCTTCTTCGTCATCGGCCAAGCGGCAGTCACCCGCAGCGACGCCCAAGGTGCGGCCGATGCCGCCGCTCTGGCGGCCGGGAGGGAAGCCCGGGATCGGGTCCTGCTCGGTGTCGACCTGGCGATGCTGAAGCCCGAGGACTGGGCGAAGATCGTCGATGCCGACTACCTGAAGTCGAACGGCGCCTGCGCGGAGGCCGACGCTTTCGCGGCGCGAAATGGGGCGAAGGCGCAATGTGATGCGTCACCGCCGAAGTTCACCGTTACGGTCGAGAGCGACCGGACCGTCGGTGATTCGGTGGTTCCGGGCACCAACGGCATGCACGGGACGGCCACGGCCACCGCTTTGGTCGAGTCGAAGTGCCACCTGCAGGATGTGGCGACGCCGTCCCCCGCACCGACAGTGCCGCCGGGGGACGCCACACCAGAGCCCACTCCGACTGCTTCAGCAGAGGCCCCCCTGGTCACGTTCACCTGCGACAAGGGCGGCCCGATCAAGCTCGATCCGATGAAGCCGGGCTCCCTCCGCGATCTCGGCAGGAAGCTCTTCAGCGTGCGTCTCGTCAACTGACGGGGAACAAGAGACAAGGAAGCGTCATAGATGGGCATTCGGCACATGGCAAAGATGCGTGGGGGAGCGGCTGTCGCGGTCGCGACGCTCTTGGCCCTTACCGCGGCCGGTTGTGGCGGGGGCGGCGGTGGTGACGCGAAGGGGGCGCAGAAGCCATCGCAGTCGCAGTCTCAGAACGCGGGTGCTCAGGCCTCTACCCCCGGCAAGGAACAGAGCTCCGCACCGGCCGTGGTCCTCGCCACCCTCAAAGGGCAAGATGGCATGGTCTTGGAGATCAATTCAGTCCAGCGCGATCCGGGCGGCTTCCTCACCATCAACGGTCAGCTCAAGAACACGGGCAGTCAGTCCTACAAAGACACCGTGGCCTGGCGCGGAATCGAGTTGAAGGGATCAGGAGAGTCCGTGGCCGGCGCGACGCTGGTCGACAAGGCGGGCAAGAAGCGCTACTACGTGCTACGGGACACGGAGTCCCGATGCCTCTGTACGACGGGGGTCTCCAGCGTCGACGCGGGTCAGGTGATCCCCTTCTTCGCCCAGTTCCCAACGCCGCCGGCATCAACCGGCGAGGTCGAGTTCAACCTTCCCACCTTCGCCACGGCCACCGTCAAACTCTCCGGGTGACCCCATGACCAAGCGCCCCTACCGCGTCTCCGCCGCGACAGCCGTCGTAGGTCTCGTCATCGCCGCAGCCCACCTCCTCGGCGCGACGAGCGCCCACGCCGACGACCCCAAGCCCTCCGTCCCCCCCGGCACCGAGCCCTCCCCCGCCGCGCCCGTGCCCATCGACTCCAACGCCCCCGGTCTCAAGATCCCCCAGGGCGGCACCCTCGCGCCCATCAAGGTGCTCGACATCGCCGAGGTCGTCGAAGACCTCGGTGGGGAGCAGCGTCGGCAGGAGACCAACCAGAACGTCATGATGGCCCTCCAGTCCGAGGTCCTCTTCCCCGAGAACAGCGCCGTCTTCAACGCCCAGGCCGCCGCCCGCATCCAGGCCATCGCGCAGGAGATCAACACCCAGAAGGCCACCCGCATCCGCGTCTTCGGCTTCACCGACGACCAGGGCAGCTACGAACACGGCAAGGAACTCTCCAAGCAGCGCGCCGACGCCGTCCAGGCGGAACTGGCCAAGACCGTCACCAACCCCGGCGTCACCTACGACGTCCGCGGCTACAGCGAGGACTACCCGATCGCCGACAACAGCACCGAGGAAGGCCGCAAGAAGAACCGCCGCGTCGAGATCACCTTCCCCCGCGGCGCGGCCGGCCAGTAACCGGGGCCTCTCTCCCCCCGCCCCACCACCCCTCCTCTGGGAGGAGGCACCGGCCGCTCGCGAGGTCGACAAGCCGGTCCTCCAACCGGGCCGTCGACCGGGCCCTGCCCGTGCTCACCTCGGATCCCGCGGCCCTGCCCGAGCGCGGCGGCCTCGTCCTGGGCCGTCTCGCGCAGATCGCGGCCGCCGTCGGCGCGGTGGGCCAGCCCGCCGAGGAGGCGGTGAACCGCCTCCTCGGACTCCTCGGGGCCTGAGCGAGGGGACACCCCCGCACCCCCGAAATGTAATGGTCACTAAACCAGTTGATCCATATACTCCGCCGCATGCCACAGTCCCTGACGATCAGGCGTGCCACCGCGGACGACGCCGAAGCCCTCACCACACTCGTGCAGCAGTCGGGCGCCTACTCCGGACCGTACGCCGCGATCGTCGCCGGCTACCGGGTGACGTCCGACTACATCGACCGGAACGAGGTCTTCGTCGCGGACGACGGCCGGATCCTGGGCTTCTACGCGCTCCTGCCGGACCAGGCCGAACTCGACCTGGCCTTCGTGGCCGACGCCGCGCAGGGGTCGGGAGTCGGGCGGCTGCTCATCCGGCACATGCTCGACCGGGCGAGCGCCGCCGGCCTCCCGCAGGTGCGCGTCGTGTCGCACCCGCCGGCCGAGGCGTTCTACCGCCGCATGGGCGCCGAGCGCGTCGGCACGGTCGCCCCCGCGCCGCCGAAGGTGACGTGGGAGCGCCCGGAACTGCGTTTCCTCACGGGTGCCCCGGCTGCCGACGCCGCGGCGTCCGGAACCCGGGTGATCATCCTCAACGGCGGCTCCAGTTCCGGTAAATCCGGGATCGTGCGGTGCCTGCAAGCCGTCCTGCCCGACCCCTGGCTGGCCTTCGGCGTGGACACGCTGGTCGACGCCATGCCGCCCTCCCTCCGCGCCTCGGACGCGGGGATCGGCTTCGCCGACGGCGGCGGGGTCGTCGTCGGCGAGGCGTTCCGCACCCTCGACGCCGCCTGGGCCGACGGGATCGCCGCCATGGCCCGGGCCGGGGCCCGGATCATCGTGGACGACGTGTTCCTCGGCGGCCCGGAGTCCCAGCGGCGCTGGCGCGCGGCGCTCCAGGGGCTGGACGTCCTGTGGGTCGGCGTCCGCTGCGACGGCGAGGTGGCCGCCGCCCGCGAGATCGCCCGCGGCGACCGCCCCTCGGGGATGGCCGCGGCCCAGGCCGAGACGGTCCACCGGGGCGTGGCGTACGACCTGGAGGTCGACACCACCCACACCGAATCCCTCACCTGCGCCCGCACCATCGCCGCCCACCTCTGCCCCGCCCGATCCGCGGGCCACGGAAATTGAACATGTTCACTAGAAACAATTGAACATGTTCAATCCCTCTGACAGGCTGTTGCCAGCGGCCGCCGCCCATGGCGTGCCGCTCGTTCGGCATGCCATGAGGGGGATACGCCGTGGACGAGAGCACGCCGTGGAAGAACCTGGGGATCATCGGGCTGAGGTTCATCGACCTGGTGGTCCGCTACGCGATCATCTATGCGATCCCTCTGGCTCTCGGAGACAAGCTGCTGTGGCACACCAGCGAGCCATGGCGGCTCCTCCTGGTGGTCGGGGTGCCGTCCGTCCTGATCAGCTTCGTCTACGGGCTGGTCTCCGCCCTTCCGGAGGGTGAGTTCCGGGCCCGACTCACCGGGTGGCTGCTCCTCCCGCTACTTCCGCTGCTGCCGCTGTTCCTCTTCGTTCCAGTGCTGTTTCCCCCCCTCCTCGTGGCTCAGGCGCTCTTCGCCCTCCGGGTGATGCGCTTTCCCTTCCTGGGCCCGTCCCAGCTCCGGCGGCTGGCGAAAGCGGCGGTCACCAAGTTCGCCGGGCGCCAGAACATGACCCAGGTCACCACGAAAGGGTGACACGGGGCTGTCGCGGACGGCGGCGAACCTTGCCGCATGACCACGACCACGACCCCGAAGACGGCCCCGAAGCCCACCCCCACCCTGCCGCTCACCGACCAGGACTGCCTCGCCGAGACCCTCACCTTCAACGCCCGCTTCGAGGCCGACGCCGCGAGCCGCCCCGTCCGCGGGGCCGCCCCGGACGCCGCGCTCCTCGCCCGGCTGCGCCGCAACCGGCTCGCCGGGGACCAGCCGCCCCTGCGGCTCCCGCAGGGGCGGGACCGGACGGTCGCGGGCGGGGTCCGGGTGCGGACCTTCGTGCCGGACGCCGGACACGCCGAGGGGGTGTACCTGCACATCCACGGCGGCGGCTGGGCCTTCGGCTCCGCCGACGGGCAGGACGAGCGGCTCCGGGGCATCGCGGAGGAGGCCCGGCTGGCCGTCGTGAGCGTGGACTACCGGCTCGCGCCCGAGCACCCCTTCCCCGCCAGCCCCGACGACTGCGAGGCCGTCGCCCGCTGGCTCGTCACCCACGCCGCCGCCGAGTTCGGGACCGACCGGCTGCTCATCGGCGGCGAGTCCGCCGGCGCGCACCTCAGCGTCCTGACCCTGCTGCGCCTGCGCGACCGCCACGGCATCGCCGGGATCTTCCGCGCCGCCCACCTCCTCTTCGGCCCCTACGACCTCTCCATGACCCCGAGCCAGCGGGCCTTCGGCCCCCGCCCCCTCCTCAGCAACACGGACTCCCTCCGCGGCAGTTACGAGCTGTTCTCCCCCGGCACCGGCCCGCAGGAGCGCCGGGACCCCGAGCTCTCCCCGCTCTACGCCGACCTGACCGGCCTGCCGCCCGCCCGCATCGTCGTCGGCACGGAGGACCCCCTGCTGGACGACTCCCTCTTCCTCGCCCGGCGCTGGCAGGCGGCGGGCGCCCCCGTCCAACTCGGCGTCGTGGCGGGCGCGATGCACGGCTTCACCCTCTTCCCCCTCACCGTCTCCGAACGGGAGCGGGTGCGCGAACGGAAGTTCCTGGCCGAGGCCGCGGCCCGGTAGCGTCGGGCCCATGGACCGCACCACCCGGCTCTACGCCCTCGTGGAGGAACTGCGCGCCGCCGCGCCCCGGCCGCGCTCGGTCGCGGCGCTCGCCACCCGCTTCGAGGTCAGCACGCGGACGGTGCAGCGCGACCTCCAGGCGCTGATGGACGCCGGCGTTCCCGTCCGCACCGCCCTCGGGCGGGGCGGCGGCTGGACCGTCGACCCGGCTATGACCCTGCCCCCGGTCCACTTCACCGCCGACGAGGCAGCGGCCCTGGCCGCAGCCCTCGCCAACGCCGACACCCCCTACGCGGCCGCCGCCCGCACCGCCTACCAGAAGCTGCTCGCCTCGATGACCGGCCCCACCGCGGCGGTGGCCGAAACCCTCGCGGCCCGGATCGTCGCCCTCCCCTCCCGGACGGAGCCGACGGTCCGCGCGGCGGTGGAACGGGCCCTCACCGACGCCACCGTCCTACGGCTCACCTACGTGGACGCGGCCGGCCGCCCGAGCGAACGCGCCGTGGAACCGGCGGGCCTGCTCACCGCCGAGGGCCGCTGGTACCTCATCGCCTGGTGCCGCACCCGCCGCGCCGGCCGCGGCTTCCGCCTGGACCGCATCACGACCGCCACCCCGACCGACGAACCGTCCCACCCCCACGACCTCGCCGCCCTCCTCCGCGGCTCGATGGCGGCCGACGCAACCCGGCCGACCGCCCTGGACGGGAGACCGCGCGCGCCGTAGGGATCCAGTGGGTGGGCATCAGGCGGCGCCGGTCAGTCGGTCCTGCACCCCCGGTCCTTGGCCACCGTGTCGAAGAATGCCCTGAAGAGGGCCGTCCGGGCTTGTTCGTGCGCGGTAGCGCCCGCGTCCAGCAGCAGGTCGCGGTACGTGTCGTCGTAGCTCATCGCGACGTACAGGTCCCCTGCGGCGCAGGCGGTGACGGTGCGGTTGTTCTGCGGGGTGGCCGTCTCATCACGGCGTACCCCCTGGGTCAGGAGGGGATCCTCGCTGACGGCAAGGGTGAGGCGAGGCGCGCCAGGGCCCTTCAGGGTCAGCTCACAGACCCTGGTCCTGGAGTCGCTTCCGGTCACCCGCTCGGTGCCGGGTTCCGCTCGTCCTCTGAGGAGAGCGGCCTCCGGCAGCCTGAAGCCGGCCATGCCGCAGGCGTTGGCCGGATCGGTGGGCCGCGGTTCACCCGCGCCGGACGGACCCTGCAGGCGCACAGGAGCCTTCAACGCACCGCTGCCGGCGCAGCCGAGCCCTTTGGCGACGTGCCGGGCTGCGCTCACCGCGGCCTGGGCCAGATCTTCGCGGGCGGCCCGGCCGTGGGTGAGGTTCATCTCGAGCACGGGTACATTCGCGCGCTGAACGCCGGGTGGAGTCTTGGCCTCGCAGCCGGCGGGAAGCAGAACCCATGCCTGGGTCTCGGAGACGGCGCCGGTGGGGCCGCCCACGAAGTAGGAGGAGGCCGACGGGTCCCTCCACAGCCGCGATCCGAGGGCGAAGTCGGCTGGCTCGAAAGAGAGTTCCGCCTTCATTTCCGGCTCGGCTGCCCCCAGGAACTTGCTGGTGCGCCGCACGGTGCACGAGAAACCGTACGGGTCCGATTCCTCGTGGCCGTTCTTCCGGGTGAGCCTGCCGGGACCGTCCAGCACGGGGCTCAGCTCCGATGAGGTGAGCGCGTCGTCGCAGAAGCGGTCCTGGCCCATGACGTCGGTGTTCCACCAGATGAGCAGTCCGGCGCAGCCCGCCAAGGCGAGCAGTGCGGCGAGTCCTGCGCGTGTGGTTCGCCGACTGATGCGAGTATGCGGGGGCATGGTGGTCACTTCCGTTCTCGCAAGGCGAGGTAGGCGCTTTCACGCCCGCTGGTGTAGCTCTGCTGAGCCTCTCGCTGGGCCGCTCCGACACTGGTCGCCGACTGATGGGTCTCGCTTCCCCAGCTCTGGAAGAACTTGTCGAGGTCTGTCTGCGCGGCGTCGTTGGCGGAGCTGATGCGCTCGCGTGCCAGCAGGCCCTGTTCCGAGGTGACTCCCTTGAGCCATTCGTTCCAGGCCCCGTCAACCGTCCGCTGGGCGAGGTCTCCGACGATGGGTATGCCGGTGATGGCGCCACCGATGACGTGGTACCCGTACACCCTCATGTCACCGGCCGCGCTCAGGACGGCATCGCGCTCGCTGAGCTTGATGTCGCCGCCTATGGCGTTGATTGCGCCGTTGACCTCCCCGATCTTGGCCGCGCGGTTCTTGAGGGCTTCGGGGTCGGAGAGGTCCGAGGTGGTGAGTTGCTCTGCCATGTAGCGGCGCTCAGACTCGTGGAGGAGGAAGTAGTTCTCCGGATCCTCGGACACTCCTCTCAGCACACGCAGCACACTGCTTCTGCTGTTCTGGATCCTGGAATTGTCGCCGGCGGCCAGCGCGTCGTCCTTGCCCACCCTGTCACCGGGTCCTTCGCCGGCGATGATGTCCACCACGTCCGGGGAGTAGGACGACAGAGCACGGGCAAGAGGGCCGCGTACGTTCGCGTACTCCTCGCTCTTCAGGACGTTGTCGCCCTGTCCCTTCAGCACACCCTTGTCGTCCTTGCCGTTTCCGTCGCCATAGTCGAAGAGGTTGACGGCGTCGTGCATGATGCGGGCCTCGGCCTCGGAATGACGGGTGATCTCCGTGCCGAGAGACCCCGGGGTGTGGCCGGTCGTGCCGGTTTCCAGGATGAGGCCCAGGCCTGCCCGCACGTCTTTGTCGAAGGTGTCGGCGGATACGCGCTCACTGTTCCCGATCCACGTGGTGGTGTCCACGTGGTTCCAGTCGCGGTCCTTGAGCAGATACCGGAGGTTGTCGTTCCTGCCGTCCGGGCCGGGGTCGAGATAAGAGGTGGCGGCCTCGGGATTCTTCGACATGATGCCGAGGACGCCGTCGAGGGGATCGTTGGCGAACCACCCCCTGTTGTCACCGCTGAAGTTGCCCGTGAGGTCCCAGATGTCCGGGTTGCCGCCTTGTTTCTTGTCCTCGGCCTTACGAATGTCCGTGGCCATGTCGTGCAGGAAGGGGGTGGAGTACCCGTCGCCGTGCTGCATCAGCGTGACCAGGCTCTGGTAGCCGTGGACCTGCTGGCCGTGACTCCGACCGAGGGTGTAGTCGCCGATCTGCTTGAGGTCGTACGAGGCGAGCCCGGCCTTGTCGAGCTGGGTGCGGAAGTTCCTGTAGAACCCGGACTCGGGGTCCTGCATGGCGTTCGACAGGGAGTTGGCGAGGCCCTTCTCCACGTTCAGGTAGCGCTGCTTGTTGCCCTTGTCGTCGCCGTACGCGTGGTCGTTCAGCTTGTTCGTGAGCTTCAGGGTGTTCTCCGCGCCCATTCCGTTGAGGAAGGTCTGGTTGAACTCCTGGCTCTTGGCGTTGTC
The DNA here is from genome assembly GCF_042893675.1 of Streptomyces sp. NPDC001594. Classification (NCBI taxonomy): domain Bacteria; kingdom Bacillati; phylum Actinomycetota; class Actinomycetes; order Kitasatosporales; family Streptomycetaceae; genus Streptomyces; species Streptomyces sp. NPDC001594. The sequence goes on along the minus strand of NZ_JBIAVB010000004.1, from coordinate 160,111 downwards.
CCGGAAAGAGCGGTCCAGCTCGGCGTAGTCGGCTGCGGAAACGCTCCCGCCGCTGTTGATGCGGGTGGCGATGGACTGGGCGTTGCGGGCTTCGTAGACCTCGATGTCCCCTTGGGCGTCGGCGTTGAAGCCGTGGGAGGTCTGGTCGCCGCCGAAAGCGTCCTTGTTGCTGTCGACCACCACCGCGTCGAGGGCGATCTTGACGCCCTGGTCGGCCTCCGAGACGGCCTTCACCCCGTCGTCGATGCGCTGCTGCCATTCGGCGACGGCCTTGCGTAGGGAGGCCTCGCCGTCCGGGTCGTGGTGGTAGGCGCTGGACTCGGCGGGTGTGAGCCTGGAGAAGTCGAAGGCGACCCTGCCCGCCTCCGAGACCGTCATGCCTGCCTTGACCGCCTCTTCCCGGGCGCTCTCGACCCTGTTCTTCAGGTCGGTGAACTGCTCGTGGGCGTCGCGTAACAGACTCGCGATCGCCTTGGCCTGGATCTGCGCGGCGGAGTACTCGTAGCGGGTGCCGGTGAAGGTGTCGCGGGCAGCGAGGGCGCTGGCACCGAGCCAGTCGGGGCCCAGGGTGATCTTCTGGACGCTGTCGCCGTAGCGGCCCTCGACCTTCTTCAGCTCCTGCGCCATGGCGTCCCATTTGTCGGCGGCCGTGGTCAGCTGGGTCAGGTCGGTCGTCATCACCTGGTGGTACGTCAGCACGCGGGTCTCCTGGAGATCGTTGAGCTTCGACTGCGGGGCGATTGTCCGGAAGGCGTCACCTGTGGCGACGTCGTTGCGCGCGAAGAGCCCCAAGCGCCGCGCAGCGAGCTCTTCACCGCGGCATCGGTGGCCTCGTCCGCGTGCCCGGTGGCCTTCTTGGTGTTCGGCTGGAGCTCGGTCTCGATCGCGTTCGCGGCGTCCGTCTTCTGGGAGGGCGTGGAGGCGAAGTCCGCCCCGCCGCCGCCTGCTCCTCCAGGTCCCCCCGGACGTAACCGGTCCTGTCCGTTCCGTTCCCCTGGCATGCCCGTGCCCCTCCCCCATGCGGTGGACCGTGATCGTAGAACGGGGGTTCGTGCGTGATCCAGGAGGAAGGCGGAAAGAAGCCGTCAAGATCCCGGGCTCGGGATCTTGACGGCTCAGGGTGGGCCGGCTGTTGCCAGGCCCCCGCTTACGCCGCCCGGTGGGCGGAGCCGGAGTGCTGTCCGGGTGGGGCCGAGGGGGCTGCGTGGGCGTGGACGGACGGGAGGAGCCAGGTGGCGACGAGGGCGGTCAGGAGGGCCGTCCACCACGCGATGCGGCCGCGCGTGGTGGAGGGGGCGGGCTGGCGCATCATGTCTTCTTCCGAGAGAAGCGGATGATGCGACAAGCTAGCGAAACGGCATCTTCCGGCCGGGCATGTCGGCCCGGGGCGTGTCGTCAGCGGTCCGGGTCGAGCAGGTGGTCGGCCTTGCCGGCCTTGATGTCCCGGATGAGCGCGGAGAGGGCCTCGCGGCTGTCGGCGAGGGGGCGGTCCTCCTGCCCGGCGACGGCGATGTAGCTGTTGCCGTCTGCGTCCACGCCGATCCGGTAGCAGTTGTTGCCCTCGCCGCAGTACGGAGCTTCCCAGCGGATGTCGGCCATCGTTCTCACAGCTCCTTGTGGATGCGGTGGATGAAGTCTCGGGAGGCGGAGGGATCGAGTGCCCTGGAGTCCATCCATTCCAGGTGGCTGCGGTATTTGGACAGCTGGTTCTCCGCGTCCATGAAGCTCGGCCCGTGAGCGGAGTCGAGCTGTGCGGTGTCCAACTGCGGAACGGGTCCCCCGGCGTACAGCAGGGCGTGTCCGGCCCCGGGGAAGATGCCTTCGGCGATGGGCAGCACCCGGATCACGACGTGGTCGGCGGTGCTTTGCTCGGCGAGGTACTTCAGCTGGTCGCGGGCTGCCTGCCGGCCGCCGAACTGCATGAGCAGGGCCGTCTCGTGCACGAATCCGGTGTAGGGCACGGGCTGGGCGCGCTGTAGGACACACCGGCGCTCCTGGCGGAGGGCGACGCGGAGTTCGACCTCCAGACGGGGCAGCTCCGGCAGGACCGCGCCGAAGATGGCCCGCGCGTACTCCTCGGTCTGGAGGAGTCCGGGGACGTGCACGGTCTGCACGGTGTGCAACCGCTGGGCGTGCCATTCGAGTTCGGCGATGTCGAGCAGGCCGGCCGACAGCTTGCCCCGGTACTGGTCCCACCATCCGCGCGTCCGGGGCTGGGCCATCGCGACCAGGGCCTCGACGTACGTGCCGTCCGTGCAGCCGTAGTGGGCGGCCAGGGTGCGCAGGCGCTCGGGGCTCAGGGTGCGGACGCCCGACTCGATGTTGGGGATCTTGCCCCGGTCGAGCCCGATCAGCCCGGCGGCGAACTCGGCTGTCACGCCTGCGTTCAGGCGCAATTTGCGCAGCTCGGCTCCGAGCCTCGCTTGTCGGTACGTCGGGGACGTCCTGGGTGGCATGAGGGCAGTCTGCATGGAACCACCCGTTGGGTCCAACAGTGGTGCGCACATCACCAAGCACGTGGCGCAGGCATCACTTAGCCCCTACATTGGGTGGCGCACCGCTCACGCAGGGGAGTCGAAGTGCATCGCCGCAGCACGCCTCGGCCTCGGCGACGGGCCACCTCCCCACCCCGCGTGAGCCATCCGTGCGCGTCGAGCTTCCTTCGCCAATACGCCGTCCCCCCAGACGACTTGGGAGCCGAACATGCTCACCCCCTTCCACGCGCCCTTCTTCGCCACCCCCACCGCCTGCCCGGTCGCCCCCGACCACCCGGCCCCGCCGGACGGGCTCTCGTGCAGCATGACGCTGCCCGCCTCCGCCCGCTCGGCCGGTATCGCCCGGCATGCCGTACGGGCCGCGCTGCACGCCTACGCGCTCGACCCCCTCGCGCCCACCACCGTGCAGGCCGCCTCCGAACTGATGGGCTCCGCCTGGCGGATGGACCCGGGCGGGGAGCTGTACCTGTCGCTCCGCCACCGTGACGACGCCCTGCGCCTGATCGTCTACGACGGCCACCCCACCCACGCCCACCCCCGCCTCGCCGCCCTCTGCGAAGCCCGCCGCCGGGCCACCCTCCGGGTCTTCTCGGCCCTCGTCCGGGACCACGGCGGCGACTGGGGAGTCGGGCCCTCACGTGAGCCCGGCGGCGGGACCCGCACCTGGGCCACGCTGCCCCTGTGAACCAGGGCGTCAGGCCTTGCGGGGCTGGTTGAAGCGGAGCATGTTGCCGGCCGGGTCGCGGAAGGCGCAGTCGCGCACCCCGTACGGCTGGTCCATCGGCTCCTGGAGGACGTCGGCGCCCGCCGCGCGGATCCGCTCGAAGGTGGCGTCGACGTCGTCCGTGGTGAAGATGACCCCGCGCAGCATGCCCTTGGCCATCAGCTCCGCGACGGCCTGGCGGTCGGCGGGGGTGGCGTTCGGGTCGGCGAGGGGGGGCTCCAGGACGATCTCCACGTCCGGCTGCGAGGGCGAGGCGACGGTCACCCAGCGCATGTTCTCGTACCCGACGTCGTTGCGGACCTCAAGGCCCAGGACGTCCCGGTAGAAGGGGATCGCCTTGTCGTGGTCGTCCACGGCGATGAAGCACTGCGAAAGCTTGATTCCCATGTCTCAGACGCTACGCGGGGCCGCCGGGTTTGGCTTCTCCGTTCCTGACCGGCCGGGTGTGGATCTTGACGATGCAGGCGGGGATGGCGGCGCTGTCGCCGTGGTCGCGGGCCCGGTAGGCGCTCGGGCTCTCGCCGACCAGCTCGGTGAATCGGGAGCTGAACGAGCCCAGCGACGTACAGCCGACCTCGAAGCAGACCTCCGTCACCGACAGGTCGCCGCGCCGCAGCAGGGCCTTGGCCCGTTCGATGCGGCGGGTCATGAGGTAGCCGTAGGGGGTCTCGCCGTAGGCGGCGCGGAAGCTGCGCTGGAAGTGGCCGACCGACATCAGGGCGATGCGCGCCAGCGCGGGGACGTCCAGCGGCTGGGCGTAGTCGCGGTCCATCGCGTCACGCGCCCGGCGGAGCCGGACGAGGTCCTCCAGGTTCATGACCCCCACCATCTCACAGGGCGAAATCGGCCTGCCGGAGTCGATCTTGGACGCTTAGGCTGCGCCGCATGCCGAAGCAGCCGCCGCAGCAGCCCGTGAAGCTCCTCGTCCTGATCGCCACCCTCCCCGGCCGCGGCCGGGAGCAGCGGGAGGCGTACGAGCGCCTCGCGCCGCTGGTCCGGGCGGAGGAGGGGTGCCTGCGCTACGACCTCCACGGGGTGGCGGACGACCCGGACCGCTTCGTCCTGGTCGAGGAGTGGACCTCGAAGGCCGCCCTGGCCGCCCATGACGCCACCCCCCACATGACCGAAGCCGACACCACCAGCCCCGCCTTCCGCGCGGGCCCGGCCCAGGTCCTGGAACTGACCACCGCCCCTCTGGGCTGAAGCCCCCTTGCCCGCCCGTTCGAACGTTCGACGGCGATCGCGCGCATATGATCAACGCCATCCGACATGGGGGGATCGGGATGGTGACCTACAACCAGATCATGACCACGAATTTCGGTCTGCTGGTGTCAGCGGCCGCCAAGTGGGAGGCGATGGCGGGTGAACTGCAGAAGGTCGAGAGCCGCTACGGCGAGACCGTGCAGACGATCACGATGGGTGACAACTGGTCGGGTGTCAGTGCCGGTGTCGCCCTGACGAAGTTCACCGCGACCCGCTACGAGTACTCCGCCGCGCAGAGCCAGGCCAAGGCTCTCGCGAGTCTGCTCCGCGGAGCGCACGAGCAGTTCACCGACCTCAAGGCCAAACTGGAGAGCGCCCGCAACGACGCGGTCGCCGCCGGGATGACCGTCTCCGGCGAGGGTCGCGTCGCCTTCGACCACGCCAGGCTCACCCCGGCCGAGCGCAGTGCCTACCAGCACGACCCGGACGGCCAGGCCACCGTCCGGAACGCGGTCGAGGCATGGCAGCAGCACATCGACGACCGGGTGAAAGCGGTGGCCGAGGCCGACGTGCACGTCAAGGACGCCCTCGAAGCCGCCGTCGTCGACAGCAACAGGGACGCCCTGGGCAGGGGCGCCGACGAGACCCTCACCGGCTTCAACAACTACGCCGAGGGTGACCTGGCCAAGGCGAAGAAGCACGAACCGGCCGACATCAAGACGCACCCCGACGCCTTCACCGTGACCGGACCCGACATCGGCTGGACCACCAGCGGCCTGAAGTACGGCAAGGAGGGGTCGTTCAAGGCGTACGCCGACCTCTTCCACGTGTCCGCTCAGGGGGAGGACCACTTCGGGGGGCTGAAGCTTTCCGGGGTGGAGGACGTCTACGGCGGCGCCAGGGTCACCGGGAACTACGGTCTGACGGACAAGGGCGCAGTTTCCAAGCTCGAGGCGTCGACCGGCCTGCGCTTCCTGCAGGAGGGCCGAGCCGAGTACGGCGCCCACAGTGGTTACGCGCGCCTGGAGGCGTTCGCCGGAGCAGAGGCCGCGAGCACTGCCCAGGCGGGTGAGAACGAGGTCGCCATCAAGGCGAAGAGGTTCGCCGGGGGCAAGATCACCGCCGCCGGGGGTGTGGAATCCGGTGGCCTGGGTGTCGGTCTGACGGGTGAGGGCTGGATCGGCAGAGGGACGGAGTGGTCCCTCGGCTGGAAGAAGGACGAGGGGACCGGCGCGTGGGATTTCGACGTCGCCGCCGGCGCGGCCGCGCCGTACGGAGGCAAGCTCGGGCTGGAGATCACGGTCGACCCGGGCAAGATCAAGAAGACGGCCACTGACGTGGCGCACGAGATAGGCAGCTGGTTCGACTGATGGACGTTTCCGTCGAAGGAGGATCCGTGATGCCCACGACACTGCCGGTGCCGGTCGAGTTCACCTTGCCGGCGGGCTGGCTGCCCACGGCCGCCCCGCCCGGTGTGGCCCACGCCGCGGTCCTTCCCGGGCCTGACGCGGGGTTCTCGGCGAACATCACCGTGGACGGCGGATTCCCCCGGGAAGAGGTGACGGCTACGGAGCTCGCGGATGCGTCGGCGGCGCGGATCCGGGAGTTCGCCCGAGAGGTGGCGGTGACCCACCGCAGCGAGTTCGGACCGGCCGACGCGCCGGCGCTGGCCCAGCGCATCACCTTCTCGGCCCTGGAGGGCGGGGCGCGCCGGGACTTCGTCCAGTCCCAGGTCTACCTGTTCCTGCCGGACGAGGAAGACCCGCGCAAGCGCGCGCTCGTACGGCTCGCCCTGACGGCCACCGCCGTCCAGTACGGCGAAGTCCTGGCAGACTTCCAGGACTTCGTGCGCACGGTGCGCACGGTGCGCACGCGGACCAGGGTGGAGGGCTGACGGTGGGGCGGCTGTGGGACAGGTTCATGGGGACGAAGCACCCCGCCGAAGGGGTCAGGCCCGTGCCCGCCGCCGAGTTGCGGGAGGCGCTGTTCGCGGTGGGTGGACCGGACGTCCCGTTCCGGATCCGGCAGGGCCTTCCCAAGGAGAAGGCCGACGTGGTGGCGGAACACCGCATCCCGGAGCTGGAGCTCACCGTCAAGGTGCGGATGCGGCTGCTTCCCGTGCGCCGTGAGGTGGAGGTGATCACGGAGCAGTGGGGGAGGGTGTCGTACGAGGGCGGGCGCATGCAGTACGCCCGTGGGGCGGGCACCAGGAGGGTCCGGCGCTGGCAGTTCCAGAAGGGCCCCGACGGGCGCCGGCGGATGGTCGAGACCTTCCGCTACGACTCCCGCGACATGACGGACCCCCTCCAGCGCACGGTCCTCGACGGGGGCTGGGTCTGGCGCCAGGTGATCTTCGGCAGCTGAGGGGCCTGCCCGTGTCCCGGTGGATGAACGCCTGCCTGAGTCCCGGCGCCGCTCAGGCCGTCTTCAGTGCCGTCGTGTCGATCTCGAAGTCGAAGGGCGCGGGCACGGACAGCGGATTGCCGAAGGAGACCGTCTTATGCGCCCTGTAGCCCTGGGGCGAGGGGTCGGAGAAGCAGGTGATCTCCTCGGCCTGCATGTCGACCACGAGGTACACGGGCACCAGCTCCCCGTAGACGCGCAGCTTTTCCTGCCAGTCCACGTCTTTGGTGGAACTGGATGTGAACTCGGCGACGAGGGACAGGTTCTCGGCGTCCCCGTGTCGTCCCTGCTCCTTGAAGACGGCCCTGTCGACGACGTAGACGTCCGGCCCGTAGGCGCGTCCGGCAGAGGGGAAGCTGAACAGGAACGGGGCGAAGGTCGCGACGTGCCCGTCCGGTGAGTGTGCCTTCAGCTGCTCCTGCAGGGACTCCATGGGCGGGAAGTAGGAGAACTTCGACCACGGCGTCATGACGATCTTCCCCCGGATGAGCTCGGCCTTGTAGCCGTCTGGCGTGTCCATTTCCTCAACCGTGCGCAGCATGTCCTCGACGGTCGGTCCCCCCTCGACGGTCTCTATGGGCCGGGATCGCTCGATCATGGTCGTCACCGTGGTCCTCCGGGCGGCGTCGCTGTCTCGTCACGCTGTGTGCCTTCCCCCAGGCTAGCGCCGCAGACCGACACCCGCCCCGGCTGCACGGCCGCTCACCCGTTCGGGGTGGGACGGGGGCTGGGTCTGGCGCCCGGTGGGCTTCGGCAGTTGAGCGGCCCGCCCCTTACCCCGTTGGACGTCGTGTCTGTTCTGCCCCCTCCTGCCCCGGTTCGGTAGCGTGGCACGCCGTACGCGCCCGACGATCAGGAGGGGCACGCCGGTGCCGGGTTCCAAGCGGAGGACACGGGCGGTGGTGCGGGGTGCCGAGGCGCTGGACGCGCGGCTGCCGCTGGGGGAGATCGCCAAGGGGGCGGTGCGGAAGGTCTTCCCCGACCACTGGTCGTTCCTGCTCGGCGAGCTCGCCCTCTACAGCTTCGTCGTCCTGCTGCTGACCGGGGTCTACCTGTCCTTCTTCTTCGACCCCTCCATGCGCGAGAGCGTCTACCACGGCTCGTACGGCCCGCTGCGCGGCGTGCGCATGTCGCAGGCCTACCTCTCCACCCTCCGCATCAGCTTCGACGTCCGGGGCGGGCTGCTGATCCGCCAGGTCCACCACTGGGCGGCGATCGTCTTCCTCGCCGCCATCGGCGCCCACCTGCTGCGCGTCTTCCTCACCGGCGCCTTCCGCCGCCCCCGCGAGGTCAACTGGACGATCGGCGTGACGCTGTTCGCGCTGGCCACGCTGGAGGGGTTCGCCGGCTACTCCCTCCCCGACGACCTGCTGTCGGGCACCGGGCTGCGCATCGCGCAGGGCATCGTGATGTCGGTGCCGGTGGTCGGTTCGTACCTGGCCTTCTTCGCCTTCGGCGGGGAGTTCCCCGGCCTCGACGTCATCCCCCGGCTCTACCCCGTGCACATCCTGCTGGTGCCCGGCCTGCTGCTCGCCCTGATCACCGTGCACCTGCTGCTCGTCGTCCACCTCAAGCACACCCACTGGCCGGGACCCGGCCGCACCGGCCGCAACGTCGTCGGCCTGCCCTTCTTCCCCCAGTACCTGGCCAAGTCGGGCGGGCTGTTCCTCCTGGTCTTCGGCCTGCTCTCCGCCCTCGCCGCCCTCGCCCAGATCAACCCCGTCTGGGTGTACGGGCCCTACCGCCCCGACCTGGTCTCCACCGGCTCCCAGCCCGACTGGTACATCGGCTTCCTGGAGGGCTCCCTGCGGCTGATGCCCGGCACCGAGACCCGGCTGTGGGGGCACACCGTGGTGTGGAACCCGTTCGTCGCGGCCGTCCTGCTGCCCGGCGCGTTCTTCACCGTGCTGTACGCCTATCCCTTCTTCGAGCGCTGGATCACGGGCGACACCGGCGAGCGGCACCTGTGCGACCGGCCCCGTGACCGGCCCGTCCGCACGGGGCTGGGCGCGGCGGCCCTCGCCTGGTATGCCGTGCTGCTGCTGGCCGGGGCCCAGGACGTCCTCGCGTTCGTCTTCGCCGTGCCCCTGCCGGAGCTGACCTGGACCCTGCGCGCCGCGTTCTTCGTCGTGCCGGCGGTGGTCTTCTGGCTCACCCGGCGGCTGTGCCTGGCCCTGCAGGACCACGAGCGGGAGCTGCTGGCCGGCGGGGAGGAGACGGGCCTGGTGCGCCAGGGCGTCGAGGGCGGCTTCCACCCCGAGCACCGGGCCCTGCCGGCCGGCGAGCGGTACAGGATGCTGGTGGGGGAGCAGCCGCGGCCGCTGGAGGACGACCACGACCCCACCCGCCCCCTGCCGCACCGGCTGCTGGGGCGGGCCCGGGCGGCCGTCAGCTCCTGGTACTACCGCGACCGGGTCCCGTACCCGGTGACGCCCGAGCAGCGCGTGGAGATCGCCGAGGCGACGGCCGGCCCGGACCGCCCGCCCGAGCGGTAGGCCCGGCCGGGCCCTACTCGGGGTGGTCGAGGTTCTGGAAGGCGAAGCCGAGGATCCCCGCCCCCAGGGCCCCGAAGCCGATCAGGAACAGCCACAACCCCTGCACCACCCCCAGCCCCGCCAGTGCCGCGCCGAGCGCGGTCAGGACGGGGTAGTAGCTGCGGTCGGGGAAGAAGGTCCGGCGGCCGGAGGCCTCCCGCACCTCGGCGTCGTCGCGGTCCTCGGGCCGCTCCCCGCCCCGCCGGTGCCGGCGCCACAGGAAGGCGGCGACCAGGGCCGACATCAGGAAGGACACGCACAGCGCGGAGCTGCCCGCCGGGTCGGTGGACAACCAGCGGTAGACGATGGCGGTGGCCCCGAAGAACAGGGCCGTTCCGGTGAACAGCCAGGCCTCAGCCTTCACGGGGCACCTCCGGGTGGTGCAGGTCGAAGGCCGGGGACTCCGAGCGGATCCGCGGCACGGCGTGGAAGTTGTGGCGGGGCGGCGGGCAGCTCGTCGCCCACTCCAGCGAGCGGCCCCAGCCCCAGGGGTCGTCGACCGCCACCCGCTCGCCCTCGCGCGCGGTCTTCCAGACGTTGTAGAGGAACGGCAGCGTGGACACTCCCAGCAGGAAGGCGCCGATCGAGGAGAGGGTGTTGAGGAGGGTGAACCCGTCCGACGCCAGGTAGTCGGCGTACCGGCGCGGCATGCCCTGCTCGCCCAGCCAGTGATGGACGAGGAAGGTCAGCTGGAAGCCGGGGAACAGGGTCCAGAAGTGCAGCCGGCCCAGCCGCTCGTCCAGCATCCGGCCGGTCAGCTTGGGCCACCAGAAGTAGAGCCCGCCGAAGGTGGCGAAGACGATCGTGCCGAAGAGGACGTAGTGGAGGTGGGCGACGACGAAATAGCTGTCGGTGAGGTGGAAGTCCAGCGGCGGCGAGGCGATCAGCACCCCGGTCAGCCCGCCCAGCAGGAAGGTGACGAGGAAGCCGACCGACCACAGCATCGGCGTCTCGAAGGAGAGCGAGCCGTGCCACATCGTGCCGATCCAGTTGAAGAACTTCACCCCCGTCGGCACGGCGATCAGGAAGGAGAGGAGGGAGAAGAACGGCAGCAGGACGGCGCCCGTCGCGAACATGTGGTGCGCCCACACGGTCGCGGACAGGCCGGTGATGGCGATGGTCGCCCCGATCAGGGACACGTAGCCGAACATGGGCTTGCGGCTGAAGACCGGGACGATCTCACTGACCACGCCGAAGAACGGCAGGGCCACGATGTAGACCTCCGGATGCCCGAAGAACCAGAACAGGTGCTGCCACAGCAGCGCGCCCCCGTTCGCCGCGTCGAAGACGTGCGCCCCGAACTTGCGGTCCGCCTCCAGGGCCAGCAGGGCGGCCGTGAACACGGGGAACGCCAGCAGTGCCAGGATCGACGTGAACAGCACGTTCCAGGTGAAGATCGGCATCCGGAACAGGGTCATGCCCGGCGCGCGCAGGCAGATGATCGTGGTGATGAAGTTGACCGCGCCGAGGATGGTGCTCAGACCCGCCACGGCCAGGCCCATCGCCCACAGGTCGGGGCCGGTGCCGGGGGAGTAGACGGCCCCGTTGAGCGGGGCGTACGCGAACCAGCCGAAGGCCGCCGCCCCGTCGGAGGTCAGGAACCCGGAGACCACCATCAGGCCGCCGAAGAGGTAGACCCAGTAGGTGAAGGCGTTCATCCGGGGGAAGGCCACGTCCGGCGCCCCGATCTGCAGCGGCATCACCGCGTTGGCGAAGCCGGTGAAGGTCGGCGTCGCGAACAGCAGCATCATGATCGTGGCGTGGACCGTGAACAGCTCGTTGTACTGCTGGTTCGACACGATCTGCAGCCCCGGCCGGGCCAGCTCCGCCCGCATCACCAGGGCGAGCACCCCGGCGAAGAGGAAGAAGCAGAAGGCCGTCACCAGGTAGAGGTTGCCGATCACCTTGTGGTCGGTGGTCGACAGCCAGCGCAGCACCGCCGCGCCCTGCCGGACCCGCCGTCCGGTCCGCGCCTCCGTCTCCGGCGGGGGTGAGGGGTCCAGCGCCGTCATCGGGTCCTCCAGGGAGCCTCGCAGCTTCCCGGCCCCGGGGCCCCGCGGCCCCGCAGCCGGGCGTGCACTCCCTTCGAGTACCGCCGACCCGCCCCGTCACCCGTCCGACGCGCCGGGGCCCGCCCCGGCCCGGCCCGCGTATCCCCCGCCCGGGGGAGCGGTCACCCTCCGCCGTGGGCGCGGGTGATGAGGTCGGTCGCGACCTCCAGGGCCGCCAGCCGGGTCGCCTCCGGGTCGGCCTCGTCCACGTGCTGGAGGAACATCATCCCCGCGTGCAGCGTGAACAGGGCGCTCACGCAGCGCACCTGGTCCGCCAGCGGCCCGTCCTCCGTGCGCAGCAGCTCGACCAGGGTGAAGATGCGCTTCTTGACGATCTCCCCGATGCTCAGCTCGCGCATCGTCGCCTGGTTCTCGTGCATGAACCGGTACAGCTGCGTGCCCGCGACCATGGCCTCGCTGTAGCGGCGCAGCATCTCGCGCTTGGTCTCCAGCGTCCGGGGCTGCTCCTGCGCCCATTCGATCAGCTCGTCGATGGGCCGCGTGCGGTCCTCGAAGACGCTGATGATGATGTCTTCCTTGGTCTTGAAGTGGTAGTAGAGGGCCGCCTTCGTGACCTCCAGCCGCTCCGCGATCTCGCGCAGCGAGGTCTTCTCGTACCCCTGCTCGGCGAACAGCTCCAGCGCGACGTCCTGGATGCGCTGACGCGTGTTCCCGCGCCTGGCCTGCGGTCCCGTGCCGCTGGAGCTGCTGGACATGTGTCTCCCCACGAACTTACTTGACGCCCGGCTAGTGACGGGTCTACCTTCCCCAGTGTAGTGAACTAGCCGGGCGGCAAGTAAGTGTCCGCGCAGGGGAATGAAGAGATCGGTGTCACGGGGAGTGGACATGAGCGACGCAGTGAAGCAGGCCGGACAGCCGGAGGAGGTGAAGCCGCGCAGCGTACGGGTCGTCCTGATGGCCCTGATGATCGCGATGTTGCTCGCGATGCTCGACAACATGATCATCGGTACCGCGATGCCGACCATCGTCGGCGAGCTCGGCGGCCTCGAACACCTCTCCTGGGTGGTCACCGCCTACACCCTGGCCACCGCCGCCTCCACCCCGATCTGGGGCAAGGTCGGCGACATGTACGGGCGCAAGGGCTCCTTCCTCACCTCGATCGTCATCTTCCTCATCGGCTCCGCCCTCAGCGGCATGGCCCAGGACATGGGCCAGCTCATCGGCTTCCGCGCCATCCAGGGCCTGGGCGCCGGCGGTCTGATGGTCGGTGTCATGGCGATCATCGGCGACCTGATCCCGCCCCGTGAGCGCGGCAAGTACCAGGGCATGATGGCCGGCGTGATGGCCCTCGCCATGATCGGCGGCCCGCTGGTCGGCGGCACCATCACCGACCACATGGGCTGGCGCTGGTCCTTCTACATCAACCTCCCCCTCGGCGCCGTCGCCCTCGCGATGGTCTCGGCGGTCCTGCACCTGCCCAAGAAGAAGGCCAACGGGAAGATCGACTACCTGGGCGCCGCCCTGCTGACCGTGGCCATCACCTCGACCGTCCTCGTGACCACCTGGGGCGGCACCGAGTACGCCTGGGGCTCCGGCGAGATCATCGGCCTGATCGTGGCCGGCGTCCTGGCCATCGCCGCCTTCGTCTACGCCGAGACCAAGGCCGCCGAGCCGGTCATGCCGCTGCACATCTTCCGCAGCCGCAACTTCACCCTGATGTCCGTCATCGGCTTCCTCGTCGGCTTCGCCATGTTCGGCGGCGTGCTCTACCTCCCGCTGTTCCAGCAGGCGGTCCAGGGCGCCTCGGCCACCAACTCCGGCCTGCTGCTCCTGCCGATGCTGCTCTCGATGATGGTCGTCTCGCTCGTCGTCGGCCGCATCACCACCAGCAGCGGCAAGTACAAGGTGTTCCCGATCGCCGGCGGCGCCCTCATGGTCGTCGGCCTGTTCCTGCTCGCGACCATGGACACCGGCACCACCCGCCTGGTCTCCGGCCTCTACATGGCCGTCCTCGGCGCCGGCCTCGGCTTCCTGATGCAGATCACGATGCTGGTCGCGCAGAACAGCGTGGAGATGAAGGACATGGGCGTCGCCTCCTCCTCCGCCACCCTCTTCCGCACCCTCGGCGGCTCCTTCGGCGTGGCCCTGATGGGCTCCCTGTTCACCTCCCGCGTCACGGACACCATGTCCGAGCGCCTCGGCCCGCAGGCCGCCAAGGCCTCCGGCTCCGCCCAGCTCGACGCGGCCAGCCTGGCCAAGCTGCCCGAGGCCGTCCGCGACGCCTACCAGCACGCGGTGGCCGCCGGCACGCACTCGGCGTTCCTGCTCGGCGCGGCCATCGCCGTACTCGGCTTCGTACTCGCCTGGTTCGTCAAGGAGGTCCCGCTGCGGGGCGCCGGACCGGCCCAGGCCGGCGGCGCGGGCGCCCAGGCCGCCGCCTCCCCGGCCGACTCGCTCGCGCACTGACGCGCGGCGGCACGCACCACACCGCACCACACCGCACCACCCGAGAGGCGGGTGGGGCCCGGGAAGTCCCGGGCCCCACCCGCCTCTTCGCGTGTCCCCGGGGGCCCGCGGGACGACCGTGACAACAGTGGCAATAAAGGACCAAAGTCCTGATTACCGGGAACTTATAGGGCAATTAAGGGGAACCTTCTCAGGTTCGAAGGCGTCCTGATCCACATGACGCGCACGCAGAAGCACAGCCCCCGAGCCCGGATAGCCGTCGCGGCCTCGGCCGCAGCCGTCGCCGCCACCGTCTGGGGGGTCACCACCCTGCTCCCCGCCGGAGCGGACCACTCCGCCCATGACGGTGCGTCAGCCTCCAGTGCCACCCCGGCGGACGGAAAACCGGGCGCAACCCCCGCCCCCTCCACCGCCGTGCCCGAGAGCATCGCGCACGCCTCGGAGGCCGGCGGTGACGCGGTAAACATCACCATTGACGACGGCCCCGACCCCCGCTGGACCCCCAAGGTCCTCGACGTCCTCGCCAAGTACGACGTGAAGGCCGTCTTCTGCATGATCGGCCCGCAGGCCCAGGCCCACCCCGACCTGGTCAAGCAGGTCGTCGCGGCCGGACACCGGCTCTGCGACCACACCATGGACCACGACACGACCATGGCCAAGAAGCCCGTCCCCTACCAGGAGGCGCAGATCCTCGACGCGAAGAAGCTGATCGAGGAGGCCGCGGGCGGCGCCGCCGAGGTCGAGTACTACCGCGCCCCCGGCGGGGCCTTCACCCCCGACAGCCGCCGCATCGCCGCGGCCGCCGGGATGCGCCCCCTCGGCTGGAACGTCGACACCAAGGACTTCGGCAAGCCCGGCACCGCCGCCATCGTCGCCAACGTCAAGCGCGAGATCGGCAACGGCCCCACCGTCCTCTTCCACGACGGCGGCGGCGACCGCAGCCAGACCGTCGCCGCCCTCGACCAGGTACTGGCCTGGCTCAAGGACGAGGGACGGCCGACCGGCTTCCCGGTCCGCACCGCCCCCTGACACGCCGTCTCCCCCGAACGGCTGCGGGTCCGCGCCCCGGCCCCGCCGCCGGTGTTCCCTGGTCGTGCACGAAGCCCCGTACGCACGAACCCGCCAGGAGACCCCCGTGATCCCCGTGCACCAGCTGAGCGACCCCGCCGTCCGCGCCTTCGTCACCGCCCTCAACGCCGGCGACCGGCAGGCCTTCGGGGCGGCCCTGGCGCCCGGCGCCACCATGTCCGACGACGGCAGCGACCGCGACGTGAACGACTGGGCCGACCGCGAGATCTTCTCCTCCAACGGCCACATGGACGTCGACTCCGAGTCCGACGGCGGCCGCTCCCTGGTCGCCGAGTACCGCAACGACACCTGGGGCGCCATGCGCACCGCCTGGCGGTTCAGCGTCGAGGACGGCCGCGTCAGCCGCTTCGAGACCGGCCAGGCCTGACCGGCGGCGGGCGCCCCCTACAGCCCCCGCGCCACCTGGAGCACCGCCGCCGTCAGCGGCCCGTTCTCCGGGGCCAGGCCGCCCGGGACCCGAAGCGGCGGCGCGTGTACCCGTACGCGATCCCCGTCACCGGGTCGGCGAACCCGTTGGCGCCCGCCGCGCCGCAGTGCCCGAAGGCCTCCGGCCCCACCGCGTGCTGCTTCTCGAAGCCCAGCCCGAAGTGGTCCGCCTCCGCGGCCACCGCGTCCTGGCCCGGCGTGTGCAGCCGCGCCACCTCGGCCGCCGTCTCCGGCGTCAGCAGCCCGGCCCGGCCCTCCAGGCCGCCGACCGCGGCATCCCCCGTCACCATCCGTAGATCATTTCGCTGTTCGCGCACAGACAAGCAGAAGCCGGTCGGTTCATATGCCTCCCCTGGCCGGAATCTGTCACCTGTGCCCGCGCGTCCCGCTCACGTACGGGTGAACGCGGGCCCCGCGACGTTCCGGCCCCGGCGCGGGCGCCGTTGGACGGGGCATGACGCGCACCCGCACCGCCGCTCTCACCGTCGTCGCCGCCGTCGCGGCCCTCACGCCCGTCCTCGGCCAGGCGGCCGCCACCGCCGCCGACGGCAAGGGGGAGGGCAAGGGGAACCTCCCCCAGGACCCGGTCGGGAGCGGGAAGGCGTGGAGCGGGGACCAGAAGCACAAGGTGGAGGGGGAGGCCCGGTTCCACCCGGGGGTGCAGTACCAGACCGTCACCCGGCCCGGACCGGAGGGCGCCCCGGAATGGGAGCGCAAGGTCGGGGACCCGAAGACGCTGGCCTGGCTGCCCTCGTACGAGTTCGCCTGGACGGTCTCGGACGTGCTGGTGAACAAGGGCCTGACCACGAAGAACGGCAAGCACGCCCTCACCCTGCACGCCGTACTGCGCGACGCGCGGCACACCGCGGTGGCGCAGGTGCACAAGGAGCTTTCCGGCCAGGCGGCGACGGGCCGTCAGAAGGTGGCGGGGGACAAGAGGATCGCGTGCGACACCGGTGACTACACGGTGGAGTGGACGATCGAGCGCCCGGGCTACGCGACGGTGGGCGGCACGCTGCGCTGGAACTCCAGCTGCGAGCAGTACCGGACGGCGTTCGCGGCGGAGCGCGCCGGGAAGTAGCCGTGAGGGGGCCGCGAGGGGGCCGCGAGGGGGTTCGGCCCGGAAGGAGGCCTGTCGCCCTGCGCACCTCGTGGGTGCTCGGCGGGCGACCGGGCCACGGCTCCTGGATGGAGGGCCGCAGACCATTCTGCCGTACGGGGAAGGCGTCTCAGCCGTTCTTCCGGCCCGCCTCGGCCGCCTTCGCGGCGATGCCCTCCAGTACCGCCTTGGCGTCGCCGTTGGGGTCGGTGGCGTGGCCGATGTTGCGCTTGATGGTGTCGCTGACCGTCACCCAGGACGGGTCGTTGACCGGGTAGAGCTGCGCGCCGCGCAGGGCGGTCAGGAACTGCTCGTCGTTGCGGTCGAGGCCGCCGCCCGAGGGGGTACGGGAGGCCGAGACCGTCGAGGGCAGCAGGTGGTAGCGGCCCGCGAAGTCCGACAGGTTCTTGTCCTGGTAGAGGTAGTCCAGGAACTTGCCGATCTCCGGCCCCTTCCCGTTCTGCTTGAACGCCATCATCCAGTCCGCCACGCCCACGGTCGGCGGGATCTCGCCGGCGCCGAGGTTGTCCGAGACCGGCATGGGGACGGCCTGGACGGTCATGCCCTTGGCGCGGGCCTCGTGCAGCAGCGAGGGGTAGCCGTTGACCATGCCGACCTCACCGCGCAGGAACGCGGCGAAGGCGTCGGCGCGGTTGAGCTGGGACGGCGGGGTCGGGCCGGTGAGGCCGGGGGTGACCAGCTTGTCCTTGAGCCAGCGGAAGGTCGCGATGTTCTGGTCGGAGGCCAGGCTGTAGTTGCCGCTGCTGTCGGCATACCCGCCGCCGTTGCTCAGCTCCCAGATCATCGCCTCGGCGTGCGCCTCCTCGGGGCCCAGCGGCAGGGCGATCGGGTACTTCACCCCCTTGTCCTTGAGCGCCTTGGCGTCGGCCGTGAGGTCGGACCAGGTCTTCGGGGGCGAGGTGATCCCGGCCTGCTTGAACAGGGTGTCGTTGTAGAAGAGCAGGCGGCTGGACGCCACGAACGGCAGGCCGTAGAGGGTGTTGCCGACGGAACCGGCCTCGGCGAGCGGCTGGAGGAAGTCCGCCTCGGCGCTGATGGAGAGCAGTTCTTCCGCGGAATACAGCTTTCCCTGCGCCGCGAAGTCCGAGTAGGAACCCATCAGCGCCATGTCCGGCGCATTGCCGGCCTTGACCATACGGGAGACCTCGCGGTCGATGTCGGCCCAGGGCAGCAGCTGCACCTGGACCTTGATGCCCGGGTTGGCGGCGGTGAAATCCTTCGTCACCTTGTCCCAGAAAGCCTTGGAGCTGGTCGCCGGCGTATCGCCGTATTCGGCGGCCACCAGGCGCAGCGTGCCGCTGTCGCCTGCGCCACCGGCGGAAGACCCGCAGCCGGAGAGCGTGACGAGCAGGCCGAAGGCGGTCGCCGTGGCGGCGGTGCCGAACATTCTTCGTCGCACGGGTGGATACCCCTGATTTTCTTTTGAGACCGGATATTACTTATCAGTTGCTCCGGGCTGGGGTGTCCCGCCGCGGCCCGTCCTGGCCGGAATTCTCTCCTGACGGCGGCGGAGTTGTTTCCATCGGGGCGGCACTTGTGTCCGATGCTCCAAAACGGCTTTTCCGCATTTGTGTTTTCGAATATGCGGCGACGAATTCCGACGCGCGTAGACCAACCGAAACGCCCGTTTCCTTCCCCGGCGTCCCGCGCGCGAGCCTCCCGCGGCTTTCCGGCCCGCGGCCCTAGCGTGGCCGCATGACGAGGAATCAGGCCCCGGGGCGGCGAGCGGCCGTCGTGCTCTGCGTGACGGCGGCGCTGCTGGGACCGGGGAACCCGGCCGGAGCCTCCGCCGGGCCGCCGCGGGGTCCCGGCGCCCTGGTCTACGTCGCCGACCTCCACTCCGACACGGTCTCCGTCGTCGACGCCCGCACCGGCGGGGCCGTGGACGCCGTCCCGGTCGGGCGCGGACCGGACAGCGTGGCCGTCGGCCCGGACGGCTCCCGCGCCTACGCCACCGACTCCGCGGCGGACACCGTCTCGGTGATCGACACCCGCACGAGGACGGTCGTCGCCACCGTGCCCGTCGGGGACGAACCGAGCAGGGTGACGGTCTCCCCCGATGGCCGGCGCGTCTACGTCGCCGACGTCGGGTCGGACGACGTCTCGGTGATCGACGCCCGCACCCTCACCGTGACGGACACCATCGCGGTGGGCGACGCCCCGCTGGGCCTGGCCGTGACGCCCGACGGCGGCACCCTGTACGTCGCCGCCGCGGGCTCCGGCACCGTCTCGGTGGTCCGGACCGACACCGGACGGGTCACCGGCGCCATCCGCGTCGGCGCCGGACCGACCGCCCTGGTGCTCACCCCCGACGGCCGCAGCCTGTACGTCTCCAACCTGTCCTCGGACGACGTGTCGGTGGTCGACCTCCGCCGGGGCGCGGAGACGGACCGGATCCCGGTCGGGAAGCAGCCCGCGGGCATCGGGGTGCGACCGGACGGCCGCGAGGTGTACGTCGCCGACCTCGGGTCCGACACGGTGTCGGTGGTCTGCACCCGCGCCCGCGCCGTCACGGCGACCGTCCCGGTGGGCCACGGCCCCAACGGCCTCGCCGTCGCCCCGGACGGCTCCCGGGTGTACGTGAGCGACTTCGACTCGGACACCCTGTCGGTCGTCGACACCTCGACGCACCGCGTACGGGCCACCGTCCCCGTGGGCGACGGCCCGACGGGCGTCGCGGTCTTCTAGTCGGCGAACTCGCCGGCGTACGGGTCCGGCTCGCCCGTCTCGGGGTTGCGGCCCTCCTGCCAGCGGCGCTGGGCCTTGCGCCAGTGCACGAAGCTGAGGTGGCCGGCGTCCCAGAAGGTGATGCCGACGGGGCTCACGTCGAACTCGTCGGAGCACATCCGCAGCAGGAACTCGGCCATGCCGTACGGGTACACCGCGAAGGCGTCCGCGGTGTGCCGCCCGACGACCAGGACAGGCCAGCGGTCCGGGTCGGGGTCGGTGGTGAGCCAGCACAGGATGTCGGCGCCGGCGGTGACCCCCCAGGCGATGATCGCCTCCGGGTCCACGCCGAACGCGGCCCGCCCGCCCCCGGCCTCCCACGCCTGCCGGGCGTTGGCGGTCTCCTCGGCCATCTCGGCCGGGTCCCACTGGAGTCCGGGCTTCGGCAGGGGCAGCAGGATCCCGGCCTCGCCGTTGATGGAGCCGGCGCCGAAACGGCCCATGAACGCGACGAAGTCGGAGGGGAAACGGGTGCCCCAGGCGGCCTCGGCCGCCTGCCAGTCGACGTCCTCGTCGGCGCCGTGCGTCGCCGGCATGATCTGCTCAAGCGCCTTGACCCGCGCGTTCTCCGTCATGCCCGCCGCTCCCCTGACACCCCACCTCAACCGCCCCAACCTACCGCCCGGGCGCCGCCGTGACCTAGGGCCCCTCGAGACGTTCCAGCGCGACCGTGGCGCCGGGGTGCAGGCCCCAGGCGGCCATGGCCCCGGCCTCCGCCTCCAGGACGTGGCGGGCGCGGGGGCGCGGCAGGCCGAGGCGGTTGGGGGGCATGGTGGTCACGGCGATGACGCGCAGGCGGCGGTCGAGGTGGGCGACGTCGATGGGGAACCGCATGCGGAAGGTGTGCACGGAGGCGGCGGGGGTGAGCAGGAGCGCTCCCTCGATCCCGTCCCGGCCGAGCAGTCCTCTGGTCCGGGCGCGGTAGGAGGCGGCGATCTCCAGGGGCACGGCGGTCTCCCCGAGCCGGAGGATCCCGGCCCCGTCCTGATAACCCATGCCGCCACCTTAGGCTCCGCCGGCCGTCTCCGGGCCCGCTGCGCGGAGCGAGAAGGGGTCCCAGGGCCCATCCCCGGCCGGGGGCGGGGGTCTACCGTCGGCGGATGGGCGTCGTCGTGATCATCCTCGCCGCCGCGTACGGCGCGGCCGCCGGACTGGGGCTCCCCCGGCCCGCCTACCGGCTGTCCGTGGAGCCGGGCGAGCCGTGGCGCACGCACTGCCCCGACGGGCACCCGGTCGAGGGCTGGTTCGGCCGCGCCTGCTGCGGCCGGGGCCGGGGGTGGGCCCCCGCCGCCCTCAGTGCGGCCGTCTGCGCCGCGCTGGCGGCCGCCGGAGGGGTGCGGCCCGAGGCGGCCGTGTTCGCCGGGCTCGCGCCCGTCCTCGTGCTGCTCGGGATGGTCGACCTCGCCGTGCACCGGCTGCCCGACGTGCTCACCCTCCCCCTCGCCGCCGCGACGGCGGCCCTGCTCGGCGCCGCCGCCCTCCTGCCCCGCGCCGCCGGCACCTGGCGGGGGGCGCTGCTCGGCGGGGCCGCGCTCGGGGCGGCGTACCTGCTGCTGTTCCTGATCAACCCCGCCGGCATGGGCCTCGGCGACGTCAAGCTCGCGCTCCCCCTCGGGGTCGCTCTTGGGTGGTACGGGTGGGGGGTATGGGCCGCCGGGGCCTTCCTCGGGCTGCTCTACGGGGCCCTCTACGGCCTCGCCGCCCTCCTGACCAGCCGCGCGACCCGCAGGACCGGCTTCGCCTTCGGCCCCTTCATGGCCGCCGGAGCCCTCACCGGAGTGCTCCTGGGTGGATTCGGAGCGTAATCATTTCGCGCCGATGCACGCAGGACGCTTTACGAAGGGTTATGGTGGAACCCCCCCCTCGGGCCGGTCCGTATCCCCCCCACGGACCGGCCCGTTTTTTCTTTCCGCCGCAGTGCGGGCGAAAGCGCAGGTCAGCCGCGCTGGGCCCAGATGTTGGTGCCGGGGGTGGAGACGGCGAAGGAGTCGATCTCCTTCAGCTCCTGCTCCGACAGCGGAGCCCCGGCCAGCGCGGCCACGTTCTCCTCCAGCTGCTTCACGCTCGACGCGCCGATCAGCGCCGAGGTCATGCGGTCGTCCCGCAGCACCCAGTTCAGCGCCAGCTGGGCCAGCGACTGGCCGCGCCGGGCCGCGATCTCGTTGAGCCCGCGCAGCCGCCGCACCACGTCCTCCGACAGCAGCGCCGGGTTCAGCGACTTGCCGGCCGCCGCCCGGGAGTCCTCCGGGATGCCCTGGAGGTACTTGCCGGTCAGCAGGCCCTGGGCGAGCGGCGCGAAGGCGATGCAGCCCATGCCGGACTCCTCCAGGGTGTCCAGCAGCCCGTCCTCCTCCGTCCAGCGGTTGATCATGGAGTACGAGGGCTGGTGGATGAGCGGGCGCACGCCCATCTCCCGCAGGATCCGCACGGCCTCGGCGGTCTGCTCCGCCGTGTACGAGGAGACGCCGACGTACAGCGCCTTGCCCTGCCGGACCGCGGACGCGAGCGCGCCCATGGTCTCCTCCAGCGGGGTCTCCGGGTCGAAGCGGTGCGAGTAGAAGATGTCGACGTAGTCGACGCCCATCCGCTTCAGCGAGGCGTCCAGCGAGCCGAGGAGGTACTTGCGGCTGCCCCACTCGCCGTACGGGCCGGGGTGCATCAGGTAGCCGGCCTTCGTGGAGAGGACCAGCTCCTCGCGGTAGCGGGCGAAGTCCTGGGCGAAGATCTTGCCGAAGTTCAGCTCGGCGGAGCCGGGCGGCGGGCCGTAGTTGTTGGCCAGGTCGAAGTGGGTCACGCCGAGGTCGAACGCGCGGCGCAGGATCGAGCGCTGGGACTCCAGGGACTTGTCGTCGCCGAAGTTGTGCCAGAGGCCGAGGGAAATGGCCGGAAGCTTGAGCCCGCTGCGGCCCGTGCGCCGGTAGGGCATGGAGTCGTAGCGGTCGGGCTCTGCCCGATAGGGATTGGTATCAGTCACGTTGTCCTTGCTATCACGGACTTGTGACCTACCGAGTTGGGTACCCGATCCCGCCGCGCAGTAATGTGGCGGGGACTCGGGGGAGACCGCAATTCGTACGGGGGCATTGCACGGAGGGGCTGGAAGATCGTGAAGCTGCGCGACCTGGTGTACAGGCTCTATGCACGCCGGGTGGAAGGTCGCCTCGACCATGACGCGTCGCCCAAGCACATCGGCGTCATCCTGGACGGGAACAGGCGCTGGGCCAAGGCGTCCGGGAGTTCGACGGTGCAGGGCCACCAGGCCGGTGCCGACAAGATCTCCGAGCTGCTGGGCTGGTGCACCGAGACGGACGTCGAGGTCGTCACGCTGTGGATGCTCTCCACGGACAACCTGGACCGCCCCGAGGGCGAGCTCCTCCCGCTGCTCAACATCATCGAGAACACCGTCAGGGGCCTCGCCGAGGACGGCCGCTGGCGCGTCCACCACGTCGGCAACCTGGACATCCTGCCGTCCCGGACGCAGCACGTGCTGAAGGAGGCCGAGCAGGCCACCCACGACATCGGCGGGATACTGGTCAACGTCGCCGTCGGCTACGGCGGCCGCCAGGAGATCGCCGACGCGGTCCGCTCGCTGCTGCTGGAGCACGCCGAGAAGGGCACCTCCTTCGAGGAGCTCGCCGAGGTCCTGGACATCGACCACATCGCGGAGCACCTCTACACGCGCGGCCAGCCGGACCCCGACCTGGTGATCCGCACCAGCGGCGAGCAGCGGCTGTCCGGGTTCATGCTGTGGCAGAGCGCGCACTCCGAGTACTACTTCTGCGAGGTCTTCTGGCCGGCGTTCCGCAAGGTCGACTTCCTGCGCGCCCTGCGCGACTACGCCGCCCGGCACCGCCGGTTCGGGACCTGACCCCGGGCGCGCCCCCCGCGAGGAACCCCGGCGGCCGAACCCCCCCCGGAGCCACTCCGGACCCGCCCGTCCCCTTCGTCGAGCCTTCACCTGGGCTTCACCGAGCGTCCGTCATATGCCATGGCATGGGCGCCCCCGTTCAAGGGCATAAGCCTTGCAGGTCGATGCCCGATCCACGGGTGTCGAATCTCAGCGGACGGCACCGGGCCGTCCGCCCGGGAGGCCCTTTGCACCAGGACGAGCGTGCGGTTCGCACGGACGGAATGGAGGGCCGGAAAGCGGCCCTGGCACAGGTGCCGTTGACCGGTCCGGTCTTCATGGCCCGACCTCTTACGAGGGGGTACGTCCTTCCGTGGTGACCAGCACTAAGCGCCGCCTGTCCGACAGGCGGACCTACGTCCTCGACACCAGCGTCCTGCTGGCAGACCCCAACGCGATCTCCCGCTTCGACGAGCACGAGGTCGTGCTCCCGATCGTGGTGATCACCGAGCTGGAGGCGAAGAGGCACCATCCCGAGCTCGGCTACTTCGCCCGTCAGGCCCTGCGCCTGCTCGACGACTTCAGGGTCCGCCACGGCCGCCTCGACGCCCCCATCCCCCTGGGCGATCTGGGCGGGACCCTGCGCGTCGAGCTCAACCACTCCGACCCCGGCGTCCTGCCGGCGGGCTTCCGGCAGGGGGATAACGACTCGCGCATCCTCGCGGTCGCCCGCAACCTGCAGGCCGAGGGGTACGACGTCACGGTCGTCTCCAAGGACCTCCCGCTGCGCATCAAGGCCTCCTCCGTCGGCCTGCTGGCCGAGGAGTACCGGGCGGAGCTGGCCATCACCGATGCCGGCTGGACCGGCATGAGCGAGCTCGCGCTCTCCGGGGAGCAGGTGGACCTCCTCTACTCCGAGGAGCGGCTCTACGTCCCGGAGGCCGCCGAACTGCCGGTGCACACCGGGCTGATCCTCCAGTCCGAGCGCGGCAAGGCCCTGGGCCGGGTCACCGCCGACGGCAACGTCCGCCTGGTGCGCGGCGACCGCGACGCCTTCGGGCTGCACGGCCGCAGCGCCGAACAGCGCATCGCCCTGGACCTGCTCCTGGACCCGGAGATCGGGATCATCTCGATGGGCGGCCGGGCCGGCACGGGCAAGTCGGCGCTGGCGCTGTGCGCGGGCCTGGAGGCCGTCCTGGAGCGCCGCCAGCACCAGAAGGTGATGGTCTTCCGGCCGCTGTACGCGGTGGGCGGCCAGGACCTCGGCTACCTGCCCGGTGACGCCGGCGAGAAGATGAGCCCCTGGGCCCAGGCGGTCTTCGACACCCTCTCGGCGGTCGCCGGGCGCGAGGTCATCGAGGAGGTGCTGAACCGCGGGATGCTGGAGGTCCTGCCGCTCACGCACATCCGCGGCCGCTCCCTGCACGACGCCTTCGTGATCGTCGACGAGGCCCAGTCCCTGGAGCGCAACGTCCTGCTGACCGTTCTGTCCCGTATCGGGACCAACTCGCGGGTGGTTCTGACCCATGACGTGGCCCAGCGCGACAATCTGCGGGTCGGCCGGTACGACGGAGTGGTCGCCGTCGTTGAGAAGCTGAAGGGGCATCCGCTCTTCGCCCACGTCACGCTCACCCGCTCCGAGCGCTCCCCGATCGCCGCACTCGTCACGGAGATGCTCGAAAGGATCTGATCGCCCAAATCCCCCATAGTGGGACGGCGAGTTGACGCCGTCCGGCAAAGGCGCAGGAGCCTAGCCGGACGGCGTCCTTCCGCACAGGGCTTTGGCCAAATCGACGGCGTCCTGCCTGATGTGACCTTTAACACGCAACGCGGAATTGCCTTGCGGCGTCGAGGTCCGGCAGAGTCTGTTTTCCGTCAGGCCCCGCATACGGCACTCCTGTATCTCCTGTTGGGGATACGCGCAGCACCACAACTCCACAGCCGTTGACCGTATGCCGCCCGGTTTCACGCGGCAGCCCCCGCAAGGGAGTTGTCCTCGGGCCCGTGTCTCCAGTGACCAGAACACCACGGAGTCCAGTGTCGAAGGGGCACTCTTGCGCCCGCGCGGTCACTGCGGACGCTGCTGGAAGGACACCGTGTGAGCCGGATCTCGGTCCGGGGGTTCGCAGTGGCTTCGGCCACCGCGGTCACCACCGTGGGCGCTGTCGTCGGCGTCGCCACTGGCGATGCCGCCACCTCGAACGACCTCGAGACGACCGCGTCCGGAGCGACTCTCCTCCAGGACGTTCCGGTCGGCGAGCAGGCCCAGGTCCAGAGCGGGTCCCTGGCCCAGCAGGCCGACGCCATCGCCCACGCCGCCGACGACGACGCCAAGCGCTCGGCGGAGGAGGCTGCCCGCATCCAGGCCGCCGAGGACGCCAAGTCCAAGAAGGCGGACGCGCAGAAGGCGGAGCAGGAGAAGAAGGACGCCGACGCCAAGAAGCTCAAGGACGAGCGCGACGCCGCCGAAGGCATCGCCAGCCGCTCTGCCACGCGCGACGCCGGCGACTTCCCCGTCCAGGGCTCCTACACGGTCGCCCAGGTCAAGGACATCGCCCGGCAGCTGGTCCCCTCGGGCCAGTTCCAGTGCTTCTCCAACATCATCAACGAGGAATCCACCTGGAACTACCAGGCCGTGAACTCCTCGTCGGGCGCCTACGGCCTGGTCCAGGCGCTCCCCGGTTCGAAGATGGCCTCGGCCGGCTCGGACTGGCGCACCAACCCGGCCACGCAGATCAAGTGGGGCCTGGGCTACATGAACGAGCGCTACGGCAGCCCGTGCAGCGCCTGGAGCTTCCACCAGGCCAACGGCTGGTACTAGAGGCCCGGCGGACGACGCCCGCGCACAACCCGGGGGAACCCCACACCGTCCTACGGTGTGGGGTTCCTCGCGTGTACGGTCGTGCGAGGCGTGGTCGCGGGGCGGGGGAAGGGAACGACATGGCGAAGTGGACGGGTTGGCTCGGCCGGCTCGGCAGAGGGCTGAGCCGGATGGAGGCGCGCCTGGACGAGCGGCGGGCCGAGGTGGAGGCGGAGGCCGAGGCCGACGTGGAGCCGCTGCCGCTCCCGCCCGCGCCCGCCCCCCGGGCGGAGGTCCCCGACGTCCCGGAGGAGCCCGCGCCGGCCGTCCGGCCCGACCCGGCGGCCGTCATCCCCTGGGGGGTGCGCGTCGCCGCCGAGGCCAGCTGGCGGCTGCTGCTGCTCGCCGGGATGGTCTGGGTGCTGATGAAGGTGATCAGCGAGGTCCGCCTGGTCGTCCTCGCCTTCGCCGCCGCCCTCCTCGTCACCGCGCTGCTCCAGCCGTTCGTGGTCCGGCTGCGCCGGATCGGGCTGCCGCGCGGGCTGGCCACCGCCGTCACCGCCGTCCTCGGCTTCGTCGTCATCGGGCTGGTCGGCTGGTTCGTGGTCTGGCAGGTCATGGAGAACCTCGACGACCTCTCCAGCCGGCTGCGCGAGGGCATCAACGAGCTCAAGAGCTGGGCACTGGACAGTCCGTTCCACGTGACCGAGAAGCAGATCAACGACATCGCGAAGAACCTCAGCGAGACCATCGGCACCAACACCGAGGAGATCACCTCCGCCGGTCTCCAGGGCGTCACGGTGCTCGTCGAGGTGCTGACGGGCATGCTGCTCGCGATGTTCTCGACGCTGTTCCTGCTCTACGACGGCCAGAAGATCTGGAAGTGGGTCCTCGGCCTGGTCCCCGCCGCCGCCCGCCCCGGCGTCTCCGGCGCCGGCCCGCGCGCCTGGCGCACGCTGACCGCCTACGTGCGCGGCACGGTCCTGGTCGCCCTCATCGACGCCGTGTTCATCGGCCTCGGCATCTACTTCCTCAAGGTGCCGATGGCGGTCCCGCTCGCCGTGTTCATCTTCCTGTTCGCCTTCATCCCGCTCGTCGGCGCGGTGGTCTCCGGCGCCCTCGCGGTGGTCGTGGCCCTGGTGACCCAGGGGCCGTTCACCGCCCTGATGGTGCTGCTGGTGGTGCTGGCCGTCCAGCAGATCGAGGGGCACGTGCTCCAGCCCTTCATCCTGGGCCGGGCCGTCCGGGTCCATCCGCTCGCGGTGGTGCTGTCGGTCGCAGCCGGCGGGATGATCGCCGGCATCGGGGGCGCGGTCGTCGCCGTGCCGCTGGTCGCCGTCACCAACACCGTGGTCGTCTACCTGCGGGCCTACTCGCGCGAGCGGCGCCTCGCGGCGCCCTCCCCGACCGGTCCCGCGCCCCACGGCGCCACCGCCGCGTCGGCGGCCGAGCGGGAGCCCCGGGGATGATCAGCGAGCCCGAGATCGAAGGCGGCTGGTCCTCCCAGGCGCCCGAGCAGCCCGCCGACGCCGTCGGTCCGGCGGGGGCCGAGCGGCCCTTACGGGCGGCGCACTGGCGCTGGGCCCTGGGCGGGGCGCTCGTGGCCTCCGCGGTGTTCGCGGGGGCCCTGGTCGTGCAGGAACGTTACGGCGGCTCCGGGCCCCCGATCCGCTACCGGCACAGCGAGCAGCTGTGCACGGAGACCCCGCTGAAGGCCGTCGGCGCGGCGCTCGGCGGCCTGGGCCGGGGCGTGCCGAGCAACGGCGAGGGCCCCGCGCTGGACTGGTCGAACTGCTTCGCCAACGGGAACAGGGAGAACCAGGCCTTCGCCTCCTACGCCCAGATCCTGGTCGAGCTGCACAAGAAGACCGACCCCGCGCCGGAGTTCGCGGCCGTGCCGGTCCTGGACCCCTACGTGACGCCCCTGGCGGCCGAGCCGGTGTCCGGGCTGGGCGAGCGGGCGGTGCTCTCCGGCTCGCTGCAGGCGCCCCGGCTCCAGGTGCTCGACGGCGGGGCGGTCTTCACGCTCACCGTCCAGTGGTGGGGCCGCGGCGACGGCGACAAGAGCGACCTCGACGGGGACGCCGTCAAGGCGGCGATGGTCGAGGACCTGCGCGCCCTGCTGACCCGGCTCAGGAAGTAGCCGCGAAAGCACCGTGCCCCCGCGGCCGGAAGGGCGGCGGGGGCACGGAGGGGGTACGAGTCCACTCGTACGGGTGACTACTCGGCGGCCAGGGCCGCTTCGGCGTCGAGGGTGACGGCGACGGCCTGGATCACCGAGGCGATCTTGAAGGCCTCCTGGACCGTCTCACGGTCCACGCCCGCCTTGCGCAGGACCTGCTCGTGCGAGTCCAGGCACTGGCCGCAGCCGTTGATGGCGGAGACCGCGAGCGACCAGAGCTCGAAGTCCACCTTCTCCACGCCCGGGTTGCCGATGACGTTCATCCGCAGGCCCGCGCGCAGCGTGCCGTACTCCGGGTCGGAGAGCAGGTGCCGGGTCCGGTAGAAGACGTTGTTCATCGCCATGACCGCGGCGGCGGACTTGGCGGCGTCGTACGCCTCCGGGGACAGCGCGGCCTTGGCCTCGGGCTCCAGCTCACGCAGGACGCGCGGGGAGCGGGCGGCGATCGCGCAGGACAGGACGGTGCCCCACAGCTGCTGCTGCGTCAGGGTGTCCTGGTTGCCGATGACCGAACCGAGGTTCAGCTTCAGGTCCTTGGCGAAGTCCGGTATGGCGGACTTGAGGGCGTCGAGGGACATCCGTCACTCACCGGCCAGCAGGGCGCCGGCGTTCAGGGTGTCGTCGCCCTTGTTCCAGTTGCAGGGGCACAGCTCGTCGGTCTGCAGGGCGTCGAGGACCCGCAGGACCTCCTTGGGGTTACGGCCGACGGAACCGGCGGTCACCATCGAGAACTGGATCTCGTTGTTCGGGTCCACGATGAAGACGGCGCGCTGGGCGAAGCCGTCCTCGCCCTGGATGCCGCAGGCCTGCATCAGCTCGTGCTTGGAGTCGGCCAGCATCGGGAAGGGCAGGTCACGCAGGTCGGCGTGGTCCTTGCGCCAGGCGTGGTGGACGTACTCGGAGTCGCCGGAGAGGCCGAGGATCTGGGCGTCGCGGTCGAGGAACTCGTCGTTCAGCTTGCCGAACGCGGCGATCTCCGTGGGGCACACGAAGGTGAAGTCGGCCGGCCAGAAGAAGAGGACGCGCCACTTGCCCTCGTAGGTCTTCTGGTCGATCTGCGCAAACTCCTTGCCGGCTTCGAGCGAGACGCAGGCGGTCAGGTCGTAGCTGGGGAACTTGTCACCGACAGTGAGCACGAACTCTCCTTGCGGAATGGAAAGTGACCCTTTTGGGGGCTTTCCGAGGGGGTTGGACTGATCTCACATGCTGGCACAGCTGCATTGATTAGGGAAATAGCTAGTCTTGTGGTGGGTGATCGGAGGTACCTATCAGTGGCTGTGAGTAGTAGAGGACAGAAGCAGCCGACGCTGGCGCAGCTGCGCGCCTTCGCGGCGGTCGCGGAGCACCTGCACTTCCGGGACGCCGCGGCGGCGATCGGCATGAGCCAACCCGCGCTGTCCGGGGCCGTCTCCGCGCTGGAGGAGGCCCTCGGGGTGCAGCTGCTGGAGCGCACCACGCGCAAGGTGCTGCTCTCCCCGGCCGGCGAGCGGATCGCCGTCCGGGCGCGGGCGGTGCTCGACGCGGTGGGCGGGCTGTTGGAGGAGGCCGAGGCGGTGCGGGCGCCGTTCACCGGGGTGCTGCGGCTGGGGGTGATCCCCACCGTCGCCCCGTACCTGCTGCCGACCGTGCTCGGGCTGTTCCACCGGCGCTACCCGCGCATGGACCTCCAGGTCCACGAGGAGCAGACGGCCTCCCTGCTGGAGGGGCTGGCCGCGGGCCGTCTCGACCTGCTGTTGCTCGCGGTTCCGCTGGGCGTTCCCGGGGTGTGTGAACTCCCCCTGTTCGACGAGGACTTCGTCCTGCTCGCGCCCCGTGACCATCCGCTGGCCGGCCGCCGGGACATCCCGCGCGAGGAACTGCTGGGCCTGCAACTGCTGCTGCTGGACGAGGGGCACTGTCTGCGCGACCAGGCCCTGGACATCTGCCGCGAGGCCGGACGCACCGCCGGGGCGGACGTCACCACCACCGCCGCCGGACTGTCCACGCTGGTCCAGCTGGTCGCCGGCGGGCTCGGGGTGACCCTGCTGCCGCGCACCGCGCTGCGGCTGGAGACGGCCCGCAACGAGGCCCTGGCCACGGGCTACTTCGCCGAGCCGGCCCCCTCGCGGCGGATCGCCCTGGCGATGCGGAGCGGAACCGCCCGGCAGGAGGAGTTCCGGGCCGTCGCGGGCGCCCTGCGCGAGGCCGTGCGCCCGCTCCCGGTGTGGCCCACCGACTGAGGGGGTCACACCGGGAGCGGTCCGGGCGGGCTACTCCGTCCGCAGGCCGTCCGGGCGCATCAGGCGCAGCAGGGGCGCCACGGTCAGCAGGGTGACCGCGGCGACCAGCCCCGCGCCGGCGCCGGTCAGCGCGAGCACCGCCGTCCAGTCGACCCGGACCGGGACCCGGGCCATCGCCATCAGCACCGCGCCCAGGCCGATACCGGCCCCGGCCGCCAGGACCAGCCCGAGCGCGACCGGCAGCGCCGTCTGCCAGAGCACCGACAGGCCGAGCGCGGAGCGCCTGGTGCCGAAGGCGACCAGGGCGGACAGCAGCCGCCTGCGCTCGCGCAGCTGCTCCAGCTGGGTGACCAGCAGGCTGGTGCCGATCAGGACCAGCACCGCGCCCGCGCCGAGGAACAGCCCGGCCCGGATCCCGGCGAAGGCGGGGTCCTGCCGCGTGGCCCGCAGTGAGGACACCGTGGCGAGGGGGTCCCCCTTGAAGGCGGCGGTGCGCACCCGCTCCAGCGCGTCCGGCACCGCGTCGTCGGTCTGGACGTAGACCTGGGCGCTCTGGGAGCGTCCCGTGTCCTTCGGGGCCGCGGAGGGGGTGACCAGCACCCCCGTGGAGATGCGGCCCGCGGGGTCCTCGCGGGAGGGGACGGCGCGGGCGGCGGCCGGGACGGTCCATTCGACCGTCTTCCCGCCGAGGGCGGCCGAGGACTCCGGGGACATCCGGACGTCGCCGGCGTAGACGTGCTCACCGGGCGCCAGGGCCGTGCCCGGCGCGCCGCCGTCGAGGAGGAGGAAGGCGTCGCCCTCCCGGCAGGAGCCGAGCTCCGCGAGCTCGGCCAGCGCCTCGCAGGTACCGATGGTCACGTCGGACGAATCGAGCGTCGGGAACTGCCGCGCGGCACCGACGCGGGTCAGCGCGACGGCCCGGGTGACGCCCGGGGCCTCACCGATCCGCCGGGCCACGTCCTCGGGGCGGGCGGAGGAGCCGCTGTGGAGCAGGACCTGGGCCGAGGCCCGGCCCGGGTCCTGCCCCGTCGGCCGCGTCACCGCGCCCTCGACGCCCGAGAACAGCATCTGCAGGGCGATGGCCCCGGCGACCGCCACCGCGATGCCGTTGACCAGGCGGGCGGAGGAGCCGCTGGAGACCTGGAGGCGGCGCACGGCCAGCTGCCAGGAGACGGGGCCGCCGCGCATCCGGCCGACGGAGCGCTCCACCATCCAGGGCAGCAGGGCGGTGATCCCGAACAGCAGGAGCACCACGCCGCCGCCGACCTGCCACTGGTTGAATCCGCCGTCGATGCCGCGGCGCGCCATCGGCGCGAGCAGGCCGATCCCGCCGAGCGGCAGCAGCAGCCGCCACCAGACGCGGCGCGGGCGCGGCGCCCCCGTCCGCAGGACGCCCAGCGGCTCGATGACCACCCGGCGCAGCGCGAACAGGGCCACGGCCACGGCCGCCACGGGCACGGCGAGGGCCACCAGGACGACCAGCCCGGGCGCGGGGGTGAGGTCGGCCGGGAAGACGCTGCGCTGCCCGACGGAGAGCGAGCCGGTCAGCTCGCGGCCGGCCGCGAAGAAGACGGCGCCCAGCAGCAGCCCGGCCACGGCCCCGGCCAGCGCCTCGCCGGCCGCGATCCGGCGGACCGTCCGGCCGTCGGCGCCGACCAGGCGCAGCGCCGCGAGCCGCTGGTCGCGCCGCTCCCCGCCGGAGCGGACGGCGGCGGCGATGAACACGGCGACCGGCAGCAGCAGGGCGACGAAGGTCAGCAGGACCGTGAGCATCAGCACCGGGCCGAGCTCGGGGCGGTCCGGTTCGCCGAACCCGGTGATCCGCTGGACGCGCAACTCGCCCGGCCCGGGCGCCGGGAGGGTGTCGGCGCCCTGGTAGAAGCTGAGTTCGGCCGGGCCGGTGAGGCCGTCGTCGCCGATCACCGTGGTGATCCGGGCGTCGAGGCGGTCGCGCAGCAGCGCGCCGTCGTCCGAGCGCAGCAGCTCCGCGAGCGCGGGGGAGACGGCCAGTTCGCCGGGGGCCGGGAAGGCCTTCAGGCCCGGCGGGAGCGGGGCCGCGGGGCCCTCCGGCCGCAGCAGCCGGCCCTCGACGTCCCGGCCGTGGTACGTCATGTCGGCCCTGGCGATCAGCAGGGTGTCGCGGCCGGGCCCGGCGGCCGTGGGGGCGCCCAGGACGGAGCGGGCGTCGGCCCGTTCCCCGCGGGCGGCGAGCGCGCCCGGGATCGCCGTACTGATCAGCAGCAGCGCCACGCCGAGGCCGACGCCGACCCCGGTGAACAGGGTGCGGGTGCGGCCCTCGCGGCCGCCGAGGGCGAACCGGGCGCCCAGCGCCAGGTCGCGGAGCCAGGTCCGGAGCACGCTCATATCGCCGGTTCCATGTCGCGGGTGCGGCCGTCGCGGACGACGATCTCGCGGTCGGAGTACGCGGCGACGCGGGTCTCGTGCGTGACGAGGACGACGGCGGCGTTCGCGGCCCGGGCGGCCTCGGTGAGCAGCTGCATGACCAGTTCCCCGTTGAGGGAGTCCAGGGCGCCGGTGGGCTCGTCCGCGAAGACCACCCGGGGGCGGGTGACCAGGGCGCGGGCCACCGCCACGCGCTGGCCCTGGCCGCCGCTGACCTCGCCGGGGCGCTTGGCGCCGACGTCCTCGACCTGGAGCCGTTCCATCCAGCCCAGGGCGGTGGCCTCGGCCTCCCTGCGCCTGACCCCGGCCAGGCGCAGCGGCAGGGCGACGTTCTCCACGCAGGTCAGCTCGGGGACGAGCTGCCCGAACTGGAAGACGAAGCCGAACTGGCCGCGGCGCAGGGCGCTGCGCTCGGCGTCGCCCAGGGCGGTGAGGTCGCGGCCGTCGTAGGTGACGGTGCCGGCGTCGGGCGCGACGATCCCGGCGAGGCAGTGCAGGAGCGTGGACTTGCCGGAGCCGGAGGGGCCCATGACGGCGACGACCTCGCCGGCGTGGATGGAGAACCCGGCGCCGTCGAGGGCCTTGGTGGTGCCGTACGCCTTGTGCAGGCCGGTGGCGACGAGGAGGGAGCCGGCGGGGGTCATCATCGGCGCACCTCGCGGGCGAGTTGGTCCAGGCGGGCGGAGGTGAGTTCGAGCCAGCGCAGGTCGGCCTCCAGGTGGAACAGGGCGTGGTCGCAGACCAGCTGGTCGGCGAGGTCGCCCTTGCGCTTGCGCTGGGTCAGGATGCGCATCAGGCGCAGGTGTTCGGCGCGCTGGGTGTCGAGCAGGCCGCTCGCGCTGCGGCCGGTGAGCAGGGCGAGGACCACCTTCGTGTAGAGGGTGGAGTGGAGGTAGGGCTCCGGCTTCTCCGGTTCGGAGAGCCAGTGCGCGACGTCGGTGATCCCGGCGTCGGTGATGGCGTACCGCTTGCGGTCGGGGCCGCCGCCGCTCTCGATCCCGTCGACCTCGACGAGGCCGTTCTTCAGGAGGCGGGACATGGTCGAGTAGACCTGCCCGTAGGCGAGCGGGCGGTCGTGGCCGAAGTTCTCGTCGAAGGCGCGCTTGAGGTCGTAGCCGTGGCGCGGGCCGGCCTCCAGGAGGCCGAGAAGGGTGTGGCCGATGGACATGGCGGCGACTATACACGGGGTGTATACGCGCGGTGTATAGATGGCCCCGGCTGATGGGTTCTCGCGGGTGGGGGCGGCGGCGGGCAGCAGGACGCCCGGGCGCGGTGGTCGCGCCCGGGCGGGGTCCGGCGGGGTGGAGGAGTGGCGGGTCAGGTGTCCCGGCCGGTGCGGGGGCGGCCGCGCGGCGGGATCGGGGCGGCGCCGCCGGGGAGCCTGCCCGCCTCCGACAGGGCCCGGCGCAGCAGGAACTCGATCTGCGCGTTCGCGCTGCGCAGCTCCTCGCCGGCCCAGCGCGCGAGGGCGTCGTAGACCTGCGGGTCGAGCCGGAGCAGCACCTGCTTGCGCGGCTCCCGTCCGGCCCGGGCGGGAGCCGGCTCGGACGGGTCCTGGTCGCCCCTGGAGGTCACTGGTACAGGGTGCCCGTGTTGATGACCGGGGTGGCCGCGCGGTCGCCGCACAGGACCACCATCAGGTTGGAGACCATGGAGGCCTTCCGCTCCGGGTCCAGGTCCACGATCTCCTCCTCGGCCAGCCGGGTCAGCGCGAGCTCCACCATGCCCACCGCGCCCTCGACGATCTGCTTGCGCGCCGCCACGACCGCACCGGCCTGCTGGCGCTGGAGCATCGCGGAGGCGATCTCCGGAGCGTACGCGAGGTGGGTGAAGCGGGACTCGATGATCTCCACGCCCGCCGCCTCGACCCGGGTCGCCAGCTCGGCCGCGAGGGTCTCGGTGATCTCCTCGGCGTTGCCGCGCAGCGAGAGCCCGCCCTCGTCGTGCGAGTCGTAGGGGTACTCGATGGCGATGTGCCGGACGGCGGCCTCGGTCTGCGTCTCGACGAACTCGGTGAAGTCCTCGACCTCGAAGACGGCCCGCGCGGTGTCGGCCACCCGCCACACCACGACGGCCGCCAGCTCGATGGGGTTGCCGTAGGCGTCGTTGACCTTCAGGACGGCCGTCTCGTGGTTGCGGACGCGGGTGGAGATCTTCTCGCGCGAGGTCAGCGGGTTGACCCAGCGCAGCCCGTCGGTGCGGATCGTCCCCCGGTAGCGGCCGAACAGCTGGACCACGCGGGCCTCGCCCGGGGCCACCGTGTTCAGCCCGCTCATGGCCAGGACCGAGGCGAGCACCAGCAGGATCCCGAGCGGGATCAGGGCGGCCTTCGTCGCCGTCGCGGTCACCGTCGCGCCGAGGCCGATCACGGCGGCGCCGGCCACCGCACCCACGAGCCCGAACAGGAGGGCGAGCCCGCCGCCGACGTTGTGCGCGGCGAACTCCCTTACGTCGGCCGGTCGTTCGGCCGTCTTCGTCGCTGTCATGGAATACCCCCGTTTGGTGCGTCGCGTCCGGTCCTGGGCGGCCGGAAGTCCTAGCAAAGTGATATCACTTTTTGCGATGACCGCAACCCATCCGGCATCGTGAGCGTCGGTTCCATCGGAGTGGGTGCTGATTCTCACGTCCGAATTGACCGGTATTGATCAGGGTTAGCCAACCTTTGTCACAGCCTGCGGTGTTAGTTTTCTGAGCTGACGTCGGGGGGGTAATCGAGCGGAGCGGGAGCGATGGGCCGAGCAGATGCGCGACGGGCGCAGCAGCAGCGCGGAGGGCGGAAGGCGCCGACCGGGCGTGCCGCCGGGCGCGCTGCCGGGCGCGCGGACAAGCCGACCGGGAAGAAGCGCGGCGGCATACGCCGGTTCTTCACCTGGAAGACGATCCTCGGAACCTTCCTCGGCGGGATCCTGCTCCTCGTGGCCGGAGCCTTCGCCCTCTACTTCTCCGTGGACGAGCCGACCGACCCGAACAAGACGGCGGTCCTGCAGAGCAACACGTTCAAGTGGGCCGACGGGTCGGTCATGACCCGCACCGGCGACATGAACCGCGAGATCGTCTCGATCGACAAGATCCCCGAGGACGTGCGCACGGCCTTCATCGCGATCGAGAACAAGACCTTCTACAAGGACCGCGGCGTCGACTTCGTCGGCATCGCCCGGGGTGCCTTCAACACCCTGCGCGGCAAGGGCACGGCCGGCGGCTCGACGATCACCCAGCAGTACGTCAAGAACTACTACCTGACGCAGGACCAGTCGGCCACCCGCAAGCTCCGCGAGATGGTGATCTCCCTCAAGGTCGACCAGCGCATGGAGAAGGACGACATCCTCGTCGGCTACCTCAACACCAACTTCTACGGCCGCGGCGCCTACGGCATCCAGGCCGCCGCCCAGGCCTACTACGGCGTCGACTCCGACAAGCTCACCCTGGAGCAGGGCGCCTACCTGGCCGCCGTCATCCAGGCCCCGAGCCAGTACGACCTCGCCACCGCCGGCCCCAACGGCCGCCGGCTGGTCACCATCCGCTTCAACGCCGTCCTCGACAACATGGTCGAGATGGGCAAGCTGGACAAGGCCAAGCGCGACACCCTGCACCTCCCCGAGCCGATCAAGCCCAAGCCGCGCCCCGGCATGGACGGCCAGAAGGGCTACCTGATCCAGGCCGCCAAGGCGGAGCTGAGCGCCCACGGGATCAAGGAATCCGACATCGAGGCCGGCGGCTGGACGATCACCCTCAACATCGACAAGAAGAAGCAGGCCGCGCTGGAGAAGGCCGTCAACGACGAGCTGGAGTCCAAGCTGGAGCGCAAGAACACCAAGGACCGCCCGGTCGACCAGAACGTCCAGGCCGGCGCCACCTCCGTGGACGCCAAGACCGGCAACATCGTCGCCATGTACGGCGGCGTGGGCCTGCAGGAGAAGTCGGCGAGCAACGCCCTGCGCACCGACTACCAGCCCGGCTCCACCTTCAAGCCGGTCGTGCTGGCCACCGCCCTGGACACCGGTGCGAAGACCCAGGACGGCCGCCTGATCACCCCGAACGCCCTCTACGACGGCACCAGCAAGCGCCCCGTGGTCGGCAGTGACACCCCCTTCGCCCCGCAGAACCAGGACGACATCAACTACGGCGACCCGATGCTCACGGTCCAGGAGGCCACCAACTCCTCCGTGAACTCCGTCTACGCCCAGATGTTCGTGGACGCCAAGCCGGAGGTCGTGAAGAAGACCGCGCTCTCCCTCGGCATGAAGGACCGCGAGGGCTGGCCCGCCGACAAGCCCGCCATGTCGCTGGGCACCATGAGCGCCAACACCGTGGAGATGGCCGGGGTCTACGCCACCTTCGGCAACCACGGCAAGAAGATCACCCCGACCATCGTCAAGAGCGCCGAGCACGTGGACGCCGAGTACAAGCCGGCCAGCCCCATCGGCGGCCAGGTCATCAAGCGCGAGACCGCCGACACCGTCACCAAGGTCCTCACCGGCGTGGTCCAGGACGGCTCCGGCAAGGCCGTGCGGTCCGACGCCTACCAGGCCGCGGGCAAGACCGGTACCACCGAGTCCAACGTGGCCGCCTGGTTCACCGGCTACACCCCGGAGCTCGTCACCGTCGTCGCGATGTTCGGCGAGGACCCGAACTCGCACAAGCAGGTCACCCTCACCGGTACGGCCGACAAGGGCCGCGCGGGCGGTTCCAGCTTCCCCGCCCAGATCTGGCAGGCGTACACCACCGCCGCGCTCAAGGGCGTCAGCACCGGCGAGTTCGACCTGTCGGACGCGAAGATGGGCACCCCGGTCGGCCCGACCCGTACCGCGGTCCCCTCCAGCGGCCCCTCCGGCTCCGCCAACCCGTCGCCCTCCGGCTCCGGCACCCGCCCGACGGGCACCCCGGACCCCTCGGGCAGCGGCACCGGCAAGCCGGACCCGACCTCGTCGACGAAGAACCCGACCCCGCCGACGAAGAACCCGACCCCGCCGACGGGCGACCCACAGCCGCCGACGAAGAAGCCGACGCCGCCCCCCCTGTTCCCCGAGGCGCCGCAGCAGTAGGCAGCAGTACGAGAACACCGCCGCCCCGCAGCCTTCCGGCTGCGGGGCGGCGGTGTTCCGCGTCCCGTACGGCGTCCTGTACGGCGCTCAGCGCCGGTCGGGCGCCGGCGGCAGCGCCAGCTCGAACCAGACCACCTTGCCGCTGCTCAGCCGGGTCGCGCCCCAGCGCCGTGCCAGCCGGTTGACCAGGAACAGGCCGCGCCCGCCCTCGTCCGTCTCCCGGGCCCGGCGCTGGCGCGGCAGCTGCGGGGAGTCGTCCCCGACCTCGCAGCGCAGCACGTCCGTGCGCAGCAGGCGCAGGGTCACGGGCCGCTCGGCGTACCGGACGGCGTTGGTGACCACCTCGCTGACCAGCAGCTCCAGCGAATCGCTCAGCTCCTCCAGCCCCCAGCGGGACAGGGCGCGCCGGGCGAACCGGCGGGCCCGGCCCGGAGCGGTCTCCTCCGGGTCCAGGAACCAGTACGCCACGTCGCTGGGCGCGATCCCCTCGAAGCGGGCCGCGAGCAGCGCGATGTCGTCGTCCCGGTCGCCCGGGCCGAGCATGTCCAGCACGTCGTCGCAGAGGGCTTCCAGCGGCGGCGAGTGGTCCAGCCCGGTCAGCTGCGCGGTGGTGGCGAGCCGTTCGCGCAGCTGGTCGATGCCCGTCCACACGTCCCGCAGCCGGGACTCCACCAGCCCGTCGGTGTAGAGCAGCAGCGTGGCCCCGGCCGGGGCGTCCAGCTCGACGGCCTCGAAGTCCACCCCGCCGACCCCGATGGGGGCGCCGGGCGGGACGCGCAGCACCTCGGCGCGGCCGCCCAGGTGCAGCAGGACCGGCGGCGGGTGGCCGGCGTTGGCGATGGTGATCCGGTGCGAGACCGGGTCGTAGACCGCGTACAGGCAGGTGGCCATCCGGTCGGAGCCCAGCCGCTGGGCCTGCTCGTCCAGGTGGTGCAGCACCTCGGCCGGGGGCAGGTCCAGCTGGGCCAGGGTCTGCGCGGTCGTGCGCAGCTGGCCCATGATCGCGGCGGAGGTCATGGAGTGGCCCATGACGTCGCCGACGACGAGGGCGACCCGGCTGCCGGGCAGGGGTATGGCGTCGTACCAGTCGCCGCCCACCCGGGCCGTCTCGGCGGCGGGCAGGTAGCGCGAGGCCAGCCGCACCCCGGTGGGCTGGGGCAGGCCGTCGGGCAGCATGGTGCGCTGGAGCTCGTCGGCGATGTACGCCTCGCGCCCGTAGAGCACGGCCTTGTCGATGCCGAGCGCGGTGTGCGTGGCCAGCTGGGCGGCGACGAGCAGGTCGTTGGTCTCGAAGGCGTCCCGTTCCGGGGTACGCAGGAACACCGCCGCGCCGATCACGCGCCGGCGCCCCCGCAGCGGGGCGAGGATGGCCCGCTGCCCGCGCGGTACGGGATGGCCGGCGCCCAGCAGCTCGGGCAGGGCGTCCCGGGCGCCGGGGGCCGACCCGAACACGGGCCGTACGCCGCGCAGCACCTCGGCGAGGGCCCCGCCGGGCAGGATCTCGCACAGCTCCGCCGCGGGCAGGTCACCCTGCGGGCCGACGAGCGGCAGCTGGCTGAAGTCGAGTTCGCCGGCGCCCCCCGCGGCTCCGGCCCCCTCGCCGTCGGCCAGGGCCAGGTCGTCGATCGGCCGGAGCCGGTCGGTGCGGCGCAGCCTTAAAACGACCGGGCCGACGGGCCGCTCGTCGCCGACGGGCAGCGGGTCGCGCAGGTAGACGAGGATGGCGTCGGAGAAGGTGGGCACGGTCGCCCGGCACAGGCCGAGGACGATCTCGTCGAGGTCGATGCCCCGGGCGATCCGGCGCGTGGCGGCGCCGACGAACCGCAGCCGGTCGCCCTCGCGCCGGGCCACGCCCACCTCGGCCGAACCCGCGCCCGGGCCGCCCGCGCCCGCGGCCGGTACCGTCCGCGCCCCGGCCGCCGGACCGGCGGCGGCCTCGTCGCGGCCCGCGTTGCGGGCGGCCTCGCCGTCACGGGTCCGCGCGGCCCCGGCGCCCGGGTCCGCCGGGCCGTGGCCCGAGGAGCCGTCGCCGGCGGTGCCGCGCGGGCGCGGGAAATCGGCATGCGTGCGTACGGCCTCGGCGGCCGTGATGGGGGCCTTGCCGTGGCCGAGCTCGTCCGTACCTCCGCCGGGGGCGACGGTGGGCTGCGGGCCCTCCTGGGAGGTGGGGTACTCCGTCACGCGTGGAATTCCGTCCGTTCGCGCTCGATGTGCGCTGCACTCAACTCGGTCAGTCGCGGTATACCCGCTCAGCGGCGGGGGCACCACCACCCCCGGGTTCCGCGTCCCGCTCGTTACCTTTCTTCCGCGTCGACCTCCGGTCAAGTCCCGGTCGCCGCAGGTCATTTACGGGTACGGGACCGGGAGGCTCCCCCGCGCACGACCGGCGGAGGACGATCCTACGTTTGAACCCCGGGGGCGCATCAAGGGTCTCATGACGTCATATGCGCCGGGGTGCGGTCCCAGTCCTCGGGCAGAACCGGAACGTCCCAGGTCGGATCGGGCCTCCAGTTCTCCCAGCCGTCGCAGAACGGCGGCCCCCAGGCCTTGACGACCTCCAGTGCCGCGCGGCCCGCTTCCTCCACCCGCGCGGCCGTTTCGTCGTCGATCAGCCCGACCCGGCGCGCCTGCGCGAACTCGTCCTCGTCCCGCCACTTCCAGCTGCGGTCGGGGTGGACGGAGATGTCGAGGAAGTGGTCCACCGAGTCCACCCCGCCCGACCAGCGGGTGCGCGGCTCCTCCAGGTTCACGTACCAGTCCTTGAACAGCCAGTCGCAGTCCCAGAACAGCCACACCGACCAGGGATCCGCGGGCCGGGCCAGCTTGAGCACCCCGGCGCCGAACCAGCGCGACCGCACGGTGGTGCGCGGCGCCGTGTAGCGGGTGGCGAGGGGCTCCTCGTGCACCGGGGTGCCGTCGGCGAGCACGGGCTTGACGCATTCGGTGCCGGGCGCCATCCACACCGCGAGCAGCTCGTCGGTGTCCTGGACGACGGTCACCGGGCGGGCGATGTGGACCTGGCCCCGCGGGCCGTGGCCGCGGTAGCGCCAGAGGACCGGGGTCCCGGGTGCCCAGTGCGCGCCGTGCTTCCCGCCCGGTGCGGCGGGGCCCGCCGCACCGGTGCCGGGCCTGGAAGTACCTGTCATGCGCAGATCTTAGGGCGGCGGCCCCCGGGGATGCTGCGGTGCAGGTCACGGTGGGGGTCCCCCCGGCGGTAGCCGGGGGAGCGGCCGGGGGCCGTGAACGACCGGATCCGGCCCCTCCCGGCGCCCCTTTCGCGGAGGTTCAGGGGCGGGTCATCCGCAGCACGTCCAGCGCCTCGTCCAGCTGCCGGAGCGTCAGTACGCCCCGGTCGACGTAGCCGGACTCCAGCACGACCTCGCGGATGGTCTTGCGTTCCGCGAGCGAGCGCTTGGCGACCTTGGCCGCCTCCTCGTAGCCGATGTAGCGGTTGAGCGGGGTCACCACGGAGGGGGAGGACTCGGCGAACTCCCTGGCCCGCTCGGCGTTGGCGGTGATCCCGTCCACGGTGCGGTCGGCCAGCAGGCGGCTGCCGTTCGCCAGCAGGCGGACCGACTCCAGGAGGTTGCGGGCCATCACGGGGAGCATCACGTTGAGCTCGAAGTTGCCGGCGGCGCCCGCCACGGCGACCGCGGTGTCGTTGCCGGTCACCTGGGCGGCGATCATCAGGAGGGCCTCGGGGACGACCGGATTGACCTTCCCGGGCATGATCGAGGACCCGGGCTGGAGGTCCGGCAGATTGATTTCGGCCAATCCGGTGCGCGGTCCGGAGGCCATCCAGCGCAGATCGTTGCAGATCTTGGTGAGCGAGACCGCGATCGTCCGCAGCATCCCCGAGGTCTCCACCAGCGCGTCACGCGCCCCCTGGGCCTCGAAGTGGTTGCGGGCCTCGGTCAGCGGCAGCCCGGTGGCCCGCGCCACCTCGGCGATCACCGCCGCCGAGAACCCGGGCGGGGTGTTGATCCCGGTCCCCACGGCCGTACCGCCCAGCGGCAGCTCGGCCAGCCTGGGCAGCACGGCCTCCAGGCGCTCGATCCCGTAGCGGATCTGGGCGGCGTACCCGCCGAACTCCTGGCCGAGGGTGACGGGGGTGGCGTCCATCAGGTGCGTGCGACCGGACTTGACCACCCCGGCGAACTCGGCGGCCTTGCGCTCCAGGGCCAGCTCCAGGTGGCGCAGGGCCGGGACCAGGTCGCGGGTGACGGCGGCGGTGGCGGCGATGTGGATGGACGAGGGGAAGACGTCGTTGGAGCTCTGCGAGGCGTTGACGTGGTCGTTGGGGTGGACCTCACGCCCGAGCCGCTCCCCGGCCAGGGTGGCGATCACCTCGTTGGTGTTCATGTTGGACGAGGTGCCGGAGCCGGTCTGGAAGACGTCGACGGGGAAGTGCTCGTCCCAGCGGCCCTCGGCGACCTCCGCCGCGGCGGACCGGATGGCCTGCGAGGTCTCCTCGTCCAGCACCCCGAGCTCCGCGTTGACCAGGGCGGCGGCCGCCTTGATCCGGGCCAGGGCCTCGATGTGGGCGCGTTCGAGGTGCTGCCCGGAGAGCGGGAAGTTCTCCACCGCGCGCTGGGTCTGGGCGCGCCACTTGGCGTGGGCGGGCACCCGCACCTCGCCCATGGAGTCGTGCTCGGTGCGGAACGCCGTGGGCTTCTGATCATCGGTCATCTTCACATCCTCCTCAGAAAGTTGAGCAATTGTCTTGTTCGGACTGTTCCCATCTCCCCTACCGGCCAGTAAATACCCGGGGTAACACCGCTATCGGGGAGGCAGCACATGGCTCGTTCGCAAGCGAAACCCAGACTCAGATCTACATTCGCCGCGGTCGCGGCGGCCCTGGCCGCCCTCGGGGGCGTCACCGCCATCACCCCCATGGCCGAAGCGGCCCCCGCCGCATCCGGCTCGATCACGCCCCTGTCACCGGAACTCGAAGCCATCCGCGCCGCCGAGGCCACCAGGATCTACGGCGACCCCGCGATCCGCCCCCTCGCCGAACGCAAGACCGGGCTCATCTCCCTCGGCGACAGCGAGATCTCCGGCGAGGGCGTGGGGAACTACGACCCCGCCACCAACACCTCGGCCAACCAGTGCCACCGCTCGCCCGACTCCGCGATCCACCGCACGGGCATCCCGGCCGACCTCACCTTCAACGTCGCCTGCTCCGGCGGCTACACCGGCAACATCCGCATCGGCGGCAGCAAGCAGTACGCCGACGAGCTGGTGCAGAGCGACAACCTGGCCATCAAGGCCCGCAACACGAAGATCAAGATGGTGGTCCTGGTCGCCGGCGCCAACGACGACCTCCAGTTCGGCCC
This sequence comes from Streptomyces sp. NPDC001594, assembly GCF_042893675.1. NCBI lineage: Bacteria > Bacillati > Actinomycetota > Actinomycetes > Kitasatosporales > Streptomycetaceae > Streptomyces > Streptomyces sp. NPDC001594. The sequence continues at coordinate 117,086 of NZ_JBIAVB010000004.1, read as the reverse complement.
CGTCATGACCGACTGCGTCACCCGCTGGGTCCTCAGCCAGGGCACCTGCGAACCCAAGTACGGCCCCGGCTGGCAGTCCCGCGTCGACGGGCTGGTGCCCAAGGTCGAGGCCACCATCGGCGACCTCAAGACCGTCATGCGCGAGGCCGGCTACGCCGACTCCGACTACAAGCTCGTCGTCATGGGCTACCCCAGCCCCATCGGCCCCGACTTCAACGACAACCCCGCCTTCCCCGGCAAGCTCCCCGGAGGCTGCGCCGGCTACGACTCCGACGCCGCCTGGGGCCGCAACTACGCCGTACCCACCTTCGAGAAGGGCATGCGCACCGCCGCCCTCGCCGCCGGCGCCACCTACCTGGACAACTCGCGGCTCTTCCACGGCCACGAGGTCTGCATGGAGGACACCTGGGCCCGCGGCCTCTACCTCGACCTCGGCGACCACTTCCCCTGGGACGAGAACACCGCCCGCCAGTCCTTCCACCCCGACTACCGGGGCCACGGCGCCTTCGCCTCCTGCCTCACCCAGCTCTACGCCTCCGGCCTGCGCGAGGCCTCCTGCGCCGACCCCGCCAGCACCGGGACCCCCGTCCTGCAGCCCGGCGCCTGGGACGACCTCTACAAGCCCCTGAAGAACGAGGCCACCGGCAACTGCCTCGACTCCTTCGGCGGCTCCAGCGCCAACGGCACCAAGGTGGTCGGCTGGGACTGCCACGGCGGCCGCAACCAGGACTGGTGGTACGACTCCGCCAACAAGTCCGTCCACGTCGGACTCAGCCAGGACCGCTGCGTCGACGTCCCCGGCGCCGCCTACACCGCCGGCACCGGCCTGATCCTCTGGAACTGCCACGGCGGCGCCAACCAGCAGTTCGTCCGCGACGGCGCCACCCTGCACCCCGCCGCCGCCCCCGCCCTGTGCCTGACGGTGGCCGCCGCCCACGAGCAGCTGCGCCTGCAGACCTGCAACGGCTCGGCGGCCCAGCGCTTCGCGTGAACGACGGGCGTCCCCGCGCACGTGCGGGGGCGCCCCCACCGATCCGGTCCGGGCCGGCGGCTACCGCGCCGCCGCGCCCGCCGCCGCGCGGACACCCCGGGCTTCCAGCTGCTCGCGCACCTCACGGGGCCGGTTGGTGATGATCGTCTCCACCCCCAGCCGTACGCACAGCTCCACGTCCTCGGGCTCGTCCACGGTCCACACCCGCACCCGCAGCCCCTTGGCCCTCAGCCGCCCCACCAGCCCGGGATCGCGGCGCACCAGGTCGATCCCCGGCCCGGCGTGCCCGGCGAACGGCGGCCGCGGGGCGCGCAGCTGCCGCTCGATCAGGTGGACAGCCGGCAGCCCGGGGGCCAGCCGGTGCAGCCGGGTCAGCGCCTGGCGGGAGAAGCTCATCACCTCGACCCGGCCGTCGGAGCCGTCCGCGAGCCCGTACTCCTTCAGCATCCGCACCAGCTCGGCCTCCAGCCGGCCGCCGGCCCGGGTGGGGTGCTTGGTCTCCACCGCCAGCCCCACCGGCCGGTCCGCCGCCAGGGCCTCCTTCAGCAGGTCCTCGAAGAGCAGCACCCGGGCGCCCCGGTGCTCCGCACCCTTCCAGCCGCCGAAGTCGAAGGCGGCCAGCTGCGCGTACGTCAGCTCGGAGACCACCCCGCGCCCGTCGGAGGTCCGCTCCACCGTCCGGTCGTGCACGCACACCAGCCGCCCGTCGGCACTCAGCCGCACATCGCACTCCAGGGCGTCGGCCCCGTCGGCGATGGCCTGCCGGTAGGCCCCGACGGTGTGCTCGGGGTACTCGTGGGAGGAGCCCCGGTGCGCGACCACGCGGATCGCGCGGGCGGTCTCGGGGGAGGGGGTGGGGGTCGTCGCAGCCATGCGGGAATCCTTGCGAACCGGGGTGAACGGCCAGGTGCGGGCCTGTGACCCCGACGTTAACCCGCACACCGCGCGCACGGTTCAAGGCGTGCGAGGCTGCTCCCGTGACGGCAACAGCCTCGCCGCGCCCGCCGCGCGCTACAGGCCCGGGCCGCGCACCGGGATGCTGGTGAAGGTCGGCTGCTCGGGTTCACGCGAGGTGAAGAAGTCGTTGCCCTTGTCGTCCACGACGATGAAGGCCGGGAAGTCCTCGACCTCGATCTTCCAGACCGCCTCCATGCCGAGCTCCTCGTACTCCAGGACCTCGACCTTCTTGATGCAGTCCTGGGCCAGGCGCGCCGCCGGGCCGCCGATCGAGCCGAGGTAGAAGCCGCCGTGCGTGCCGCACGCGTCGGTCACCTGCTGCGAGCGGTTGCCCTTGGCCAGCATCACCTTGGAGCCGCCCGCCGCCTGGAACTGCTCGACGTAGGAGTCCATGCGGCCGGCCGTGGTGGGGCCGAAGGAGCCGGAGGCGTAGCCCTCGGGTGTCTTGGCCGGGCCGGCGTAATACACCGGGTGGTCCTTGAGGTACTGCGGCATGCCCTCGCCCGCGTCCAGCCGCTCCTTGATCTTGGCGTGCGCGATGTCGCGGGCCACGACCAGGGGTCCGGTGAGGCTGAGGCGGGTCTTGACCGGGTGCTCGGTCAGCGTCGCGAGGATCTCGTCCATCGGCTGGTTCAGGTCGATCCGGACCACCTCCGCCGACTCGGCGAGGTGCTCGTCGGTGGTCTCGGGCAGGAAGCGCGCCGGGTCGGTCTCCAGCTGCTCCAGGAAGACGCCCTCGGCGGTGATCTTCGCGACGGCCTGGCGGTCGGCGGAGCAGGAGACCGCGATGGCGACCGGGAGGGAGGCGCCGTGGCGCGGGAGGCGGACGACGCGGACGTCGTGGCAGAAGTACTTGCCGCCGAACTGGGCGCCGATGCCGATCTTCTGCGTCAGCTCGAAGACCTGCTGCTCCAGGGCCTCGTCGCGGAAGCCGTGGCCCAGCGCGGAGCCCTCGCGGGGGAGCTCGTCCAGGTAGTGGGCCGAGGCGTACTTGGCGGTCTTGAGCGCGTGCTCGGCGGAGGTGCCGCCGACGACGATCGCCAGGTGGTACGGCGGGCAGGCCGCCGTGCCCAGCGAACGGATCTTCTCCTCCAGGAACTTCATCATGGAGGCCTCGTTGAGGACCGCCTTGGTCTCCTGGTAGAGGAAGGACTTGTTGGCGGAGCCGCCGCCCTTGGCCATGAAGAGGAACTTGTACGCGCCGCCGTCGGTCGCGTAGAGCTCGATCTGCGCGGGCAGGTTCGAGCCGGTGTTCTTCTCCTCCCACATGGTCAGCGGGGCCATCTGCGAGTAGCGCAGGTTCAGCCGGGTGTAGGCGTCGTAGATGCCGCGCGAGAGGGCCTCCTCGTCGCCGCCCTCGGTCAGCACGTTCTGGCCGCGCTTGCCCATGACGATCGCCGTGCCCGTGTCCTGGCACATCGGCAGCACGCCGGCCGCCGCGATGTTGGCGTTCTTCAGCAGGTCGAGGGCGACGAACTTGTCGTTCGCGCTCGCCTCCGGGTCGTCGATGATGCGGCGCAGCTGGGCGAGGTGCGCGGGGCGCAGGAAGTGCTGGATGTCGTGGATGGCCTCCTCTGCGAGCTTGCGCAGCGCCTCCGGCTCGACCTTGAGGAACGTACGGCCGTCGGCCTCGAAGGTCGAGACGCCCTCGGAGGTCACCAGCCGGTAGGGGGTGGTGTCCTCGCCCAAGGGCAGCAGGTCGGTGTACGCGAACTCCGGCATGTGGCCAATCCTCACTCGGCAGACAGCGCTGACGCCCGATTTGGCAGCGCGACTGTCCAGCGTAGAACCTCCCGGCCCGGCCTTGTCTGTGAGGTAGGGCTCACCGGCCAGTATCGCGATCTATCGTGTCTCGCTATGCTGGCCGACGTGGACATGGAAAAGCACCCCGCAGACGCCGCCGGCCCCGGCCCGGCCCCCGAGCCGCCCGCCGCTCCGGCGCCGCCCGCCGCTCCGGCAGCACCGGCGTCGCCCGCGGCTCCGGCAGCACCGGCGTCGCCCGCGGCTCCGGCAGCACCGGCCGCCGGCGGGCTGCGCGCCTCCGACGCCGACCGGGACCGGATCGCGCAGATCCTCTCCGACGCGCTCGCGGAGGGCCGGCTGACGCCCGAGGAGCACTCCGAGCGCCTGGACGGCCTCTACGCGGTCAAGACGGTGGGGGAGCTGGAGGTGCTCGTCCGCGACCTCCCGGCCGGAGCCGCCGCCCGTCCCGCCGCCCCGGCCGCCGCCCACGCGGGGATCGGCCCCGTGGAGTCCGTGGTGGCGGTGTGCAGCAGCTCCGCCCGCAAGGGCCGCTGGCGCCCGGGCCCGCACACCCGCGCCGTCTCCGTCCTGGGCGACATCACCATCGACCTCACCGAGGCGGTGTTCGAGCAGCAGGTCACCGAGATCAACGTGGTCGCGGTCCTCGGCAACGTCGAGATCCACGTCCCGGAGAACGTCACCCTGCGCGGCTACGGCAGCGGGCTCCTCGGCAACTTCGAGGTGCACGGCGGGGGCGCGGCCGCCGACCCGCAGGCGCCCGTCGTGATCGTCCGCGGCCTCGCGGTGCTCGGCAACATCGAGGCCCGGCCCAAGCTCGGCGCCCGCCTCGTCGACCTCGCCGACAAGCTGCGCAAGCGGCTCGGCTGAGCGCGCCGCCGGTGGGCGGGTTTCGGACGAACCGCGTCCGGCCCGCCGTCAACGGCGCTTAGGGGAACGCGCAGCGGGTAGGGACAGGTGCGTCGTCTCTCGCTCGCGTACCCGTCGTCAGGAGTAGACCGTGCCGCATCCGCCGCATCAGTCCCTGCAGGCAGCCGCCGTCCAGAGCCTTCAGACGCGCCCGGCCGCCGTGCCGAAGCCGAGGGTGGCGGCCAGGGAAGAGGAGGACGGCCCCTGGCACACCGAGGCCGTGTGCCGCAGGGACGAGGCGGGTCTCTTCTTCGCACCGTCCAAGGAGCCGACCGCGGCCCGGCTGGCCCGCGAGGAGGCCGCCAAGCGGGTCTGCGCCCGCTGTCCGGTGATGGTCGCCTGCCGCGAGCACGCCCTGCTCCAGCCCGAGCCGTACGGGGTCTGGGGCGGGCTGACCGCCGCCGAGCGGCGGGTGGTGCTGGGCCGCAGGCGCCGCCGGGCCGCCGAGCTGCTGCCGGGCGCGCCCGGGCCGGTCGCCGCCGCGGGCTGAGCCGCGGGCCGCGCAGGCCGTAGGAGACGACTGAGGGGCGGTCCCCCGCACGGGGACCGCCCCTCGGCGTTGCCGTCACCGGCCTCGGGCCGCTCCTACTGGGCGCGGCCCAGGGAGATGCCGCTGTAGGCGCGCAGCTTCGACAGGCGGTGCGTGGAGTCGATCTGCCGGATCGTGCCCGACTTCGAGCGCATGACCAGCGAGGAGGTCGTCGCGGTCTCGGAGCGGTAGTGGACGCCGCGCAGCAGCTCGCCGTCCGTGATGCCGGTCGCGACGAAGAAGACGTTCTCGCCGGAGACCAGGTCGTTGGTGGTCAGGACGCGGTCGAGGTCGTGGCCCGCGTCGATGGCCTTCTGGCGCTCGGCCTCGTCCTTGGGCCAGAGCTTGCCCTGGATGGTGCCGCCGAGGCACTTTATGGCGCAGGCCGAGATGATGCCCTCGGGGGTGCCGCCGATGCCCATGAGCAGGTCGACGCCGGTGCCCTCGCGCACCGCCATGACCGAGCCGGCGACGTCACCGTCGGAGATGAACTTGATGCGGGCGCCGGTCTCGCGGATCTCCTTGACGATGCCCTCGTGGCGGGGGCGGTCCAGGATGACGACCGTGACGTCCTCGGGGGCGATGCTCTTGGCCTTGGCGACCCGGCGGATGTTGACCGAGACGGGGGCGTTGATGTCGACGAAGTCGGCGGCCTCGGGGCCGGTGACGAGCTTGTCCATGTAGAAGACGGCGGACGGGTCGAACATGGTGCCGCGGTCGGCGGCGGCCAGGACGGCGATGGCGTTCGGCATGCCCTTGGCGTTCAGGGTGGTGCCGTCGATCGGGTCGACGGCGATGTCGACCTCGGCGCCCGTGCCGTCACCGACGTGTTCGCCGTTGAAGAGCATCGGGGCTTCGTCCTTCTCCCCCTCGCCGATGACGACGACGCCGTTCATCGAGACGGTGGAGATCAGGGTACGCATCGCGTTGACCGCGGCGCCGTCGGCGCCGATCTTGTCGCCACGGCCGACCCACCGGCCCGCGGCGAGCGCCGCAGCCTCGGTGACCCGTACGAGTTCGAGGGCGAGGTTGCGGTCAGGCGAGTCGGGGGCGACTTCGAGCTGGGGCGGCAGGTTGTGCTCGGTCATCGGAGCGCACCTTTCTGTACGACGACGGCCGGGAGTGTGAGGGTGCTGGAACTCTATCGGTTCGTCGACATATTGAGCAGAGCGGGTCACTTATGAGCGCATTATCGGTCAAGCGGTCCGGCTGAGCGGACACCGCCCGCCCTTCGCGCGCCGCCCGCACCGGCGCCACGGCGACCCCCGGCGGTGATCGCCGGCTGTCATGCGGGACGATGGTGGGGTGGCAGGTATGAAAGGCAAGCAGACGGTCTGGGACATGGTCCGGTCGCTGGCGGTGATCGGTGTCGTCGTGGCGGGTATCTACATGTTCATCCCGCACGACGACAAAGCCGACCCGACGCGCACGGTCGACTACCGGGTGGAGACCCTGACGGCCCGGCGCGCGGCCCCGTACCCGGTGGCGGCCCCCGTGGGCCTGCCGGAGCAGTGGCGGGCGACCTCGGTGACCTTCGAGCGCAAGAACGCCAATGCCTGGCACCTGGGCTTCCTGGACCCGCAGCAGCAGTACGTGGCGATCGAGCAGTCCACGGACGCCTCGCAGAAGAACCTCGCCAAGCTCACCCAGAAGGCCGCGCCCACCGGGCAGACCCAGCAGGTCGGCGACCGGGCGTGGGAGCGCTGGGACGGCGAGAAGTACGACGCGCTGGTGCGCCAGGACCAGGGCTACGTCACCGTGGTCACCGGTACGGGCTCGTTCGAGCAGCTGGGCACGATGGCGGCGGCGCTGGAGTTCAAGCAGGGGCAGTGATCCCCGTCGGTACGTGAAGAGGCCGCCCGCCCCGGGGGAACCGGGGCGGGCGGCCTCTTCACGTCTCGGCGCCGTCGTGGCGGGGCTCAGACGGTGGTGATGACCTCGTCGTAGGACAGGCGCGGGGAGCGGTCGTGCCAGGCGGCCTCGCCGGGCTTGCCGATGTTGACGACCATCAGCGCGCTGTGGTCGCCGTCGAGGAACTCCTTGCTGATGCCCTCGAGGTCGGCACCGGTCATCGGGCCGGCGGCCAGACCGGCGGCGCGGACGCCGACGATGAAGTAGGCGGCCTGCAGCATGGCGTTGCGGGCGGCGAAGGCCTCGCGGGCCGGGCGCTCGGTGAAGAAGCCCTTGACCGCCGGGTAGTGCGGCAGGAGGGTGTCGAACTCCTCGTGGAACTCGTTGTCCGCGGCGAGGATCGCGACCAGCGGGGCGGCGGCCGTCTTGGCCTTGTTGCCGTCCGACATCAGGTTCACCAGGCGCTCGCGGGCCTCGGCCGAGCGGACCAGGGTGATGCGCAGCGGGGTGCCGTTGAAGGCGGTGGGGCCGTACTTCACCAGGTCGTAGATGGCCTGGACCTGCTCGTCGGTCACCGGCTCGTCGGAGAACGAGTTGGCGGTGCGGGCCTCGCGGAACAGCAGGTCCTGAGCAGCGGCGTCGAGCACGAGAGACATCGGTAAGCCTTCTTCTGTACGTGTGTGAAGCGGTGACCCGACTGTAGGACAAAAGTAGATGAAATTTCAACTACTTTCCTGACGGGTGATCCGGCTCACTCCTCGCGGCCGCCCCCTTCGGCGGCCTCGGCCGCCTCCCGGGCGGCCAGCGCCGAGTCCAACCGGGCCCGGGCGCCCTCCAGCCAGTGCCGGCAGACCTTCGCCAGCTCCTCGCCGCGCTCCCAGAGCGCGAGCGACTCCTCCAGCGAGGTGCCGCCGGCCTCCAGTCTGCGGACGACCTCGACGAGCTCGTCGCGCGCCTGCTCGTAGCCCAGCGTCGTATCGGCCTCGGTCATTCCCTGTCCCATCGTAGATGTGTCTTACAACGACTTTGTTGCCGGAACGTGTCCGTCTCCAGCGGGACCCGAGGGAGCCTCCAGCACCGACACGGCGAACTCGCCCTCCGCCACCCGCGCGCGCAGCGCCTCGCCCGGCGCGACCTCCCCGGGCGCCCGCACCACGTGCCCGTCGGCCCGCTGGAGCACCGCGTACCCGCGCTCCATCGTCGCCGCCGGCGACAGCGCCACCACCCGGGCCCGGGTGTGCTCCAGCTCCGACTCCGCCCGGTCCAGCAGGTGCCCCAGCGTGCGCCGGCTGCGGCCCAGCAGCGCCTCCAGCTCGTCCTCCCGGGTCTCCACCATCCGCTGCGGATGCACGAACACCGGCCGCGCGAGCGCGTGCGCCAGCCCCCGCTCCTCCCGCTCCAGCAGCCCGCGCAGCGCCCGCAGCCCCCGCCCCTGGAGCTGGCGCACCCGCTCCAGCTCCTCCCCGACGTCCGGGACCACCTTCTTCGCCGCGTCCGTCGGCGTGGAGGCCCGCAGGTCCGCCACCAGGTCCAGCAGCGGGGAGTCCGGCTCGTGCCCGATCGCCGACACCACCGGCGTCCGGGCCGCCGCCACCGTCCGCACGACCTCCTCGTCCGAGAAGGGCAGCAGGTCCTCCACGCTGCCGCCGCCCCGCGCCACGATGATCACGTCGACCTCGTCCAGGGCGTCCAGCTCCCTGACCGCCCGCACCACCTGCGGCACCGCGTGCACCCCCTGCACGGCCACGTTGCGCACCTCGAAGCGCACCGCCGGCCAGCGCCGCCGCGCGTTCTCCAGCACGTCCCGCTCGGCCGCCGAGGCCCGCCCCACCACCAGCCCGATCAGCTGCGGCAGGAACGGCAGCGGCTTCTTGCGCTCCAGCGCGAACAGCCCCTCCGACGCCAGCGACCGCTTGAGCCGCTCCAGCCGCGCCAGCAGCTCCCCGATCCCGACGGGCCGTATCTCCGTCACCCGCAACGACAGCTGCCCGCGCGGCGCGTACCACTCCGGCTTCGCCAGGACGACCACCCGCGCGCCCTCCGACACCACGTCCGCGACCTCGTCGAAGACCTGGCGGAAGCACGTCACGCTGACGGAGATGTCGTGCGAGGGATCGCGCAGCGTCAGGAACACCACCCCCGCCCCCGGCCGCCGGGACAACTGCGTGATCTGCCCCTCCACCCACACCTGGCCCAGCCGGTCGATCCAGCCCCCGATGAGCCGGGACACCTGACCGACCGGCAGCGGCGCCTCCGCCGACGTATTGAGACCCATGCAAGGAGGCTAACCGCCGACGCTGACAGCGTCTCAGGCCCCGGGCAGGGTGTCGGGGTCCCTCCGACCCCGCTGGAAGAACAGCACCCCCAGCCCCACCGCCAGCCACACCGCCCCCACCGCCTGCGCCGTCGGCGAGGCCTCCACGATCACCGCCACCGTCACCGCCGCCCCCAGCACCGGCACCACCAGGTGCCGCACCCAGCTCGGCGGCCCCTCCGCGCGCCGCACCACGAACCAGCCCACCACCGACGCGTGCAACAGGGTGAACGCCACCAGCGCCCCCACGTCCACCACCGACACCAGGTGGTCCAGCCCGTCGTCCCGCCGCGCCGCCCACACCGCCGCCACCAGCGTCACCCCCGCCGCCACCAGCAGCGCCGCCCTCGGCGTACCCCCCGAGGTCCGCGCCAGCACCCCCGGCAGCCGCCGCTCCCGGGCCATCGCGAACAGCAGCCGCCCCGCCGCCGCCTGCCCCGCCAGCGCCGCGAACGCCGCCCCCACCGCCTTGCTCACCGCCACCAGATCGTGCAGCCAGCCCCCCACCGACGCCTCGACCGCCGCATAGAACGCCGGCCCCTGCCGCGCCGGATCCGCCGCCAGCTCCGCCGACGGGAACGGGGCCAGCAGCGCCGCCAGGTACGTCTGCGCCACGAACAGCACCCCGGTCAGCCCCAGGCAGAACAGCACCGCCCGGGCCACCCGCGCACCGCCCCCCGCCACCTCCTCCGCGAACGAGGCGATCGCGTCGAACCCCAGGTACGACAGCACCGCCACCGACACCGCCCCCACCACCGCCGCCGCCGAGAACCCCAGCGAACCGTCACCCGTCAGCGGCGACAGCCACCCCCGCCGCGCCCCGTCCCGTGCCAGCACCACCACCGCCGACACCAGGAACACCAGCAGCACCACGACCTCCACCGCCAGCACCGCGAACCCCACCCGCGCGGCCGCCCGCACCCCCCACAGGTTCAGCAGGGTCGTCACCACCACGGCCAGCGCCGTCCACACCCACCGCGACACCTCCGGCACCAGCGCGTTCATCGCGATCCCCGAGAACAGGTACGCCACCGCCGGGATCAGCAGGTAGTCCAGCGCCGCCATCCACCCCGCGATCATCCCCGGCCCCTCGCCCAGCCCCTTGCGGGCGTACGTGAACACCGACCCCGCCCGCGGGGCCACCCGCACCATCTGCGCGTACGAGAACGCCGTGAACCCCATCGCCACCGTCGCGACCAGGTAGACGAGGGCCACCGCCCCGTGCGACTTCGCGTCCAGCGTGCCGAAGACCCCGACCGGGGCCATGGGCGCGATGAACAGCAGCCCGTAGACCACCAGGTCCCGGAAGCCCAGACTCCGCCGCAGTGCCGCAGGCGCGGCCGTGCCGGGATCCACAGCGGCTGCCATCGCTCCTCCGAGGGGCTGTGAGGACGGACGTTCGACCCAGTCTCTGCCGGACGGGGGACGTCCGGCCTCCTGGAGCCCCCCGTACGATGGAGCGTATGACTGCCCCCGCACCCGCTTCCCGCCGCGTCCTGCTCGCCGCCCCGCGCGGTTACTGCGCGGGCGTGGACCGCGCCGTGATCGCCGTCGAGCAGGCCCTCGAGCAGTACGGCGCCCCGGTCTACGTCCGCCACGAGATCGTGCACAACAAGTACGTCGTCCAGACGCTGCAGAAGAAGGGCGCCATCTTCGTCGAGAAGACGGAGGAGGTCCCGCCGGGCAACATCGTCATGTTCTCCGCCCACGGCGTGGCCCCCGTGGTGCACGAGGAGGCGGCGCGCGGCCGGCTGGCGACCATCGACGCGACCTGCCCGCTGGTCACCAAGGTCCACAAGGAAGCGATCCGCTACGCCAACGAGGACTTCGACATCCTCCTCATCGGCCACGAGGGCCACGAGGAGGTCGTCGGCACCTCCGGCGAGGCCCCCGAGCACATCACCATCGTCGACGGCCCCGACGACGTCGCCAAGGTCGAGGTCCGCGACGAGTCCAAGGTCGTCTGGCTCTCCCAGACCACCCTCTCCGTCGACGAGACGATGGAGACGGTCGACGCGCTCAAGCAGAAGTTCCCGCTGCTCGTCTCCCCGCCCAGCGACGACATCTGCTACGCCACCTCCAACCGCCAGGCCGCCGTCAAGGCGATGGGCGCCGACGCCGACCTGGTGATCGTCGTCGGCTCGAAGAACTCCTCCAACTCCATCCGCCTCGTCGAGGTCGCCCTGGACGCCGGCGCCCGCGCCGCGCACCTGGTCGACTTCGCGAGCGAGATCGACGAGGCCTGGCTGGAGGGCGTCGGCACCGTCGGGCTGACCTCGGGCGCCTCCGTGCCGGAGGTCCTCGTCGAAGAGGTCCTGGAGTGGCTGGCCCAGCGCGGCTTCGCCGACGTGGAGATCGTCAAGACGGCCGAGGAGTCCATCGTCTTCTCGCTGCCCAAGGAGCTGCGCCGCGACCTGCGCGCCGAAGCCGCCGAACTCGTGGCCGGAGCCTCCGACGAGTAGCCCGTACGGCGGCGGCTTCGTACGGTGAGTCCATGCAGATCTTCGGTGTGGACATCGGCGGTACGGGCATCAAGGGCGCTCCCGTGGACCTGGACCGCGGCGAGACGACGCAAGAGCGCCACAAGGTACTGACACCACATCCGGCCACCCCCGAGGGGGTGGCCGGAGGCGTTGCCGAGGTCGTCCGCCACTTCGCGTGGGACGGCCCGATCGGCGTCACCTTCCCCGGAGTGGTCACCCACGGCGTGACCCGGACGGCCGCCAACGTCGACAAGGCCTGGATCGGCCTCGACGCGGCCGCCCTGCTCTCCACCACCCTCGACGGCCGCCCGGTCACCGTCCTCAACGACGCCGACGCGGCGGGCGTCGCCGAGATGACGTACGGGGCGGGGCGCGGGGTCCCCGGCACCGTCCTCCTGCTCACCCTGGGCACCGGCATCGGCAGCGCCCTCTTCCGCGACGGCCGGCTCGTGCCCAACACCGAGCTCGGCCACCTGGAGCTCAAGGGCCACGACGCGGAGACCCGGGCCTCGGTCAAGGCCAAGGAGGACGGCGACCTCAGCTGGGAGCGCTGGGCCCACCGCCTGGACAAGTACCTGGCGCACGTCGAGATGCTCTTCTCCCCGGACCTCTTCATCCTCGGCGGCGGCGTCAGCCGCAAACCGGAGAAGTTCGTCCCCCTCCTCAAGAACGTCCGCGCGCAGATCGTCCCGGCCAAGCTCCAGAACAACGCCGGCATCGTCGGCGCCGCCATGGCGGCCCGCGACGGGCTGACTCAGTAGGCGGCGGACCTGCCGCGCCTTGCGGCCCGGCGGCGACCGCTCAGGGCGGCCCGCCGGGCCAGCGCGATCAGCCCGGCCACCAGCGTCCCCGCGTACAGCCACCCGGCGTGCAGGGACAGCGCCGACACCACCCCCATCAGCTCCCCGCCGAAGCCGCCGGAGCCGCCCGACACGGGCCACACCCCGGCGGCGAAGGCGATCGGCACGCACACCGGCGCGGTGATCAGGTCGGCGGGCCGCACCCACAGGGCGGTCGCGGCGGCCACGGGCAGGAACAGCAGCCCGTACGCGAACAGGGAGGAGTCGAAGAGCAGCCAGCACACCCCGGCGACCAGCAGCATCGCCGCACAGGCGAACAGCCCGCCGCCGAGCCCGGTCAGCCGCGGCCGCGGCATCCGCCGGGCGGCGGACGCCGGGGGCCGGGGGTGCCGCACCGGTCGGGCGGCCTGGGCGGGCACCTGCGGGTGACGTACCGAACGCATCCTGTATCGCTCCACCCCACCAACCTAGGCGGGAGGCCCGGCCGAGCCCGCCCGGACACGCGTACAACCATGTGCGCTCATCGGGAAAGTAAACTGTCCGTCGGCCCACTCCGGGCCGCCGCCCCCACTCAGCTACGGGAAGTCGCCAACGTGTCGCTCACGATCGGAATCGTCGGTCTGCCGAATGTCGGCAAGTCGACCCTGTTCAACGCCCTGACCAAGAACGACGTACTGGCGGCCAACTACCCGTTCGCCACCATCGAGCCGAACATCGGCGTCGTCGGCGTCCCGGACCAGCGCCTCGGCGTCCTGGCCGGGATCTTCAAGTCGGAGCGCATCCTCCCCGCCACGGTCGACTTCGTCGACATCGCCGGCATCGTGCGCGGCGCCTCGGAGGGCGAGGGCCTGGGCAACAAGTTCCTCGCGAACATCCGCGAGTCGGACGCGATCTGCCAGGTCATCCGTGCCTTCAAGGACGAGAACGTCGTCCACGTCGACGGCAAGGTCTCGCCGAAGGACGACATCGAGACGATCAACACCGAGCTGATCCTCGCCGACCTCCAGTCCATCGAGAAGGCGGTCCCGCGCCTGACGAAGGAGTCCCGCCTCCAGAAGGACAAGGTCGCGGTCCTGGCGGCGGCCGAGAAGGCCCAGAAGATCCTGGAGAACGGCGACACCCTCTTCTCCCAGGGCATCACCAAGGGCACCGAGCAGGGCGACCTCCTCCACGAGCTCCACCTCCTGACGACGAAGCCGTTCCTGTACGTCTTCAACGTCGACGAGGACGAGCTGACGGACGACGCCTTCAAGGCCGAGCAGTCCGCCCTGGTCGCCCCGGCGGAGGCCATCTTCCTCAACGCCAAGCTGGAGGCGGACCTCGCCGAGCTGGACGACGAGGAAGCCCTGGAGCTCCTCCAGTCCGTCGGCCAGGACGAGCCGGGCCTGGCCACCCTCGGCCGCGTCGGCTTCGCCACCCTGGGCCTCCAGACCTACCTGACGGCCGGCCCGAAGGAAACCCGCGCCTGGACCATCAAGCAGGGCGCCACGGCCCCCGAGGCGGCCGGCGTGATCCACACCGACTTCCAGCGCGGCTTCATCAAGGCGGAGGTCATCTCCTTCGCGGACCTGGTCGAGTGCGGCTCGGTCGCGGAAGCCCGCGCGAAGGGCAAGGCCCGCATGGAGGGCAAGGACTACGTCATGCAGGACGGCGACGTGGTCGAGTTCCGCTTCAACGTCTGAGCGGATGAAATAGCACCACGTCGGTGACGTGGCAAACATGCAGGTCAGAAGGGGTCGGACTCTGTCGAGTCCGACCCCTTCGCCGTCACCGTGCTGGATGGGTGCTGGATATTCTGACGCGGGGTCAGCGGCAATCAGGTCTCGTAAACGGTAGACCTGTGTCCCACATGGACGACCCACACCACGAGCTCTCCGTTGTCGATCGTGTAGACGACCCGGTAGTCGCCGACTCGCAGCCGGCGGCGTTCCGGCTGCGACACGAGTGCGGTGGTGTTGAACCCGAGGGGATCGCTCTCCAGCTCGGTCAGCTTGGCCAGGATGCGCAGCGCCATGTCGCGAGGGATCTTCCGAAGCTCGGCCTGCGCCTCCGGTCGGAAGACGGTCCGGTACTCACTCACCGCGCGCCAGCGTCTCCCTCATGATGTCCTCGATCGGGATGCCGGGTGCCGGGTTGGCCATGCGCTCGTCGATGATCCGGTTGATCTCGCGCTCTTCCCACTCCTGGTACTTGCGCAGCACCTCGATGGAGACGACGGCGGCGACTTCCTTGCCCCGGCGCGTGATGACCGTGGGTACGTCGTCGCGGTCCGCACGCTCCACGACTTCCGCCAGGTGGGCGCGCACGTCGCGGATGGACTCTATGGGTAGCGGCTGCGTCATGCGCTCAAGCGTACCGAGTGTGCCATGTGTACACCACTCTCCCGTGGTGCTGGATGTGCTGGATGAACCCGCACCGTGCTGGATCGGTGCTGTATAGCCACTTTCAGAACCGCGTTTTCGCAGGTCGGAGCGCTGCGCTGAACGTTCCGCTTCAACGTCTGAGCGGATGAAATAACACCACGTCGGTGACGTGGCGGACATGCAGGTCAAAGGGGTTCGGCTCTTCGGAGTCGGACCCCTGACCGTTTCCCGTACCGGGGTGGTGCTGGGAAATGTGACCCCACGTCACCTCTCATCACCCCTGCTCACGCGTGGCCGTTTGCGTGGCGCTGCCAGTGCGTCGCGTGGGGCTGAAGGCGCTCGTGTCGCAGCTACGCCCCTGGCTGGCTCACCCTGCGTGAGCGGCGTGGGTAGTGGTACGTTATTAGGTACCACTTCAGGGGAGAGGTTAGGCCATGTCCATAACCGCGAGCGAAGCCCGCAGGGAACTCTTTCCGCTGATCAAGAAGGTCAACGAGAACCACGAGGCCATCGAGATCGTCTCGAAGCACGGCAATGCTGTGCTCGTCTCGGCAGAGGACTACGCGGCGCTGCGCGAGGGCTCGTACCTGCTGCGCTCTCCTGCGAACGCCCGCCGGCTCCTCAAGGCGTATGAGAACGCTCTGGCCCACGTCAACGTGTCGGAGCGCAAGCTGATCGATCCGGACTCGGCGGATGCGGGTGCGGGTGCCGCGTGAGGCTCGTCTTCGAGGATCAGGGCTGGGAGGACTACACGTCCTGGCTCAAGAACGACCGCAAGATGCTCGCTCGAATCAACAGGCTCATCGAGGACGTCAGGCGTGACCCGTTCTCAGGGATCGGCAAGCCCGAACCTTTGAAGTACCACCTGCCTGGCGCGTGGTCGCGGCGGATCGACGACGAGCACCGCCTCGTGTACTTGGTGACGGACTTGGAGATCGTCATCCTCGCGGCTCGATACCACTACTGACCGCTGAGGCGGGCGGGCGGTGCTAGGAGAGACTGCTCCGGAATCGACGTTCCGCTTCAACGGCTGAGCGGCTGCGATGACACCACGTCGCTGACGTGGCAGACATGCAGGTCGGAAGGGGGCGGGGGCTCTTTCGAGTCCGCCCCTTCATCAGGTCCCGTAGACAGTGGCCCGATGCCCACCCAGACCACCAGCTCTCCGTCGTCGATCGTGTAGACGACGCGGTAACCGCCGGCACGCAGACGGCGTCGCTCGGGCCGGGAGACGAGTGCGGTGGTGTTGAAGCCGAGAGGGTCGGTCTCCGACTCGGGCGCACGCAGCACATCGCGGATGGGCTCTCGGGGCAGTGGCTGCGTCATGCGCTCAACCGTACCGAGTGTCCCGTCTGTACATGATCGGAGTCAGGGGAGTGGCGAGGTCGCCTCGGCGGCGGCGAAAGGCCTGCGTGCGTCATCAAGGGCGTGCTATAGCTGATGACTTGCTGTGCGTGCCTGCGGCGCGACAGTGCATGGAGTCACGAGATCATCATCCCGCGTCTTCCAGGGGGAATCGGTGGACCCACAGATCGTCGCAGTCGCCGGTGCGGCCGGCTCCGCCATCGTCTCGGCGATGGCTACGGATGGCTGGCAGCGTGCGAGGGATGGTGTCGTAGGGCTCTGGCAACGGTTTCGACCCGAGTCCGCCGATTCCGTCCATGCGGATTTCGACGGACACCGAAGGGTGCTCGTCGACTCTCTCCGAGAAGGTGACGAAGCCACTCGCGCCGCACTGGTAGCGGCGTGGAACGGGCACTTTCTCGGACTGCTCGTCGCCCAGCCGGATGCTCTTGACGCCCTGAGGCAGCTCAACGCGGTGCTCGACCGGGAGAGCGTCGGCGGTTCCCGTCCGTCACTGACCATGACCGCCCATGCGAGCGGCAACGGGCAGGTGTACCAGGCCGGGCGTGATCAGAAGATCACGCGGTCGTGATGCCCCCCCAGCGCGAGGGGGAGACGAACGAGCCCTGGTCGATGTGGGCCGACGCTTCCGATGCCTCCCAAGTGCATCAGGCGGGTCGAGATCAACACTTCGTCCATCACCATTACCACTTCGACCCAGCGGTACCCCGCTTCCACGAGGCGGCTCAGGACGATGACGACGACGAGTACGTCTTCTACATGGGCCCCTGGCACGTCCCCGTCACGGTTCTGCTCTACCTGCTTGCCCCCGTCCCACTGCTCGTAGGCGGTACCAGCCTGCAGCTTGTCTTCGAAGCCGAGCCCGGACCTTCCGTGTGGTGGCTGATGGTCTACACGGCATGCGCCGTGATGGTTGGTGTGGCCCTTGAGGTCGTCCTGCTGAACAAGGCTCTGCTCCGCAGCCCATGGAGCTTCAGCACCGACACGTACGTCAGGGCCCTTCACGGATCGGTCGCCGCCGGCCTCTTCATCTATTCCTTGATCCGGTCCCCCGATGAAGCCGGAAGTGTCGGACGCCTCGCCCTTGATTGTGCGGAGGTTCTGGGGCCGTTGTAGCAGCGGCTTTTCGAGTGATCGACCAGTAGGTATTTTGCAACGGTTCGACTGATCCACCGCGAGCTGAGGGGGCTGTTCGATGGGTGTGGCAGAGGCGCGGATCGAGGGGGTCGGGAGTGTTCTCGTGGTGCCTTCGGTGGTGCCGGGGGACGAGTTGGTCCGGGACTTTCTCGGGGCTCGGATCACCCCGGAGGAGTTGGCTTCCGGTGGGGTCGACCTCGCGGGGAAGACCGTCTACCTGGGTGGGGACGTGTCCCGGGTCAGCGGGCGGGCGCTGGAGGGGGCGGGGCGGGTGTTCGTCGTGCGGGAGCTGGCGCACGGGTACCGGGCGGGGGGTGGGGAGGGCTGGACCGTCGTCGGAGTCGGGCGGGTTCCGCTGCGGGTGCACGGGGCCGGGGTGTACTACCGCCGGTTCTTCCACCCCGACGCCGGGCACTTCGGGCGGATCCGTGCGGAGCACGCGTTCCAGTCCCTGACGGAGTCCACCAAGCCGGGGACGGCCCACCGCAGCGGGATCTACCTGACGCCGGTCGAGCGGAACGGCGACGAGCTGCACTTCCGCCTGCTGCGCTGCTCCACGAACCTGTCCGGCCCGACCGAGGGCTTCGGCCCGACGGACAGGGCGATCGTGGGAGCGCTGAACCGTGAGGCCGCCGCCGTCTTCAGGAACGCGGCGCCCCTGAACCACGTCCTCGCGCAGACCTACCACAACACCCGGGCCACGGCCGAGCGCAAGCAGTCCAAGGCCAGGATCTCGGCGCACGCCGACAAGACGAAGGACATGCCGGTCAACGGCATCATGGCCTTCTGCACCTTCTACGAGGGGCTGGAGAAGCTCCAGCCCCTGGCCCAGGACCCCTTCGACCACGGGGTGAAGGGCGTCAGCGGGCTGACCCGGCTCCGCTTCCGCCTCAAGGAGCAGCAGGGCGGTGCCGTGCTCCCCGCGCAGTTCACCGTGACCCTGCACCCCGGCTCCGTGTTCCTCATGCCGCTGTCCACCAACCGCCTGTACACGCACGAGATCCGGCCCGGCGCGCTGGACGCCGAGTCGCTGCCGACCCGCCTGGGGTACGTGGTGCGCTGTTCGGGCACGGAGGCGGTCCACAAGGACGGCCGGACGTTCTTGAAGGCGGGTGAGGAGCGGGTGGAGCTGGAGCCGCCGACGCCGGAGGGCATGGACGAGCTGCGCGGGCTGTACGCCGAGGAGAACCGGAGCTCGGCCTTCGTCGACTACGCCGGCCGGTTCCCCTTCAGCATGAACCAGGGAGATTACGTTGCCCCCCGCGTCTAGGCTTCCGGAGGGGGTCTCCTCGTACGCGGTGGAGGCCGAGGGGGACGTGTTCGCGGAGCTCTCCGCGGCGACCCGTTGGGAAGACGTGGGGAAGGGGCGGCGGGGCGCCGTGCTCGTACGGGTCGACGCGGAGGGCGGCGTCCCCCTCGTACGCACCACCACCCGGTACGGCAGCCCGGCGCAGCGCTTCCGGGCGGTGCACGAACGGCTGGCGGGGCGGGTGCGGGAGCGGGCGGGCCTGACGGCCGGCTTCGACAACGCCCTCGTCGAGCGCTACACGAACGCCTACAAGACCATGGGCAGCCATTGCGACCAGGCCCTCGACCTGGCCGACGGGTCGCACATCGCCGTCTTCTCGTGCTACCGGCGTGGCGGGGAGGGCCCGCCGAGGAAGCTGGTCTTCGAGCGGAAGGGGGCGCCCGACGGGGAGAGGTTCGAGGTGCCCCTCGTCCACAACGGCGTCGTCGTCTTCTCCGTCGCGTCGAACCGGCGGCTCAGGCACAGGATCGTCCTGGACGCGCCCGTCCCGGCGGAGGACGACGAATGGCTCGGCGTGACCTTCCGAACGTCGAAGACCCGCGTCCGGTTCCGCGACGGGGAGGCGTACCTCCCCGGGGGCGAGCGCCTGACGGAGGCGGACGAGGAACAGAGCCGCGAGTTCTACCGGCTCCGGCGCCGCGAGAACCAGGAAACGGACTTCGTCTACCCCCACCTGGCGTACACCGTCAGCGAGAGCGACCTGCTGCCGCCGGAGTGAGCCCGTCCAGGTCGAGCGGCATCGGTTCGAAGGCGGAGTCCTCCTCGCCCTCGACCGTGGGGAGGAAGCCGTCCGGGACGGTGCGGGCGGCCGGGTTGAGGGCGCGGGCGGTTTCGGGGGTCAGGGGGTGGCCCGCGAGGACGTGGCGGACGGCGTCGAGGGGGACCGGGCGCTCGTAGTAGTCCTCGAAGTGGGCCTGGACGGCCTCGGGGGAGCGGTCGGTGAGGAGCCGGAAGAGGCGGCCCGAGCCGTCGGGGTCGGCGCTGCCCGGGGGGAAGTCGATGGCCGACCCGGTCCGCCAGGCCGTGCCGCCGGTCTCCCACCACAGGCAGGCGGTGACCCGCGGGACGCCGAGGCCCTCGTCGACGAAGGCCGGGTCGTCCAGGAGCGGGCGCAGCGCGGCGGGCACCTCGTCGATGACACCGGGCCAGACCTGCTCGTCGTCCGTGCCGTACGGGCTCATCTCCGACTCGTGGTCGAAGCCGCGGACCAGCACGCCGGCCGGGGTGAACAGGACGGAGAAGTCGTCACCCGAGCCGTTGTCCATCAGGGCCGCCTCCGTCCCGGGCCCCCAGGTGGTGGAGAAGGAGTAGCGGGAGAACCGCGGGTCGCGGCCGATCGCCTGGTCCAGCACGGCCAGCGCGCGCAGGTGTGCGCGGAGCTCGGCGGGGTCCGGGAGGAGGGCGGCGGTCGTGTGCACGGTGTCCATGGGCCTCATGGAAGCACCCGGCACTGACACCCGAGGGTGCGGGTCGGTCACAGCCCCCGGACCGCGGCGACCGTGAAGGGGGTCGGGGTGCCCGTCGAGGGGGTCATCGGGCCGCCCTTGTCGAACTGGGAGCGGACCACCAGGGTGCGGGTCGGGGTGTGGGCCAGGGTGGTGGGGATCTGGAGGGCCGGGTCCGTGAGGGTGTGGAGCAGGCGGGCGTGGGTGCCGTCCGGGGTGAGCTGCCAGCGGGTCAGGGTGTTGGTGATGTTGTGGGCCGCCCGGAGGGTGCCGGTGGGGGAGAGGTCGAGGCCGTCGGCGGCCTTGAGGTCGCCGCCGGTGAGGGTGACCCGGCTGAGGGCCCCGGTGGCGAGGTCGACGCGGTGGAGCTCCCCGGCGGTCATGTCGACCGCGAGGAGGTAGCGGCCCGCCGCGTCGGAGGTGATGCCGTTGAGGGTGAACTTGCCGGGCGGCGGCGGGGTGACCTGCCGGCTCAGGTCGTAGCCGACCGTCAGGGCGCCCGAGCCGGCCCGCAGCTGGGCGGGGGTGACGCGGTAGACCACCGCGCGGACGCTGTCCGTCAGGTAGGCGGTGCCGTCCGGGGTGATGGTCAGGTCGTTGATGAAGTGCGGGACGGCCGGGTCGGCCTCGAAACGGGCCAGGCGGGTGCCCGTCGCCGTGTCGTACACCGCCACGCCGGCCGTGGAGTCGGTGACCCACAGGCGGCCCCGGGCGTCGACGCGCAGGCCGTTGGCGGTGTGCCGGCCGTCGGTGCCGGAGGGCAGGAAGACCTCGGCCGTCCGGGTGCCGGGACGGGCGCGGTAGACGGTGCCGTCCGCGTACGAGCCGACGTACACCGTGCCGGTGCGGGCGTCGGCGGCTATGCCCTCGGGGTAGACCTTCGCGCCGGGCAGCGTGAACGCCGTCGACACGCGGGCCGGGCTCGGGGCGGCGCCGGTGGTGAGTGCCGTGGTCACGGCCAGGAGGGCGGCGACGGGCAGGGCGGAGGAGAGCTTGCGCATGGATGTTCGCTTCCTTCTGGGCGGGTGGGTTCGAAGAGTAGTTAGAGGTCTAATGATTGGCAAGGGTCATAGGATGGCGCCATGACCTCCATGCCCCCCGAGGAGCGCATCGGTTCGCACGTCAAGCGCGCCGAACAGGCGCTGCTCGCGGCGAAGACCACCGCCTGCAAGCCGGCCGCGGTAACGGTTCCGCAGTACGCGGCCCTGCTCTGGCTCGCCGAGAAGCCGGGCATCTCCGCCGCGGCCCTGGCCCGGCTCTGCGGGGTCACCGCGCCGACGATGAACACCGTGCTGAAGAACCTCCACGAGCGCGGCCTCGTCGAGCGCACCCCGCACGAGTGGCACCGCAACGTGCTGGAGACCCGGCTCACCGCCGAAGGGCGCGCCGCGATGGAACGTGCCGACGCGGGCGCCGTGCGCGTGGAGACGGCGCTCGCCGCCGCCTTCACCGCGGAGGAACGCGAGCAGCTCATCGCCCTGCTGGGGCGGTGCGCGGAGGCCCTCGACGCCCTGAAGTGAGCGGCCCGCCATCCGAAGTTCCGCCCAAGTTTTTGCAGAAATTTGGAACGATCCGCAGAATTCGCTCATCAGGACTAACCAAGGGGAGTCCGCGCGCCGTCCCGTCCCGGGCCGGCCGAGACCGTTCGGAGCGAAGTTCGTGCATCAGTACCCTCAGCAGTCGTCCGGACAGGAGCCCGAACGGGCCGGGGGCCGCCGGAAGTCACGGCGCGCGGTGTGGATCGGCGCGGGCGTCGCCGCCGCGCTGCTCCTCGGCGGCGGGGGCTTCGCGGCATACAAGAACGAGTGGTTCGACGGCAACGGCCAGGCCGTCAGCTTCGGCAAGAACCACGCGCCCGCCACCCCCGGCAAGGACGGCAAGGACGGCAAGGACGGCGGCGGCTCCGGGAAGAAGGCCGCGAGCCCCTCCCCCTCGCCGACGCCCACCGGTGACCCGGACGTGCAGCTCCCCGCCGGCCCGAGGTCGGAGTTCAAGCAGACGACCAAGCTCGACGACGGCACGGTCATCGCCAAGACGCGCCTGGCCGGGGCCAAGTCCGGCTTCGAGGGGGACGTCTGGGTCTGGGCCCCGAAGGAGTACGACGACCCCAAGTACGCCAAGAGCGCCTTCCCGGTGCTCATCGCCCTGCCCGGCGGCAACGGCTTCCCCGCCAACTACTGGTCCGACCGCAGCCTCGGCCTCCAGAAGGCGATCAGCGAGGGGGTTCAGGCCGGGACCAGCCTGCCCTTCGTCGTGATCATGCCGGTGCTCAACCCGGACAACAAGTACTACTACGACGGGGCCGACATACCCGGCCAGCCCAAGATGGGCACCTGGATCGCCGAGGACGTCCCCGACTTCGTCCGCAAGAACTTCCGCACCTACAAGTCCCGCGACGGCTGGGCCTTCATGGGCTCCTCCTCCGGCGCCTTCGTCGGCATGAAGACGGTCCTGCAGTACCCGGACCGCTTCAAGGCGGTGATCGCCAGCGGGGGCGAGATCGTCCCGGACTCCCCGCTCTGGAAGGGCCACCAGGCGGAGATGGACGCGAACAACCCCGAGAAGCTGGCCGACAAGCTGATCAAGGCGGGCGGCCCGGACGTCTACATCAACTTCCAGGTCGGCACCAAGGAGTCCGGCAGGGACCGGATGGCGAAATTCGTCCAGGAGTACGGCAAGGGGCCCGTCAAGACGACCATCCGCGACATCCAGAACGGCGAGCACAACGGCTGGCACTACGTGCGCGGCATGAAGGAGGGCTCGCTGGAGTGGATCAGCAAGGTGCTGAAGGGCCCGAAGCCCGAAGCCGGCTGAGCCGGTCCGGGCCCGTCCGGGCCCCGTCCGGAGCCGTACCGCACAGACGTCCGCCACGTGGCCCTCGCCACGTCGCCCCGGTCCCAGGCAACCCCTACGGTCGTTGACACCTCTGTAGAAGCGAAAAGGGGGACCAATCGGTCCGACCCGCGCCCAACCAGGGCGCCGGAGAAGGAACGGGACACTTCCGTGCAGTATGACCAGCAAGACGGCCGCGACGGCGACGACGGCGGCCCCGCGCGGCGCCCGCGCAGGCGCCGGCTCCTGATCGGCGGCGGCCTCGCCCTCGTCCTCGCCGCCGGCGGCGGAGCGGGGTACGGGCTCGGCCTCTTCTCCGACATGGGGGACCCGGTCTCCTTCGGGAAGATCCAGGAGTCGGCGGCGGCCGAGGACATCCGCCCGGGCGTGCTGATGCCCACCGGCCCCAAGTCCGAGTTCGTCCGCACCAGCCGGCTCCCGGACGGCACCCAGATCGCGATGACCACCCTGACCGGCAAGAAGTCCGGTTTCACGGGTGACGTGTGGGTGTGGGTCCCCAAGGAGTACGACGACCCGAGGTACGCCAAGAGCGGCTTCCCCGTCCTGATCTCCCTGCCCGGCGGCCGCGGCTACCCCAAGAACTACTGGGGCACCGGCCCGGGCCTCGGCCTCCAGCAGGCCGTGATCGACGGGGTCAAGAAGGGCACCAGCCTCCCGTTCATCCTGGTCATGCCCGTGATCAACGCCGACACCAAGCACCACTACGACGGCTCCGACATCCCCGGCGAGCCCAAGATGGGCACCTGGATGGCCGATGACGTCCCCGATTTCACGAGGGCGAATTTCCGGACCTTCACCTCCCGCGACGGCTGGGCCTTCATGGGCTCCTCCTCGGGCGGCTTCGGTGCCTTCAAGC
Source organism: Streptomyces sp. NPDC001594 (assembly GCF_042893675.1). NCBI lineage: Bacteria > Bacillati > Actinomycetota > Actinomycetes > Kitasatosporales > Streptomycetaceae > Streptomyces > Streptomyces sp. NPDC001594. The sequence continues at coordinate 93,163 of NZ_JBIAVB010000004.1, read as the reverse complement.
ACGTCCTGAAGTACCCCGACCGGTTCAAGGCGGCCATCGCCAGCGGCGTCGACTTCGTCCCCGATTCCCCGCTGTGGAAGGGCAACCGGCAGGCGATGGACGAGAACAACCCCGAGAAGCTCGCCGAGCTGCTGATCGGGGAGGGCGGCCCGGACGTCTACATCAACTTCCAGATCGGAACCAAGGAGAGCGGCCGGGACCAGACCGAGAAATTCATGAAGGAGTACGGGAAGGGCCCCGTGCACACCCGGCTCCAGGTGATCCAGGATGGTGAGCACAACGGAAAATCGTATGTACGCGGTATGAGGGAGGGCTCCCTGGAGTGGATCAGCAAGGTGATGCAGGCACCCACACCCGACCCCGGCGTGCGATGAGCCAAATGGTGAAGGGGGCGGCGGCAGCGGCCGCCGCCGCGGGGGTCGTGGCGGTGGCCGCCGCCGTGCTCCTCGGGGCGTCCGGCGAGCGGCCGGTGCACCCCTTCCCCACCGTCGGCGTGCTCATGGCGAACGGAGAGCACTGGTGCACCGCGAGCGTGGTCGACAGCCCCCGGGGCAACGTCGTCGCGACCGCCGCGCACTGCGTGGCCCCGGCCGGTGAGGACGGCCGGCCCGGCGAGGCCGCGCACGACGGGCTGGCCATCGGCGAGCTCTCCTTCGCCCCCGCCTTCTCCGGCGAGGGCTCGGGCACCCAGCCCCTCGGGGTGTGGAAGGTCCGTTCGATCCACGTGGACGAGCGCTGGACGAAATGGGGCGACGAGACCGCCGACTTCGCCTTCCTCACCGTCGAGCCGGACGGGAACGGGCGCAGCCTCCAGCAGCGGGTCGGGCAGGGCGAGGCGCCCAAGCCGGACTGGACCTCCGGGTACGAGCGCGAGGTCACGGTCGTCGGCTACCCCGAGTCCGACCACAACCCGCAGAACAAGCCCGTCTCCTGCACCACCCAGACCCGCCACGACACCGACGACCCCGACATGCTCTACATCAGCTGCGCCGGCTTCTGGACCGGCACCAGCGGCAGCCCCTGGATCGCCGACCGCGGCGGCACCGGCCAGCCCGGACGGCTCATCGGGGTGCTCAGCGGCGGGGACACCGACGTGGACTCCACGGCCGCGCTGTACGACGAGAAGGCCAAGGCCCTCTACGAGGCGGCGGCCCGGGGCTGAGCCGGACCACCCGCCACCGCCCTCACTTGCGCCGTTCCGTACTGACGATCACGCCCACCGCCGCCACCACGATGGCACCGCCCAGCACGATCGGCAGGGTCAGCGGCTCGTCCAGGATCAGCCAGCCCAGCGCCACCGCCACCACCGGGTTGACGTACGCGTACGTGGCCACCAGCGACAGCGGAGCCGCCTGGAGCAGCCACGCGTACGCCGTGAACCCGACGACCGAACCGATCAGCACCAGGTAGCCCAGCGCCAGCCAGGAGGCGGTGGAGAAAGCGCCGGGATCCAGACCGCGCTGCTCGCCGCGCAGCAGGCCGACCGCCACCTGGGCGGCCCCGCCCCACAGCATCTGGTAGACGCTGCCCGTGAACGGGTTCCCCGGCAGCGGCAGCCGCCCGGCGGTGAAGGAGCCCAGCGCCCAGGTCACCGACCCGGCCACGACCAGCAGCACGCCCGACAGCCGGACCTCCCCGCTGAGCCCGGGGCTGGTCAGCACCGCCATCCCCGTGAGGCCCACCAGCACCCCGGCCAGGGTGCGCAGGGGCGGCCGGTCCCCGGTCACCGAACGCAGCACCACCACCCACATCGGCACCGCCGCCACCAGCAGCGCGGCCAGCCCCGAGGGCACGGAGGTCTCGGCCAGCACGACCAGGCCGTTGCCGCCGAGCACCAGCAGCAGACCGACCACCAGCGTCGACCCGAGCTGCGCGCGGGTGACGCGCAGCGCGGACGGCCCGTACCGCCAGGCGACGATCCCGGCCAGGACCAGGCCGGCGGACAGGAAGCGGGCACCGGCGGACAGGAACGGCGGCATGGTCTGCACGACGATCCGGATGCCGAGGTAGGTCGAGCCCCAGACGACGTACACGAGGCCGAGGGCCGTCCAGACGGCCCCGCCGGTCCCGCGCTGGGGGGTGGCGGGTGCCGCCGCCGGCTCCGCCGGTATCGAGGTGCTCATGGCCGGATCCTACGGACGGTGGCGCATGCACGCTTCTCGGTATCTCAGCCCTTGAGCAGGGCGTTCAGCTCGCCGTACGGGAGCGAGCCGTCGAGGGAGCCGTAGGTTCCGCCGGCGAGCAGCTCCTCGGTGGCCCGGCGGGCGACGGCGTACGCGGCCTCCGCCATCCAGGAGCCGAGGCTGACGCGGGCCGCGCCGAGGGCGCCGAGGGCGGCGACCGGGGGCGCACCGGGGCCGACCAGGACGTTGAGCGGGGCGTCGATGCCGCGGGCGAGCTCCGCGATGACGGCGGGATCGGTGACCCCGGGCACGAAAACGCCGGTGGCGCCGGCGGCCAGGTAGGCACGCGCCCGGGCGAGGGTCTCGTCCAGGCGGCCCGCGCTGTCGCCGAGGCCGAAGAGGTAGGTGTCCACACGGGCGTTGATGTACAGCGGGACCCCCGCTGCGTCGGCGGCGGCACGGGCGGCGGCCAGGCGCTCCGCGTGGTCGGCGGGCGCGCGGGTGCCGTCCTCGATGTTCACCCCGACCGCGCCGGCGGCGAGCACCCCGGCGACGGTCTCCCCGACCCCGGCGGCGTCGGCGGCGAAGCCGCCCTCGATGTCGGCGGTGACGGGGACGGAGACGGTGGAGGCGACCCGCGCGACCAGGTCCAGGGCCCGGTCCCGCGCGAGCGCGTCCCCGTCGGGCGCGCCGAGGGACCAGGCGACCCCGGCACTGGTCGTCGCCACGGCCGGGGCCCCGGCGGCCTCGACGATCCGGGCACTGGCCACGTCCCAGGCGTTGGCGAGGGGGAGGGGGGCGGCGGGGGTGTGCAGGGCGGTGAAGGCGGCGGCCTTCTCAAGGAGGCTGGTCATGGGGCCAGTTGAGCAGACCGACGCCGACCGGGCTGGCGGATTTCCGACACGTACGGCACGAGCCGCGGCGGGACCAGGGCCTAGGGGCCGTCTCTTCCGGATCTTGCTCCCCCAGCTACCGCTGGGAGGGGCCCCCAGACCCGCGCCGCCCGGCACCGCACCTCGCCGCCTTGGCAGGGCACCAAGTACGTCCAGTACGGCGGCGCCCGCCAAGGCGCCGATGCACGGCACCGGACAACGCGGGCTTGACCGGCAAGATCCGAAAGAGACGCCCTAGGGGGCCAGGCCGGACTTGGCGCCGGCCCCGCACAGGGGGAGCACCGCCGTGCGGCCCTGGAGGGGGTCGGCGGGCGCGCCGGGCCCCACCGCCGCCCAGCAGGCGGCGGCCGTCGGCTCGACGAACAGCCCCCGCCCGGCGAGGTCCCGCTGCGCCTGGCGCACCCGCTCGTCCGGCACCGTGAGGATCGTGCCGCCCGACCTGCGCACCGCCGCCAGGATCTGGCGGGCCCGCGGCGGCGCCGGGATCGCGATGCCCTCCGCCAGCGTCGGCCGCTGCGGCACCGGCTCCGCCTCCTCCGCCCCCGCGGCGAAGGCCGCCGCCAGCGGTGACACCGCCTCCGCCTGCACCCCGACCAGCGCCGGCGCCCGTACCCCCCGCCGGCCCAGCTCCGCCACCGCCAGTGCCGCGCCCAGCAGCAGCGTGCCGTTGCCGACGGGGACGACGAGCACCTCGGGGAGCCGGCCGCCCAGGGCCTCCCAGACCTCGTACACGTACGTCTTCGTGCCGTGCAGGAAGTAGGGGTTGAAGACGTGGCTCGCGTAGAAGACCCCCGGCTCGTCCGCCACCGCCCGGGCGGCCTCCGCGGCGGCCTCGCGGCCGCCCGGCACGACGCGTACCGCCGCCCCGTGCGCCCGCATCTGAGCCGTCTTCTTCTCCGCGGTGCCCTCGGGCACGAAAACTTCACAACTCAGCCCGGCCCGCGCGCAGTACGCCGCGACCGACGTGCCCGCGTTCCCGCTGCTGTCCGCGACCACCCGCTCCGGGCCCAGCCGCCGGGCCAGCTCCGCGAGCATCACCGCGCCCCGGTCCTTGAAGGACAGCGTGGGCATCAGGTAGTCGAGTTTGGCGTGAACGCGGTCTCCGAGCGGCAGCATCGGGGTGTGCCCCTCGGAGAGGGTGACCGAGAACGCCCCCGGCAGCGGCAGTGCCGGAGCGAACCGCCACAGCGAGTGCGGGCCCGCCGCCGGTTCCAGGGGGATGGCCGGATCGGGCGTGAAGTCGAGGTCCCACGGGCCGCCGCAGACCGGGCAGCACCACGGGGCGGTCCGTACATCCGCGCGCGTGCCGTCCTCCGGGCAGACGTAGTCGGGAAGTGCGTGCGTCATGTGCGGAGCACCTTTGCTCGTTCATGGCTGTCGTATGGCACGGATGTTACGCATCCGTGGGGCTCTTGTGGGATGGCGCACGGGTGGGCCAACCTTTTTGAGGCGGCGGCCCGTTGGGCGTGAGTGATTGTCATGTCCATGCCGTTACCGGGCTGGAACGAACCATTCCGCACGTCCGCCGCCGGCCTGTACCCCCACGCAGCGCACCGCCAATGAGGAGGACCCCTCACATGTCCGTGATGCGTCACACCCGCCGGAAGACCGCCGGCATCGCGACCGCCGTCGTGGCCCTCGCGCTCGGCGCCGCCGCCGCGTTGCCCGCCTCGGCCGCCTCCGCCTCCGACGGCGGCCCGCAGGGCGTCATCGAGAACGCGGGCGTCGCCGGGGCCGTCCCCGGCAGCTACATCGTCACGCTGAAGGACTCCGCCGCCCGCTCCACCGCCGACAGCGGCAAGGCCGTCGCCCACCGGTACGGCGCGAAGATCGACCGGACCTACAGCGCCGCCCTCAACGGCTACTCCGTCGAGGTCTCCGAGGGGCAGGCCAAGAAGCTCGCCGCCGACCCGGCCGTCGCCTCGGTCGTGCAGAACCGCACCTTCACCGTGGACGCCACCCAGCCCAGCCCGCCCTCCTGGGGCCTGGACCGCATCGACCAGCGCGCGCTCCCCCTCGACCAGAGCTACACCTACCCCGACAAGGCCGGCGAGGGCGTCACCGCGTACATCATCGACACCGGCGTCCGCATCACCCACCAGGACCTGGGCGGCCGCGCCTCCTACGGCTACGACGCCATCGACAACGACAACACCGCCCAGGACGGCCACGGCCACGGCACCCACGTCGCCGGCACCGTCGCGGGCAACAGCTACGGCGTCGCCAAGAAGGCGAAGATCGTCGGCGTCCGCGTCCTGGACAACAACGGCTCGGGCACCACCGCCCAGGTGGTCGCCGGCATCGACTGGGTCACCCGCAACGCCGTGAAGCCCGCCGTGGCCAACATGTCGCTCGGCGGCGGCGCCGACTCCGCGCTCGACACCGCCGTACGCAACTCCATCGCCTCCGGGATCACCTACGGCGTCGCGGCCGGCAACGAGTCCACCGACGCCTCCACCAAGTCCCCGGCGCGCGTCGCCGAGGCCATCACCGTCGGCGCGACCACCAACACCGACGCCAAGGCGAGCTACTCCAACTACGGCTCGGTCCTGGACGTCTTCGCGCCGGGCTCCTCCATCACCTCCTCGTGGGGCACGGGCGACACCGCGACGAACACCATCTCCGGCACGTCGATGGCCACCCCGCACGTCGTGGGCGCGGCCGCCCTCTACCTCTCGCAGAACCCGTCGGCCACCCCGGCGCAGGTCCGCGACGGCCTGGTCGCGGCGGCCACCCCGAACGTGGTGACGGGCCCCGGCACCGGCTCGCCCAACCGGCTGCTGAACGTCGGCGCCGGCACCACCCCGCCCACCGGCCCGCGCTTCGAGAACACCGCCGACTACGCGATCAACGACAACGCGACCGTCGAGTCCCCGATCACCGTCAGCGGGGTCTCCGGCAACGCCCCCGCGACGCTGGGCGTGTCGGTGGACATCAAGCACACCTACATCGGCGACCTCAAGGTCGACCTGGTCGCCCCCGACGGCACCCTCTACAACCTGCACAACCGCACCGGCGGCAGCGCGGACGACATCGTCAAGACGGTGACCGTCAACGCCTCCTCCGAGGTGGCCAACGGGGTCTGGAAGCTGCGGGTGAGCGACAACGCGGCCGCCGACACCGGCAAGATCGACTCCTGGGCGCTGCAGTTCTGACCCGCCCGGGGCCAACGGGCCCGCGACCGGCCCGGATCGGGCCCGGGGCGCCATGAGCCGAACACGGGGGCGACCGGACATCCGGTCGCCCCCGCTGCGTACTATTTCGGGCATCCGTTCGCGCGGGGCCGTCCGCCCGAGCCGTCCGCGCGCAGCCGTTCCGAGCCCCGTGATGGAGCACCTCAGCCGGTGAGCACCCCGCCCCCGCAACCGCCCCGTCCCGCCGGCCCCGGCCACTCCTGGCCGCCGCCGTCGCCGCAGCCGGGGTGGGGGCCGCCGCCCGGACCGGCCGGGCCGCCCGCGCTCAACGGCTTCGCCCTCGCCTCCCTGCTGGTCGGACTGCTCTGCTTCCCGCCGCTCGGGGTGGTCTTCGCCCTGGTGGCGCTGGCGCAGATCGGGCGCCGGCACGAACGGGGCCGGGCGCTGGCGGTCGTCGGCCTGGTGGTCTCCCTGCTGACGTCGGCGGTCATGCTGTACGGGCTGGCGAGCTACACCCGGCCCTTCCTGGAGCGGCTGGGCTCCTCGCGGCCGGCGCCGGAGCCGGTCGAGGGCCAACTGACCGACACGGGCCGGCTGCGCCCGGGCGACTGCTTCAACGTCCCCGGCGGGGACCTCCTGGACGAGACGCCCTTCACCTACCGCACCGACTGCGCCCGGGTCCACGACGCCGAGGTCACCGCGGCGACCACGCTCGGCCCGGGCCCCTTCCCCGGCGCCTCGAAGCTCAAGGACACCGCCACGGACGCCTGCTGGAAGGCGCAGGACGCCTACGCCATGGACAGCTGGGCGCTCCCCGGCTATGCGGAGATGTACTACTTCGCCCCCACGCGGGAGGCCTGGCGCGCGGGCGACCGCCGGCTGATCTGCCTGATCGGCACCTCGGGGCAGGACCACAAGGGCAGCCTGCGCAACGACGCCGGGATGCTGAGCCCCGAACAGGTCTCCCTCCTGAGCGCCCTCAACGCGGCGGACGGCGCGCTGGGCAGCGCCCCCGAGCGGGAGCTCGACGAGGCGCTGCCGGAGTACCGGACGTGGGCCGGGCGGGTGGACGCGGCGCTGGGCGCGGAGGAACTGGCGCTGCGCGACGCGGCCGCCGCGCACCCGGAGGCGGGGGCCCGGCTGGGGGAGCTGGCGGCGGCGCGCGCGCAGTGGCAGCGGGCCGCGCGGGCGGCCCGGCCGGCCGACTTCCGGCAGGCGTGGGACGCGGCGGAGGCGGCTCTGACCACGGGCACGGAGAAGGCGCTGCGGGGCGCGTACGGATTGTCGACGCGGGTTCCGGAGTGGCTCCAGGGTGGTCAGGGAGGATCGGGGCGGGGTCCCTCGTCCGACGCGGCCTGAGGACGTCGGAGGGCCTTCGGATGTAACGCGCGGTTACGGGTTTGAGTGACCAGGCTTCATCACATCGAGTGAAACTCTGGCCCGCACTTGCACAGCTCAACAGTCGGTTGCCAGGGTGTAGCTGTCTGTCAACCTGATGGGAGTGGCCCGTGACTTTCGGTGAGCAGCCGGCCTATCTTCGTGTCGCCGGGGATCTGCGGCGGAAGATCGTCGACGGGTCCCTGCCCCCGCACACCCGGCTCCCTTCCCAGGCCCGGATCCGCGAGGAGTACGGGGTGTCCGATACCGTCGCGCTGGAGGCGCGCAAGGTCCTGATGGCGGAGGGTCTGGTCGAGGGCCGTTCCGGCTCGGGCACGTACGTGCGCGAGCAGCCCGTTCCGCGCCGGGTGGCGCGCTCCGGCTACCGCACGGGCGGGGCGTCGACCCCGTTCCGGCAGGAGCAGGCGGAGTCGGGGGCGCACGGCACGTGGGAGTCCAGCAGCGAGCAGGCGGCGGCGCCGGCGGAGATCGCGAAGCGGCTGGGCATCGAGCCGGGCGACCGGGTGATGCGGACCCGGTACGTCTTCCGGGACGGGGGTGAGGCCATGATGCTGTCCACCTCCTGGGAGCCGCTGTCCGTGACCGGCCGCACGCCGGTGATGCTGCCGGAGGAGGGTCCGCTGGGGGGCTCGGGGGTGGTCGACCGGATGGCCGCGATCGACGTGGTCGTGGACAACGTGGTCGAGGAGGTCGGCGCGCGGCCGGGGCTGGCCGAGGAGAACATGACGCTCGGCGGGGTCCCGGGGCACGTGGTGCTGGTGGTGACGCGGACGTACTACGCGTCGGGGCGGGCGGTGGAGACGGCCGATGTGGTCGTCCCGGCCGACCGCTACCGGCTCTCCTACCACCTGCCCGTGCGCTGACCACGCGTTCTCCGGCGCCGCCGGGGCTCGTTCCGCGAGCCCCGGCGGCGCTTTCGCACGCCTGGCCGGATGCGTACGCCCCCCAGGTACCTCTTCGTGAAAACCCGTATCCGCTCAGTGAAGGTCGGGCGTAAGCTCGGGCATATGCGCAATGCGGTTTCCTGGGCAGGAACATCGGCGGAGGGTGGAGCGCGATGAACGACAGCGGTGCCCTGCTTCCATGGCTGGTCATACGTCAGGACGACAACGGCAACCGCTACCGGGTGGGCCGGTACGCCACCCGGGCCGAGGCCCAGAAGGTCGTCGACGGCTTCGAGGACCGGGGGCACGAGCAGCTCTACTGGGTCGAGCGGATCGGGCAGGCGGACAGCAGCCCGGCCGCCACGAGGAATTGAGGCGGGATCGAAGGCCCCCACGCGGCCTGGCATAGGCTCCGTCCATGACTGTACGCGTGGTCGTGGGCGGAGCCCTCTGTCGTGACGGGCGCCTGCTGGCGGCCCGCCGCAGCGCACCCCCGGAGCTCGCCGGCCGCTGGGAGCTCCCCGGAGGCAAGGCCGAGCCGGGCGAGACGGTGCCCGAGGCGCTGGTGCGCGAGCTGCGCGAGGAACTCGGCGTCGAGACGGAGGCGCTGGAGCGGATCCCGGGGGAGTGGCCGCTGAAGCCCGGCCTCGTCCTGCACGTGTGGACCGCCCGGCTGCTCTCCGGCGAGCCCGCCCCGCTGGAGGACCACGACGAGCTGCGCTGGCTCGCGCCGCACGAGCTGGACTCCGTCGACTGGCTCGACCAGGACCGGCCCTTCGTCGCCGAAGCGGGCCGCAGGCTCGCCGGCCAGGGAGCGGGCGGGGCGCACCGGAGCGCGTGAGGATCCCGTTCTAGGCCGTCTGTGCCACAGTGCGCCGGTGGGTGGGGGATCGGGTGGTACGGCGCCCCGAATATCGGGTATGTCGCTATTAGTCCCTATCTCGTCCCCCATTCGTCCCCGACGAACCTGACTGGGGTCGCTGGTGGCCCGGGAAGTGATCGGCGTGATCGACACAGACGGTGAATGTGCCGAGTGGGCCTTCCCCGCCGAGCCCGGTGCCGTCCGCACCGCCCGCCACGCCGTGCGCGGCGCCCTCCGCTCCTGGGGCCTGGACGCCGTCGGCGACGTGACCGTCCTGCTGGTCAGTGAGCTGGTCACCAATTCCCTGCGCTACGCCTCGGGTCCCATCGGAGTCCGCCTGGAGCGGCGCAATCCCACCGTTCCGGGCCTCACGGGCGGCCCGGCACTCCTCGTGGAAGTCTCCGATCCGCTTCCGGATCCGCCCCGCGAACGGGTCGCCGACGCCGACGACGAGGGCGGCCGCGGACTGCACCTCGTCGCCGTCTCCGCGCGCCGCTGGGGGACCCGGCACGGGAAGTCGGGGAAAACCGTGTGGTTCGAGTTGGCTCTTCCTGGTGAGTAACAAGGAGAAGGGCGAGAAGGGCGGCAGGGGTCTCCCGGAGCGCGTCAGGGATGACCGCCGGACGTGGCCGGAAAACAACGGGACCCTTTTGTGATCGTGAACGCCGTGCCGTACGGGGCCGTGGTGCTGAATACTTCGGTCATGGCCGGTCCGGTTGCGGTGAGCTGGAGGGGACGGTCGCGTGAGCGAGATACCTGCGCAGGCACATCAGACCCGAGTGCCCGGGGGGTCGTGGCACGACTCCCTGTGGCACAGCAGTCCGCCTGGCTCGATATATGACTACATAAAGGTCGCGTCGTTCTCGATCGGTCCGGACGGGCTGGTCGACCAGTGGAGCCTGCGCGCCGAAGAGCTGTTCGGACTTCCCGCAGCCCAGACCGTGGGCCGTGATCCGGTCGAGGCCTTCATGCCGCCCGAACTGCGCGACGGCGGACACCGCAAGGTCGCGGAGATCCTCGACGGCAAGGAATGGACCGGGCTGGTCCCCTTCCGCATCCCCGGCGGCGACGGCCGGCACGGCGTGGCCGAGATCTACGTGATGCCCACCCAGACCGAGACCGGCGAGCGGGCCGCGCTCTGCGTCGTGGTCGACGTACGCGCACTGCGCCGCATCGAATCCGACCTCGCCGCATCGCAGGCCATATTCGGCCAATCTCCCTTCGGGTTCCTCCTCTTCGGCACCGACCTCACCGTGCAGCGCGCCAACCGCCGCTTCGCCACCGTGTTCGGCGGCGCCGCCGAGGAACACCGCGGCCGCACCGTGCACGACTACCTCCCCGGACACGAGGCCGACCGTATGGCCGCCGCCCTGCGCCGGGTCCTGGAGACCGGCGAATCCGTCACCGACCTGCGGATCACCGGCGCCGCCCCCGGCAGCCGCGACGACCGCCACTGGTCCATCAACCTCTACCGCGTCCACGACGGCACCGGCCGCCCCATCGGCGTCGCCGGCCTCGGCACCGACGTCACCCGGCGCCACCTCGCCGCCCGCGAAGCCGCAGGCGTCCGCCGCAACCTCGCCCTCCTCAACGAAGCCGGGCACCGCATCGGCAACTCCCTCGACCTGGAGACCACCGCCCGCGAACTCCTCGACGTCACCGTCCCCGGCTTCTGCGACCTCGCCGCCGTCGACCTCTACGAAGGCCTCCTGAGCGGAGACGACGACCGCCCCGCCCGCCCGCAGGGCCCCGGACTGCCCTCCCTGCCAGGCCAGGGCGCCCGCCGCGCCCCCTCCGCCCCGCTCCGGCGCGTGGCCTTCGCCTCCGCCGTGTCCGACGCCCCCCTCTCCGGCCCCGGCGCACCCGCCGCCGTGGGGGAGACCCACCGCTACCCGGCCGCCTCACCCGGCGCCGTCGCCCTGCGCACCGCCCGGACCCGCCTCATCGACGGCGGCGGATCCGACGACCGCGTCCAGTCCACCCTCATCGTCCCGATGGTCGCCCACGACACCGTCGTCGGCCTCGCCCAGTTCTCCCGCACCAAGGGCAGCGAACCCTTCGGCGAACGGGACCGGGCCGTCGCCGTCGAACTCGCCGCCCGCGCCGCCGTCTGCATCGACAACGCCCGCCTCTACCGGCGCGAACACGAACGCGCCCTGATCCTCCAGCGCAGCCTGCTGCCCCCCGGCGACCCCGAAGCCGCGGGCCTCGACATCGCCTGCCGCTACCTGCCCGGCAACGCCGCCACCGAGGTCGGCGGCGACTGGTTCGACGTCATCGAACTCCCCGGACACCGCACCGCCCTGGTCGTCGGCGACGTCATGGGACGCGGCCTGCGCGCCGCCGTCGCCATGGGCGAACTGCGTACCGCCGTACGCACCCTCGCCCTCCTCGACCTCGAACCCGCCGAGGTCCTCACCGCCCTCGACGAGGTCGCCCGTGGCCTCGGCGCCCCCGGCGGCGCCCAGCAGGCCTCCCGTTCCGCCCTGCACTCCCGCGACGCCGACCGCTCCGAGGTCTACCTCGCCACCTGCGTCTACGCCGTCTACGACCCGGTCACCCGGCGCTGCACCATCGCCAACGCCGGCCACATGCCGCCGGTCCTCGTCGAACCCCCCGAGGACGGCGCCGCCCCCCGCCCCGGCCTGCTCCTGGAGATCCCCACCGGCATGCCGCTCGGCGTGGGCGGCGAACCCTTCGAGGAGGTCGAGGTGGAACTCCCCGAGGGAGCCCTGCTCGCCCTCTACACCGACGGGCTCGTCGAATCCCGCGACCACCCCCTGGAGGAGGGGCTGCGCGGACTGCGCGGCGCCGTCGCGAACCCCGCCCGCCCGCTGGAGGAGGTCTGCGACCAGGTCCTCGACACCCTCCACACCCGCCACGGCGAGGACGACATCGCCCTGCTGATGGCCCGCGTCCAGGGCCTGCCCGTGGAAGCCGTCGGCGACTGGCAGCTCCCCCGCGAGGCCCGCTCGGTGGGCCGGGCCCGCGAACTGGCCCGCGCCAAACTGCCCGCCTGGGGCCTGGAGGGCCTCCTCGACACCACCGAACTGCTGGTCAGCGAGCTCGTCACCAACGCCCTGCGGTACGGGGAGGGCGAGATCCGGCTCCGGCTGCTGCTCGACCGGACCCTGGTGTGCGAGGTCTGGGACGCCAACCTCGCCCAGCCCCGCCGCCGCCGCGCCCGCGACACCGACGAGGGCGGCCGGGGCCTGCAACTGGTCGGCCTGCTCTCGGCCGGCTGGGGCACCCGGCGCACGCACCGGGGCAAGACGGTCTGGTTCGAACTCCCCCTCCCGATGCCCGGCGCCGCCCCGGACGAGACCGGCACCGAACTCTCGGCGGAGCAGCTGCTGGACATGTACGGGTGAGGGGGCGGCCTACGCCGTCCTCGCCTTCAGGGCGGCCAGCCGGGCCTCGATCTCCGAGGCCCGGCCCAGCTCCTCCAGCGACTCGAACTGCGCGTCCAGCGAGGACGCCGCCAACTCCTGCCGGCCCAGGGCCATGGCCTCCTCCCGCCGCACCTTCTCCTCGAAGCGGTGCAGGTCGCTCGCCGGATCCAGCACGTCGATGTCCTTCACGGCGTCCAACATCGTGTTCTGCGCCCGCGCCGTCCGCGCCCGCGCCACCAGCTCGTCCCGCTTGGCCTGGAGCTCCGCCAGCCTGTCCTTCATCGAGGCCAGCCCCGCCCTGAGCTTGTCGACCACCTCCGTCTGGGCGGCGATCACCGGCGCCGACACCTCCGCCTCCCTCTCCGACCGCATCTGCCGGCCCAGCGCCACCTTCGCCAGGCCGTCGAACCGGTCCGCCTCCACCGTCGCCCCCGACGCCCGCAGCCCGTCCGCCTTCCGGCTCGCCGCGACCGCCTTCGCGCCCCACTCGGCCGCCGCGTCCACGTCCTCCTGGTGGTCGGCCTCCATCATCCGCAGGTTCCCGATGGTGGCGGCCACCGCCTGCTCGGCCTCCGAGATGTTGTTCGCGTAGTCGCGGATCAGCTGGTCGAGCATCTTCTGCGGATCCTCCGCCTGGTCCAGCAGCGCGTTGACGTTGGCCTTAGCGAGCTGGGTGACACGGCCGAGGATGCTCTGCTTGCTCATGGGTGGGTCCTCCAGAGGGGGTGGGTACGCCGTTCAGAAGCGGCCGCCGCCGCCCATGCGGCCCCGGGTGCCCTCGCCGCCGAAGGAACCCGGGCCGCTTCCGCTGCCGCTTCCGCCGCCGAAGCCCCCGCCCCCGCCCCCGCCGCCGCCTCCGCCTCCGCCGAAGCCGCCCCGGCCGCCGCCGCGCAGGAGCTCGCCGAGGATGATGCCGCCGAGCACCGCCCCGCCCCGCCCGCCGCCGGCCCGCTGGCCGGCGTACGGGTTCCGGTACGCCCGTACGTCCTGCTCCGCCAGCCCCTGCGCCTCCCGCGCCAGGGAGTCCGCCCGCTGAGCCTCCGCCAGCGCGCCCGCCGGGTCCTCGTCCGCCAGGGACACCGACCGCTCCAGACGCCGCTGCGCCTCCGCCAGCCGGGTGCGGGCCTCGCTGCCCACGGCACCCCGGCTGGTGGTGACGTAGTCCGTCGCCGCGCCGATCGCAGTGCGGGCCGACCACTGGGCCCGGTCCAGCAGGGCCGCCGCCCGCCGCCGCCCCGACTCCTGCTCCCGCGCCCCCGCCAGGGCCTCGTCCAGCGCCGCGTCGGCCTCCTCGACCCGGCGCAGCGCGTCGATCGGGTCGTACCGGCCAGCCGCCTCCTCCCGCCGCACGTCCGCCAGCACGGACTCCGCCCGGCCGATCCGGCCCCGCAGGTCCGCCGTGGAGGGGCCCGCCGTGGTGCCGGTCAGCAGGCCGCGCGCGTCGGCGAGGTCCGTCTCCGTCTCGGTGAGGGCGCCCGGCAGCTTCCCGGCGGCCTCGGCCAGCTCCTGCGCACGCCGCTCCACCGCGTTCACCAGCGTCGCCGCCTGGTCCACCGCCCCCTCGGCGGCCCGCACGTGCACCGCCGCCCGGCCGCTGTCCCCGCCGTCCAGCGCCGCCCGCGCCTCACCGAGACTGGTCGTCGCGAACAGCAGCCGGTCCTTCGCCTGTTCGGCGTGGGAGGCCACCGGAGCCGACGCCGACTCCGCGTACCGGCCGGCCAGGGCCGTCAGGGTGGCCGTGGCCGTCGTCGTCCGCCCGGTCAGCTCCCGGAAGCGGGCCTCGACCGCGGCCAGGGCCCGCGGGGCGTTCTTCTCCAGGTCCCGCAGCCGGTCGAAGGCCGCCGACTCGGCGTCCAGCCGCCGGTTCGCCTCCGCGCAGCGGGCCAGGATCTCCTCCAGCATCCGGCGGCGGGTGGCGTCGTCCTCGGGGTAGGCGTCGTCCAGCTGCTGGCGCAGCCGGAACGCCTGCGTCAGCTCACCCTTCGCGTACTCCACCGCCGAGGTGAAGGAGGTCACGGCCTCGTCACCGAACTGGGCCGCGGCGAAACCGAGCTCCTCGGTGCTGGTCCGCACCGCGTCGTCGGTCTCCACCAGCAGGGTCCTGGCCCGCCCGTCCACCTCCGGGAGCGGAGCCGGCTCCGCCCGCCGCCCGTCCCACCCGGGGTGCGCGGTAGCCGTCCCCCGCCCCCCGGCCCCGGCGCCGCGCTTCCGCCGTCGGCTCAGCGTGTACGCCCCGAGCGCCCCGGCCGCACCGACCGCGACCACCGGGAGCACGTAGTCCCCGACCCCGCCGCCCTCCCTCCGCGCCGCGCCCCCGCCCGGGTTCGCCGGACCGGGGGTGATGGCGGGCACCGGGACGCGCTTGCCGCCGAGCACCGCGTCGTAGCCGTCGGCCGCGCCGATGGCGGCCCCCGCCCAGTCGTTCTGCCGCAGGGCGGGCTCGATGGCGGTACGGGCGACATCGGTGAGCTGCGCCTGGGTGAAACCGGAGTCGACGTCCGCCGAATAGGCGTACTGGCGTGTGCCGGTGGCCACCGCGAGCAGCACGTCGTCCTGCCCGAAGCCGTTCTTCTGGGCGGTGGCGTCGGCCCAGCTCTGGGGGGAGCGGTCGGAGAAGTCGTGCACGTAGGTGACGAACAGCTGGATCCGCCGGTCGGAGTACAGCCGCTCCAGCGCGGCGGCGACGGCGGCCCGCCGGGCCCCGAGGGCCCCCACCCGGTCGGTGATCTGCCCCTGCTCCAACGCCACGGGATCCTCGGCCCGAGCCTCCACCCCACCCCCGACCCCCACCCACCCGCCAACCACCAGCAACACGACGCCAAGCCGCAACACACAGCGACCTCGCGCCCGGGCCCGGCTTCTGGAGGGGTGCACGTATGGGAGCGTATGGGCGGTTATGCACCCCCGCACCTGGAGAGGGGCGGGGGCCCTGTCGTGCCGGCCCGCTCTCGCCCCGCGAGGGGGGGCGGGCGGTGGCGGCGCCAGACTCAGCCTCCGGTCCCGCCCGGCGGGATCCCGCACCCGGCCCACCCAGCCGCACCCGGCGAAGCGGGCCCGCGCCGGGAGGCATGGCGCCCGCGCCGCCCCGGTCACCCCGGGAGGGTCATCCCCGTCAGCAGGGGGGTCGCCGCCACCAGGGTGTCGGCCGCCAAGGCCACCGCCGGGCCTGACGCCGCCTCGTGTTCCCATACGCGGCGGGCTCGCCCCGAGGCCGTCTCCAGGGCCGTGACGAACGGGGGTGCCCCGCGGCCCAGGAGGCCGCGGCGGCCGCCGTGGGTCGAGCGGACGTAGAGCATCCCCCGGCGGACGCCCAGCAGTTCGAGGACGCACTCCGTGCCCTCGCGCCGGGTGACCGGCTGCTGCCAGCGGACCGCCCCGCTGCCCGCGTCCAGGGCGAACACCGTGTCCCAGCCGTGTTCCGGCCGGTACGCGGCCACGTACACCGCCCCGTCCTCGACCAGCAGCCGGTCCGCCGCCGCGCCGGGCTCGAAGCGCCACAGCTCGTAGCCCCTGCGCCGGTCCAGGGCGCGCGCGACGCCCCCGTCCAGCACGTGCACCGTCCCCGCCGGCAGGTCGGGGACCTCCCGCGCCCCGGCGCCGTAGCCGCGCGGCCAGGACCACAGCGGTGAGCCGGTCGGCAGGTGCAGGGCGCGCAGCTGGCGGCCGTCGCCGAGGACGAGGCACTCGCCCGACACCGTCACCGTCCGCGGGTCCGACTCCGGCAGCGGCTGCCGCCACACCCGTTCGCCGGTGTCCTTGCGCAGGGCGCTCAGCTCTCCGTCCGCCGCCAGGAGCAGCAGACCGGGCGCGGGCGTCAGCGCGGGCCGCCCGGGCAGCTCCCGCCACCACCGCACGCGCCCGTCCGCCGGCTCCCGGACCACCAGGCGGGCGCCCGGCCCGCCGTCCGACTCCACCACCACGCACACGGTGTCGGCGTCGGCCGCGCACCACACCCGTTCCGGCTCCGGCAGCGGGCGGGCCGCCACGCCCTCGTCGGCGTACGCCGTCCAGCGGGTGGTGCCGGAGTCGGCCTCCGCGCACCCCACCTCGGAGCCGGAGGTCCACACCACCCGCTGCCCGGCCGCGTGCAGCACGTCCGGCCGGGCGCCCTCGGCCCGCCAGCGTTCCGCCCGCGTCGCACCCGGACCGGCCGGGAGTCCGCCGGCCCTGCCCGGCCCCGAGGTCACGGAGTGCGGCGGGCGCGTGCCGGGGTCGGCGGCGGCCGGCTCCAGCCAGGGCGCGCCCGCCGCGCAGTCCCGGGCGATCCAGGCCAGCTCGCGGCCCCGCTCGGCCGGTTCGGCGAGCTCCCGCGCGGCGGCGGCCCGCTCACGGGCGGTGGCCGGCTCCAGCACCGGGCGGTGGCCCTCGGCGTTCAGTTCCCGGGCGGCCTTCAGGGCGCCACGGGCCGCCTCCACCTCCTCCCGCTGCCCGGGCCCCGCCGCCAGCTCGGCCAGGGCCTCCTCGGCCCGGTCGAGGGCGTCGGCGGCGCCGGCCCGGTCCCCGACGGCCAGGCGTTCGCCCGCCACCCGGCACAGCGCCCGCACCCTGGACCCGCCGACGGGGATCCGCGCGGCCAGTCGCAGGGCGGCGGGCAGGTCCTGCCGGGCGACGGCGGTGACGGCCTTGGACTCGGTGGCCGCACGGACCGCCGCGCTCGGTATCCGGGCCAGCCAGCGCTCGGCCCGGGCCAGGTCGGTGGGGGCGCTCGCCAGGGCGGCCCGGGCCAGCACCGCCTCCTCCGCCGCGCTGCCGGGGAAGTGCCGCCGGGCCAGCCGCACCCCGCGGTCGGGGGCCACCGCCGCCAGCTCCTCCGCGACCTTGCGCAGCCGGCTCGCGCGGCGCGGCCCGAACACCGGGAACAGGGCCTGCTGGGCGTCGGTGAGGACCCGTTCGGTGCGTGCGGGGGCGTCCCGCGAGATCCGCCGGGCCAGCCCCGTCAGCAGCCCGGCCACCCGGGCGCCGTCCCCGCCGCCGTCGGCCCACGCCCACCGCTCGGCGTCCGCGAGCAGCCGCGCCGCGAGTCCGGCGTCGAACCGAGCCGCCGCCTCGGCGGCGAGCGCCAGCCCCTCGACCCGGGCCTCCCCGGCCCCGGCGGGCAGCCCGCCCAGTGCCTCCTCGGCCTCGGCCAGTAGTTCCCGCACCAGCGCGACGAGGGCGCCCTGACCGAGCCGGCCCTCACCGCCCGAGCCGCCCGGCTCCTGGCCGCCGCCCAGGTCAGGGCGGCCGTCCGGCCTTGGTTCCGCGGCCTCGCCGCCGTCCGCCGCCCGGCTCCCGCCGGTGTCCGAACCCGGCGCGTCGCCCGGCGCCCGGCCCTCGGCACCCGCCCCCGTCCCGGAACCGGCCCGGCCCTCACCGGCACCGAAGCCCGAGCCGTCGACCCCGACCCCCGTCCCGGAACCCGCCCGGCCCCCGCCCCCGGCGCCCCCGCCCCCCGGCGCGCGGAGCGCCGCCCCGCGCCGCCCGATGCCCGGCGCCAGCTCCCGGAGCGTCGCCCCCACCGCCTCCGCCGACCCCGGCCGGTCCGCCGGGGACTTCGCCAGCAGGGCCGCCAGCAACGCCTCCAGCTCCGCCGGTACCACCACCCCCGCCTCCCGCAGCGGCGGCGGGGGGTCCTCGATGTGGCGGCGCATCAGGACGTACGGGCCCTCGCTCTGGCCGAACGGCGGCTCGCCGCTCAGCAGGGCGTACAGCACGCACCCCAGGGCGTACAGGTCGCAGCGGGCGTCCACGTGCTCGCCCCGCCACTGCTCGGGCGCCATGTACGGCGGCGTGCCGAACATCCGGCCCGTCACCGTCCAGCCGGCCGTCGCGTCCGCGGAGTGCGCGATGCCGAAGTCGCAGATCTTGAGCCGGCCGCCGGGCAGCAGGAAGAGGTTCTGCGGCTTGAGGTCCCGGTGGACCACCGCCCGTTCGTGCGCGGCGGCCAGCGCCTCCGCCGTCTGCGCGGCCAGCTCCACCGCCCGCGCCACCGGCAGCCCGCCCCGCTCCCGCGCGAGCACCGCCCCCAGGTCCTCGCCGGGCAGCAGCTCCATCACGATGAACAGCCGTCCCTCGTGCTGCCCAACGTCGTGCACCACGGTGATCCCCGGATGCTGGAGCCGCGCCCCGATGGTGGCCTCCCGCCGGAAGCGGGCGATCAGTTCCGGGTCGGTGGCCGCCTCCAGCAGCACCTTCACCGCCACCGGCCGGTCCAGGGCCAGGTCGTGCCCCGCCCACACCTCGCCCATGCCGCCCGCACCGAGCCGGCGCTCCAGCCGGTACCGGTCCGCCAGCAGTTCCCCCACCCGCACCGCGAAGCCCCCTGACACCACGTCATTCGACGGTCGACGGTCGTCCAGGGGGCATTCTCCACCGTGAAGTGAACTACCGGGGGTCGGAGGGCGAACGACGCCTGATCCGGCTGCCCAGCCACACCAGCGGGTCGTACTTGCGGTCCACGGCCCGCTCCTTCAGCGGGATCAGGGCGTTGTCAGTGATCTTGATGCCCTCCGGGCAGACCTCCGTGCAGCACTTGGTGATGTTGCAGTAGCCCAGCCCGTGCTCCTCCTGGGCCGTCCGCTTGCGGTCCAGGCCCGCCTCCTCGGCCGCGTCCAGCGGGTGCATGTCGAGCTCGGCGACCCGCATCAGGAACCGCGGTCCCGCAAAGGCGGGCTTGTTCTCCTCGTGGTCGCGCACCACGTGGCAGGTGTCCTGGCACAGGAAGCACTCGATGCACTTGCGGAACTCCTGCGAGCGTTCCACGTCCACCTGCTGCATCCGGTACTCGCCCGGCGCCAGCCCGGCCGGCGGCACGAACGCCGGGACCGACCGCGCCTTCTCGTAGTTGAACGACACGTCCGTCACCAGGTCCCGCACCACCGGGAAGGCCCGCAGCGGGGTGATCGTGACCGTCTCCGCCCGGTCGAACACCGACATGCGGGTCATGCACATCAGCCGCGGCCGCCCGTTGATCTCCGCGCTGCACGAACCGCACTTGCCCGCCTTGCAGTTCCAGCGCACCGCGAGGTCCGGGGCCTGGGTGGCCTGGAGCCGGTGGACGATGTCCAGGACCACCTCGCCGTCGTGCACCTCGACGGTGAAGTCCCGCAGGTCCCCGCCCTCCGCGTCGCCCCGCCAGACCCGGAAGCGGGCGTCGTAGGTGGTCATCCGTAGAGCTCCTCTTCGGCCAGGTACTTGGCCAGCTCGTCCTTCTCGAACAGCGCCAGCAGGTCGGGGCGGATCGGCTCGGTCCGTACGTGTTCCAGGGCGATCCGGTCGGCCGCCGGATCGGCGGGGGCCGGGTCGACGGGCCGGCACAGCAGGTTCACCGGCCGCCACGCCCGCTCCATCGCCGGACGGTCCTCGCGGGTGTGCCCGCCCCGGCTCTCGGTGCGCTCCAGGGCGGCCCGGGCCACGCACTCGCTGACCAGCAGCATGTTCCGCAGGTCCAGCGCGAGGTGCCAGCCCGGGTTGAACTGCCGGTGCCCCTCGACCCCGGCGCGGGCGGCCCGGGCCCGCAGGGCGGCGAGCCGTTCCAGGGCCTCCGCCATCTCCGCCTCGCGGCGGATGATGCCGACCAGGTCGTTCATGGTCGTCTGGAGCTCCTGGTGGAGCGTGTACGGGTTCTCCGCGCCCTCGTCGGCGTGGAAGGGGGCCAGCGCCTCGGCGGCCGCGGCGTCGATCTGCTCCTGGGAGGCCGTCGGCCGCTCGCCGCCGGCCGCCGCGTGCTCCGCGGCGTGCAGGCCCGCCCGCCGTCCGAAGACCAGCAGGTCGGAGAGGGAGTTGCCGCCCAGCCGGTTCGAGCCGTGCATGCCGCCCGCGACCTCGCCGGCCGCGAACAGACCCGGCACCCCGACGGTGGCGGCGGTGTCCGAGTCGACCGCGATCCCGCCCATCACGTAGTGGCAGGTCGGCCCGACCTCCATCGGCTCGGCGGTGATGTCCACGTCCGCCAGCTCCTTGAACTGGTGGTACATCGACGGCAGCCGCCGCTTGATCTTCTCGGCGGGCATGCGCGTGGACACGTCCAGGAACACCCCGCCGTGCGGGGAGCCGCGGCCCGCCTTCACCTCGGCGTTGATGGCCCGCGCGACCTCGTCACGGGGCAGCAGCTCGGGCGGGCGCCGGTTGTCGTCCGGGTTCTCGTACCAGCGGTCGCCCTCCTCCTCCGTCTCGGCGTACTTCTCCTTGAAGACGTCCGGGACGTAGTCGAACATGAACCGCTTGCCCTCGCTGTTGCGCAGCACCCCGCCGTCGCCGCGCACCGACTCGGTGACGAGGATGCCCTTCACGGACGGGGGCCAGACCATGCCCGTGGGGTGGAACTGGACGAACTCCATGTTGAGCAGCGGCGCTCCGGCGAGCAGGGCCAGCGCGTGGCCGTCGCCGGTGTACTCCCAGGAGTTGGAGGTGGTCTTGAAGGACTTGCCGATCCCGCCCGTGGCCAGCACCACCGCCGGGGCCTCCAGGACGAAGAAGCGTCCGCTCTCGCGCTCGTAGCAGAAGGTCCCCGCGACCCTCTCCCCGTCCTTCAGCACGCGGGTGACGGTGCACTCCTGGAAGACCTTGAGCCGGGCCTCGTGGTCCCCGTGCTCCCGGAAGTCCTCCTGCTGGAGCTGGACGATCTTCTGCTGGAGGGTGCGGATCAGCTCCAGGCCGGTGCGGTCGCCGACGTGCGCGAGGCGCGGGTACTCGTGGCCGCCGAAGTTGCGCTGCGAGATCCTCCCGTCGGGCGTCCGGTCGAAGAGCGCGCCCCAGGTCTCCAGCTCCCACACCCGGTCCGGGGCCTCCTTGGCGTGCAGCTCGGCCATCCGCCACTGGTTGAGGAACTTCCCGCCGCGCATGGTGTCGCGGAAGTGGACCTGCCAGTTGTCGTGCGCGTTGGCGTTTCCCATGGAGGCGGCGATCCCGCCCTCCGCCATGACGGTGTGGGCCTTGCCGAAGAGGGACTTGCAGATCACCGCCGTACGGGCGCCCCGCTCCCGGGCCTCGATCGCGGCCCGCAGCCCGGCACCGCCCGCCCCGACCACGACCACGTCCCACTGCTGCCGGTCGACTTCGGTCATGTCAGAAGATCCTCGGGTCGGTGAAGGCGCCGGTGGCCAGCAGGTACACGTAGAAGTCGCAGAGGGCCACGCTGATCAGGGAGGCCCAGGCGAGCTGCATGTGGCGGGTGTTGAGTCGGCCGACCCAGCTCCACAGGCGGTAGCGCACCGGGTGCGCGGAGAAGTGCTTGAGGCGGCCGCCCATGATGTGCCGGCAGGAGTGGCAGGAGAGGGTGTAGGCCCAGATCAGCGTGATGTTGACCAGGAACAGCAGGGTGCCCAGGCCCATGTGCCCCCACGCGTAGTGCCCGTCGCGGAAGGTCAGCACGGTGTCGTACGTGAGGATGCCCGCGACCGGGACCGCCGCGTAGAAGAACCAGCGGTGCGCGTTCTGCAGGATCAGCGGGAAGCGGGTCTCGCCCGTGTACCCGGTGTGCGGTTCGGCGACCGCGCAGGCGGGGGGTGAGGCCCAGAAGCCGCGGTAGTAGGCCTTGCGGTAGTAGTAGCAGGTCAGGCGGAAGCCGAGGGGGAAGACCAGGATGAGCAGGGCGGGGGACAGGCCCCACCAGCTTCCGAACAGGTCGAGGTTGGGGCCGCCGCGCATCGTCTCGCAGTTCTCCGCCAGGCAGGGGGAGTAGAACGGGGAGACGTAGGGGGCCGCGTAGTAGTGGGCGTTCGCGAACGCCCGCCACGTCGAGTAGACGACGAAGGCGAGCAGCCCGGCCGCGGTGCCGGCGGGGGCCAGCCACCACCGGTCGGTGCGCAGGTGCCGGGCCGTGATCGCGGCCCGGGAGGGGGAGTGGACCCCGCCGGGCCGTTGTCGGGGTGGTTCCGTGCCTGTGGCCAAGGAGAACTCCGGGTGGAGTGCGATGAGGGGTGGCCCAGGAGGCCCGGCCGCTCGCGCGGCCGGGCCAGATGGGAGTGCGGGGACGGTAGTGGATCAGGGCGCGCGGCGATCGCGGACGCCGAGGCCCTCGTCGTCCGTGTCCGTCCACTTGGACTGGTCGTACGGGGTGTCCGGGACGGTGACCATCCCGGACGGGCCGGAGGGCCTGGTGGCGGCGGCCGGCGACTGCCGGGCGACGTCCTGCTCCAGCCGTTCCACGGAGCGGACCAGCTCGTTCAGGTTGCGTCGTACGGCGGTCAGATCGTCTTGCAGGGACATGACGTGACCTCACTTCCGCGGGGGTGCGGTGGCAACGCTCACGGGCGCCTGCGAGTGTCGCGCCTCCCGTCCCCGGTTGTGAAGGGACGTGCAGCGATTCCGGGCGCGCAGGCGCAAACCGTGCGCCCCTCCCTGCCCCCATTTTCATCCCTCGAACGAGGGAACGCCCGTCCGGGACGCAACCGGGATTGGTCCGCACGGGTGGGCTTCGCGGCGTGGCGCGGGTCCGGTCCGGAGGACCCGGCGGGCCGTCGATTTCAGTGGATTCCGGCACCAGTGTGATCAGCTCCATATACCGCCGAACGTGATCAAGACCCCCCGCTTTCACGGCTCCACGCCCCGCCCCGGAGGTATCACCCATGACCCAGAGAACGCGCAGGTCCTTGGCGCTCCTCACCTCGGGAGTCCTTGCGCTGCCGCTCCTCGCGGGCTGCGGGGCGGGCGACGACGACGGGGGTCCGGCCGCCGCCGCACCGGACATCGCGCTGACGGCCCGCGAGCAGGTCGCCGACGGCGGGGTCCTGCGCTGGGCGGTGGACTCCCTCCCGGAGACCCTCAACAGCTTCCAGGCCGACGCGGACGCCACCACCAACCGGATCGCGGGGGCGGTGCTGCCCCAGCTGTTCACGCTGGACGCCAAGGGGCGGCCGGCGGCCAATCCCGACTACCTGGAGAAGGCCGAGGTCGTCGCGCGCGAGCCCAAGCAGGTCGTGCTGTACCGGCTGAACCAGAAGGCGGTGTGGAGCGACGGGCGGGAGATCGGCGCCCCCGACTTCGTGGCGCAGTGGCGGGCCCTGAACGGCAAGGACTCGGCGTACTGGACGGCCCGCAACGCCGGCTACGAGCGGATCGAGAAGATCGAGCGCGGCAAGTCCGACCTGGAGGTCAAGGTCACCTTCAACCGCCCGTACGCGGACTGGCGCTCCCTGTTCAGCCCGCTCTACCCGAAGCAGGTCATGGGCACCCCGGAGGCCTTCAACGAGGGCGCCCGGGGCGCCCTCAAGGTCACGGCCGGCCCCTTCAACCTCGGGGCCCTCGACAAGAAGACCGGCACGGCGGCCCTGACCCGCAACCCCCGCTGGTGGGGGCGGCCCGCCAAGCTGGACACCCTGGTCCTGACGGCGGTCCCGCGGGCCGGGCGGCCGGCGGCGCTGGCGGCAGGGAAGGTGGACCTGGCGGAGGTCGACCGGGCGGGCGCCGACCGCATCGCCCTCGCGCACCGCGACGCGGGCGGCACCGACGGCAGCCACGGTCCGGGAGCCTCGCTCACCCCGGCGCAGGCCACCCTCTCCTGGGCGCTGGCCCACGGTACCGACGAGGCGAAGGCCAAGGAGGAGCAGGAGAGCCGGCAGAAGGCTGCCGAGGCGGTGAAGCAGTACGCGGACGAGCAGTCGGCGCTGCGCGGCTTCGAGGTCCGCAAGTCGCTGGAGGCCTCGTACACCCAGCTGGCGATGAACGGGGCGTCGGGTCCGCTGGCCGACGAGCGGGTGCGCCGGGCGATCGCCCGGGCGCTGGACCGCAAGCAGCTGGCGGAGATCGTCCTGAAGCCGCTGGGCCTGCCGGCGAAGCCGGTAGGCAGTCACCTGGCCCTGGCCGGGCAGCTCGCGTACGCGGACAACAGCGAGGCCCTCGGCGGTACGGACACCCACGCGGCCCAGGCCCTCCTCGCGGACGCGGGCTGGCGCAAGGGCGGCAAGCTGACCGAGCCGGAGGCGAAGGCGGGCCCGGAGGGCGAGGGGGCGACGGACGACTCCAAGACCCGGGCGGGCGTCAAGCCCGGGCCGGGCGACGGCACGGGCAACGACGGGCTCTACATCGTGGGCCAGGACGACGGCCGCAACGGCGCCGTGCGCCGGGACCGGCCGGACCGCCAGGGCCGGGCGGGCCATCGGGGCGCCCCGAGCGCGGGCCCGCACGTGTTCCAGGAGGGCCGGGTCGACTTCGGGGAGCAGCTCGTCGACGAGGGGATCGCCTTCGCCCCGGGCGGCCTGCGCACGGGGGTCTCGCCGGTGCTGGCCCCGTCCTCCCTGGCCGCCCAGCAGGAGGACGCCCTGCTCACGCAGGCGGGAGCCATCGAGGACGGCAAGCGCGCGGCCGCCGCCGCCGCGGCGAAGGCGAAGGCGGAGGCCGACGGCGAGGGGGAGGACGCCAAGGAGCCCGCCAAGGCCACCCCGGCCCCGGCCCCGGTCAAGCAGACCGCCCCCCGCACCTCGGGCGCCATGCTCGCCAAGGACGGCAAGCAGCTCAACCTGCGCTTCGTGATGCCGGCCGGTCCCGGCTCGGAGGCCCTGCGCGCGGTCGGCGACCGGATCTCCCAGACGCTGCGGAAGATCGGCATCAACACCCAGGTGACCAAGGTGCCCGACGAGAGCTTCTTCAAGGACCACGTCGCCTCGGGCCAGTACGACCTGGCCCTGTACTCCTGGCCGGCCACGGCCTTCCCGGCCACCGACGCCCGGCCGATCTTCGCGAAGCCGGAGCCGGCGGCGGACGGCTCGCTGCTCGTCGAGCAGAACTACACCCGGGTCGGCACCGACCACATCGACCAGCTGTTCGACCAGGCGGCCGGGGAGCTGGACGAGGGCAAGGCCCGCGACCTGATGCGCAAGGCGGACGCCCGGATCTGGGCCGAGGCCGGGTCGATCCCCCTCTACCAGCGCCCGGAGCTGGTCGCGGCCAAGCCGGGGCTGGCGAACGCCGGCGCCTTCGGGCTCGGGGCGCCGCGCTTCCAGGACATCGGCTGGAAGAAGCCGCCGGCCGCGAAGGGCGCGAAGGACGCGAAGGAGAAGTAGCCGGTGGCCGGAAGACGCCCGGCGAAGAAGTGGTGAAAAAACGGGGCCTGTCGGGTTGACCGGCGGGTAGCAAGCTCAGAAGTGACTCAAGTTCCTTGCCCGCCGGATGCCCGGCGGGCAAGGTCGTGCGTACCCGTTGACCCGCAGGAACACCCGCTCCCTCCCCGTAGTGCAGACAGCCGGGAACCCCCACCCACCCCCCGGCCGTCCTCAGTCGTCCGGCCCCTTGACAGCCCCCCCGGCAGGCGGTTCCCGCCGTTCGACGTACGATGGGGTAAGGCCGTGGCAGGTTTCCGCCCGGCAGAGGCTCGCGTGCCAGGCCGTACGCGACGCCATCCACGATCCCGGGAGAAGCGCCGAAGTGCCCACGCGCCACGACATCCGTAACGTCGCCATCGTCGCCCACGTCGACCATGGAAAGACGACCATCGTCGATGCCATGCTCAAGCAGGCCGGTGCCTTCGCCGCCCACCAGCAGCTCGACGACCGCATGATGGACTCGAACGACCTGGAGCGTGAGAAGGGCATCACGATCCTCGCCAAGAACACGGCGGTGAAGTATCACCCCAAGGACGGCGGGGCCCCGATCACGATCAACATCATCGACACCCCCGGCCACGCCGACTTCGGTGGCGAGGTCGAGCGCGGTCTGTCGATGGTGGACGCGGTCGTCCTCCTGGTGGACGCCTCCGAGGGTCCGCTGCCCCAGACCCGCTTCGTGCTCCGCAAGGCGCTCCAGCAGCGCAAGCCGGTCATCCTCTGCATCAACAAGACGGACCGCCCGGACTCCCGGATCGACGAGGTCGTCAACGAGACCTACGACCTGTTCCTGGACCTGGACGCGGACGAGGACCAGATCGAGTTCCCGATCGTCTACGCCTGCGGCCGTGACGGCATCGCCTCGCTGACCAAGCCGGAGGACGGCACCGTCCCCGCGGACAGCGAGAACCTGGAGCCGTTCTTCTCGGCCATCCTCGAGCACGTCCCGGCCCCGGTGTACGACGAGGAGGCCCCCCTCCAGGCCCACGTCACCAACCTGGACGCCGACAACTTCCTCGGCCGCATCGCGCTGCTCCGCGTCGAGCAGGGCGAGCTGCGCAAGGGCCAGACGGTCGCGTGGATCAAGCGTGACGGCACGATCTCCAACGTCCGCATCACCGAGCTGATGATGACCGAGGCGCTCACCCGCAAGCCCGCCGAGGTCGCCGGCCCCGGTGACATCTGCGCCGTCGCCGGTATCCCCGACATCATGATCGGCGAGACCCTGGCCGACCCGGAGAACCCGATCGCGCTGCCGCTGATCACGGTGGACGAGCCGGCCATCTCCATGGTCATCGGCACCAACACCTCCCCGCTCGTCGGCCGCGGCGGCACGGGCAAGGGCGCGGACGCGAAGGCGGCGGTCAAGGACCGCAAGGTCACCGCCCGCCAGGTCAAGGACCGCCTGGACCGCGAGCTGATCGGCAACGTCTCGCTGCGCGTCCTGGACACCGAGCGCCCGGACGCCTGGGAGGTGCAGGGCCGTGGTGAGCTGGCGCTCGCCATCCTGGTCGAGCAGATGCGCCGCGAGGGCTTCGAGCTGACCATCGGCAAGCCGCAGGTCGTCACCCGCGAGATCGACGGCAAGATCCACGAGCCGGTCGAGCGCATGACGATCGACGTGCCCGAGGAGCACATGGGTGCGGTCACGCAGCTCATGGGCGTCCGCAAGGGCCGCATGGACAACATGTCGAACCACGGCTCCGGCTGGGTCCGCATGGAGTTCGTCGTCCCGTCCCGCGGCCTCATCGGCTTCCGTACCGAGTTCCTGACCCAGACCCGCGGCACCGGCATCGGCCACTCGATCCACGAGGGCCACGAGCCGTGGTTCGGCCAGCTGGTCACCCGCAACAACGGCTCCCTGGTCGCCGACCGCGCCGGTGCGGTCACCGCCTTCGCGATGACCAACCTGCAGGAGCGCGGCGTGCTGTTCACCGACCCCGGCACCGAGGTGTACGAGGGCATGATCGTCGGCGAGAACTCGCGCGCCGACGACATGGACGTGAACATCACCAAGGAGAAGAAGCTCACGAACATGCGCTCCTCCTCCGCCGACTCCTTCGAGGCGATCGTCCCGCCGCGCAAGCTCTCCCTGGAGCAGTCCCTGGAGTTCTGCCGCGACGACGAGTGCGTCGAGGTGACCCCGGAGGCCGTGCGCATCCGCAAGGTCGTCCTGGACCAGAAGGAGCGCTCGCGCACCGCCTCGCGCGCCAAGTCGGCCAAGTAGGACGCGAGTAGGCTTCTGGCCGAAACACATACCTTCGGCGACGGCCCCTCCCCGCACCGGTCCGGTGCGGGGAGGGGCCGTCGCCGTTTGTCAAACCGTTTGTGGGGCGGATGTGTCCGCATACCGATCGTGACGCTCCGGAAGAAGGACTAACCGTCCGTTTCGCACGTGTCTGTCTCCTATCCGTTTGTCCGGATTTCGGGTTTTCGCCATGCGGTGATGTTGTGAAAACGAGACCACTTAACTGTGGTTTACGGTCTGGGCGTCCCTGAGGATGGCTCCATTGAGCTCGGGTCAATGGGTCACACGCTGTGGGGAGCGTCGACTCACGAGCACACACGACGGGACCGGATTTCGCTGTCAGGGGTGTCAGCGGGGGACGGGCCCACATCATCGACAGTGACTCCTGAGGAGGCTATTACCCATGCGCGGAGCAACGAGCGCCAAGTGGGTCGTGGGTGCGGTCATCGTGGCGATGGCCGCGACCGCATGCAGCAGCAACGACGCGGGCAGCAAGGACGCCGCCAAGGGCGGCACGTTCCGCCTCGGCATCACCGAGCCCACCGCGATCGACCCGTTCAACTCCCAGGAGTCCGAGGGCGCGCTCATCACGCACAACCTCTTCACGGGTCTGTACAGCGCCACGGTCGACGGCAAGCTGAAGCCCGAACTCGCCGAGTCGGTCCAGACCAGCGACGACGGCAAGACCTGGACCTTCAAGATCAAGCAGGGCACGAAGTTCTCGAACGGCGAGGCCGTCGACGCCGAGTCCTTCGTCCGCGGCTGGACCCGTGTGGTCGCCAAGGACTCCGCCTCCGACGTCGCCTACCCGTTCGCGGGCATCAACGGCTACAAGGAGCTCAACACCGGCACCGCGACCACCTTCGCCGGTGTGACCGCTCCGGACGCGAGCACCCTCAAGGTCGAGCTGTCCGAGGCCGACTTCGAGTTCGACAAGAAGACCGTGCACCAGGCCTTCAGCCCGGTCCCGAAGGCCGCCGGCGCCGCCAGCAACAAGGCGTACAACGACGCGCCCATCGGCAACGGCCCCTTCAAGATGGAGGGTTCGTGGCAGCACAACAAGTCCATCACCCTCGTCCGTAACGACGACTACGGCCTGGAGAAGGCCAAGCTCGCCAAGGTCGAGATCTCGATCCTGAACTCGGCCAACGGCTCCACCCTGGAGTACCAGGGCTTCCAGTCGGGCCAGTTCGACTGGGCGCGTATGCCCACGCCGCAGCAGCCGGTGGCGAAGGCCAAGTACTCGCCCATGAAGAAGTGGATCGAGGCCGACACCAGCGGTGTCAACTACCTGGTCGCCTTCAACCAGACCGCGCCGCTGAACAACCCCGACGCCCGCAAGGCGATCTCCTACGCGATCGACCGCGAGGCCATCGCCAAGGGTGTCTTCCAGGGCATGCAGAAGCCGGCCACCTCGGTCCTGCCGCCGTCCTTCGCGGACACCTACCAGGACGGCGTCTGCTCCTCCTGCGTCAAGCAGGACAAGGAGAAGGCCAAGCAGTACGCGGAGAAGGGCGGCCTGAAGCCGGGCACCGTCCTCGACTTCGGCTACAACACCGGCGCCGGCCACGAAGAGTGGGTCCAGGCCGTCGCGCAGCAGCTGAAGGACGTCCTCGGCCTCGACGTCAAGCTGAACGGCAAGCCGTTCAAGGAGGCCCTGGCCCAGCAGCAGGACAAGGCGACCGGTGGCATCTGGCGCTCGGCGTGGGGCGCGGACTACCCGACCCCGGACAACTTCCTGTACCCGCTCCTCGACTCGGGTTCGATCAACGAGGACCCGGCGACGGGCAAGGCGGCCGGTGACAACCGCGGCCGTTACAACAACCCGAAGTTCGACGAGCTGATCACCAAGGCCCGCGGCACCAAGGACCCGGCGGCCCGCGCCGCGGTCTACAAGGAGGCCGAGAAGCTCGCGGTCGACGACGAGCAGGGTCTCATCCCGCTGTGGAAGCGCACCCAGTTCCGCCTCGCGGCCACGGACAAGTTCAACAACATCCAGCTGGACTTCTTCGAGGACCCGAACCTCGCTGAGATCTCGGCCAAGTAAGAGCCTCCTCAACAACAGGTAGGCGAAGGTCGTGGGGGCCCGAGTTACTTCTCCGGTCCCCACGGCCTTCGCTCAGTCCCGGGCGCACCCCTCTCTCTTGTCGATCCGCGCCCGGATGCGGCCAATCTCCCGATCGGATGATGCCGCCAACCCCCACGCTCGGTATGTAAAGGAGGCATCGTGGGAAGGTATGTGATCCGGCGGCTCGGACAGATGGTTGTCGTTCTCTTCGGTGCGACGGTTATTCTCTTCTGCTGTCTTTTCGTGCTCCCCGGCGACCCTGTGGGTTCGCTCGGTGGTGACAAGGCCCGCGACCCGGCCGTCGTCGAAGCGCTCCGCGAGCGCTACGGACTCAACGACCCGCTGCCCGTGCAGTACGGGAACTTCGTCAAGAACCTCGCGCAGGGTGACCTGGGTGAGGACTACACCCAGCGCCGGCCGGTGACCGAGGTCCTCGCGCCGAAGCTCACGAACACCGCTGAGCTCGCGCTGGCCGCCATCGTCCTGGACATCCTGATCGGCCTGCTGGCGGGTCTGATCGCCGCGCTGTTCAGATACTCGTTCTGGGACGTGTTGATCACGCTCCTGACCACGATGGCCGTCGGCTTCCCGTCCTTCGTGATCGGCATGGTGCTCCAGAAGGTCTTCGTGGTCCAGTTCCAGTGGGTCCCGCTGATCTCCGACGGCACGGTGAAGTCGCTGATCCTGCCCGCCTTCACGCTGGCGATCCTCGACGCCGCCCTCGTGGCCCGGCTCATGCGCGGCACCATGCTGGAGGTGCTGCGGGCCGACTACGTCAAGACGGCCGTCGCCAAGGGTCTGCCGCGGCGGACCGTGCTCGTCAAGCACGTCATGCGCAACTCGATCATCCCGGTCGTCACGTACCTGGGTATCTCCTTCGGCTCGCTGCTCGGTGGCGCCCTGATCACCGAGGCGATCTTCAACTGGGACGGCATCGGTCTCGCCCTGGTGCAGGCGGTGCAGCAGCAGAACAACCCGATCATCATCGGCGTGGTGAGCTTCGGCGTCGCCGTGTTCGTTCTGCTGAACCTCATCGTCGACCTCTTGTACGCGGTCCTCGACCCGCGCATCCGCCTCGCCTGATCCAGGCAGCCCGTTCTAGGAGTTACCCATGACCGAGCTCACCAAGAGCACATCGGTGGCGGGGGACGCGACCGCACCGGCGCAGGCCGCGAACGCGGAGGCCGAACCGGCCGTCGCCCGCGTGACCCAGTGGGGCGAGATCCGCCACCGCTTCCTCGCCAACAGGCTGGCCGTCGTCGGCCTCGGCCTCGTCCTGCTGCTGTTCCTCACCGCGGCCTTCGCTCCGCTGATCGCCCCGCAGGATCCGCTGGCCCAGGACCTGAACAACACCCTTCAGGAGCCGGGCAACGGCCACCTGCTGGGTACCGACGCGCTGGGCCGCGACCAGTTCTCCCGCATCATCTACGGCACCCGCATCGCCGTGGAGATCGGTCTCGCGTCGATCTTCCTGGCGTGCCTCATCGGCATCGTCATCGGCGCGCTGGCCGGATACTTCGGCCGCGCCACCGACTCGGTGCTGATGCGCATCGCCGACGTCTTCTTCGCCTTCCCGCTGCTGATCGGCGCCATCGTCATCATCATCGCGATGGGCCGGGGCGTGATGCCGGTGATCATCTCGCTGGCCGTCTTCTCGTGGCCGACGGTCTCCCGTCTGCTGCGCAGCTCGATCCTGTCGGTCCGTGAGGCCGACTACGTGCTGGCCGCCCGCGCCCTGGGCGCGGACACCCGCCGGATCATCGTGCGGCACATCATCCCCAACTCCATCGCCGCGGTGATGGCCTACGCCGCGTTCAGCGTCGGCGGCGCCATCGTGGCCGAGGCCTCGCTGTCCTTCCTGGGCGTGGGCGTCAGCCCCGAGATCCCGGAGTGGGGCAACATGCTCGCCGCCTCCAAGGACTTCATGGGGGTCAAGGACTTCCTGTGGACCTACCCCAGCATCGCGATCGTGCTGACGGTCCTTGGCTTCGTATTCGTCGGCGACGGGCTCCGCGACGCCCTCGACCCGAAGCTGCGCTAGAAGGGCGGCACCACCGAAATGACTGCTTCAAGCACCACCGCAGACGCGTCCCGTCCGAAGGCCGGCGACGCCGAGGCGCCCGTTCTCGAAGTGCGCGACCTGCACGTCGAGTTCGCGACCCGTGAAGGCGTCGTCAAGGCCGTCAACGGCGTCAACTACAGCGTCTCCTCCGGCGAGACCCTGGCCGTGCTCGGCGAGTCCGGTTCCGGCAAGTCCGTGACCGCGCAGGCGATCATGGGCATCCTCGACTCGCCCCCCGGGCGGGTCGCCAAGGGCGAGATCCTCTTCCGCGGCGAGGACATCCTCAAGCTGCCGGAGAACGAGCGGCGCAAGCTGCGCGGCCCGAAGATGGCGATGATCTTCCAGGACGCGCTGTCCGCCCTGAACCCGGTCTTCTCCGTCGGCAACCAGCTGGGCGAGATGTTCCGCGTCCACCAGGGCATGTCGAAGAAGGACGCCAAGGCCAAGGCCATCGAGCTCATGGACCGGGTGAAGATCCCCGCGGCCAAGAGCCGGGTCGACGACTACCCGCACCAGTTCTCGGGCGGTATGCGCCAGCGCATCATGATCGCGATGGCGCTCGCCCTGGAGCCGGACCTGATCATCGCGGACGAGCCCACCACGGCGCTCGACGTGACGGTCCAGGCCCAGGTCATGGACCTGCTGGCCGACCTGCAGCGCGAGTACAACATGGGTCTGATCCTGATCACCCACGACCTCGGCGTCGTCGCCGACGTCGCGGACAAGATCGCCGTGATGTACGCCGGCCGCATCGTCGAGCAGGCCCCCGTCCACGAGCTGTACAAGCGCCCCGCGCACCCGTACACCCGTGGTCTGCTGGACTCGATCCCGCGCCTGGACCAGAAGGGCCAGGAGCTCTACGCGATCAAGGGTCTGCCGCCCAACCTGCTCAAGGCCCCCTCGGGCTGCGCCTTCAACCCGCGCTGTCCCAAGGCGCAGGACATCTGCCGCACCGAGATGCCGCCCCTGCTCCAGGTGACCGAGCAGGACGGCACCGAGCTGGCCGGCCGTGCCAGCGCCTGCCACTTCCGCGAGGAGCAGCTCCATGGCTGAGTTCGACAAGAAGGATGACGCCGTGGACGCCACCCCCGGCATCAGCGAGGTCGAGGTCGTCGAGGCGGCGACCGAGACGGCGGCCGTGGCCGCCATCGAGGCGCCCGTCGAGCGCGGCGAGCCGATCCTGCAGGTGCGCAACCTGGTCAAGCACTTCCCGCTGACCCAGGGCATCCTGTTCAAGAAGCAGATCGGCGCCGTCCGCGCGGTCGACGGGATCTCCTTCGACCTGCACCAGGGCGAGACCCTCGGCATCGTCGGCGAGTCCGGCTGTGGCAAGTCCACGGTCGCCAAGCTGCTGATGCTGCTGGAGACGGCGACGTCCGGCGAGGTCTTCTACAAGGGCCAGGACATCACCAAGCTGTCGGGCAAGGCCCTCAAGGCCGTGCGCCGCAACATCCAGATGGTGTTCCAGGACCCGTACACCTCGCTGAACCCGCGCATGACGGTCGGCGACATCATCGGCGAGCCCTTCGAGATCCACCCCGAGGTGGCCCCGAAGGGCGACCGTCGGCGCAAGGTCCAGGAGCTCCTGGACGTCGTCGGCCTGAACCCGGAGTACATCAACCGCTACCCGCACCAGTTCTCCGGCGGCCAGCGCCAGCGCATCGGCATCGCCCGCGGCCTCGCGCTCCAGCCCGAGATCATCATCTGCGACGAGCCGGTCTCCGCGCTCGACGTGTCGGTGCAGGCGCAGGTCATCAACCTGATGGCGAAGCTGCAGGACGAGTTCAACCTGTCCTACATCTTCATCGCGCACGACCTCTCGATCGTCCGGCACATCTCGGACCGCGTGGGCGTCATGTACCTGGGCAAGATGGCGGAGATCGGCACCGACGAGCAGATCTACGACCACCCCACCCACCCGTACACCCAGGCGCTGCTCTCCGCGGTGCCGGTGCCGGACCCGGCGGCCCGTGAGGGCCGCGAGCGGATCATCCTGACCGGTGACGTCCCGTCGCCGGCCAACCCGCCGTCGGGCTGCCGCTTCCGCACCCGCTGCTGGAAGGCGCAGGACATCTGCTCCACCGAGGTCCCGCTGCTGGCCGTCCCCGAGCGCTTCCAGGGTGAGGACACCCCGGCCGCGCACGAGTCCGCGTGCCACTTCGCCGAGGAGAAGACGGTCCTGCCCGTCTGATCCCCCGCGCGCACCCCACCGGGCACGGCCGTTCGCGGCCGTGCCCGGTGGGCTTTCCGGGGCCCGGAGGGCGGCCCCGTACCGGCTCGGTAACGTGACCGCTCAGGTATGTTCTATGGGTCCGGGCGTCCCCGAGGATGGCCCCAACGAGCTCGCGTCTCGGGTCAAGCGCTGTGGGGAGCGTCGGCTCACGAGCACACCGACAGTGACTCCTGAGGAGGCAATTTCCCATGCGTGGAGCAACCCGCGCCCGTTGGGCCGCCGGCACCGTCGTGCTGGCGATGGCCATGACGGCCTGCGGCGGCGGGGACGACCCGTCGGCCGAGGGCCGGATGGGCGGCCACATCACCGTGCGGCTGAGCGAACCGCAGCACGGGCTGGTGGGCCAGAACACCGGCGAGTCCGAGGGCGCCGAGGTGCTGCACGCGCTGTTCACCGGTCTGGTCGCGTACGACAACAAGACCAGCGAGCCGAAGCTCGCGGTCGCCGAGTCCGTCGAGACGACGGACTCCAAGACCTGGACCATCAAGCTCAAGGACGGTTTCACCTTCCACAACGGCGAGAAGGTCGACGCGCAGTCCTTCGTCCGCGCCTGGAACTGGGGGGCCAACCAGGAGAACGGCGCCGAGGCGATGGGCTTCTTCTCCAAGATCGAGGGCTCCGAGGAGCTGGCTCCCGGCAAGGGGAAGACCCCCACCGCCAAGGAGCTCAAGGGTCTCAAGGTCGTCGACAGCAAGACCTTCGTGGTCACGCTGAAGGCGCCGTTCTCCCAGTTCAAGACCATGCTGGGCTACAACGCCTTCTACCCGCTGCCCAAGGCCTTCGAGGCGGACCCGCAGAAGTTCGGCGAGGCGCCGATCGGCAACGGCCCGTTCCAGATGGACGGCACGTGGGAGCACAACAAGCAGATCAAGGTCAAGAAGTACGCGAAGTACCCGAGCGACGGCCGCGCCAAGCTCGACGGCGTCACCTTCAAGATCTACGGCAACCTCGACGCCGCCTACGCCGACCTCCAGGCGGGCAAGCTGCAGATAGTCGACAAGCTGCCGGTCACCGCGCTGCCCACCGTCTCCCAGGAGTTCGGCGAGCGCTACATCTACAAGCCCGAGGCCTCCATCGGCTACATCGGCCTGCCGCTCGAGGCGAACTCCGAGGCCTTCGGCAAGCCCGACGTCCGCAAGGCGATCTCGATGGCCATCGACCGGGACGCCATCGCCAAGAGCATCTTCAACGGCACCCGCAAGCCGGCCGACGACTTCATCAGCCCCATCGTCCCCGGCTACCGCAAGGGCGCCCTGGGCGAGGCCGGGACCTTCAACCCGGTCAAGGCCAAGGAGCTGCTCCAGCGCGCCGGGGGCATCCCCGGCAACAGGATGGAACTCGGCTACGACGCCGACAGCGACAACAAGGAGTGGATCGAGGCCGTCGCCGCCCAGCTGAAGACCAACCTGGGCATCGAGGTCACCCCCAAGCCGTTCCCGAAGGCCGGAGACCTGCTGAACGCGCTGGGGGCCCAGCGGTTCGAGGGCGCCTTCCGCACCGGCTGGGCCATGGACTACCCGGCGGCCGAGGACTACCTGCGGCCGGTGTTCTCCAAGGAGGCCATCGCCAACGGCTCCAACTACGGGCACTACAAGAGCGAGGAGTTCGAGGCGGCCCTCGCCGCGGCCGACCGATCCACCGACCCCGCCGACAGCACGAAGCTCTACCAGAAGGCCGACGACATCGTCATCCGGGACCTCCCGTACATCCCGGTCTTCACGTACATGTCCGCCGCCGCCTACACCAAGGCCGTGACCCACGTCGAGGTCGACGCCCAGGGCCGCATGGACCTCGCCAACGTCCAGATCACCTGAGGCACGGACCCGTTCCCGCCGCCCGCCCCCGGCCGCCCCGCGCGGTCCGGGGGCGGCCCGGTTGCGGGCAAACCGCTTGCGGGCGGCCGCCGCGGCCGCCGAGAGTGGGCCGATGGCCACCGACACGCTGACCGTCCGCCCGGCCGGCCCCGGGGACGCCCGGGACATCTGCGCCCTCCTCAACGCCGTCGACCTCGTCGAGATCGGCAGGCCCGAAACCGACCTCGGCACCGTCGAGGCCGACCTCAACCACCCCGACGTCGACCTCGCCACCGACTCCTGGCTCGCCTTCGAGGGCGGCCGCCTCGTCGCCTACGCCCTCGTCTGGGCCGACTCCGGACCCGGCAGGATCGACGGCGACCACTACGTCCTGCCCGGCCACCACCGGGCCGCGACGGCGCTCCTGCACCGGATGGAGGCCCGGGCCCGCCGGATGGCCTCCGGCACCGGACCGGGCGCCCGCCTGCGCCTCCAGCTCAACGTCCGCCCCACCCTCGACCTCACCCTCCTCACCGGCCGCGGCTACCGCAGCGTCCGCCGCTACCAGGTGATGACCCGCGCCCTGGGCCCCGCCGACCAGCCGCCCGCGCCGCCCGCCGGCCTCGTGCTGCGCGACTGCGCCGCCGACGAGGCCGACCGCCGCCGTGCCCACGCCCTGGTCGAGGAGACCTTCGCCGCCCACTTCGGACACGCCGAGCGCGACTACGAGGCCTGGCTGGACCACGTGGACGGCCGCCGCCTCGACTGGTCCCTGGTCTGGATCGCGAGCCTCCCCGGCCAGGGCGACACGGCCGTCCTCGTCACCCGCGACGACCGCACCAGCATGGGCTGGGTCAGCCACATCGGCGTGCGGAAGGAGGCCCGCGGCCGGGGCGTCGGCTCCCACCTCCTGCGCCACGCCTTCGCCGCCTACGCGGCCCGCGGCCGCGCCACCCTGGGCCTGGGCGTGGACACCCTCAACGAGACCGGCGCCCTGGCCCTCTACGAGGCGCACGGCATGACCCTGCACTACGCGGTCGACACCTGGGAGCTCATGTTGCACCCCCAGGGGTGACAGCCGGGGGACGCGAGGGTGCAAAACGGCCAACCGAGGGTGAAACCAGTCCTACATAAGGTGACATTGCCCCTAAGTGAGTCTTGGGACCCCTTAGGAGGCAGTCCATGCGCGGAGCCACCCACGCCCAGTGGGCCGCATGTGCGGTGGCCGTCGCCCTCGCGGCGACGGCCTGCGGCGGCGGGAGCGACAGCGGCGGGGGCGGCGCGGCCGGGATCGTCAGCTCCTCCTGGGGCGACCCGCAGAACCCGCTGGAGCCGGCCAACACCAACGAGGTGCAGGGCGGCAAGGTCCTCGACATGCTCTTCCGCGGCCTCAAGCGCTACGACGCCAAGACGGGCGAGGCCCGCGACATGGTCGCCGAGAAGATCGAGACCACCGACAGCCAGAACTTCACGATCACCCTGAAGGACGGCTGGAAGTTCAGCAACGACGAGCCGGTCACCGCCCAGTCCTTCGTCGACGCCTGGAACTACGCGGCGGACGTGCGCAACAAGCAGAACAACGCCACCTTCTTCGCCGGCATCGCCGGCTACGACGACGTCCACCCCGCCTCCGGCGAGCCCAAGGCCAAGACGATGTCCGGCCTGGTGGTCAAGGACCCCAAGACCTTCACCGTCGCCCTGAAGTCGAAGTTCTCCACCTGGCCCGAGACCCTCGGCTACCAGGCCTTCTCCCCGCTGCCCAAGGCCTTCTTCACCGACCACTCCGGCTGGCTGAACAAGCCGGTCGGCAACGGCCCGTACACGGTGGACTCCTACACCAAGGGCACCGGCATGAAGCTGCGCAAGTGGGACGGCTACCCCGGGGCGGACAAGGCGCAGAACGGCGGCGTGGACCTCAAGGTCTACACCGACAACAACACCGCCTACACGGACCTGATCTCCGGCAACCTCGACCTCGTCGACGACGTCCCCGCGCAGCAGCTGAAGAACGTCAAGAACGACCTCGGCGACCGCTACATCAACCAGCCGGCCCTCATCCTCCAGACCCTCACCTTCCCGCTCTACGACCCGCAGTGGAGCAAGGAGGGCATGGACAAGGTCCGCCGCGGCATCTCCATGGCGATCAACCGCGACGAGATCACCGAGCAGATCTTCCGCGAGACCCGCACCCCGGCCAAGGACTGGACCTCGCCCGCCCTCGGCGACAAGGGCGGCTTCAAGTCCACGCTCTGCGGCGACGCCTGCAAGTTCAACCCCGCCGAGGCCAAGAAGCTCATCCAGGAGGCCGGCGGCCTGCCCGGCGGCAAGATGACCCTCACCTCGAACGTGGACACCGGCTCCCACCGCGACTGGATGGAAGCCGTCTGCAACAGCGTCAACAACGCCCTGGGCGAGGGCCCCGTCTGCACCGTCAACCCCATCGGCACCTTCGCCGACTTCCGCAACCAGGAGAGCGCCTTCAAGCTGACCGGCCCCTTCCGCTCCGGCTGGCAGGCCGACTACCCGCTCATCCAGAACTTCCTCCAGCCGCTCTACTACACCGGCGCCTCCTCCAACTACGGCAAGTTCAGCAGCCCGGAGTTCGACAAGCTCGTCGACGAGGCCAACCAGGAGAGCGACACCGCCAAGGCGATCGGCAAGTTCCAGGACGCCGAGAAGGTCCTCGCCGAGCAGATGCCCTCCATCCCCCTCTGGTACCAGAACGGCAGCGCCGGCCACTCCGAGCGGACCTCCGACGTCGCCCTGAACCAGTTCAGCGTCCCCGTCTACAACGAGATCAAGGTCAGCTGACCCCGCCGCCGAGCCCGACACCCTGGAGCATCCATGGGACGTTACGTGATCCGGCGGCTGCTCCAGATGATCCCCGTGTTCATCGGCAGCACCTTCCTGATCTTCTTCATGGTCTACGCGCTGGGCGACCCGGTGGCGGCCCTCTTCGGGGACAAGGCCCCCGACCCCGCCACCGTCGCCCGCATCCGCAAGGACCTCTACCTCGACCGCCCCCTGTGGGAGCAGTACGTCCACTACATGGGCCAGATCTTCCAGGGCGACTTCGGCACGGCCTTCAACGGCCAGAAGGTCACCGAGCTGATGGGCACCGCCTTCCCCGTCACCCTCCGGCTGACCTGCGTCGCGATCCTCATCGAGATCCTCGTCGGCATCACCCTCGGCGTGATCGGCGGACTGCGCCGGGGCAAGGCCGTCGACACCAGCCTGCTGGTGGCCACCCTCATCGTCATCTCCGTGCCCACCTTCGTCACCGGGTACGTGCTCCAGTTCCTCTTCGGCGTCAAATGGGGCTGGGTCCGGCCCACCGTCTCCGCGGACGCCCGCTTCGACGAGCTGATCCTGCCCGGCCTCGTCCTCGCCCTGGTCTCCCTCGCCTACGTCACCCGGCTCTCGCGGACCTCCATCGCCGAGAACGTCAAGGCCGACTACGTCCGCACCGCCGTCGCCAAGGGCCTGCCGCGGCGCCGGGTCGTCACCCGCCACCTGCTGCGCAACTCCCTCATCCCGGTGGTCACCTTCATCGGCACCGACATCGGCGCCCTGATGGGCGGGGCCATCATCACCGAGCGGATCTTCAACATCAAAGGCGTCGGCTACCAGCTCTACCAGGGCATCCTGCGCGGCAACTCGCCCACCGTCGTGGGCTTCGTGACCATCCTCGTCATCGTCTTCCTGGTGGCGAACCTGCTCGTCGACCTGCTCTACGCGGTCCTGGACCCGAGGATCCGCTATGCCTGAACCCGAGCCGCAGCCGCCCTACGACCCGCTGAAGCCGGGCGAGCACGAGGCCATCGCCCCGACCGGACAGGGAGGCGCCATGGACCTCGCGCTGGAGGAGGCCGAAAGCCTGGAACAGCCCCTCGACCCCGGCTCCGCCGGCCCCCGCGAGCGGGCCCGCTCCCTGTGGTCCGACGCCTGGCACCAGCTGCGCCGAAACCCCGTCTTCATCCTCTCCGCCCTGCTGATCCTCTTCCTCGTGGTCATCTCGATCTGGCCCCAGCTCATCGCCGGCGGCGACCCGCTCCACTGCGAGCTGTCCAAGTCCCAGCAGGGCCCCGCCCCCGGGCATCCCTTCGGCTACGACACCCAGGGCTGCGACGTCTACACCCGCACCGTCCACGGGGCCCGCGCCTCCATCACCGTCGGCATCTGCGCCACCCTGGGCGCCGCCCTGCTGGGCTCCGCGCTCGGCGGACTCGCCGGGTTCTTCGGCGGCTGGGGCGACGCCCTGCTCTCCCGGGTCGCCGACATCTTCTTCGGGATCCCGGTCGTCCTCGGCGGCCTCGTGTTCCTCTCCGTGGTCACCAGCACCACCGTCTGGCCCGTGGTCGGTTTCATCGTGCTGCTCGGCTGGCCGCAGCTCGCCCGCATCGCCCGCGGCTCGGTGATCACCGTCAAACAGAACGACTACGTCCAGGCCGCCCGGGCCCTCGGCGCCGGCAACACCCGCATGCTGCTGCGGCACGTCGCCCCGAACGCCGTCGCCCCGGTCATCGTCGTCGCCACCATCGCGCTGGGCACCTACATCTCCCTGGAGGCCACCCTCTCCTTCCTCGGAGTCGGCCTGCGCCCGCCCACCGTCTCCTGGGGCATCGACATCTCCAACGCCGCCTCCCAGATCCGCAACGCCCCGCACATGCTGCTCTGGCCGGCCGGCGCCCTGAGCCTGACCGTGCTCGCCTTCATCATGCTCGGCGACGCCGTGCGCGACGCCCTCGACCCCAAGCTGCGCTGAGGAGTGAGCCGCCAGATGCTGCTCGAAGTCCGGGACCTGCACGTGGAGTTCACCACCCGCGACGGGATCGCCAAGGCCGTCAACGGGGTGACCTACTCGGTGGACGAGGGCGAGACCCTCGCCGTGCTCGGCGAGTCCGGTTCCGGGAAATCGGTGACGGCCCAGGCCGTGATGGGGATCCTCGACACGCCGCCCGGCCGGATCGCGGGCGGACAGATCCTCTTCAAGGGCAAGGACCTGCTGAAGACGAAGGAGGAGGAGCGCAGGAGGATCCGCGGCGCCGAGATGGCGATGATCTTCCAGGACGCCCTGTCCTCCCTCAACCCCGTCCTCACGGTCGGCGCCCAGCTCGGCGAGATGTACGAGGTCCACCGCGGGATGTCCCGCAAGGACTCCCGCGCCAAGGCCGTCGAGCTGATGGACCGGGTGAGGATCCCGGCCGCCCGCCAGCGCGTGGGCGACTACCCGCACCAGTTCTCCGGCGGCATGCGCCAGCGCATCATGATCGCCATGGCGCTGGCCCTGGAACCCTCCCTGATCATCGCCGACGAGCCCACCACCGCCCTCGACGTGACCGTCCAGGCCCAGGTCATGGACCTGCTCGCCGAGCTCCAGCGCGAGCTCGCCATGGGCCTGATCCTGATCACCCACGACCTCGGCGTCGTCGCCGACGTGGCCGACAAGATCGCCGTCATGTACGCGGGCCGGATCGTCGAGTCCGCCCCCGTCCACGCCCTGTACGCCGCACCCGCCCACCCCTACACCCGGGGCCTGCTCGACTCGATCCCGCGCCTGGACCAGAAGGGCCGGGAGCTCTACGCCATCAAGGGCCTGCCCCCGAACCTGCTGGCCATCCCGCCCGGCTGCGCCTTCAACCCGCGCTGCCCCATGGCCCGCCCCGTCTGCCGGACCGAGGTCCCGCCGCTGGCCGAGGTCGGCCCCGACCGGGCCAGCGCCTGCTTCTTCTGGAAGGAGTGCCTCGGTGCCTGAGCCCCTCCTGGAGGTCCGCGGCCTCGTCAAGCACTACCCCCTCACCCAGGGCGTCCTCTTCAAGAAGCAGGTCGGCGCGGTCAAGGCCGTAGACGGGGTCTCCTTCGGCCTCGCGGCCGGCGAGACCCTCGGCATCGTCGGCGAGTCCGGCTGCGGGAAGTCGACCGTCGCCAAGATGCTGGTCCACCTGGAACGCCCGACCGCCGGCGCCATCTCGTACAAGGGCGAGGACATCACGAAGCTGTCGGGCAAGGCCCTCAAGGCCGTGCGCCGCAACATCCAGATGGTCTTCCAGGACCCGTACACCTCGCTGAACCCGCGCATGACGGTCGGCGACATCATCGGCGAACCGTACGAGATCCACCCCGAGGCGGCCCCCAAGGGCGACCGGCGGCGCAGGGTCCAGGAGCTCCTGGACGTGGTCGGCCTGAACCCGGAGTACGTCAACCGCTACCCGCACCAGTTCTCCGGCGGCCAGCGCCAGCGCATCGGCATCGCCCGCGGCCTCGCCCTGCGGCCGGAGGTCATCGTCGCCGACGAGCCGGTCTCCGCGCTCGACGTCTCCGTCCAGGCCCAGGTCGTCAACCTCCTCGCGCGCCTCCAGGCCGACTTCGGCCTCTCCTACGTCTTCATCGCGCACGACCTGTCCATCGTCCGGCACATCTCCGACCGGGTCGCGGTCATGTACCTGGGCCGGGTCGTCGAGACCGGCACCGACACCCAGATCTACGAACACCCCACCCACCCCTACACCCAGGCCCTGCTCTCCGCCGTGCCCGTACCCGACCCCGAGGCCCGCGCCCACCGGGACCGGATCCTGCTCTCCGGCGACGTGCCCTCCCCGGCCGACCCGCCCTCGGGCTGCCCCTTCCGCACCCGCTGCTGGAAGGCCGAATCCCGCTGCGCCACGGAGGTGCCGCCGCTGGCCGTCCCGCCGGTCTTCCCCAGCGGTCCGGCGGCCCATCCGTCGGCCTGTCACTTCGCGGCGGAGCGGCAGGTGGTCCCGCCGCCCGGGGAACTGGCGCCCCCGCCGGCCCCGCTGACGGAGGAGTAGGGGGCGGGCTGGAAAACGCTGTAAGGACCGATCATTTCCAGCCACCCCGCAAGGTCCCCACGGAGGGGGCCGTTTGGGCTCCAACCCGGCGTAATCGAGGGTGACTTGACCGATTCTGCCCCGAGTTCCCGTTCCGGCCTGTGGGGCGGGATAAGGCCGTAGGGGCGCCGGTGGGCGCGCGGGCCTCCTCCGCGGCTCGTCCGCGCCCCCGGCCGTGCGCGGTATGCGCCCCTCGTGCTGCCGGAATTCGACCGATGCGCTGGTACGGATAGTTATG
Organism: Streptomyces sp. NPDC001594; assembly: GCF_042893675.1. NCBI lineage: Bacteria > Bacillati > Actinomycetota > Actinomycetes > Kitasatosporales > Streptomycetaceae > Streptomyces > Streptomyces sp. NPDC001594. The sequence goes on along the minus strand of NZ_JBIAVB010000004.1, from coordinate 49,968 downwards.
ATCCGTAGCGCACGGTGGGTATGAATCGCCGAGCACGAGTACGCGTACCGATGTCCGCTCGACGTGGAGGTGAAACGCCGTGGCACTATCGATCTCGGCCGTGGTGCTGCTGGCGATCGTCGTCTTCCTTCTGGTCCGGAAGTCGGGGCTGAAGGCGGGCCACGCGTTCGTCTGCGTGCTGCTCGGGTTCTACCTGGCGAGTTCGACGGTGGCTCCCACCCTCAGTCAGCTCACCTCGAACGTGGCGAGCATGATCAGTGGCCTCAAGCTGTAGGGCGGCCTCGTAGGCTGGCCCCATGAACGGTCTTCCCGCCCGCCGTCTGCTCCTCGTGCACGCGCACCCGGACGACGAGTCGATCAACAACGGCGTCACCATGGCCAAGTACGCGGCCGAGGGCGCCCATGTCGCGTTGGTGACCTGCACCCTGGGCGAGGAGGGCGAGGTCATCCCGCCCGAGCTGGCCCACCTCGCGCCGGACCGCGACGACACCCTCGGCCCCTTCCGGGTCGGTGAGCTCGCCGCCGCCATGAAGGAGCTCGGGGTCGCCGACCACCGCTTCCTCGGCGGCGCCGGCCGGTTCCGCGACTCCGGGATGATGGGCGCCCCGCAGAACGCCCGGCCCGGTGCCTTCTGGGCCACCGGCGTGGACGAGGCCGCGGGCCACCTGGTCGCCGTCATCCGGGAGCTGCGCCCGCAGGTCCTGGTCACCTACGACCCGGACGGCGGCTACGGCCACCCGGACCACATCCAGGCCCACCGCGTCGCCATGCGCGGCGCCGAACTGGCCGCCGACCCCGCCTACCGGCCCGAGCTGGGCGCCCCGCACGCCATCGCGAAGGTCTACTGGAACCGGGTCCCGCTCTCCGCGGTCGAGGAGGGCTTCGCGCGGCTGCGCGAGCGGGGCGCCGCGCTGCCCTTCCCGGGCCTGGCGACCCCCGCCGACGTGCCGGGCGTGGTCCCCGACGGGCGGATCACCGCGGAGATCGCCGACGCCGAGGGCGAGCGGGTGCTGGCGGAGGCCAAGGCGGCCGCCATGCGGGCGCACGCCACCCAGATCGCCGTCGACGGGCCCTTCTTCGCCCTCTCCAACGACCTGGCCCAGCCGCTGTTCGCCCGCGAGTACTACGAGTTGGCCGTGGGGGAGTCGGGGGCTCCGGCCGGTGAGCGGGAGCGCGACCTCTTCGCGGGGGTGGAGGCGTGACCACGGCGCTGACGGCGGGGCGGATCGCCGCCCTGCTGGGCCTGCTCGTCGCGGGCACCGCCACCGGGCTGGCCGGCTGGCTCGTGGTGGACCTGTGGTTCCCGGCCGGGCTGGTGCTCGCCGTGCTGGCCCTCCTCGGGCTGTTCCTCGGCGCCCGGATCGCCCTCGGGGGCGGGCTCGGCGTGGGCGTCGCGGCGGCCGGCTGGTTCCTCTCGTACGTGCTCCTCGGTGTCCCGCGCCCCGAAGGGGACTTCCTGCTCGGTTCCTCCGGAATCGGTATGTACGCATACCTTTTGGGCGGGAGTGCGGTCGCTGTGATCTGCGCCACGATGCGCGGTCCCGTGGAACCACCGGTTTCGGCCCCGAAACCGCGCGGCTGACCGGCCGCTGAGCTCCCGCGCCCTCCGATCGGGGACGGGTTGCGGGGGTTTGACGGGCCCTCGGAGGAGGAACTGCGGAGGGTTAAGAGGAACCTTTCATTCCCCTGGGACAGTTGCGTGCGCGCGGCGGCCAGTATGGTGGACGGGCCGCCGAGCTGCCCGCGCACGGCACGCGGGCGGCGGAGCCAACCGGGAGAACCTGCCTTGAGTCGTGAAACCGACAGTTCGCCCCCCGGGCCCGTAGGGCACGGTGGAGCCGCCTACCCCTCGGGTACGCCGCCGTACGGAACCGGCCAGTCCGCGCCCACGTCCCTGCCGCCCCGGCCTGGCGCGACCGCCCCGGAGGAGAATCCTGTGAGTTCGAACCCGTCCACGCCCGACACCGACGGGCCGAAGACCGAGACCACCCTGACGACCCGGATCCGGATCAACATCCCGGGTTCGCGGCCGATCCCGCCCGTGGTCGTCCGCAAGCCGGTGAAGGGCGGCTCCGCGGAGCCCGCCCCCGGCTCCGCCGAGTCCGAGCCGGCCCCGGCCCCGCGCGGCCAGGCCGAGCCCCCCGTGCGCGCCGCCCTGCCGGCGCGGCCCACGGGCCAGACGCCCGCGCCCGCCCCGGCCCCGAAGGCCCCGGCCGAGGCGCCGGCGGACGGCGGCGGCTGGTTCGCCCCGCGCAAGGCGGCCACGCCCCCGCCCGCGGCCCCGGCACCCGCCGCGAGCTACGGCTCCTCCGCGCCCCGCCCCGGCAACGGCGCACCCGGCGGCCACCCCGGCCCCGGCGCCCCCGGCGCCCCGGGCAACGGCTTCGACCCCGCCCCGTACGAGGGCGCCGGCACCGGTGCCGGATTCGCGCCCCCGGCCGCCCCCGGCGTGCCGCAGCGGCCCGCCCCCGGCACCGGCCCCGGCGCCGGCTTCGCGCCCGCGCCCGGCCCCGGCGGCCCCGGCGTCGGCGGCCCCGGTGTCGGCTCGGCCCAGGGCTACCCGGCGTACGACGGCGGCCCGTCCACCGAGGCCTTCCCCGCCTTCACGGAGCCCTCCGGCCCCACCGGCGGGCCCGCGCTGGGCACCGTGCCCGTGGGCGCCGACGAGACCCCGCGCTGGCCCGGCCCCGAGGCCATGGACGCCCCCGCCCCGGCCGCCCCCCGGCCCGGCCCGGCCGCGCCGCCGCCCGGCCCGCAGCCGCCCCGGTCGATGCCCGCCCCCGCCGGGAAGTCCGGCAAGGCGGCCCCGGCCGGCAAGCCCGCCAAGAAGAAGGGCCGCTCCAAGCTGGTCCTGCTCGGCGGCGGCCTCATCGGCCTGGTCGCCGTGGCCTACGGCGCCGGGCTGCTGATGAACCACTCCGACATCCCCAAGGGCACCAAGGTCCTGGGCGTCGACATCAGCGGCAGCCGCGACGACGCCGTCGCCAAGCTCCAGACGGCCTTCGGCAAGCGCTCCGCCACCCCGCTCCAGCTCACCGTCGGCGGCAAGACCGTCGAGCTGAAGCCCGAGAAGGCCGGCCTGACCCTCGACAGCCAGACCACCGTCCGCAACGCCACCGGCAGCGACTACAACCCGGTCACCGTCATCGGCTCGCTGTTCGGCGTCGAGCGCACGGCCGCAGCCGTGATGCCCGTCGACGAGGAGAAGCTGAAGGGCTCCCTCCAGGAGCTGGCCGGCACCGCCGGCACCGCCTCCGAGGGCACCATCACCTTCGACACCGGCAAGGCCGTGGCGGTCCCCGGCAAGGCCGGCACCAGCCTGGACGTCGACAGCTCCGTGGACAAGGTCACCAAGGCCTTCCGCGAGCTCGTCGCCAACGGCAAGGCCGCCCCCGTCGAACTCCCCACCACCACCAAGGAACCGACCGTCACCCAGGCGGAACTGAACCGGGCCATGAAGGAGTTCGCGGAGCCCGCCATGTCCGGCACCGTGACCGTCAAGGCGGGCACCAAGTCCCTGTCCTTCGGCGCCAAGTCCCTGCCCAAGATCCTCAGCATGGTCCCCGTCCAGGGCAAGCTCGTCGAGAAGTACGACCTGGAGGCCCTCAAGGCCACCTACGGCAACGCCTTCGACGGGGTGCTGATCACCCGCGGCACCGGCGCCAAGACCCCCGTCACCCCGCAGGACGTCTCCGGCGCCCTCGGCAGGGGCCTCGTCGGCAAGACCCCGGCCGAGCGCATCGTGACCATCGACACGAACGCCAACTGAGGCCGGCCGCGACCCGCACGGCCCGTCAGGAGCCCCTCCCCGCACCCCGGGAAGGGGCTCCGCCCGTTCCGGAACCCCGCTCCGACCAGCGCCGTCACCCCCAGGGCGTGACATCTGTCATGCAGCTGTCACGACTGGAGACACTGCCGCGCGGACCCCCGCCCGGGAGAAGCTCGGTGCATGACGACGACGACCGCGACGCACTCCGGAGCCCCCGGACCCGCACGAGGTGCCGCCCACGGCACCGTGGTGAGCTTCCAGAACGTGACCAAGAGCTACGGCCAGGTCAAGGCCGTGGACGGCCTCACCCTCGAACTCCACCCGGGCGAGACCGTCGCGCTCCTCGGCCCCAACGGCGCCGGCAAGTCCTCCACCCTCGACCTGCTCCTGGGCCTGCGCCCCGCCGACTCCGGCACCGTCAGCCTCTTCGGCACCACCCCCCGCGAGGCCCTCGGGGCCGGCCGGGTCGGCGCCATGCTCCAGAGCGGCGGCCTGATGGAGGAGGTGACCGTCCGCGAGCTCGTCACCCTCGGCTGCGCCCTGCACCCCCGCCCGTACCCGGTGGACGAGGTGCTCTCCCGCGCCGGCATCGACGAGATCGCCGGCCGCACGGTCAACAAGCTCTCCGGCGGCCAGGAGCAGCGCGTGCGCTTCGCCCTCGCCACCGCCGGCCACAACGACCTGATCATCCTCGACGAGCCCACCACGGGCATGGACGTCACCTCCCGCCAGGCCTTCTGGGCCACCATGCGGGAACAGGCCGCCCAGGGCCGCACGGTCCTGTTCGCCACCCACTACCTGGAAGAGGCGGACGCGATCGCCGACCGGGTCCTGGTCCTGAACAAGGGCCGGCTGCTCGCCGACGGCACCGCCGCCGAGATCAAGGCCAAGGCCGGCGCCCGCAAGGTCGCCTTCGACCTCGACGGCGAGATCGACGAGCAGGTCCTGCGCGCCCTGCCCGCCCTGACGACCTTCGAGGTCAACGGCACCACCGTGCGCCTGCAGTCGCGCGACGCCGACGCCACCGTCCACGCGGTGTACGCGCTCGGCCTCTACCCCCGCAACCTGGAGGTCGCGGGCCTCGGCCTGGAGCAGGCCTTCATCGCCCTGACCGAGGCCGAGGAGGCCACCCGATGAGCACGTCCCCCAACGCCGGCACCCTCCAGCTGGTCAAGCTGGAGATCACCCGCGCCCTGCGCAACAAGAAGTACCTGTTCTTCACCGTGCTCTACCCGGCCGCCCTCTTCCTGATGCTCGGCGGCACCCTGGACGGCACCACGAAGGTCTACGGCACCGAACTGACCATGCCGGCCTTCTACATGGTCGCCATGGCCTCCTTCGGCGCCCTGACCGCCGTCCTGGTCGGCAACAGCGAGCGGATCGCCAAGGAGCGCGAGAAGGGCTGGGTGCGCCAGCTGCGGCTCACCGCCCTGCCCGGGCACGGCTACGTGCTCGCCAAGACCGCCAGCGCGGGCGTGCTGTCCCTGCCCTCCATCCTGGTCGTCTTCGCGGTCGCCGCGTTCGGCAAGGGCGTCCGGTTCGAGGCCTGGCAGTGGCTGGCCCTCACCGGCTCCATCTGGGCGGGCAGCCTGGTCTTCGCCGCCCTCGGCGTGGCCGTCGGCTACCTGGCCACCGCGGACAACGTCCGTCCGATCACCATGCTGATCTACTTCGCCCTGGCGATCCTCGGCGGCCTGTGGATGCCCACCGCGAACTTCCCGCAGTGGCTGAAGAACATCTGCGAGTGGCTGCCCACCCGCGCCTACACCGGCCTCGGCCAGGCCATCGAGCTGGGCGGCGCCCCCCACGCCAAGGACGTGGCGATCCTCGCCGTGTACTTCGTACTGTTCACGGGTGCGGCCGCCTGGCTGTACCGCAAGGACTCACTGAAGGCGTAGGAACGTGGCGCTGACGCACGAGGACGAGGGCGTGACCCCCGTCGTCCGGGCACCCGACAGCACCGTCCACAGGGTGGTCAAGAGCCTCTGGATCCTCATCTGGCTCTTCTACCTCAGCGCACCCGTCACCGACCTGGTGCGCGGTGGACACAGCGACGGTGCCCGGGTGCTCGGCGGGCTGGGCCTGCTGGGGTTCATCACCTGGTACCTCGTACTGGTGTTCCGGCCGGACCGGCAGATGCCCGTCCGGCCGGTCCTGCTGTCGCTGGTGGTGCTCAGCGCCGAAGCCGCGGTCCTCGCGCTGGCGCTGGGCCGCGAGTGGCTCGTGCTCTTCGTCTACGTCTCCATCGCCTCCGGCGCCGCGCTCCCCGCGAAGGTCTCCCGGCTGACGGTGCCCGCCGCGACGACGCTGCTGGCGGGGCTGGCCCTCACCGTGCCGGACGGCGGCGACTACCTGTGGGGGCTGCTGATCCCGGCCCTGATGGGCGGGTTCGCGATGGTCGGGGTCCGCGAGATGATCCGGACCACCGTGGAGCTGCGGCAGGCCCGGGCCACGGTCGCGCAGCTCGCGGCCAACGAGGAGCGCCTGCGGATGGCCCGTGACCTGCACGACCTGCTGGGCCACTCGCTGTCGCTGATCACCCTCAAGAGCGAGCTCGCGGGCCGGATGCTGCCCGACCACCCCGACCGGGCCGCCCAGCAGGTCGCGGACATCGAGAAGGTCAGCCGGCAGGCCCTGGTCGACGTACGGGAGGCCGTGAGCGGCTACCGGCGGCCCACCCTGCCCGGCGAGCTCGCGGGAGCCCGGACGGCGCTGGCGGCGGCCGGGGTCACGGCCGACCTGCCCGCCGACTTCACCGACGAGGTGCCGGAGGAGCAGGAGTGCGCGCTGGCCTGGTCCCTGCGGGAGGCGGTGACCAACGTGGTCCGGCACAGCGGCGCCCGGCGCTGCACGGTCACCCTGACCACCCGCCAGACGCTCGCGGGCCCGGTGCTGGAGCTGTCGGTGACCGACGACGGCTCGGGCGGCTCCGCCGTCCCCGGCAACGGCCTGACAGGCCTGACGGAGCGTCTGGAGGCGGTCGGCGGCACGCTCTGGGCGGGCCCGGCGGGCAAGACCGGCTTCCGCCTGCTGGCACGGGTCCCCCTAGGATCCGGGGCATGACCCACGCCTCCGGAGCCGCCCCGGCCCCCATCCGCATCCTCCTGGCGGAGGACCAGTCCATGGTCCGGGAAGCTCTCGCGGCCCTCCTGGGACTGGAGCCGGACATCGAGGTCCTGGCCCAGGTGGCCCGGGGCGACGAGGTCGTGCCGGCCGCCCTGGCCCACGACGTGAACGTGGCCCTGCTGGACATCGAGATGCCCGGCATGACGGGCATCGAGGCGGCGAAGGCCCTGCGCCTGGCCCGCCCGGCCCTGAAGATCGTGATCGTCACCACCTTCGGCCGCCCCGGCTACCTGCGCGGCGCGATGGAGGCGGGCGCCTCCGCTTTCCTGGTCAAGGACGCGCCGGCCGCCGAGCTCGCGGAGGCGGTCCGCAAGGTCCTCGCGGGCGAGCGCGTCATCGACCCCGGGCTCGCGGCGGCCGCCCTGGCGGAGGGCGCCAACCCCCTCACGGAACGGGAACGGGACGTCCTGCGCGCGGCGGAGCACGGCGCGACCAACGCCGAACTGGCCGCGGCCCTCTCCCTCTCCCAGGGCACGGTCCGCAACTACCTCTCGACCGCCATCCAGAAGCTGGCCGCCCGCAACCGCGCCGAGGCGGTCCGGGTCGCCCGGGAAAAGGGCTGGCTCTGACCTGGGGTTCGTGACCAGACTGCCCCGGTGTTCAAAAAACTGTGGGCCGCGACGGCCGCGTCGAACCTGTCGGACGGCGTGAGCCTGGCCGCCGCGCCCCTGCTCGCCGCCACGCTCACCCGCGACCCGACCCTGATCGCCGGGATCACCGTCGCCCAGCGGGCCCCCTGGCTGGTCCTCGCCTTCGTCTCGGGGGCGCTCGCCGACCGGCTGGACCGCCGCAAGGTGGCGCAGAGCGCGAACTGGATCCGAGCCGTCGCCTTCGCCGCCCTCACGGCGGCCGTCCTCGCCGACACCCTGTCGATGCCCCTGCTGTACGTGGTGTTCTTCGCGATCGGCACCGCGGAGACGCTCTACGACAGCGTCTCCGCGGCCTGGGTGCCGATGCTGGTCGGCCCCGAGGAACTGACCCGCGCCAACAGCCGGCTCCAGACCACCTTCGTGGTCTGCAACGAGTTCGCGGGCCCGCCGATCGGCGGCTTCCTCTTCGCCGCGGCGGCCGCCGTTCCGTTCGCCGTGGGAACGGCCGGATACCTGGCCGCCGTGGGCCTGCTCGCCCTGATCCCTTCGGCGGCGCACCGGACGGACGCCCCGGACGGCGCACCGCTGACGGTCGCGAGCGTGCGCGAGGACATCGCCGTCGGGGCCCGCTGGTACTGGTCCTCGCCCGTGCTGCGCGCCCTGAGCCTGGTCGCGGCCGTCGGCAACGCCGCCGCGGCGGCCTCCTACGGCCTGCTGGTGCTGCTCGCCCAGGACGAACTCGGCGTCTCCGACCAGGGGTACGGCGTGATGCTCGCCGCCGGCGCGGTCGGTGCCGTCCTCGGCGGGATGGCGGCGGGACGGGTCGGCGGGTGGTTCAAGCCCGGCACCCTGATCCTCGTGACCAGCCTCCTGTCGGCCGCCGCCATGGCCGGACTGGGCCTCGCGATCAGCCCGGCCGTGACCGTCGCCCTCATGGCCCTGGACGGCTTCGTGGTGCTCGTCGTCTCCGTCCACATGGTGACCCTGCGCCAGCAGATCGTCCCGAACGAGCTGATGGGCCGGGTCACCTCCGTCTACCGGGTCGTCGCCGTGGGCTCCTTCGCCGTCGGCGGCATCGCGGGCGGCGCGGTGGCCGCGGCCTTCGGCGTCCCGGCCTCCTTCTACGCCGGCGGGGCGGCCCTCGCCCTCGTCTCCGTCCTGGTGCTGCCGGTCCTGAACAACACCCGCCTGGCCGAGGTCAGGCGGCAGGCCGAGGCGGACGCGGCCGCCGCCGAACCCGCGCCGGTCAGTTGAGCAGGGCGCGGGCCGAGGCGGCCTCCGCGCGGATCCGGGTCGCCGCCTGCGGGTCCACCGCGTCCATGACCACCGCGTACGCGTCCATCTCCGCGGCCCCCGCCTGGAAGGAACCCCGCTCCACCAGCAGCCGGGCCCGCTCGTAGCGCAGCGCCGCCGGATGCGAGGGCAGCAGCAGGGACAGGTCCAGGGACCACAGCGCGACCGCCGACTGCTCCGGGCGGGCGGACGCCCACACCCGGATGTTGCCCAGCACGCGCAGCACGATGTCCAGGGTACGCGCCGGAGTCCGCGGCCCCTGCGCCAGCTCCGCCGGGCCCGCGCCCAGCGAGGCCCCGCCCGCGAAGGGGTCGACCACGACGCCCTCCTCCGGGTCCCCGAAGCCCACCGTGAAGTGCCCCGGCAGCCCCAGCCCGTACACCGGCGCCCCCGCCCGCCGGGCCACCTCCAGCCAGACCACCGACAGCAGGATCGGCAGGCCGCGCCGGCGCCGCAGCACCTCGTGCAGCAGCGAGGACTCCAGCCGCTCGTAGTCCTTCGGGGTGCCGTGGAAGCCCATCCGGCCGCCCAGCAGGTCCGTCACCGCCGCCGCCCAGGCCTTCGACCCGCGCAGCCCGTACGGCAGCATCCCCGCCAGCCGGTCCAGTTCCATCTGGGCCCAGTCCATGGCCCGTTCGTCCAGCTCCGGGTCTGCCTCCGCCGCCAGCAGCAGGCACAGCAGCGCCAGGTCCGGCCGCTCGGAGCGGGCCTCGGCCGCGAACAGCTCCCGTGTGGCGGCGCTCATGCCCCGGCCCCGGCGCGGAAGTGGTGGTAGGCGTGGTGGGTGGCGAAGCCCATCCCGTCGTACAGGGCGCGCGCCGCGGGGTTGTCGGTCTCCACCTGCAGCCAGGCCGCCGACGCGCCCTCCTCCAGCGCCCGCCGGGCCAGCGCCGTCATCACCGCCGTCGCCAGCCCCCGCCGCCGCTGCTCCGGATCCACCGTCACCGCGCCGAACCCGGCCCAGCGCCCGTCCACCACGCACCGCCCGATCGCCAGGCCGCCGTCCAGGGAGGCGAACCACACCGATGGGCCCTCCACCAGCATCCGCCGGGCGAGTTCCGGGTCGCGGACCTTGCCGTAGCGGCCCAGCCACGCCTCGTCCGGCTCACGGGTCAGCCGTATCCCGGACACCTCCGCGTCCTGGTCGGCCACCGGGGCCAGGCCCGCGGTGCGGACCTCCGCCGAGACCTCGTTGACCCAGCCGCGCCGCTCCAGCTCCGCGCAGAGCACTTCCTGGGTGCCCGCCGAGCCGGTCGCCGCCTGTACGTAGGCGGGGAGGTCCCGTCGCGCGTACCAGTCCGTCACCCGCGCGAGTGCTTCGTCCAGGGGTATCCCGGGGTCGCCGAGGGCCAGCACCGAGTTGGCCCGGCGGGTGAAACCGCCGGCCGCCCGCAGCGTCCAGTCGCCCAGCGGCTCGCTCTCCAGCGGCTGCCAGGCCCGCGCGGTGACCCGCGCCAGCTCCTCGAAGGAGGCCGCGGGACCCCTGCGGCGGGCCGGCGCGGCGGGCACCACCTTGCCCGCGACCAGCGAGGATTCCGGGATGTGGACGGACACGCCGTCCTTGCGTGTGATCGTCAGCACACCCCCGGTCCAGGATGTGAGAACCCCGACGGCGTCGGTGAAGGCGGGAGAGCCGCCGACCCCTTCCCGCAGCCGTCGTACGGAGACTCGTTTACCCACGTCAGCCGGGGTAATACGAATCTCCAGCAGTCCACCGGCAGTGATTTCCACAGCTCTGTCCGCCCCTCCTGTTCGGATCGTGCCCGGGAACGGAGATACTAGGTGCGGGCATCGACGACGCCGCGCTCCCGCGCGAATGGACAGCCCTACCGAGGAGGAACGAGAGCGTGACCTACGTCATCGCGGAGCCTTGTGTCGACGTCAAGGACAAGGCCTGTATCGAAGAGTGCCCCGTCGACTGCATCTACGAGGGCCAGCGGTCCTTGTACATCCACCCGGACGAGTGCGTCGACTGCGGCGCGTGTGAGCCGGTCTGCCCCGTCGAGGCCATCTTCTACGAGGACGACACCCCGGAGGAGTGGAAGGACTACTACAAGGCGAACGTCGAGTTCTTCGACGAGCTCGGCTCGCCCGGTGGTGCCTCCAAGCTCGGCCTGATCGAGCGCGACCACCCCTTCGTCGCCGCGCTGCCCGCCGGCATCAACGGCGAGCACTGACCGTTTCACGGCAGACGCGCCCCTCGGTCCCGTCCGGCACTGCTGCCGCACGGGACCGAGCCGTTTTCCCGTCCCTTTCCCGCACCTGACCCGCCCCTGAGAGAGAGCAGAGCACCGTGGCCGCAGTTTCCGACCGTCTCCCCACGTTCCCCTGGGACAAGCTGGAGCCGTACAAGAAGACGGCGGCGGCCCACCAGGACGGCATCGTCGACCTGTCCGTCGGCACGCCCGTCGACCCGGTGCCGCGGCTGATCCAGGACGCCCTGATCGGCGCCGCCGACTCCCCGGGCTACCCGACGGTGTGGGGCACCCCGGCGCTGCGCGACGCGATCACCGGCTGGCTGCGCGGGCGGCTCGGCGCGAGCGCCGCCGGACACCGCAACGTGCTGCCCGTGGTCGGCTCCAAGGAGCTCGTGGCCTGGCTGCCGACCCAGCTGGGCCTGGGCGCCGGCGACAAGGTGGCCTACCCCCGCCTCGCCTACCCCACGTACGAGGTCGGCGCGCGGCTGTGCGGCGCCGAGGCCGTGGTCTACGACGACCCCACCGAGCTGGACCCGGCCGGCCTGAAGCTGCTGTGGCTCAACTCCCCGTCGAACCCCACCGGAAAGGTCCTCGACAAGGAGGAGCTCATCCGGATCGTCGCCTGGGCGCGCGAGCACGGGATCCTCGTCTTCAGCGACGAGTGCTACCTGGAGCTCGGCTGGGAGGCCGAGCCGGTCTCCGTCCTGCACGACGAGGTCTGCGGCGGCTCCTACGAGGGCCTGGTCGCCGTCCACTCCCTCTCCAAGCGCTCCAACCTGGCCGGCTACCGGGCCGCCTTCGTCGCCGGCGACGAGGACGTCCTCGCCGAGCTGCTGGAGATCCGCAAGCACGGCGGCATGATGACCCCGGCCCCCGTCCAGGCCGCCGTCGTCGCCGCCCTCGGCGACGACGCGCACGTGGCCGAGCAGCGCGCCCGCTACGCCGCCCGCCGCGACGCGCTGCGCACCGCCCTGGAGGCGCACGGCTTCCGCGTCGAGCACAGCGAGGCCAGCCTCTACCTGTGGGTGACCCGCGACGAGCCCTGCTGGGACACCGTCGCCCACCTGGCCGCCCTCGGCATCCTGGTCGCGCCGGGCGACTTCTACGGCGAGGCCGGCGCGAACTTCGTCCGCGTCGCCTTCACCGCCACCGACGAGCGGGTCGAGGCCGCCGTCAAGCGCCTGGGCTGACCGCCGGACGCCCCGAGGGGCCGGGAGCTGTGCGCTCCCGGCCCCTCGGCGTCGCGGTGGGTGCGACGGTTCAGCCGCCGAGCGGCAGGTTGCCCAGCGGCAGCGCGCCGACCGGCAGGTCGTGGCCCACCGGCAGCTGGGAGACGGGCAGGCCGCCCAGCATCTGGCCCGCGCTGCCCGCCACCTCCGAGGCGGGGGCGGCGGCCGGGACGGCCTTGGTGGCGGTGCCGGCGACCTCGGTGGCCGCGCCGGTGGCCGTCCCGGTCGCGGCGGAGGCGTCGGCGGTGTCGGGGGCGGCGAGCGAGCCCAGCTGCGGCACGGACTCCAGGCCCGCGGCGCTGGCCGCGCCGGCCGCACCGACCACCGGAGCGGTGCCGGCGGCGAGGAGAAGCGCGGCGCGGGCGATCCGGCGGGTCAGGGGGAGGGACATGATGCTCCTAAGCGGTAGCGGCTGAGTACGCCGTGTACAACCGCCTCCGGGGTGGGCCGAGTTGCGGACCACCGGGGTAAAGGATCAGTAACGCATCGTTTGATCGGCTTCTGTGACAAGCCCATCGGACCGGCGCCGACCAGGGCTTCTGCCGTCAACACGCCCGGGCGCGAGGAACACCCGGCCACCCCCTCCCGGGGGACGTGCCGCACGCGCGAACGATCACGTCCCGTCGGCGGGACGGCGCGCGGACGGCGCCGGGCCGCCTCAGCCTGCGCTGCGGGGGAGGAAGATCCGGACCTGGCCCGGGACCGCCTCGTACGGGTCGGGCGCCGCGCCGCCCTTCGCCGCGCCGGCCCCGCCGCGCCGCCACTCGCCCCGGCTCTGGCCGGCCAGCCAGGCCGAACCGTCGTACGAGACCCGGGCGATGCCCAGGTCCTGGGAGCGGGCCACCGCCCAGTGGGCCATCGCCCTGCCGCGCCGGGCCTCGGCCGGACCGCCGCCGTCCTTCAGCCAGACGTCCACCTCCGCCTCCCGGGCGCCCGCCGACGGCGAAGGCTCCGCCAGGGGGCCCGCCACGGGGCTCGCCGAAGCGGCTGCCGAAGGGCTCGCCGAGGCCTTCGCGGCGGCGCCGCCCGAGCTCTTGGGGGACGCCCCCGGCCCGGCCTTCGCCGAGGGGTCCGCCGAAGGCTTCGGCCCGGCGTGCAGCGCGGCCCGGCCCCCGGCCAGCGCCTCCTTGCCGAACGCCCGCGCCAGCTCGGTGCGCACCTTCTCCGGGTCGCCCTTGAGCGGAGCTGGGCCCGCGCAGGTCAGCGTGGCCTGCGTCTCACCCTCGCCGAAGGCGGCCGTCAGCACCGTCGCGTCCGGCTCGTGCTTGGCGTAGGCCTGCGGGAACCCGCTCAGCTGTACCCGCTGCGCCGCCACCGTCAGCGGCAGCCGGGTGTAACCGCCGACCTCCACGAGCCGGTCGTAGAAGATCCCCGCCGAGTACACCGGGTCCATGATCTGCTCCGGGGTGCCCCACCCCTGCGAGGGCCGCTGCTGGAACAGGCCCAGCGAATCCCGGTCCCCGTGGTCGAGGTTGCGCAGCCCCGACTCCTGCATCGCCGTCGCCAGCGCGATCGTCAGCGCCCGGTCCGGGAGCCCCTTGGAGATCCCGACGGCGGCTATGGTCGCTGCGTTCGACGCCTGCTCGGGGGTCATCTCGTACGTCTGGACGGCCCCTCCGGAGCCGCCCGCCGGGCCCTTCGCCGTCACCGTGCAATACGGGGAGCCGACCCCGCCGTTGGAATAGTGGTGCACCAGGACGTATCCGATCACCGCGAGCAGGACGGCCAGACCCAGGGCCGCGCGGAGCGGCCCGCGGCGGCGGGGGCGGGGGCGATCGGTCTCGGACACGCGGCCCACCGTACTTGAGGCCGATAACGCGTCCACCGACCGGACGCCGCCGGTACCCGCCCATCCCGGGGCGTTAGGGTCGGTTCATGTCCGAATCCGAGCTCGACCTCACCCTCGACGCCGCCCGGCTGACCGCCCGCCTCGTCGACATCCCCTCCGAGAGCGGCGACGAGAAGGTGCTCGCCGACCTCGTGGAAGACGCCCTGCGCCGCCTGCCGCACCTGACCGTCGACCGCCTCGGCAACAACGTCGTCGCCCGCACCGACCTCGGCCGCGCCGAGCGCGTCGTGCTCGCCGGGCACCTCGACACCGTGCCGATCGCCGGGAACGTCCCGTCCCGGCTGGACGAGAACGACGTCCTGTGGGGCTGCGGCACGACGGACATGAAGTCCGGGATCGCCGTACAGCTGCGGATCGCCGCCACCGTGCCCGCGCCCAACCGCGACCTCACCTTCGTCTTCTACGACCAGGAGGAGGTCGCCGCCGACCTCAACGGCCTCGGCAAGGTCGCCGCCGCCCACCCCGACTGGCTGGCCGGCGACTTCGCCGTCCTGCTGGAGCCCTCCAACGCCGAGGTCGAGGGCGGCTGCCAGGGCACCCTGCGCGTCCTGCTGCACACCCGCGGCGAGCGGGCCCACTCCGCCCGCAGCTGGATGGGCTCCAACGCCATCCACGCCGCGGGCCCGATCCTGGCGAAGCTGGCCGCCTACGAGCCCCGCAAGCCCGTCATCGACGGCCTGGAGTACCACGAGGGCCTCAACGCCGTCCGCATCGAGGGCGGCGTCGCCAACAACGTGATCCCGGACGCCTGCACGGTCACGGTCAACTTCCGCTACGCCCCCGACCGCAGCGAGGCCGAGGCCCTCGCCCACGTGCGCGAGGTCTTCGCCGACTGCGGCGTCGACGCCTTCACCGTGGACGACTCCTCGCCCGGCGCCCTGCCCGGCCTGTCCCACCCGGCGGCCGCGGCGTTCATGGAGGCCGTCGGCGGCCACGCCATGCCCAAGTTCGGCTGGACGGACGTCTCCCGCTTCAGCGCCCTCGGCGTCCCCGCCGTCAACTACGGGCCGGGTGACGCACTGCTCGCGCACAAGGTGGACGAGCGGGTCGAGACCAAGGCCATCCTGCACTGCGAGGAACGACTCCGCGCCTGGCTGACCTCGTAAATTCCCCCTCCCGTCACTTTTGTGCGCCTAACCTGATCCAACGATCAGCAGGAGGGAGCACATCATGGGCAACTCCGAAGGCAGTGGGAGCCGGCGCCCCGAGGAGCAGCAGCTCGGGCCGGTGCTGCGCAGGCGGGGTCAGGTGCAGGCGGGCAGTACGACGGACCAGCGGCTGCTGGACTCGGCGGGCCCCTCCGAGTGGGTGCACACCGACCCCTGGCGGGTCCTGCGCATCCAGTCGGAGTTCATCGAGGGCTTCGGCACGCTCGCCGAGCTGCCGCCCGCGATCAGCGTGTTCGGCTCGGCCCGCACCGCGGTGGGCTCACCGGAGTACGAGGCCGGCGTACGGATCGGCAGCGCGCTCGTCGAGGCCGGCTTCGCCGTCATCACCGGCGGCGGCCCCGGCGCGATGGAGGCGGCCAACAAGGGCGCCCGCGAGGCGAACGGCATCTCGGTCGGCCTCGGCATCGAGCTCCCCTTCGAGCAGGGGCTCAACCAGCACGTCGACCTCGGGCTGAACTTCCGGTACTTCTTCGTCCGCAAGACGATGTTCGTGAAGTACAGCCAGGGGTTCGTGGTGCTGCCCGGCGGGTTCGGCACCCTGGACGAGATGTTCGAGGCGCTGACCCTGGTGCAGACCCAGAAGATCACCCGGTTCCCCATCGTGCTCTTCGGCACCGAGTACTGGGGCGGGCTCGTCGACTGGCTGCGCAACACGGTCATCGCCCAGGGCAAGGCCTCGGAGAAGGACCTCTACCTCTTCCACCTCACGGACGACGTGGACGAGGCGATCGCCCTGGTGACGAAGGAAGTCGGCAAGTAGCCGGCGGCTGACGGGCGCCCGCGGGCGCGGGCCGGCTCAGGCCAGCCCGCGCCGGGCCACGGCCGGGGGCCGGTGGCCCTGGATCGACCGGACCATGTCCAGGACCTGCCTGGTCTCCGCGACCTCGTGGACCCGGTAGACCTGGGCGCCGAGCCAGGCCGAGACCGCCGTGGTCGCCAGCGTGCCCAGCAGCCGCTCCTTGACCGGCTTGTCCAGGGTCTCGCCGACGAAGTCCTTGTTGGACAGGGAGACCAGGACCGGCCAACCCGTTTCGGTCATCTCCGCCAGGCGGCGGGTGGCCTCCAGCGAATGCCGGGTGTTCTTGCCGAAGTCGTGGCCCGGGTCGATCAGGATCGACTCCCGGGGCACGCCGAGGGCCTCGGCCCGCTCCGCGAGCCCGACCGTGACGCGCAGGATGTCCTCCATCACGTCCTCGTACGAGGTCCGGTGCGGCCGGGTGCGCGGCTCGACCCCGCCCGCGTGCGTGCACACGAGGCCCGCGCCGTGGCGCGCCGCGACCTCCGCCAGCTTGGGGTCCACCCCGCCCCAGGCGTCGTTCAGCAGGTCCGCCCCGGCCTCGCAGACGGCCTCGCCGACCTCGTGCCGCCAGGTGTCCACGCTGATCACCACGTCCGGGTGGCGGCGGCGCACCTCCGCCACGAAGCCCACCGTGCGCCGGGCCTCCTCCGCCGCGTCCACGTGCTCGCCGGGACCCGCCTTGACCCCGCCGATGTCGATGATCGCCGCGCCCTCGGCCACGGCCTGCTCCACCCGGTCCAGCGCCGGCTGGTCGCGGAAGGTGGCGCCCTGGTCGTAGAAGGAGTCGGGGGTCCGGTTCACGATGGCCATGATCACCGGCTCGTGGGTGTCGAACTCGCGCCTGCCCAGTCGCAGCATCCCGCTCTTTCCTCCTTCGGCGACCCTCGCGCCACGTCTGCGACCTTAACCTGGTGGCCGGAGTCTCTCAGGGGAGTTGATCGTGTTCTGGTTCTTGCTGATCGCGCTGGTCGTGGTCGTGGCCGCGGTCACCCTCGCGGTGATCGGCGGAGGCGCGGAGGCCGTGCTGCCCGAGGCCGAGCCCGACCGGGTGGCCGACGCCCTGCCCGAGACCCGGCCGGTGCTGCGGGAGGACATCGACGCGCTGCGGCTGCCGATCGCGCCGCGCGGCTACCGGATGGCCGAGGTGGACGACGTACTGGACCGGCTCGCGGCGGAGCTCGCCGAGCGGGACGCGCGGATCGCCGAACTGACGGCGGCGCTCACCCCGGCGGCCCAGGCTCCGGCGGTGGCCCCGGCGCCCGCCGACCGGCCCGTCGACCTCACCAAGGAGGAGCGGTGAGCGGCGGCGGGCTGCTGGCGGGCCCGGACGGCGGCCTGCGCTGCCCGTGGGGCCTGTCCACGGAGGACTACGTCACCTACCACGACACCGAATGGGGCAAGCCGGTCCACGGCGACGACGCCCTGTACGAGCGGCTCTGCCTGGAGGCCTTCCAGTCCGGGCTGTCCTGGCTGACGATCCTGCGCCGGCGCGAGGGGTTCCGTAAGGCCTTCCGCGACTTCAGCATCGCGGCGGTCGCGGAGTTCGGCCCGGCCGACGCCGAGCGGCTCCTCGCGGACGAGGGGATCATCCGCAACCGGGCCAAGATCGAGGCCACCCTCGCCAACGCGAAGGTGCTGGCCGGCTGGGAGCCCGGCGAGCTGGACGCGCTGATCTGGTCCCACGCCCCGAAGCGCAGGGGCCGGGCGCCGCGGAGCACCGCCGAGGTGCCGGCGGTCACCCCGGAGTCCACGGCCCTGGCCAAGGCCCTCAAGAAGGCGGGCGTCCGCTTCGTCGGGCCCACCACGGCCTACGCCCTGATGCAGGCGTGCGGCCTGGTCAACGACCACCTCGCGGGGTGCGTCTCCCGCGAGGTGTGAACAGTCGGTGAACGTTCAGCGGCCCAGGTACTCCGGGGGCTGCTTGGCGAGGAAGGCCTGGACGGCGATGGAGTGGTCCTCCGAGGCGCCCGCACGGGTCTGGAGGACGTCCTCCCGCTCCAGGGCCTCGGAGAGGGTGTGGGAGGCCCCGTACGCGAGGGACTCCTTCAGGGCCGCGTAGGCGACCGTCGGGCCCGCCGCGAGGGTCCGGGCGACCGCCTCGGCCTCCTCGTGCAGGGAGTCCGCCGGGACGAGCCGGTTGACGATGCCCAGCTCGTAGGCCTCCTGCGCCTTGATCGAGCGGGGGAACAGCAGCAGGTCGGAGGCCCGGGAGGCGCCGATCAGCCGGGGCAGGGTCCAGGAGACCCCGGAGTCGGCGGTCAGGGCGACACCGGCGAACGAGGTGTTGAAGGAGGCGGTGTCGGCGACCACCCGGAAGTCCGCCGCCAGCGCGAACCCGAAGCCCGCCCCGGCCGCGACGCCGTTGACCCCGGCCACCACGGGCTTGGGCATCTCGGTGAGGGCCCGCACGATCGGGTTGTAGTGCTCGGAGACGGTGTTCATCGTGAGCCGCGAGCCGGTCTCGCGGTCCGCCGCCAGGTTCCCGATGTGCTCCTTGAGGTCCTGGCCCACGCAGAAGGCCCGAGTGCCGGAGGCGGTCAGCAGGACCGCCCGCACGGCCGGGTCGGCGGCCGCCGCCTGCACGGCGTCGCGCAGGGCGACCTTGGCCTCCGTGTTCATGGCGTTCATCGCGTCGGGCCGGTTGATCGTGACCTTCGCGAGTCCGTCGGTCACTTCGTAGAGCACGCTGTCGGCCATGGCGGGGGTCCCCCTTCGTCGCGGGTGTGGCTACCGGCCGGTACCGGCCGGTCCAAGGGTCAGCATGGCGGACGGGACCACCGCCGGACATGTGATGTGCGTCAAACGAAGCGGAGCCGCTCCCCGGGGAGCGGCGGCGAAGTATCGCAGGCGGATCCCCGAAATGAGTGGTTTTGGCCGAGCGCGTTGCCCAAGCGTTCCCTGCCGATGTTGGTCATCGGGTCCTGACATGCGGGATAATGGCTGGGAAGCAATGTGTTCGATGCCGGGTACTAGGCGCCTGAACGGGGCCGTCGGCTGACGATGAGCTGGTTTCAGGAAGGGGAACGAGCATGGCGGCCATGAAGCCGCGGACGGGCGACGGCCCGCTCGAGGTCACCAAGGAGGGGCGAGGCATCGTCATGCGCGTACCGCTCGAAGGCGGCGGTCGGCTTGTCGTCGAGCTGACGCCGGACGAGGCGGACGCCCTGGGTGACGCCCTGAAGAAGGTCGTCGGCTGAGCCTCGGCCACAGATCTCTGCACCGCCCCCGCCGCACCCGCGGCGGGGGCGGTGTTGCTTTGTCCCGCCGGCAGATCCAGCCCCGCCGGCAACCCTCAGCCCCGCCGGGGCGTAGTCGTTTCAGCCCCACCGGCGCTTGAGGTGGAAACGGAGAAAGGGCGGGGCGGGGAGAGGCTACGCGCAGCGCCCCCCGGCCCCGGCGGCACGACCTACCGCCGCACCGCGCAGAGCAACCCGTCGCCCACCGGCAGCAGCGCCGCTTCCAGCGCAGGACTCTCCCGGACGCTGCGCAGCAGCTCCCGCACCCGCAGCACCTCCACCGGCTGGGCGGCGGAGTCCACCGTGCGCCCGTCCGCGAACACCCCCTCGAAGCACACCAGCCCCCCGGGGCGCAGCAGGCGCAACGATTCCGCGAGGTAGTCCAGCGACTCGGTCGGGTCCCCGTCGCAGAACACCAGGTCGTACCCGCCGTCGGCGAGCCGCGGCAGCACGTCCAGGGCCCGCCCGGGGATGAACCGGGCCCGGTTGCCCGCGAAGCCCGCCGCGCGGAACGCCTGCCGGGCGAAGGCCTGCCGGTCCGGTTCCGGGTCCACCGTGGTCAGTACCCCGTCCGGCCGCATCCCGTGCAGCAGGTGGATCCCCGAGACCCCCGTCCCGGTGCCGATCTCGGCGACCGCCTTGGCGTCCGCGGTGGCGGCGAGCAGACGCAGCGCGGCCCCGGTGCCGGGGGAGACGGAGCGCAGGCCCGCTTCCCTGGACCGGTCGCGGGCCCATCGCAGGGCGTCGTCCTCGGCGACGAACGCGTCGGCGAACGCCCAGCTCGTCTGCCGGTTGCCGGTAATGACCCTCTCCTGTCCCCATAGTTGGCGCAACGGTGACTGTATCCGCTGGAGTCGGGAACCCGCAGATGGGACCGGGCGTTGGGAGGGTGAGAGGCGGGATAGAGGGGACGCCGGCGGGCAGAACGGCGAAGCGGAACCCGAGTCCCGGGCAAAGTTACTGCAAAAATGCTTATCCGGAGCTGACGGGAGGGGTGGCTATGGTAGGGGCTCCACTGGACACCACCAGAGCCGACAGGGGAGGTGCGGCTGCGCCTGTGGATCGTGGAGGCGTACTGAGACGTCTCTTCTGGTCGGCGGGTGAGCCGAAATCCGTGACCTACACCGCTGACCGTTTCCACACCGCCCACACCGCGACCACCGCGACCTTTGCCGCCGATGCGGGCTCCCAGGCGTGGACCCCTCCCACCTGGGAGGAGATCGTCAGCACGCACAGCGCGCGGGTCTACCGCCTCGCCTACCGCCTGACGGGCAACCAGCACGACGCCGAGGACCTCACGCAGGAGGTCTTCGTCCGCGTCTTCCGCTCGCTGTCCACGTACACGCCCGGCACCTTCGAGGGCTGGCTGCACCGCATCACCACCAACCTGTTCCTGGACATGGTCCGCCGCAAGCAGCGGATCCGCTTCGACGCGCTCGCCGACGACGCCGCCGAGCGGCTCCCCAGCCGTGAGCCCTCCCCCCAGCAGGTGCTCCACGACACGCACTTCGACGCCGACGTGCAGCAGGCGCTGGACACCCTCGCGCCCGAGTTCCGCGCCGCCGTGGTGCTCTGCGACATCGAGGGCCTCTCCTACGAGGAGATCGCCGCCACCCTCGGCGTGAAGCTCGGGACCGTCCGCAGCCGTATCCACCGCGGCCGTTCACACCTGCGCAAGGCGCTCAAGCACCGCTCTCCCGAGGCCCGCGCCTCCCAGCGCGCCCTGGCCGGTGTGGCGGTGGGCGCCCCGGGCGCCGGGGGAGAGGGCGGAGCCGAGTGAGCGGAGTCAGTCCGTCCCCCGCCGAACAGCACCTGGGCGACCGCCTCGCCGCCCTGGTGGACGGGGAGCTGAAGCACGATGCCCGCGAGCGGGTCCTGGCGCACCTGGCCACCTGCGCCAAGTGCAAGGCCGAGGCCGACGCGCAGCGCAGACTGAAGACCCTCTTCGTGGAGAGCGCCCCGCCGCCGCTGTCCGCCGGACTGCTGGCGCGGCTCCAGGGCCTGCCGGGCACGGGCCCCGAGGGCCCCGCGGGACCGCCGGGCGGACCCGGTGCGCCCCGCCCCGCGGCCCCTCCGGGTGCCGACCCTTTCGCCACCTTCGGTTACGCCGTCCCGGCCGCTCCGCGGGAAGGGTTCCGCATCCATGAGATGGGGCGTCCCAGACGCCGCCTCGCCTTCGTCGCGGCCGGAGCCGTGTCGCTGGCCGCGATCGCCCTGGGCGGCACGCTTCCGCTGGACGCGATCGAGCCGAACGCCCGTGGTGAGGCGCCGGCCTCGCGGCCCGGGCCGTCGATCCCGCTGACCGACGCCGCCATCCGCGACCGGCTGCCGCTGCGCGACGGGGTGCGCGGCCCGAGCCCGTCCGCCCCGCTGCCCACGGCCGTGTCCCCGCCCCCGGTCACGGCCCAGCCGGCCTCCCTCACCCGCTGACAGCCCGGCCCGGGCCGCGGCTTCGCCCCGGGCCAGCGCGGAGGTCCGGCACCTGGTTGAATCTGCGGCACACGTGCCGCCCTGCGGCGCGCCAGGCCCGCGGGGGAGCGCACATGTCCGACAGTCAGCAGAACGGCCCGGCTCCCACCGGAGGGAGCCGGCCGTCCGCCCCCGCGCCGCGCGAGGGATCCGCGGACACCGCCACCCCGGCCGTTCCCGCCCCCCGCGCCCCTCAGAACACCCCGAACGCCCACCCGCCGGCCCCCGCCGCCCCGACACCAGCCCCGCACCCCGCGCCCGACGCCGCGCCGGCGTCGGGCGCCGCCCCCGCGCTCGGCACTGCACCGGCCCCGAGCCCCGCGCCTGACCCCGCGCCCGCCCCCGCCCCGCACGCCGCCCCCGCAGCCGGTACCGCAGCGGCGGTCGAGGCCGCCCCTGAGCCGGGCGGGGCCGGCGTCGACGCCGAGCTCGTCACCGGGCCCCGGTACGACCCCTGGGGCGACCAGCCCCTCCACGTCGTGGACGACCAGGGCGCGCCCCCGCGGCGCGGGCCCTCCCTGTGGCGGCTGGCCGTCTTCGGCGTCGTGATCGCCCTCCTGGCCGGCGGCGTCGGCGGCTGGCTCGGCATCCTCGCCGAGCGCCGCACCAGCACCCGCCTGGAACTCCCGCAGGCCGCCGTCGACGGCAGGGGCCGGGCCCCGGACAGCGTGGCCGGCATCGCCGCCACCGCCCTGCCCGGCGTGGTCACCCTCCACGTCAGCGGAGGCGAGGGCGGCGGCACCGGAACCGGCTTCGTCCTGGACGGACAGGGCCACATCCTGACCAACAACCACGTCGTGGCCGACGCCAAGGACATAACCGTCACCTTCAGCACCGGCGACAGCGTCACCGCCGAGCTGGTCGGCCGCGACACCGGCTACGACCTGGCCGTCGTCAAGGTCACCGGGGTCAGCGGCCTGCGCCCGCTGGCCCTCGGCAACTCCGAGAACGTCCGCGTCGGCGACCCCGTGGTCGCCATCGGCGCCCCCTTCGACCTCTCCAACACCGTCACCGCCGGCATCATCAGCGCCACCGGCCGCCCCATCACCGCCGGCGGCGACAAGGGCAGCGGCAGCGACGTCAGCTACGTCGACGCCCTCCAGACCGACGCCCCCATCAACCCCGGCAACTCCGGCGGCCCCCTCCTCGACTCCCGCGCCCGCGTCATCGGCATCAACAGCGCCATCCGCGGCGCCGACAAGGGCGAGGACGACGGCGAGCGCACCCGCCAGAGCGGCAGCATCGGCCTCGGCTTCGCCATCCCCGTCAACCAGGGCAAGCGCGTCGCGGAAGAGCTCATCCGCACCGGCCACGCCACCCACCCCGTCATCGGGGTCACCTTGGACATGCAGTACACGGGCGACGGAGCCCGGGTCGACACCAAGGGCGGGGACGGCAAGCCCGCCGTCGTCGCCGACGGCCCCGGCGCCCGCGCCGGCGTCCGCCCCGGCGACGTGATCACCAAGGTGGACGGCGTCCGCGTCCACGGCGGCGACGAGCTGATCATCAAGATCCGCGCCCACCGGCCCGGCGACCACCTCTCCCTGACCGTGCTCCGCGACGCCCGCGAGCACACCCTGGACGTGGTGCTCGGCTCGGCCAGCGGCTCCTGAGAGCACCCGCGACCCGGCGTCCGTCCGGCAAACACGGCACGACGGCCGGGTGAATCCGACGAAGGGCCCGCACCGGCGTAGGGGCGGGCCGGGAACGCCGGGTACCGTTGACCGGGCCGGAAGTGGAGAGAGCCGAGGAGCGGCAAGGTGTTCAACGACATAGGCGCACTCGAGCTGGTCACCATCGTGGTGCTCGCCATCCTCATCTTCGGGCCGGACAAGCTCCCGAAGGTGATCCAGGACGTCTCGGGCTTCATCCGCAAGATCCGCGCGTTCTCGGACAGTGCCAAGCAGGACATCCGCTCCGAACTGGGACCCGAGTTCAAGGACTTCGAGTTCGAGGACCTGAACCCCAAGACCTTCATCCGCAAGCAGCTCACGGAGAACGAGGACCTCCAGGAGCTGCGCAGCAGCTTCGACCTCCGCAAGGAGCTGAACGAGGTCACCGACGCGGTCAACAGCCGCGACACCGGCCCGGCGCCCTCCGCCTCCCCGGCTGCGGCGGCCCCCGCCACGCCCGCCGCCGGTACCGGCCCCGATCTGCTCAAGAAGCCCGCCGCACCGGCCCAGGAAGCCCGTACGCCCTTCGACGCCGACGCCACCTGAGCCCCGGCCTGCCCCTCGATCCCGGACCGGATGGCTATCCTCCATCTGCCGACCCCACGGAACGAGAGGCGCCCATGGAGACGACGAGCACGAGCAGCAGCCGGGTGGGCGCACAGCCCGCCGAAGCCCCCGACGCCACGGCCCCGCAGGCCGGGCCGGCGGCGCCGCCCGCCGACGCCACCGCCCCCGTCCCTGCGGCCCGCCGGGCGGCCGAGGGCTACCTGAAGGCGGAGTTCCCCTGGTACGGGCTGGACGGGGCCTTCACCGGCCCCCGCTGGCTCATGCAGGTCGGCACCGGCGCCGACGGCACCGTGGAGCACGGCTCCACCGGCCACGGCGACGAGCCCTCGGTCCGGGGTGAGATCGCCACCGGGGAGAAGGAACGCTTCGCGGTGGTCGTCACGGTCGCCAGCAACCCCCTGCGCCGCAGCGGCGACGGCACCGGCGTCCTGGAGGCCACCTCGGTCTCCTCGGCCGCCTGGCTGGCCGGCTCCGGGCTGTTGGCCTACAGCTGGCCGCCGCAGATGGACCACAGCCTGCGCGACGACTGGCTGGACCAGCAGACGGAAGCCGCGTGGGAGCTCGCCGACGACCTCACGGGGCCGGACTGGTCGACGCTGTCGCTGCCGGTGGACGGGGAGCCGACGCCGTTCCACTACCGGGAGTCGGAGTTCGGGTGGGTGCTCGCCGGATCCACCGGGAGCGGGGTGCACCTCGGGGCGTACGGGCGGGGGATGAGCGCGTACGGGCTCGGCTTCTCGGCCATCGCCGACCTGGGGTCGTACGAGTAACCCGGTCCGGGGTACGGGAAAGGGCACCGCCTTGCGGCGGTGCCCTTCACGCTGCGCGGCCCTGCGGGCCGCCCGCACCTCTCTCAGAACTTGTTGCGCGGCGTGATGCCCAGGGACATGCCCGACAGGCCGCGGGCCCGCCCGCCCAGCTTGCCGGCGATCGTGCGCAGGGCCGCGCCGGCCGGGGAGTCCGGGTCGGCCAGGACGACCGGCTCGCCGTTGTCGCCGCCCTCGCGCAGCCGCACGTCGATCGGGATCTGTCCCAGCACCGGCACCGTGGCGCCCGTGGTCTTCGTCAGGCCGTCCGCGACCAGCTGGCCGCCGCCCGTGCCGAAGACGTCCACCATCTCGTCGCAGTGCGGGCACGGCAGGCCCGACATGTTCTCGACGACGCCGACGATCTTCTGGTGCGTCTGCACGGCGATCGAGCCGGCCCGCTCCGCGACCTCGGCCGCCGCCTGCTGCGGGGTGGTGACGACCAGGATCTCCGCGTTCGGGACCAGCTGCGCCACCGAGATGGCGATGTCGCCCGTGCCCGGCGGGAGGTCCAGCAGCAGCACGTCCAGGTCGCCCCAGAACACGTCGGCCAGGAACTGCTGGAGCGCGCGGTGCAGCATCGGGCCGCGCCACACCACCGGGGCGTTGCCCGGGGTGAACATGCCGATGGAGATGACCTTCACGCCGTGCGCGGACGGCGGCATGATCATGTTCTCGACCTGGGTGGGCTTGCCGTCCACACCCAGCATCCGCGGCACGCTGTGGCCGTAGATGTCCGCGTCGACCACGCCGACCTTCAGGCCGTCGGCCGCCATCGCCGCCGCCAGGTTGACCGTGACGGAGGACTTGCCCACGCCGCCCTTGCCGGAGGCGACCGCGTAGACGCGGGTCAGCGAGCCCGGCTTGGCGAAGGGCACCTCGCGCTCGGCGGTGCCGCCGCGCAGGGTGGCGGCGAGCTCCTTGCGCTGCTCGTCGCTCATCACGTCCAGGGAGACGGCGACGGAGGTGACGCCCGCGACCTTCGCGACGGCGTCGGTGACGTTCTTGGTGATGGTCTCGCGCATGGGGCAGCCCGACACCGTCAGGTACACCGTGACGGCGACCGCGCCGCCGTCGCCGATCTCCACCGATTTGACCATGCCGAGTTCGGTGATCGGCCGGTGGATCTCGGGGTCGTTGACCGTCGCCAGCGCGTCCAGGATCGCGTCCTGCTCCGGCACGGCGGCGGAGGGTGTCTCGGTAGCCATGTCCCTGATGGTACGGCTCGGTAGCACGGCTCCGGTAAGCCCGTCAGCGGTCGCCTTCGTCACTTTCACCCTGGAACAGCCGCCGCTCGTCCATCTCCTTGATCAGGTCCTGGAACTCCGAGCGGATCCAGTCGCGCGTGGCGACCTCGCCCAGGCCCATCCGCAGCGCCGCGATCTCCCGGGTCAGGTACTCGGTGTCCGCGATCGACCGCTCGTTCTGCTTGCGGTCCTGCTCGTGGGTGACCCGGTCCCGGTCGTCCTGCCGGTTCTGCGCCAGCAGGATCAGCGGGGCCGCGTACGAGGCCTGCAGCGACAGCATCAGCGTCAGGAAGATGAAGGGGTACTGGTCGAAGCGCAGGTGGTCCGGGGCGAAGACGTTCCACAGCACCCACACCACGATGACCAGCGTCATCCAGACGATGAACCGGCCCGTGCCGAGGAACCGCGCCACCCGCTCCGACAGCCGCCCGAAGGCCTCCGGGTCGTACTCCGGCAGCAGCTTGCGCCGGGCCTGGCGCGGCTGGTCCAGCCGCACCCGCGAACGGGTCAGCGCACTCGCCCCCGAGGGCGAACCGCTGCGTGCCCGCTCGAAGGAACGTTCCGCCGACCGCTCGCCGCGCAGCCGCGCCGCCTCCTCCAAGCGCTCCGAGAGCCCTTCACGGGCCTGCTCGCGGCGCTCCCGGCGGCGCTCGCGCGCGCCCTCGCCGCGTCCGCGTTCAGTGGCCACGTACGGCCTCCTCGGAGTGGAAGTCCGTCTCCCGCCAGTCGTCGGGCAGCAGGTGGTCCAGGACGTCGTCGACCGTCACCGCGCCCAGCAGCGAACCGCTCTCGTCGACGACCGGCGCCGCCACCATGTTGTACGCGGCCAGGTAGCTCGTCACGACGGGCAGCGAGGCGTCCGGGGGCAGCGGCGGCAGGTCCGTGTCCACGATCGAGCTCACCAACGTGAACGGAGGGTCCCGCAGCAGCCGCTGGAAGTGCACCGTCCCCAGGTACTTGCCGGTCGGCGTCTCGTCCGGCGGCCGGCACACGTACACCTGCGCCGCCAGCGCCGGCGACAGGTCCGACTGGCGCACGCGGGCCAGCGCGTCGGCGACCGTCGCGTCGGGCCGCAGCACGATCGGCTCGGTGGTCATCAGACCGCCCGCGGTGTTCTCCTCGTACGACAGCAGGCGGCGCACGTCGGCCGCGTCGTCCGGCTGCATCAGCGTCAGCAGCCGCTCCTTGTCGTCCTCCGGCAGCTCGGACAGCAGGTCGGCCGCGTCGTCCGGGTCCATCGCCTCCAGGACGTCGGCGGCGCGCTCCTCCTTCAGCTTGCCGAGGATCTCCACCTGCTCGTCCTCCGGCAGCTCCTCCAGCACGTCCGCCAGCCGGTCGTCGTCGAGGGCGTTGGCCACCTCGGCGCGCCGCTTGGGCGTCAGGTGGTGCAGCACGTTCGCCACGTCGGCCGGGCGCATCTGCTCGAAGGTGGCGACCAGGTTCTCCGCGCCCTGGCCCTCCTCCTCCAACGAGAAGCCCGTCACCGCCGACCACTCCACCGTCAGCGTCTCGCCGCGGCGGCGCAGCGCGCCCCCCTTGCCCTTGCGGACGAAGATCCGGTCGATCTCCCAGTCGCGGCGGGCCGGCAGCTGCTGGATGGCCACGTCCAGGACGGTGACCTCCTCGCCGCCGCCCACCAGCGTCACCCGGCGGTCCAGCAGCTCGCCGATGATCAGCCGCTCGGTCGGCCGCTGCTCGAAACGCCGCATGTTGACCACGCCGGTGGTGATGACCTGCCCGGACTCCACGCCCGTCACCCGGGTCATGGGCAGGAAGATCCTGCGCCGGCTGACCACCTCGACCACCAGCCCCAGCAGCCGGGGCGGGCGGCCGCCCACGCGCAGCATCGCCACGAGGTCGCGGACCCGGCCCACCTGGTCGCCGTTGGGATCGAAGACGGGCACACCCGACAGATGCGAGACGAAGATCCGCGGGGCGCCTGCCACCATCCGAGCGCCTCCTAGAGCGTCCATCACCAGTCCTGCCGTGCCTCAGGCTAGCCCCTGCCGGGGGAAAGCGTCCTGGTGGGGCGGTCCGGCCGGGGGTCCGGCGGGACCGGCCGCGCAGCCGGGTACGCTGCCTGCTGCTCCTGCGGCCACCGCCGGGAGCCGTACCGAGCCGACCCACGACGAGAGGCACCCGACGTGAGCGCCCACTCCTCCGCCGTACGGCTGCGCCGGGCCGCCGTCATCGGTGCCCTGTGCGCGGGCATCGCCGTCACCGCGACGGGCTGCGCGGAGAAGACGGACCCCGACAAGGGGACGAACGGGGTCGGCAAGCAGACGCCGGAGAAGATCGAGGGCCAGGCGAAGGCCGCGGCCGCCGCCGCCAACTCGGTCCACCTCTCCGGGAACCTCGTCGTCGGGGGCAAGCCCTTCACCCTCGACCTGCGGCTCAAGGCCGACGGGGGCTCCGGCGAGGTGAAGTCGCAGGCCGACACCTTCCAGGTGCTGCGGGTCGGCGAACAGCTGTACCTCAAGGCGAGCGCGGCCTTCTGGGGGAAGTCGGACTCGGCCGGCAAGCTCGGCGACAAGTACGTGAAGGTCCCCGAGAGCGATCCCACGTACAAGCAGTTCCGCGGGTTCACCGACATGCACGTGCTGCTCGACGGGCTCCTCGGCCTCCAGGGCAAGCTCACCAAGGGCGGCTACACCACCGTCGGGCACAGCCGGGCGGTGCCGGTCTCGGCCGACGCGGGCAAGGGCGGCAAGCTCATGGTCTCCCTGGAGGGGACCCCGTACCCGCTGCTGATGGAGCGCGCGGGCGGCGCGGGCCGGATCGAGCTGTCCGAGTGGGGCAAGACCTTCCCGCTGGAGGCGCCGGCGCAGGACCAGACCGTGGACTACGGCTCCCAGCTGCCGACCACCAAGGACGGCACGGGCGGCACGGGCGCCACGGGCGCCGCCACCGGCGGCAAGGGCACGGGGACGGGCGTCTCCCCGGCCCCGTCCAAGAGCGCCGGCACGGCAGGCTCCGGCTCCACCGGCGGCGGCTCCGCCGGCCAGGGCTCCAACCCGACCGGCGGCTGAGGCCCCCGCAGGCCCCGGCCCCGCCAGGCCTGGTCTGGTCTCAGCCCCGCTTCTTCTTCCGCTTCAGCAGCAGCTTCGGCAGACCCGCCGGGATCGCCCTGCGGGTGGTCGCGGGGGAGGCCAGGGGCGCCGCGGCCAGCGAGCCCACGGGCAGCCGGTCCGCCACCGCCACCGGCTCCAGCCGCAGCAGCCGGCACTCCCGCGCCCAGCGTTGCGTCATCGCCTCCGAGTCGGGGGCGTTCAGCCGCTTGCCCTTCAGCTCGGCGACGGCGGCCTCCCACGGACCGCTGCCGGGCGCGAGCTCCCGCACCGCCGCCGTCCAGGCCACGAGCCGGCCGCCCTTGTCCTTGCTGCGGACCGTCACCTCGGCGGCGGCCCCGTCGGCGAGCCCCGGGAACGGCTGCTCGCCGGGCCCGTCACCGAGCACGTGCGCGGCACCGTCCACCCAGGCGTGCCACAGCGCCCGGTCCGCGCCGGCGCCGCGGACCCAGATCAGGCCGGACTTCTTGGAGGCCTCCTCGACGAGGGCCAGGTCGAGTGCGCTGAGAGTCATGTGCACAGGGTAGGCGGTGGGCACCCGCCCGCTACCGTTGGCTACTACAGCCAGCCGTTGCGGCGCAGGGCCCGGTGGATGGCGAAGCAGCTGCCGACGATCGCGGCCATCACCATCGGATAGCCGTAGCGCCAGTGCAGCTCCGGCATGTGGTCGAAGTTCATCCCGTACACGCCGCAGATCATCGTGGGCACGGCGATGATCGCCGCCCAGGAGGTGATCTTGCGCATGTCCTCGTTCTGGGCGACCGAGGCCTGGGCCAGGTTCGCCTGGAGGATGGAGTTCAGCAGCTCGTCGAAGCCGATGACCTGCTCGTGCACCCGGGCCAGGTGGTCGGCGACGTCGCGGAAGTACTTCTGGATGTCCGGGTCCACCAGCCGCATCGGCCGCTCGCTCAGCAGCTCCATCGGCCGCAGCAGCGGGGACACCGCCCGCTTGAACTCCAGCACCTCCCGCTTGAGCTGGTAGATGCGGCCCGCGTCGCCACCCCGGGCGACACCCTTCGCGGGGGCGGCGAACACCGCGCTCTCCACCTCGTCGATGTCGTCCTGCACCGCCGCCGCGACCGCGATGTACCCGTCCACCACGTGGTCGGCGATCGAGTGCAGCACCGCCGACGGACCCCGGGCGAGGAGCTGCGGGTCGTCCTGGAGGCGGTGGCGCAGGGTCCGCAGGGAGCCCTGGCCGCCGTGCCGGACCGTGATCACGAAGTCGGGGCCCGTGAAGCACATCACCTCGCCGGTCTCCACCACCTCGCTGGTGGCGGTCAGTTCGGCGTGCTCCACGTAGTGGATCGTCTTGAAGACCGTGAAGAGGGTCTCGTCGTAGCGCTCCAGCTTCGGCCGCTGGTGCGCGTGCACCGCGTCCTCCACCGCCAGGGGGTGCAGCCCGAAGGTGGCGGCGATCCCCGCGAACTCCGCCTCGGTCGGCTCGTGCAGACCGATCCAGGCGAACCCGCCGTCCTCCCGGACCCGGCGCAGCGCCTCACGCGGCGTCAGACGGTCGCCCTGCGCCCGCCGGCCGTCGCGGTAGACGGCGCAGTCGACGACCGCGCTGCTCGCGGACGGGTCACGGGTGGCGTCGTAGCCGGGCTGTACGGGGGTGGACCTGCGCAGTGCCGGACGGACGGCGGCACGCAGGTAGGGCAGCATCGACATGGCAGGCTCCTTCTCGCGCACGGCTGCGGACCGTACGGGTGGGAGGCCCTCCGGCGACACGCGGGCAGGTCCGCGCGGACGGAGGGAAACAGGACGGGAGGACGAAGTTCTGCCGTCGCTCTTCTGCTGATCAGAAGATCAAAGGGGGCTGGAGCCGCCCTGGAAAGTCGCCGAAGAGCGATTGGTACTGCACGATCGACTTCGATCCATCGCAGCCCCACCTCCTCCGGCCGGTCCCCCGTGGGGGACGTCCTGTCGCCGGAGCCCTGAACATGCTTCTGCACGCGGCCCCGACCGGCTGTCAACACTATCAGCCGACGGATGGTCAAACGCCGGTCTTTACCCGCCGGATAGGAGTTCTATGCTCCCTCCATGGCAGAAATTCCGGCTCTCGTCGAAGCCCGGCTGCGCAGCGCGTTCGGCGAACCCGACGCCCGCGCCGCCGTCACCTTCCTCGGCACCGACCGCATCGAGGTCCTCCGCTTCGCCGAGGGCGACCTCGTGCGGTACGCGACCATCGGCATGTCCGCGCACCCCATGACCGACCCGACCGCCGTGGTCGCCGACCCGGTGCGCGGCCCGCGCGCCGAGCTGGTGCTGACGGTACGGGCGGGGCTCGCGCCCACCGACAAGGTGCTGCGCCCCCTCGCGGTGCTGGCGGCCTCGCCGGTGGTCGAGGGGCTCGTCGTGGCCCCCGGCGCCTCCCTGGACGTCGGCGAACCGCTGTGGGACGGGGCGCCGTTCACCTCGGTCCTCGTCGCGGAGCCGGGCGGACTGGTCGAGGACCTGGAACTGGACGAGCCGATGGACCCCGTCCACTTCCTCCCGCTGCTGCCGATGACGGCGAACGAGGCCGCCTGGAAGCGGGTGCACGGCGCGGCCGCCCTCCAGGAGCGCTGGCTCGCGCGCGGCACGGATCTGCGGGACCCTCTGCGTACGGCCGTCGCACTGGACTGAGCGCGGCACCCGCGGGCACCGCATGCCATCCGGACGGGTGATCGCGTCTTGACGGGGCGCCGGGCGGGGAGGAGCGTGCTTCCTATGAGGGGCGAACCGAGTTGCCCGAAGTGTGGTGGCCGGGTCCGCGCGCCCGGTCTTTTCTCCGACTCCTGGCAGTGCGCCGTGCACGGCCCCGTCCACCCGCTGCAGCCCGTCATCCCGCCCAGCGTGGAGGCTCTGGCCGTGGTGGCGAACCGGTCCAAGGTGCCGGTGTGGATGCCCTGGCCGCTGCCGGTGGGCTGGCTGTTCACCGGGGTGGCGTCCGCCGGTGACGACCGGACCGGCGGCCGG
The DNA here is from genome assembly GCF_042893675.1 of Streptomyces sp. NPDC001594. NCBI lineage: Bacteria > Bacillati > Actinomycetota > Actinomycetes > Kitasatosporales > Streptomycetaceae > Streptomyces > Streptomyces sp. NPDC001594. The sequence continues at coordinate 17,919 of NZ_JBIAVB010000004.1, read as the reverse complement.
GCCTCGGTCGTGGCCTGCACCGGCCCCGGCCCGCTGGGCGGCCTGGGCGAGCTGCTGCTGGTCGCCGAGGAACTCGGCGTCGGCCTCGGAGCCCGCTTCGCGGGCATCGACGGCCCCGACCCCGGCCCGGGCCTCGACGTCTCGGGCCCCCCGCACGCCAAGGTCGTCGCCGACGGCAGGCCGACCCCGCTGTGGCACGTGAAGGGCCCCCCGGAGGACCGCGCCGTCTTCGCGGGCGAGGCCCGGGGCCTGTGGCTGTGGGCCATCGTCTGGCCGGAACAGTCGGGCCTCCTCATGTATGACGAACTCGTCCTGGCCGACCTCCGCGACGCGGGCGCGGAGGTGGAACTGGTCCCGTGCGGGGCCCTGAGCCCGCGCATCCTGGGGCCCTGAGGCGAATTTCTTAGCGGCTGCGACCCGTCCGGGGTTGCTGCTGTCGCCAAAGGACGACGCATTCGTCATCGGGGGCCGCCCTCCGCGCCAGATCGCTACGCGCTCCTCTTTTCTCGGCGTCCGGCGGCCGTCTTGGGCCGGGATGCTCTGCGGATCGGCTTTTGGTGCGGTCACCAGCCCCGGACGGTGGTTCGACGCCGAGATTTGAGGAGCGCGTAGCGATCTGCCGCGCCCCGCGAGCCCGGATGCCGTCCTGTTCGTCATTTGGTGCAGGTATCAGCCCAGGACGGCAGCTCGCCGCCGAAAAATGGGCAGCGCGTAGCGATCTGATGCGCCTGGCGGCTTCGGATGCTCATTCCGTCGGCCTTTGGTGCGTCTATCAGCCCCAGGCGGCTGGTAGACGCTGCGACGGGAGGAGCGCGTAGCGATCTGGGGCGCCCACCGGCGCTGGATGACGAATCCGTCGTCCTTTGGTGACAGCAGCAGCCCCAGGCGGCTGGTAGACGCTGAGACGGGAGAAGCGCGTAGCGATCTGACGCGGAGGGCGGCCCCGAATGGCATGCATGGGGGCCGGATGCCCGGCGAGGCGGCGCGCGGCCACCCCGCCTCATCGCTGAGGGAGCCGGATGGTCAAGGTACATCCGTCCCGTTCCTTTGGGGGTTTCCCGGCAGTCCTTGTCTTTCCGGGGCGGGACGGGCTGTCAAGGGTGGCCGAAGGCCATCGCGGAGCGACGCGACCGGAGGGAGCGCCCTTGACAGGCCGGCCCGAACCGGAAGGACAGTGGGACTGACGGGAAAGCCCCAAGGCAGCTCTGAGACCGTTTGCTGAGGTCCCGACCCTCCCCCATACCGCCGGGCCTTCCGGTGCCGCCCTGGTGGGGCAGGCCCCGCCGGGAGGCGGGTGGGGCAGACGCCGCCCTGTACCCTGGAGTGTCCCCTTCGTCCGTCTGAATCCTGGAGTCCGGCTGTGCGCATCGATCTGCACGCCCACTCCACGGCTTCCGACGGGACCGACACCCCCGCCGAGCTGGTGCGCAATGCCGCCGCGGCCGGGCTGGACGTGGTGGCGCTGACCGATCACGACACCGTCGGGGGATACGCCGAGGCCGTCGCGGCCGTGCCGCGGGGCCTCACGCTGGTCACCGGGGCCGAGCTGTCCTGCCGGCTCGACGGGGTCGGGCTGCACATGTTGGCCTACCTCTTCGATCCGCAGGAGCCCGAGCTCGCCCGTGAGCGGGAGCTCGTGCGGGACGACCGGACCCCCAGGGCCCAGGCCATGGTCGGCAAGCTCCAGGAGCTCGGTGTCGGCGTGACCTGGGAGCAGGTGGCCCGGATCGCCGGGGACGGTTCCGTCGGGCGGCCGCACATCGCGACCGCCATGGTCGAGCTGGGGGTCGTCCCCACCGTCTCCGACGCGTTCACCGCGGACTGGCTCGCCGACGGCGGCCGCGCGTACGCCGAGAAGCACGAGCTCGACCCCTTCGACGCCATCCGCCTGGTCAAGGCGGCCGGCGGGGTCACCGTCTTCGCGCACCCCGCCGCCGTCAAGCGCGGCGTCTGCGTGCCCGAGGAGGCGATAGCCGCCCTCGCGGCCGCGGGTCTGGACGGTATCGAGGTCGACCACATGGACCACGACACCGACACCCGCGCGCGCCTGCGCGGACTGGCCGGGGACCTCGGTCTGCTGACCACCGGTTCCAGCGACTACCACGGCAGCCGCAAGACCTGCCGTCTCGGGGAGTACACCACCGACCCCGAGATCTACGGCGAGATCACGCGCCGGGCGACGGGGGCCTTCCCCGTCCCGGGCGCCGGTGGAGACGCCCGCGCCTGACGCCGCCGACCGCCGTGGACACCGCGGTCGCCGCGCCCACGGGCGCCCTTCTCCGCGCCTTCTCCTCGCCCTTTTTCGTAACACCTCTCTATGCAAGGCATCACTGTGTTCGATTTCGCTGTCTTCGGATCCCTTTTTCTCACGCTTTTTGTGATTATGGACCCGCCGGGCATCACTCCGATCTTCCTCGCGCTGACCTCGGGCCGCCCGGCCAAGGTGCAGCGCCGTATGGCCTGGCAGGCCGTCTGCGTCGCCTTCGGTGTGATCGCCACCTTCGGCATCTGCGGCCAGCAGATCCTCGACTACCTGCACGTCTCCGTGCCGGCACTGATGATCGCCGGCGGTCTGCTGCTCCTGCTGATCGCGCTCGACCTGCTCACGGGCAAGACGGACGAGCCCAAGCAGACCAAGGACGTCAACGTCGCCCTCGTTCCGCTGGGCATGCCGCTGCTGGCCGGCCCCGGTGCGATCGTCTCCGTCATCCTGGCCGTGCAGAAGGCCGACGGGTTCGGCGGGCAGCTCTCGGTGTGGACGGCCATCGCCGCGATGCACGTGGTGCTCTGGCTGACCATGCGCTACTCGCTGGTGATCATCCGGATCATCAAGGACGGCGGCGTCGTCCTGGTGACCCGCCTCGCCGGCATGATGCTGTCGGCCATCGCCGTGCAGCAGATCATCAACGGCGTGCTCCAGGTCGTCCGCGGCGCCTGACCCGGCCCCGCATGCGAACGCCCCCGTACCGGATCGGTACGGGGGCGTTTCGGGAAGCATCAGGAGGACGCACTCTCGGCCGGTCGGATCAGGATGCGCTGGCCGATGGCGGCCGCCTGCTGCACGATCCGGTTGACGGAGGCCGCGTCCACGACGGTGCTGTCCACGGCGGTTCCGTCGACGTCGTCCAGGCGCAGAATCTCGAAGCGCACGGCTTCTCCCTTCGTCGGTGTTCTCCTTGCACAGGGTTCAACCAGGCGCCCTTCAGAAACATTCCCTACGCTAAGGAAATTTTTTCCTTAGCTAACTACTGCGTGGTCAAGGATCGCCAGAAGGTGGCTAGAGAAGCGGCCGTGAGCTGGGGGTTCTCCGCGTTCGGGGAGTGTTCGGCGCCTTCGATGACGATGCGCGAAGCGGTCAGGCGGGCGGCCATCTCGTCCATGAGGGAGACCGGCCAGGCGTAGTCCACCACCCCGGACAGGACCAGCTTCGGCAGCGGGACCGCCGCCAGCTCCGCCACCCGGTCCGGCTCCGAGACCAGGATCCGGCCGGTGGTGATCAGCTGCTCGGGGACGGTGGCCAGCCAGCGGTCGCGCAGGAACGCGGCCAGTTCGGGGGAGTCGGGGACGGCGTCCGCCGGGTCCTGGGCGCGCATGGCCTCCCAGATGGCGGACATGTCGTCGCGCATGGCCTCCAGTGCCGCCACGAGCAGTTTCGTGCGGGCCTGCTGCTCCTCCGTGATCGCGGCGGGGCCGCTGCTCATCAGGGTGAGGGAGGCGAAGGGGGAGGGGTCGCGCAGGACCGCGGCGCGGGAGACCAGGCCGCCCAGGGAGTGGCCCACCAGGTGGAGGGGGCCGGGGGCGTCCAGGGCCGTGGCCTGGGACAGGAGGTCGAGGGCGAGCTCGTGGAGTTCGTACGCGGACTCCTCGCGCGGGCCGGGGCTCTCGTGCTGGCCGCGCCCGTCGACGGCGACCACCCGGAACCCGGCGGCGGCCAGGGGCTCCAGCAGGGCGATGAAGTCCTCCTTGCTGCCCGTGAACCCCGGGACCAGCAGGGCGGTGCCGTGCACGGGCTCGCCCGCCTCGTGCACGGCGAACTCGCCGCGCGAGGTGGTGAGGCGGTGCGCGCGGGCGGCGGGGGGCAGGGTGAGGCGCGGCGGCTTGCTCATGGCGCCGAGGTTACCGGCCCGTAAGCCCGGCTACGAGGACGGCTCCGCCCGGGTACGAGGACGGCCCCGGCCCCCTCGGAAGGGGACCGGGGCCGTGCGCCCGGGGTGCCTAGCGGAAGCGGCGGGTCGTGCGGGCCGGCTCGGTCGGCGGGGCGATCTGGAACTGCGGCTCGGAGGCCTGGGCGGCCACCTTGCGGGTCCGGCGGCGGGGCGCGACGGGCGCCTCGTCGATGACCACGGCCGGGATCGGGGTCGGGACGGCCTTGCGGGTCGGGACCCGGCGCTGCCGGACCGGCGCCTCGGCGACGGCCGGGGCGGCGGCCGCGGGGGCCTCCGCGGCCGGGGCCTCCACGACGGCGGCCTTGCGTGTCCGGGTGCGCTTCGGCTGGGCCGGAGCCTCCTCGGCCACGACGATCTCCACGACCGGCGCCTCGGTGGCGGCCTTGCGGGTCCGGGTGCGGCGCGGCGCGGCCGGGGCCTCCTCGGCCACGACCGGGGCCTCGGCCACGGGGGCTTCGGCCACGACGACCTCTGCGACCGGGGCCTCGGCGGCGGCCTTGCGGGTCCGGGTGCGGCGCGGCTTGACCACCGGCGCCTCCTCGGCCGCGACCGGAGCCTCGGCCACCGGCGCCTCGGCCACGGGGGCCTCGACGACCGGCGCCGCCACGGCCGGAGCCTCGGCCTCGTTCACCGCGGCGACGGCCGCGGCCGTCAGCCGGGTGCGGCGGCGGCGCGGGCGGCGCGCCTCGTCGTCGGCGGGAGCCTCGGCGGCCGGGGTCGCCACGGCGGCGGCCTCGACCTCGGCGCCCAGCTCCGAACCGCCACGGGTGCGGCGGCGCTGGCGCGGCGTACGGGGACCGGAGGAACGCTCCTCGGCCGGAGCGGCCGCGCCGCGGCCGCCACGGCCACCGCGCCCGCCGGTCTCGCCCAGGTCCTCCAGCTCCTCGGCCTTCAGGCCGGCCCGCGTGCGCTCGGCGCGCGGCAGGATGCCCTTGGTGCCGGCCGGGATGCCCAGCTCCTCGTACAGGTGCGGGGAGGTGGAGTACGTCTCGACCGGGTCGTGGAAGTCCAGCTCCAGCGCCTTGTTGATCAGCTGCCAGCGCGGGATGTCGTCCCAGTCGACCAGGGTGACGGCGGTGCCCTTGTTGCCCGCGCGGCCGGTGCGGCCGACGCGGTGCAGGAAGGTCTTCTCGTCTTCCGGCGTCTGGTAGTTGATGACGTGGGTCACGCCCTCGACGTCGATGCCGCGGGCGGCGACGTCGGTGCAGACCAGCACGTCGACCTTGCCGTTGCGGAACGCGCGCAGCGCCTGCTCGCGGGCGCCCTGGCCCAGGTCGCCGTGGACGGCGCCGGAGGCGAAGCCGCGCTTCTCCAGCTGCTCGGCGATGTCGGCCGCCGTGCGCTTGGTACGGCAGAAGATCATCGCGAGCCCGCGGCCGTCGGCCTGGAGGATGCGGGAGAGGAGCTCCGGCTTGTCCATGTTGTGCGCGCGGAAGACGTGCTGCTTGATGTTGGCGACGGTCACGCCCTCGCCCTCGGGCGAGGTGGCGCGGATGTGCGTCGGCTGCGACATGTAGCGGCGGGCGAGGCCGATGACGGCGCCCGGCATGGTCGCCGAGAACAGCATCGTCTGGCGCTTGGCCGGCAGCAGGTTCATGATCTTCTCGACGTCGGGCAGGAAGCCCAGGTCGAGCATCTCGTCGGCCTCGTCGAGGACGAGGGCCTTGACGTGGGACAGGTCGAGCTTCTTCTGCCCGGCCAGGTCCAGCAGGCGGCCCGGGGTGCCGACGATCACGTCGACGCCCTTCTGGAGCGCCTCGACCTGGGGCTCGTACGCGCGGCCGCCGTATATGGCGAGGACGCGGACGTTGCGGACCTTGCCCGCGGTCAGCAGGTCGTTGGTGACCTGGGTGCACAGCTCGCGGGTCGGAACCACCACGAGGGCCTGCGGGGCGTTGGTCAGCTGCTCGGGCTGGGCCCGGCCCGCCTCGATGTCCGCGGGGACGACGACCCGCTCCAGCAGGGGGAGGCCGAAGCCCAGCGTCTTGCCGGTGCCGGTCTTGGCCTGGCCGATGACGTCCGAGCCCGAGAGGGCTACGGGGAGGGTCATCTCCTGGATCGGGAACGGGGAAACGATGCCGACGGCTTCCAGGGCCTCGGCGGTCTCGGGGAAGATCCCGAGTTCTCGGAACGTAGTCAGGGTGCTGCCTCTTCTGTGAGACGCGGCGCGAGGCGGCGAGGGGGGTCCTACCGTGCCGGGCTTGCGGTACTGCGCCCACCCGGAGACCGGGAGGGTCGTACGAAGCTGCGCGGGACCACTGCCATCGCTCAGGCGCTCTTGCCGCTGAGGGGGCCCCTCGTGGAGGCGGTACGCATGGGCGTACTCGCCGCGCCGAGGGCGGTCGGGTGGAGCCGATCGGGCCACCGACCGGGCATCCTCATTCGGATGGCCCGCCGAGTATTCGGCAGGCGCATTACCACTGTACCCCGGAATCGCGCAGCTGTGTCGGGTGAATTCACCACGTAGGCGGGTTTACACGGAGCGGGAGCACGTAGGAGTGGTGAGTTGTCCCGCCTTTCGGCGGGCTATTGTGCGGAGCATGTCGACCGTTGAAAACGCATCTCCCGCCGACGACAACGCCCAGGCCGGGGCGCAGGGCATCGCCGCCCAGGACTGGGCGACCGCCTCCGCCTCCCCGCAGTACCGGGCCGCCGTCGTGGACCTCCTCGGCGCGCTGGCGTACGGCGAGCTCGCGGCCTTCGAGCGCCTGGCGGAGGACGCGAAGCTCGCGCCCACCCTGGGCGACAAGGCGGAGCTGGCGAAGATGGCCTCCGCCGAGTTCCACCACTTCGAGCGGCTGCGCGACCGGCTCGCCGCGATCGACGCCGAGCCGACGGCCGCGATGGAGCCCTTCGCCAAGGGCGTGGACGACTTCCACCGCCAGACCGCCCCCTCGGACTGGCTGGAGGGCCTGGTCAAGGCGTACGTCGGCGACTCGATCGCCAGCGACTTCTACCGCGAGGTCGCCACCCACCTCGACACCGACACCCGCGCCCTGGTCGTCGGCGTCCTCGACGACACGGGCCACGGCGGCTTCGCCGTGGAGAAGGTCCGCGCCGCGATCGAGGCCGACCCGCGCGTCGGCGGCCGGCTCGCGCTGTGGGCGCGCCGCCTGATGGGCGAGGCCCTCTCGCAGGCCCAGCGCGTGGTCGCGGAGCGCGACGCGCTCTCCACCATGCTGGTCGGCGGCGTGGACGGGATGGCGGCCGGCTTCGACCTGGCGGCCGTCGGCGAGATGTTCACCCGGATCACCAAGGCCCACACCAAGCGGATGGCGGCCCTGGGGCTCGCCGCCTAGGGATGCACGGGTCCGGCCGCACTCAGGCCGCGGGCTCACGGCGGCCGGTCGCGCCATGCCGGCGGCCGACGCCGCTCAGCCGCGCGACGGAAGCGAAAACGGAGGGCGGCGCGGACCCCCGCCGCCGCCGGACGCCGGACGCAGCAGCAGGGACAGCACGACGGCCGACACGCCGAGCCCGCCGAGCAGGGTCGCGAACAGGGTGTTGTGCCCCGGCCCCAGCGACATGTGCGTCAGGTAAGCCCCGAAGAGGGCCCCAGCCACGCCGCTGACCAGCACCGTTCTGGTGGAGGGCAGTCGTTTCGCGAGGACCCGCACGGCCACGCCCGCGAGGGCCAGGCCCAGCAGACCGGATCCGACGGCCTCCATCAGCATCATCTGGTCACTCCCCTACGTCAGGGCAAACCGGGTCACTGCGGTCCTACCCGAAGCGGAAGAAACGGAAACGGCCCGGCGGATGCGTCCGCCGGGCCGTTCCACTCGTACTCGAGTGCCTCAGAGCGCCCCGAAGCCGACCTTGCGCTGCGCCGGCTCGCCGAGGTCGACGTACGCCAGACGGTCGGACGGCACCAGGACCTTGCGGCCCTTGACGTCGGTCAGGCTCAGCAGCGGCGCGGTGCCGGTCAGCGCATCGGCGATGATGCTCTCCAGCTCCTCGGCGCTCAGGCCGCTCTCCAGCACGATCTCCCGGGGTGCGTGCTGCACGCCGATCTTGACCTCCACGGCTTTGTCCCTCCGACGGTCCGGTTCGCGCGATCAGCCGCGCCGTACGCGGTCCACATTAGCCCGGTGAGGGGACACGATCGGCTCGCGGCGGACACGCTCGCAGCGAACAGCGGCCGGTCAGGCCCTTCCCGTCAGGCCTCCGTGCCGTGCAGCGGGAAACCGGCGATGCCGCGCCAGGCGAGCGAGGTCAGCAGGCCCACCGCCGTGTCCCGGGCCACCGGGCTCTCGCTCGACAGCCAGTACCGGGCCACGACCTGCGAGACCCCGCCCAGGCCGACGGCCAGCAGCATCGACTCGTCCTTCGACAGCCCCGTGTCCTCGGCGATCACGTCGGAGATGGCCTCCGCGCACTGCAGCGACACGCGGTCGACGCGCTCGCGCACCGCCGGTTCGTTCGTCAGGTCCGACTCGAACACCAGCCGGAACGCGCCACCCTCGTCCTCCACGTACGCGAAGTAGGCGTCCATGGTCGCCGCCACGCGCAGCTTGTTGTCGCTCGTGGACTCCAGCGCCCCGCGCACCGCCTGCAGCAGGTTCTCGCAGTGCTGGTCCAGCAGCGCCAGGTAGAGGTCGAGCTTGCCGGGGAAGTGCTGGTACAGCACCGGCTTGCTGACGCCCGCCCGCTCCGCGATGTCGTCCATCGCCGCGGCGTGGTAGCCCTGCGCGACGAACACCTCCTGGGCAGCGCCCAGCAACTGGTTGCGCCGGGCACGGCGCGGCAGCCGCGTACCCCGCGGACGCGCTGCCTCGGTCTGCTCGATGGCTGTCACGCCGCCTCCCACTTTCTCTAAGAACACAGTGCGCTCTGCGCCGCGCCGCCATCGTACTTTTCGGTAACCGAATCTGGTGGGTTCAAGCCTGGTTTTCTCGCGGTACGGACGGCCCGGACACACCCCTGACCCGCTGGTCAGCGCCTGGCAGATGCTGTCAGCGGTAGTCCTCCTCGTCCAGGGGCACGACCCGGGCCTGCTCCGCGGCGTCCGCCTCCGGCGCCTCGCCCCGGTCCCCGCCGGTGAGCGGGTCGTCCTCCTCCGGACGGATGTCGGTGAGCTGCTCCGCGGCGTCCGCCTCCGGGGCCTCGGTGTCGAGCGGCTCCCCGAGCCGCCCCCGGAAGGTGTCCGGTTCGCCAGGGTCGACAGTCATTGCGCTCCCCTCCTTCGCTGGTCCTCCTACGAGCCTAGGAGGATCGGCAGCCCGCCGCCAGGCGGTCTTGTGACCGCCAACACAAGGGAACGCCCGGGGGTGAGCGTGATCGTCTCGTAACATTGGCCCATGTCTTCGACCGAGCTGCCGGGCGTACGGTCCACCGCCGAGCCGACCTCCCAGGTGGGGGCCGTCCGGGTGGCCGAAGGGGAGGGGCTGCGCACCGTCGCGCTGCCGGGCCTGGAGATGAACGTACGTTTCCGGCCACCGCAGCGGGAGGGGCTGCCGCCCGCGCTGTTCGTGCACGGACTCGGCGGTTCCTCCCAGAACTGGTCCGCGCTCATGGAGCAGCTCGCCGACGGCGTCGACGGCGAGGCGGTCGACCTGCCCGGCTTCGGCTGGTCCCCGCCGCCCGCCGACCGCGACTACTCGGTCACCGCCCTGGCCCGCGCCGTCATCCGCCACCTCGACGCCGCCGGACGCGGACCGGTGCACCTGTTCGGCAACTCCCTCGGCGGCGCCGTCTCCACCCGCGTCGCGGCCGTCCGCCCCGACCTCGTGCGCACCCTGACGCTGGTCTCGCCGGCCCTGCCCGAGCTGCGCGTGCAGAGCTCGGCCGTGCCCACCGCCCTCCTCGCCCTGCCCGGCGTGCCGGCCCTCTTCGTGCGCCTCACCCGGCACCTGACGGCCGAGCAGCGCACCCGTGGGGTGACGGACCTCTGTTACGGAGACCCCTCACGGGTGACACCGGAAGGCTTCGCCCACGCCGTGGAGGAGATGGAACGGCGCATGGCCCTGCCGTACTTCTGGGAGGCGATGAGCCGTTCCTCGCGCGGGATCGTCGACGCCTACACCCTCGGCGGGCAACACGGGCTGTGGCGCCAGGCGCAGCGCGTGCTCGCGCCGACCCTGCTGGTCTACGGTGGCCGGGACCAACTGGTCTCGTACCGTATGGCGCGCAAGGCCGCCGCGGCCTTCCGGGGTTCGCGGCTGCTGACCCTGCCCGAGGCCGGGCACGTGGCGATGATGGAGTACCCGGAGGTGGTGGCCGCCGCCTTCCGGGAGCTGCTGCGCGACACCGCCGCCGGGGACACCGACCGAGATACCGCAGACGGCAAGGGCTGAAGACGTGGGACGACATAGTCGCAAGACCCCCGCGGCCGCACCCGCGCCGTCGCCGTACGAGACCGGCCCGGACGGCCTGTACGCACCCGAGCCGTACGCCGCCGACCCGTACCCGGCCGCCCCGTACGAGCCGCGGCCCCACTCGGCCGACCCGTACCCGGCCGACCCGTACGAGCAGCAGCCCCACCCGGCCCACCCGTACGAGCAGCCCCACCAGGCCGACTGGTACGAGCCGGAGCCCCGGACCGGCCGCCCGCACGAGCCGTGGCCGTCCGGCCGGGCGCACGAGCAGCGCCCCTCTCGGCCCCAGGAGCCCGCGCCGCAGCCCTCGGCTCCCCGCGGACACCAGCCGCAGCCCCGGTCCTCCGGGCCCGCGCCGGACGCGCCCGCCGGGTACGGGGAGCCGCGCGGGCGGCGGCGGGCCGCCGAGCCCACCGTCGTCCACCAGGGGCACGCCCCGCCCGCCGCCCGCCCCTCCGGCCACCCCGAGCAGCGTGAACAGGGCGGCGCCTGGGGGACCGGCCCGGCCCCCGCCGGCCGGTACGGCGACTGGCGCGGGACCCCGCGCGCCGCGGCGCCCACCGCGCCCGCGCCCCGGGACACCGGCGGCCCGGCCTCCGAGACCCCCGCGGCCGGCCTCCCCCGGATCGCCGAGGAGCCCCCGGCCCCCGCACCCGACGCCGTCACCTCCACCGGCTCGCACCGCCGCGTACCCGGCCCCCGCACGCCCCCGGCGCCCGACGCCGGCCTCCCCCCGAAGCCCCGCGGCACGCGAACGCGCATCTACACCGGCGTCGCCGCCCTGGCCGTCACCGCCGCGCTCGCCGTGGTCGTCGCCGGCCAGGTCACCACCGAGGGCGACCCGGTCGCCTCCGGCGCGCACACCGCCGGGGGCGACGGCACCCAGCGGGCCGTCGGCGACAAGGCCGCCTCCCGCTCCGACGGCCGCCCCACCCCGGCCTCCCCGCCGCCCGCGCAGCCCGCGACGTACGAACAGCAGATGGCGCAGCAGCTGCCCGTCGACGCCAAGCTCACCGGCCCCGGCACCTTCGACACCGTCCCCGGCATCGCCAAGGCACCCGGCAAGGGCAAGGTCGTGCGCTACCGGGTCGACGTCGAACAGGGCCTGGCCATGGACCCGCAGCTCTTCGCGGAAGCCGTCCAGCGCACCCTCAACGACCCGCGCAGCTGGGCCCACGACGGGGACATGACCTTCGAACGGGTGCCCGAGGGCAAGGCCGACTTCGTCATCACCCTGGCCAGTCCCGGCACCACCGGCGCGTGGTGCGCCAAGTCCGACCTGGACACCACGATCGACAACGTCTCCTGCGACTCCGCCAGCACCGAACGCGTGATGATCAACGCGTTCCGGTGGGGACAGGGCTCACCGACCTACGGCGTCGACCAGATGTTCGCCTACCGGCAGATGCTCATCAACCACGAGGTCGGCCACCGCCTCGGGCACGGGCACGTGAGCTGCACCAAGGCGGGCTCCCTCGCGCCGATCATGCAGCAGCAGACGAAATCCCTCGACATCGACAACGTCCATTGCCTTCCCAATCCCTGGGTGTATCCCGGGAATTGACCGCACCGGGCGGAGGAGTGGCCGGTACGCGCGTTGACAGCCGTTCGATGATCGGTAATTGTTCTCCGCATGTCGCACCGCCACACCTCCGCCGCGAGCGCCGCCATAGAGCTGGCGCTCCTCGGTGTGGCCGCGCACAGCGTGGCCGACATCTTCTGTCGCTAGCGCCAGCCTGAGCGCCGCGACCCCCTTTTTCTCCTTCTGGTTCCGTCGCGCCCGGGCATCTCCCTTGCCCGCAGGCGCGGCTTCCCCTTTTCCCGGCCCCCGGCTCCCGCCGGCCGCCGGTGATCACCCGTCGTCGCCCCTCGCGTGGCTTCCGTACCCCTTCACGCCGAGAGGTCCCTTCCGTCATGGCCCGTCAGTCCCACATATCGCGCCGCGTCGCCGCGCTCGCCGTCAGCCTCGTACTGGCCGGGGGCGCCGCCGCCTGCGGCCCCGAGGACGCGGCGGGCGGCTCCGGCGGCGAGTCCTCCGGCAAGCCCGGTGCCGCCGGCGCCCCGCAGAAGGGCGGCACCCTGACCGTCCTCAACAACGAACCGCAGAACGACTTCGACCCCGCCCGCCTCTACACCTCCGGCGGCGGCAACATCCCCTCGCTGGTCTTCCGCACCCTCACCACCCGCAACCGCGAGGACGGCCCCGCCGGCGCCAAGGTCGTGCCCGACCTCGCCACCGACCTCGGCAAGCCCAACGCCGACGCCACCGAGTGGACGTACACCCTCAAGGACGGCCTCACGTACGAGGACGGCAGCCCGATCACCACCGCCGACATCAAGTACGGCATCGAGCGCTCCTTCGCCGCCGAACTCTCCGGCGGCGCCCCCTACCTGCGCGACTGGCTCGTCGGCGGGGAGACCTACGAGGGCCCCTACAAGGACGGCGGAAAGGGCCTCGACTCCATCGTGGTCCCCGACGCCAGGACCATCGTCTTCAAACTCCGCAAGCCCGAGGGCGAGTTCCCCTTCCTCGCGACCCAGACCCAGTTCGCCCCCGTCCCCAAGGCCAAGGACACCGGCGTCAAGTACGAGGAGCACCCGGTCTCCTCCGGCCCGTACAAGGTCGTCAAGAACACCGGCGACGGAGAGACCCTCCTCCTGGAGCGCAACGAGCACTGGGACCCGAAGACCGACGAGGAGCGCAAGGCCTACCCGGACCGGATCGACGTCCGCTCCGGACTCGACGCCGCCGTCATCAACCAGCGGCTGACCACCAGCTCCGGCCCCGACGCCGCCGCCGTCACCACCGACACCAACCTCGGCCCCGCCGAACTCGCCCAGATCGGCGACAACAAGCAACTCGCCTCCCGCGTCGGCACCGGCCACTTCGGCTACGTCAACTACCTGGCCTTCAACCCGAAGGTCGCCCCCTTCGACAACCCGAAGGTCCGCCAGGCCATCTCGTACGCGATCAACCGCACCAGCGTGGTCAACGCCGCCGGCGGTTCCGCCCTCGCCGAGCCGGCCACCACCTTCCTCCCCGAGCGCGAGGCCTTCGGCTACACGCCCTACGACCACTTCCCGGCCGGCAAGACCGGGAACCCGGCCAAGGCCAAGGAGCTCCTGAAGGAGGCGGGCTTCCCCGACGGCCTGACCGTCACCCTCACCCACTCCAACGCCCAGAACCGCCAGACCGGCCCCGAGATCGCCACCGCCGTCCAGCAGGCCCTCGCCGCCGCCGGCATCACCGTCAAGCTCGAAGGCCTGGAGAACAACGCCTTCAACGAGCGCCGCTGGGACGCCGGGAACACCCCCGGCTTCTTCCTCTCCCGCTGGGGCGCCGACTGGCCCTCCGGCGGCCCCTTCCTCGCCCCGATCTACGACGGCCGCCAGATCGTCACCCACGGCTCCAACTACAACCACGCCCAGCTCAACGACCCGGCCGTGAACGCCGAGATCGACGAGATCGCCAAGCTCACCGACCTCGCCGCCGCCGGAAAGCGCTGGGGCGCCCTCGACAAGAAGATCGGCGAGCAGGCCCTCGCCGTCCCCCTCTTCCACCCGGTCTACAAGCGGCTCGTCGGCAAGGACGTCAAGAACGTCGTCATCAGCGACTGGACCGGTGTCCTCGACGTCTCGCAGGTCGCCGTCAAGTGAGCACGTTCCTCGACCGGCCGGCATCCGCGAACGGGGCCCCCGCCCCGGCCGAGGGCGCCGGCCGCCGGGTCCGGCGGTGGCTGCGCGGGCGTCCGTCCGCCCTCGCGGCCACCGCCGTCCTGGCCCTCCTCGTCCTCCTCGCCCTCGCCGCACCCCTGCTCGCCCACCTCACCGGCCAGGACCCGAACGCCTACCACGACGAGCTCGTGGACTCGGCCCGCGGCGGCGTCCCCCTCGGCTCCTTCGGCGGGATCTCCGCCGACCACTGGCTCGGCGTCGAACCCGGCACCGGCCGCGACCTGTTCACCCGCCTGCTGTACGGAGCGCAGGTCTCCCTGCTCGTCTCCCTCGGCGCCACCGTCGTCCAGGTGTGCGTCGGCGTCACCGCCGGGATCACCGCGGCCCTCGGCAGCCCCCTGCTGGGACGACTCATCGGCGGGGCCACCGACGTGATGATCGCCCTGCCCATGCTGGTCCTGGCCATCGCGCTCACCGCCGTCGTCCCGCCCGACTTCCCGCGCCCGCTGCTGCTGGTCCTCGTCATCGGCATCCTCGACTGGGGCGGCACCGCCCGCCTGGTCCGCGCCCAGACCCTCTCGCTGCGGGGCCTGGACTTCGTGGAGGCCGCCCGGCTCGCCGGAAACAGCCGGCTGCGGATCGCCCGCCGGGAGCTCCTGCCCTCGCTGGCCGCCCCCGTCATCACCCTGGCCGCCCTCAGGGTCCCGACCAACATGGTGGTCGAGGCCTCCCTCTCCTTCCTCGGTGTCGGCGTCAAACCGCCCACCCCGTCCTGGGGGCAGATGCTCTCCGGCGCCCAGACCTGGTTCCGCGCCGACCCCGCCTGCGTCCTGCTCCCCGCCGGGCTGCTCTTCGTCACCGTGCTGGCCTTCACCGTCCTCGGCGACGGCATCCGCACCGCCCTCGACCCGCGCGAGGGCTCGCGCCTGCGGGTCGGCACCGGAAAGGAGAACGCCGCATGACCGCCTTCGCGCTCAGACGCCTCGGCAGCGCCCTCCTCGTCCTCCTGGCCCTGTCCGTCCTCGTCTACGCCCTCTTCTACGTCGCCCCCGGCGACCCCGCCCGCCTGGCCTGCGGCGAACGCTGCAACCCGCAGCAGATCGCCCAGGTCCGCGAGCAGCTCGGGCTGAACGACCCCGTCGTCACCCAGTACCTGCACTTCCTCCAGGGGCTGGTGGCCGGCCGCGACTACTCCGGCGGCGCCGGACTGGTCCTGCACTGCGACGCGCCCTGCCTCGGCTTCTCCTACCAGAACGACCGGCAGGTCACCGAACTCCTGCTGGACCGGCTGCCCGCCACCTTCTCCCTCGCCCTGGGCGCCCTCGTGATCTGGCTCGTCGTCGGCGTCGGCACCGGACTCCTCTCGGCGCTCCGCCGGGGCGGGATCACCGAACGGGTCCTCACCGTCCTGACCCTGGCCGCCACCGGCACCCCCGTCTTCATCCTCGGGCTGCTGCTGCTCATGGCCGTCTGCGCCTACCTCCAGTGGCTGCCCTTCCCGACGTACGTGCCCTTCGGAGAGGACCCCGAGCAGTGGGCGTGGAACCTGCTGCTGCCGTGGGCCACCCTCGGCGTCTTCGAGAGCGCCAAGTACGCCCGGCTCACCCGCAGCTCCACCCTGGAGACCCTGGCCGAGGACCACATCCGCACCTTCCGCGCCTACGGGGTGGGGGAGCGCACGATCGTCACCCGGCACGCGGTGCGCGGGGCCGTCGCCCCCGTGATCGCCCTCAGCGCCGTCGACTTCGGCACGATGATCGGCGGCGCGGTGCTGACCGAATCGCTCTTCGGCATCCCCGGCCTCGGCAAGACCCTCATCGACGGCGTACGGGTCGTGGACCTGCCCGTGGTCGTCGGCGTCGTCCTCGCCATCGGCACCGCCGTGGTCCTCGCCGGCGCCGTCGCCGACCTCCTGTACGCCCTCGCCGACCGAAGGGTGACCCTGACATGACCGACCACCTGGTGGACGTCACCGACCTCACCGTCGACTTCCCCGTCGGGCCCGCCGGCGCGTACGTACGGGCCGTCGACGGGGTCTCCTTCACCCTGGAGCCCGGGCGGGCCCTGGGCATCGTCGGCGAGTCCGGCAGCGGCAAGTCCACGGTGGCGGCCGCCCTCCTCGGCCTCCACCGGGGCACGGGCGCCCGCCTGACCGGCACCGTCCGGGTCGCCGGCACCGACGTGGCCACCGCCACCCCGGCCGCCCTGCGCACCCTGCGGGGCGGGACGGCCGCCATGGTCTTCCAGGACCCCTTGACCTCCCTGGACCCCTACCACGCCATCGGCGACCAGATCGCCGAGGTCCACCGCGTCCACACCGCCACGACCCGCCGGGCCGCCCGGGCCCGCGCCGTCGAGGTCCTCGACCGGGTCGGCATCCCCGACGCCGCCCGCCGCTCCCGCGCCCGCCCGCACGAGTTCAGCGGCGGCATGCGCCAGCGCGCCCTCATCGCGATGGCCCTGGCCTGCGAACCCCGCCTCCTGATCGCCGACGAACCGACCACCGCCCTCGACGTCACCGTCCAGGCCCAGATCCTCGACCTCCTCCACGGCCTGCGCGAGGAACACGGCCTCGCCCTGCTCCTCGTCACGCACGACGTGGGCGTGGCGGCGGAAAGCGTGGACGCCCTGCTGGTGATGCGGGAGGGACGGGTGGTGGAACGCGGCCCCGTGGGGGAGGTCCTCACCGCCCCGTCGGCGCCGTACACCCGCGCCCTGCTGTCGGCGGTGCCGCGCCTCGACGCACCGTACGACCGGCCTGCCGGCCGAGCCCGCGGGGACGCCCCGACGGTCGAAGCCTCCGCCCTGCGCAAGGAGTTCGGCCGCGGCAGGCGCAAGCTCACGGCCGTGGAGGACGTGTCACTCACCCTGCACCCGGGAGAAACCCTCGGCATCGTCGGCGAGAGCGGCAGCGGCAAGAGCACCCTGGGCCGCCTCCTCGTCGGCCTCCTGCCCCCCACCTCCGGCGAGGTCCGCCACGCCGGCACCCCCACCACCGGCATCGCCCCCGGCGCCCAGATGGTCTTCCAGGACCCGGTCTCCTCCCTCAACCCCCGCCGCAGCATCGGCGCGTCCATCGCCGACCCCCTGCGCGCGGCCGGGGAGCGCGACGGGGCCGCCGTCCGCGCACGGGTCGAGGAGCTCCTGACCAGGGTCGGCCTGGAGCCCGGCCACTACGACCGCTACCCGCACGAGTTCAGCGGCGGCCAGCGCCAGCGCGTCGGCATCGCCCGCGCCCTGGCCCCCCGGCCCCGGCTGATCGTCTGCGACGAACCCGTCTCCGCCCTGGACGTCACCACCCAGGCCCAGGTCACCGCCCTGCTGGCGGAGATCCAGCGGGAACTGGGCATCGCCCTGGTCTTCATCGCCCACGACCTGGCGGTGGTCCGGCAGGTCAGCGACCGGGTCGCCGTCATGCGCGCCGGCCGGATCGTGGAGGAGGGGCCGGTGGACGAGGTGTACGGCCGTCCCGCGCACCCGTACACCCGGCAGCTCCTGGACGCCGTGCCGGTCCTGGACCCGCGGCTCGCCGCCCGGCGCCGGTCGGCCCGCCAGGAGGTGTACGCGTAACGCCTTTCCTACCGCGCTCGAACGCGAACCGTACGGGAAAGTTACGAGTCTTCACCCCTTCCGGTGGGGGGGGGGGGCGCGCCCCCCCCCCCCCCCCCCAGCGGGGGGGGGGGGGGGGGGAAAGGGGGGGCCGAAAACCAGCCACTCCCACGCGCGCCGGGGCCCAGGGGGGGGGCGGGCCTGAGAGGTAAGAT